>NZ_JBITBX010000010.1:0-302282 GCF_044452725.1 Actinoplanes sp. NPDC051859 | reverse complement strand
ATCCACGACAGCCTGGTCAGCCTCGCCTGCGCCCTCATCTGCTGGCGACGCCTGATCAAATCCCGCCAGCAGAGATCGTGTTAGCAGCTCTTAGCTCGCTTTGAACTGGACCGCAGGGGCCTTCCTCCGCGGTGTCCGCTTGGCTGCCTTGGTTGGTGTGCTCACCGCAGCCTTGGACGACTTGGCCGCCTTCGCCGGCTGGGGCGCGGGTGCGTTCTGCCCCTTCTCGTACGCCTCGATGATGTGCTGCGGAATACGCCCTCGCTCGGAAAGCTGGTGACCGCTGCTCGCCGCCCACTCGCGGATCGCCTTATTGTCGGCCCTCGTCGTCAGCCGGGCTCGTGACGGCGTAACGCCCAGGTCGCCAGGTGCCGAAGCCCCGGCCCAAACTTCGTCGCCACCCCCCGTACGGCGCCAAGGCGTTACGCAGGGCTTCGGCGTTAGCCTCGTTCAGGTCGATCGTGTAGTTGTTCCCGCCGAAGGAGAATGTCACGGTCTCGGTCGCCTCACCCCGTCAAGGTCATCGATCAGCGTTTCAACAATCTGTTTCGCCATGTTTTCTCCTGGTGCTAATCACGGCCGATCGCAGCCGTCCCTTGCGCTTCTAAGTTAATTTGTCGACACCCTAGCGAAGATCCACGAGGTAACCATCAGGCTGAGGCGGCGGCTAGCTGTGCGGCCGTAGGCCACGGATGTGCCTACAGGCGAGTTCGTCATAGTCCAGTTCGCGACGTGACCCACCGATGCCCAGCCGGCGAGGCAGCCGACGATGACGAGGATCAGCACGAGGGCCGCTTCTTCAGTTCGTTCCGTACGCGCGCGGTGCGACTTCATCGCTGCCCTCCTCGGGAGCCAGCGACGCGGGTGCCACAGGCGTAACCCTCCACGTTCGGTGGTAGCGGGCGCGATGCCTCATTCGGGGCGTCGCGTTGATATGCCATGCCGGCGTCTGTTCGCGCGGTGCTGGCGAGGATGGCGTCGGCCTCCACAAGCAGCGTCAGGGCGTCGATGACGAGACCTCGCGCCTGGGCAACGGGGGAGATGCATATACGGGTCATTGAGTCCTCCGGGCATGAAGAGGCCCCGAAGGCAGGATGCCGTTCGGGGCTGTAGGTTCTCTGTGCTGAGCTACGCGGTGCAGTCGCGCCGTAATGGCTGTTCTACGTGGCCTTGGCTGCTGTGCAAGTGCGTGTATTGATCTTGGTCCAAGCGCCCCTTGTGGAGAAGGAGTGCCAGGTCAGAGGCGCGGCTGAATCATGAAGCCTCAGCCTTCCTAGACCGTTGCTGCTCGCCACCAACGTGCCCGCACTCGGTCCCGGCAGCCAACTTCGAACTCGCGACTGGGGACCTATAGGTTCCCTGTTCTCGCCTTCGAATAGTCGCGCCGTACTGTCGGGTGCAGCGCCCGGACTGCCGCCGCGTCTGCAAGGTGCAGCGCGCGCTCCGCAAGCTGACCCGCTTCGGTCAGTTCCACGGCCCGAACGCACTCCTTCACGGCGGGCACCGCGCCCGGTGCCACGCTCAGCTCCCGCACCCCAAGCCCAATAAGCAGCCCCACCGCGGCGTCGTCGCCGGCCAGCTCGCCACAGACCGAAACACTCACTCGATCACCCGCGCCGCGGCACACCGCGTCGATCAACCGCAACACACCCGGGTCCAAGCCGTCACTCAGCCCCGCAAGCGCCGGGTTACCGCGTTCAGCAGCCATCGCGTACTGCGTCAGGTCATTCGTTCCCACACTGAAGAAGTCAGCGTACGGAGCAAACGCCGCAGCCTTCAACGCGGCGGCCGGCACCTCCATCATCAGCCCGACCCGTAAACCGCCCGGGGTGCCGGTCCCGGTACGAGCTACCGCGTCGTCAAGCATCCGCCGGGCCGTCAACAGCTCGCCAACCGTACTGATCATCGGGAACATGACGCTGACGGGCGCATCGCGGGCGACCCGGGCGATCGCCAGGAGTTGATCGGCGAGCAGCGCAGGGTGTGCCAATGAGTGCCTGATGCCGCGGACGCCGAGATACGGGTTGGCCTCAGCAACACCAGGCAGATAGGACAGCGGTTTGTCGCCACCGATGTCGATGGTGCGTACGGTCAACCGACGCCCGTCGAGCGCACCCGCAATCTCCCGGTAGACGGCCTCCTGCTCCTCGATGTCGGGTGCGGTGTCCCGTCCGAGGAACAGGAATTCGGTCCGGAGCAGGCCTACCAGTTCAGCGCCGTGTGCCACAGCGGCTCGGGCGTCCGCGACCGATCCGACGTTCGCACCGACGAAAATTCTGGTGCCGTCGCGGGTCACCGCCGGTTGGTGCGCCTGGGCATTGGCGCGTTCCTGCCGAATGGACTGGTCGTTCAGCCGCCGGCGAAACGATGCCAGCACCGACTCGTCCGGGTCGATCACCATCTCGCCGGTGCTGCCATCCAGGGCCACTGTCGTTCCGGCGGGAATGTCCAGCACCGCCGGTCCTGCTCCGGCGATGGCCGGTATTCCCCGGCCACGCGCGAGGATGACGCTGTGCGAGGTAGCGCTGCCGAAGGCGAGGAGCACTCCGGCGACCCGTGCGGGATCCAGCTCGGCCGCCTCGGCCGGCGTGAGGTCGGCCGCGATCAGGACGCCCGCCTCGACTTCTGCACTGCCCGCGACGCCGCCGAGGAGGGCGCGCAGCGTCTGCCGCGCCACCGCTCGGACGTCGGCGGACCGTGCTTTCAGGTACGCGTCGTCGAGCGCGTCGAACTGTTCGGCGAGTTGATGCGATGCGGCGGCCCAGGCGTGTGGCCCGTCCATGCCGTCCGCGATGTGCTGCCGAACCGCCGAGAGGAGGTCTTCGTCGTCGAGCAGCAGCACATGCGCATCGAAGATCGCCGCCTGGCTCTCGTCGACGGCGTGGGCCGTGGCGGTCCGGAGCCGGCGCAGTTCGCTGCGAACCGTCGCCCGCGCGGCTTCCAGCTGGCGCCACTCCTCGTCTGCCCCCAGGTAGGCGCGCTCGGGGAGGGCGATGTCATCGGCGCCTAGGTGCCGGGCGGGACCGATGCCCACCCCGGGAGTGGCCGACGTGGGCAGCTTCCGCACACCATCCGAATCGTGGGTAGCTAGCGCGACAACCTGCGCGACGGCCGCATGCGCCTGCGGACCGGAAGCGCGCACCTCCAGCTGTTGTCCTTCAAGGATGGACAAGGTCGTCACCCGGGAAAGGCTGTTCGCGGGCGCCCAGTCTGATTCGGTGCTGCGATTGCGGATTTCCACCCGGGCATCAAGACCACGGACCGCGGTCACAAGCCGAGCGGCGGGCCGCGCATGCAAACCGTGTCTGCCGGTCACCGTGACGGTCGCCTCAGCCCAATTCGAAGCCTCGGCACCTACCTCGGCCGCAGCGGTGGTCTCAGGTGCGACGGGGATCCCGTTTTCCAAGGCTGCCCCGGCGGGCGCCGGGGCCAAGGCCGGGGAGCCTGCGCGCGCAGAAGTGGCGGGAGTAGGCGTGGTGGGGGCGGGCTCATCGATCGGAGGGCTGGCGGGCGAGAGACCGAGCTGCGACAGCTTCCCCGCCAGCGCGTCGGCGGCCTCACCGGCGACCTCGTTCCGGCCGGCCCCGCCAGCGGCAGCAACCACGGCGGCGACGAGCCCCTCGACGAGCGGCGCAGGACAGAGCACCACCCGTTCGCGGTGTTCGTCGTCCGCCAGCAGCTCCAGCGCGAGCTCGGCAGACAGCACGGCACTGCCCACATCCATGAGTACGACGACACCCTCGCCCTGATCCGCGGCCGTGATGGCATCCGCCACGGCAACAGCGTCCGTGCCGAAGGTGGTCTCGTCGAGCCCAGCCGCGACCTCGATCGGCACTGCACCGGCCGGGACCATCTCCGCGGCGAGTGCCACCGCGGCCTGGGCCAGCACGCGGCTGTGACTGACGACGACGAGCCCCACCATCAGTCCACGCACAAGGTGGTCGCAGCGGCGGCCAGCAGGAGAGTCACGGACGTGGCGCCCGGGTCCTGGTGGCCGGCACTGCGCTCGCCCAGGTAGCTGGCGCGGCCCTTGCGTGCGACCATCGCGATGGTCGCCTCCCGGCCTTGTTCGGCGGCTTGGACGGCGGCCGTCAACGCGGCGTGCAAGGGCTGCCCGGTGTCCAGGGCCGCGTCCAGGGCGTCGATCGCGGGGGCGAGGGCGTCGTACATCGTCTTGTCGCCGGCTTGGGCTTTGCCTCGGGCGACCACGCCGTCAAGACCGGCGCGGAGGGCCTTGGCGAAGCCGCGGGCGTCGAGGGCTGGCGCCGGGCCGGCCGCGGTGGCCATGCGCAGGAACGCGGTTCCGTAGAGCGGGCCGCTGGCCCCGCCGACCCGGCTCACCAGCGTCATGCCGGTCCGTTTGAGCAGTTCGGCGGGGGTGGCGGGCAGACCGTCGGCGTTTGCCGCGAGCACCGCGGTCATGCCTCGGTCCAGGTTGACCCCGTGGTCGGCGTCGCCGATGGCGGAGTCGAGCCGGGTCAGCAGGTCCCGCTCGGCGGTGATCAGCCGGGCGAATTCCTCGAGCCAGCCTGCGAGGGCCGCGGTGTCCACGGTGTCCGGCATGGCGGTCAGGCTCCCCAGCGCAGCGCCGCGGTACGCACCGGCGCGTCCCACAACCGCAGCAGGTCGTCGTCCGCCCGCAGCAGCGTCACCGAGCAGCCGGCCATGTCGAGGCTGGTGATGTACGACCCGACCAGCGACCGTGCCACCGTTATTCCGTGCTTGCCGAGGATTTCGGCGACCTCGTGGTACATGAGGTACAGCTCGAGCTGTGGGGTGGCGCCCATGCCGTTGACGAAGGCGATGACGCCGGAGCCGCTGGTGAAGTCGAGGTCGGCAAGGATCGGGGTGAGCAGCATTTCGGCGATCTCGGTGGCCGGTGCGATCGGCACCCGGCGGCGGCCGGGTTCGCCGTGGATGCCGATGCCGATTTCCATCTGGCCGTCGGGCAGGTCGAAGGTGGGCTTTCCGGCGGCGGGGACGGTGCAGGAGGTGAGCGCGAGTCCCATGCTGCGGGCGTTCGCGTTGACCTGCCGGGCGACGTCGGCGACCTCGGCCAGGGGACGGCCCTGGTCTGCGGCGGCGCCGGCGATCTTTTCCAGCAGAACGGTCGCGCCGACGCCGCGGCGTCCGGCGGTGTAGAGGCTGTCGCGGACGGCGACGTCGTCGTCGACGACCACGGCGGTTACTGCCACGCCGGTCTCCGCTTCGGCGAGTTCGGCTGCCATTTCGAAGTTCATGACGTCGCCGGTGTAGTTCTTGACGATGTGCAGCACCCCGGCGCCGCCGTCGACGGCGGTGGTCGCGGCGAGGATCTGGTCGGGTACGGGCGAGGTGAAGACCTCGCCCGCGCAGGCGGCGTCGAGCATGCCGGGGCCGACGAACCCGGCGTGGAGGGGCTCGTGTCCCGAGCCGCCGCCGGAGACCAGTCCGACCTTGCCGGACACGGGGGCGTCGCCGCGTCGGACGATGCGGTGTTCGTGGTCGACGTGGAGTTCCGGGTGGGCGGCGGCGAGGCCGCGCAGCGCGTCGGAGACGATGGTCGCGGGGTCGTTGATGAGCTTGTTCATCGATGGCTCCTCGCCGAGGGTGTCGGTCGGACGACCTGCTTCCCACAAGCTACGCCGCTCGCCGCGCAGCCGTCGCCGGCTGCGCGCCAGGTGAAGATTTTCCGATCAGGCGATCGCGGTCCGCCGGACGACTCGGCTGGTGCGGCGCAGGAGGCGTCCGGCGAACGGGACGATGCCGAGGCAGGTGGCGCCGACCGCGGTGAGGACCACGCCGGTGCCGTCCGAGGATCCGCTGCCGGAGCTGAGCGCCCCGACGGCGGCGAAGGCGGTGACCCAGACGGTGGTGCCCACGGCGGACCAGCCCACGAATCGGCCGAACGGCATGCGGACCGTGCCCGCCACGATCGGCACCACCGCGTGGATGACCGCCACGAAGCGGATCGCCACCAGCGCCGCGGCGCCGCGGTCCCGCAGGAACGTCTCGGCGCGGTCCCACCGCTCTGTCCCGATGCGCTGCCCGAGTCGGGTGTCGCGCAGCCGTGATCCCAGGACGCGGCCTACGGCGTACCCGGCGATTTGGCTTGTCATCGCGCCGGCCGTGCCGGCGGCGACCGCGAGGGCGAACCCACCGGGGCCGCGCGGCAGTGCACCGGCCAGCGTCACCACGGATTCGCCGGGGATGAACAGCCCGAGCAGGAAAGTGGCCTCGATGGCGCTGGACAGGGCGGTGACCAGGACGACCGCCCAGGAGTCGAGGGTGGCGATCCAGTCGATGAAGGCGGTGGCGGCGCTCTCTAAGTCGGCGATCACATCCCTCAGCCTGGTCAGCTCGGGGCGGCGGCACCATCGGGTCATCCCCCCAGGAAACCCTGAGACGACCCTCTGTGACCTGGGACACATTCGATCGCCACGGACAACCTGAGCGGCGCGAACGGCCACCCGTGGGTGTCAAACCTAGATCTGGAGGAACAGACGGATGAGACACGCAACGACCGGCCGCCGGCGCCGTCTTGCTCTGGCAGGCGGGTTCACCGTGGTGCTGGCAGCCGCCGTGGGCATCGCCGCGACGGCCTTCGCGGGCAGCACCGCCCTGTCGGATGACTTTGCCGATGGCGACACGGCGGGCTGGTCGAAGTCCGGCGGCTCCTGGTCGGTGATCGACGACGGCGGCCGGGTCCTCCGGCAGGCCAACGCGGGCAGCGAACTCGCCAGGATGTTCGCCGGCGACACCGGCTGGACCGACTACACCGTGCAGGCGCGGGTGCGGCCCGCCGCCCTGCCCGGGGCGGCTGCTGCGGGCATCGCGGCCCGGGCCGACGGCGCCCGCAAGTTTCAGCGGCTCGTCCTGGTCGGTGACGGTGCCCGCCTCGAGGAAGTACGCGGCTCGACCGTCACCGCCCTCGGCTCCCTGACGTTGCCGAACGCCGCGAACACCTGGCACCGTCTGCGCATCGACGTCCAGGGCACCCGGGTCCGCGGTTACGTGAACGACGTCCTCGTCGGTGACGCCACCGGCCGCAAGCTGAAGAACGGCCGCGTCGGCCTGCTGACATCCGGCGCCGCCGCCTCCTTCGACGACGTCACGGTCGGTCCGGTCATCGGCGCCGTTCCGGTGCCCACGGCTACGTCGACCACGCCGCCCACGAAGCCCACGAAGACCCCGACCACCCCGCCCACCAAGCGGCCGACCGCGCCGCCCACCACGACGCCGCCGGTCACCGAGGCTCCGACCACGCCGGTGGTGAGCTGGCCGCAGCCGGTGCGGACCGAGACCTTGACGGCGACCCGGAAGATCAGCGGCAGTGTCGACGGCGGCAACGTCCGGTTCGTCGGCGGTGCGGCGCTCGGCGACGGCGGCCAGGGCGAAGGCCAGGACCCGATGTTCCAGCTGGCCGACGGTGCCACGCTGAGCAACGTCATCATCGGTACGCCCGCCGCCGACGGTGTGCACTGCCTCGGCACCTGCACCCTGCGCAACGTGTGGTGGCAGGACGTGGGCGAGGACGCCGCCACCTTCAAGGGCACCGCGGCCGGTCAGACCATGACGATCGACGGCGGCGGCGCGCAGCACGCGGCCGACAAGACGTTCCAGCACAACGGTCCCGGCACGATGATCATCCGCAACTTCCAGGCGGCCGACATCGGCAAGCTCTACCGCTCGTGCGGCAACTGCAAGAACCAGCATGACCGGCACGTACGGATCACCGGCGTGACCGTCACGGCCCCGCTCAAGACCCTGGTCGGCATCAACCCGAACCTGGGTGACACCGCCCGCATCGACGGTGTCACGGTGGTCGGCGGCGGCGCCAAGACCGTCATCTGCGCCACCTTCAAGGGCGTCACCAGCGGCGAACCGAAGCAGGTCGGCACCCAGCCCGACGGCCGGTCCTGCATCGCCAACCGCATCAATCTGAAGTAGCACCGAAAAACGCGAGGGCGGGTGTCGAAGTCCGATACCCGCCCTACGGGTGTACCCGGACCCGCTCGTCCCGTTCGAACGACGGGTGCAGCACCCAGTGGTCGGTGACCGTCGCCCGGTACAGCCGGAAGTGGTCGCCGAGCCGCACCTCGTACGCGCCCTTGCGCACTGCTTCGCTGTTGAACGTGGGCAGTTCCGCCGGATCGGCGACCGCCACGTGACCGGACATGTAGACCGCGCCGCCCTCGCCCGCGGCTTTCGAAGAGTCGTACACGACCAGGCTCACCTCGGGGCGCACCGCGACGTTCGCCGAGTGCCGCGCTTCCGGGCGGGACACCCAATAGAGCGTGTCGGGGCCGTCGAGCGCGTAGAACACCGGAGAGACCCAGGGCAGGCCGGATTCGTCGGCGGTGCCGAGCACGACGAATCGGTGCTCGTCGAGCAGCTCACGCGCGTACCCGTCCAGGTCCATGTCGGCCTCTGCTAGTAGAAGTCTCCGTACACGGTGAGATTGTCGCCCGCCGCGGTGGTCGCTGTCGCCCGGTAGGTGTCGCCGCCGGCGTCACGGCCGCGGTCCTCGTGGCCGTACCGGGCGGTGAAGACGTGGGTGCCTTTGGCGAGGGTGCCGCTGGACAGGGTGAAGCGGTAGACGAAAGCGTCCGGCTCCTGGATGACCTGGGAGTCGACGCGCGCGCCGGTGACGTCGTGCACGGCTCCCTGGTCGGCGAGGCCGGGAGTGCGCTTCACCCGTACGGTGACAGTCAGCGCGGTGACCGGCTCGCCCAGCTTGAGCGTGATCTCGCTGCGGGCGGCCGTGTCGGTGGAGCGCCGCACCGATCCGTCGGACCACAGCGGTCCTTGCTCCACCTTGGTGCCGCCCGCACCGGGGTCTTCCGCCGCCGGCGGGGTGGTGGTCGATGTGCTCGGGTGCTTCGAGGTCGGTCGCGCGGGCGGCACATCCGGCGGCGTCGACACCGCGGACGTGGGCGGCGTGGCGCTTGGTGATGGCGAGGGGAGCCGCGACGCCGTTGCGGACGGGGGAGCGGCCGGAGTGTCGGTGCGGTCGTCGTCCGCGAGCGCCCATTGCGTCACTGCGCCGGCGCCCAGCACCGCCGTGACGGCAAGCGCGGCGCCGGCCATCCGGATCGCTTGCCGCGGGCGCCGGGCAGGCGGTTCTGCGGCCCGGTTGGCCGCGATGCGATTCAGCATTGCGGTCCGGTCCGGCTGGTGTTGCTGCGCCGCCTGGCCCAGCACCGTACGCAGCTCGTCGTCGGACATCCGGTTGTAGTTCACCGTGCCGCCTCCCAGCCGCCGTAGCGGGCTGCCTCACCCGTGCTGCCGCCAAGCAGTTCCGCGAGCTGCTTGGCACCCCGCGAGGTCTGACTCTTCACGGTGCCGACCGAGATGCCCAGCGTTTTCGCGACTTCACTCTCCGACAGGTCGAACGAGAACCGCAGCACCACGCAGGCGCGGCGGCGGTGCGGCAGCCGGCGCAAGGCGCTGCGGACGTCCAGCACGGCGGGGGTGTCCGGTTCCGAGTCGCGGCGGGTGCTGCCGAGCAGGGTGAGGCCGAGCAGACCGTGCCGTTCGCGGACCCGGCGGCGGACCCAGTTCCGGGTGAGGTTGGTGACGATGCCGCGGGCGTACGCCGCCGGGTCGTCGGCCGCGGCCACCCGGGACCAGTGCCGCCACACTTCGGTGAGCGCGTCGGCGGCCAGGTCGTCCGCGGCGGAGGCTTCGCCGGTCATCAGGTAGGCGAGGCGGGCAAGCTCGCTGTGGTGCTGTTCGAAGAAAGCGTGGAAGGCCGAGGCTTTGTCGGTCATCCACCCTCCTCCGGCCGGCGAGGCCCGATGCATTGCCGGGCGGTCCGCGTCGACCGTAGAGGGCTGTGCCGGGCCCGGCAAGCCGAGTGTGACCGGGTGGGCGACCATTTGCCCGGATTCCGCCCATGGTGCGCGGGTGTCACCGCTCACCCTGGGCGGACGGTCACACTCCGTCAGACCCGTTCCGGGGTGCCGAGGCCGGGCGGCGGGCTGCTGGCCTCGGGGGTACGCCGCCGGAAGAGCGCCACGATCCCGACGACGAGGCCTACCAGAATGATCGCGGAGTACAGGGCGTCGGGCATCGCGCCGACCGTCGCGCCTGCGGCGAAGAAGACCAGCAAGGCGACGAGCGCCCAGGCCGTACGGCCGGTGGTCGTGCTGACCCGGGCTGCTGCCAGGGCCGCCGCGACCGCGACGATGACGAGGGCCACCACCGGGTCGAGGCTGCGGGTGGTCTCGCGCAGGCCGTCGAGCGGGCTCCCGTTCACCACGAGGTTGGGCACGATCCAGTACCAGGAGAAGGCCAGCATGCCGGCGACGGAGGCGGCCCGGGCGAGCGGGCGGTTCCGGGCCCGCTCCGGCGCGTTCTCCACGAGATCGACGACGTTGTACTGGCTGTACAGCTTCGGCCTGGTCCGCAGCACCAGGGTGGACAGAGCGGCCATTTCCAGCCCGCCGTAGCCGATCAGGCCGGCCAACAGCACCGAACCGTCGGTGAACAGCCGGACGCCGACCGCCGGTCCCTCCGGGATCAACCCGAACGGGTACGCCATCAGGGGCAGCAGGATCAGCGCGCTGCCCGTCCAGGGACTGAGCACCCGGTCCCGGCTGCCGTCGAGCCACGGCCGCAGCAGCGCCACGACGCCGACGAAGACCGCCGCGACCACCACCAGCCAGGCGAGCCCGGCCAGCACCTCGCCGACGCTGTCCAGTTTGACGATGACCGGCAGCAGTCCGGTCAGACCGGCCAGGATGCGGAACGTCCGCCCGGCCGGTCCCGCGTCGCGCCCGATGACCCGGGGCTGCGGCGCGGTGAACTCGTTGTCACGCACGGCTTCTACCCTTCCGGCGCCGCCGCGGGCCGCGCCTGCTTGTGATGTCCGCCCGCAGGTTGCCGCGCCGGGCTGGAAGCCGCGTCGAGGCGTACTCGACGCGGTTTGTTCGAGTCGTTCTCAAGCCCTCGTCGACATCCGGATGTGAGCGTGCTGGGCGAGATCGTCACCCGCACGACAGGAGCACTGGCATGCCGATTGCCGCGATCAGATACGACATCAAGGCGGGCTTCGAGCAGGAGATCGCCGATATCTTCACGGACTACCGGCGGCCGTCGTCGCCGTCGGTACGCGACGAGGGCGGCGCGGAGGTGGCACGCATCATCGGCACCGCCGTGTTCCTCAAGGAGGACACGATGGTGCGTTTCATCGAGTTCGAGGGCGACATCGCCAGCGTCGCGCGGTACATGGCCGGCCAGCCCGGCGTCCGCGAGTTCGAGCGGAAGATCAAGCCGTACCTGTCCCGGCCGCGGGACACGGACACGCCGGAGGGCTTCGTGCGGACGTTCACCGCCAGCGTCATGCGCTGCGTCAGCCACCTCGGTCAGACCCGCCTCAGCACGGCCGGCTGAGCCGTGCTCACGCAGACACTTCAGGTCGCTGTCCTGGTGGGCAACGGGGTGGTGGCGGGGGTCCTGTTCGCCGTAGCGCTGAGCACGCTGCCCGCGCTGATCGCGATGCCGCCCGGCCGCTACATCTACGCCCACAAGCTGTTGGGTCGCAACTGGGACCCGACGATGCCGATCCTCGTGCTCAGCACGATGGCGCTCGACCTCGTCCTGATCGCCGTGGCGCCGCAGACCACCGCACCGCTGTTCTCTACCGCCGCTGTCCTGCTGGTCGTGGTCTCGGTGGTGTCGCACTTCGCCAACGTGCCGATCAACAAGCAGGTGCGGACCCTCGACCCGGACCACATGCCGACGGACTGGGCCGACCCTCGGCCCCTGTGGCGCCGTTGGCATCTGCTGCGAACGGCTTGCGCCGTCGTCGCTTTGGCGGTCAACGCCACCGCGATAGCTGTGAGCTGACCTTCCCCCGAGAACCACCGCTGAACGGAGAAGCACCGTGACGGAAACCGATGAGCGTCCCGCACCGATCGACTTCGACCCGATCGACTTCGACCCGTTCGACCGGGCTCATCGCGCGGATCCGTACCCGTGGCTCCGGCGGCTGCGCGAGCGGGCGCCGATCTATCGCAATCCGCTGGGCCATTGGTTGATCAGCCGGCACCGCGACGTGGTCGCGGTCTTTCGCGACAAGCGATTCGGGCACGGTACGCACCTGTTGCAGCAGAACACCTTCCGGCGGCCGGTAGCGGGACGCAGTCGGCCGTTCATCATGCTCGACCCGCCCGAGCACACCCGGCTGCGCTCGTTGGTCAACAAGGCGTTCACGCCTCGCATGATCGACGGGCTGGAGCCGCGAATCAGGCAGATCGTCGGCGAGCTCCTCGACCGGGCGGAGGCGCGCAACGACGTCGACCTGATGGACGCCTTCGCCTATTCGGTGCCGGTCATGGTGATCAGCGAGTTGTTGGGGGTGCCGCGCGCCGACATGGAGTCGGTCAAGGAGCTTTCGCACGTCGTGGCCCGCGGGGTGGATCCTGACTTTCAGCACACGCCGGAGGAGATGAGGATCCGCGGGCAGGCGTTCGCCCGGTTCGACGACTATTTCCGGGGACTGCTGGAGGAGCGACGCCAACGCCCGCAGGATGACCTGTTGAGCGGGCTTGCCGCCGTGCGCGAGTCCGGCTCGGCGTTGACCGAGGCGGAACTGCTGACCACGTGCATCCTGCTCTATGTGGCCGGGCACGAGACCACGATGGATCTGATCGGCAACGGCGCTCTGGCGCTGATGCGCTTCCCCGAGCAGCGGCGCCAGCTTGCCGCCCGGCCGGAGCTGGCCCGCAGTGCGGTCGAGGAGTTGCTGCGGTTCGACCCGCCGACGCAGCTGACGCGGCGGACCGCGCTGGAAGATGTCGAGCTGGCCGGCCATCACATCGCGCAGGGCGACCAGGTGGTGCTCATGCGCGGTGCCGCCAATCGCGACCCTGAAGTCTTCGAGAGACCCGACGAGCTCGACCTCACACGTACGGACAACAAGCACGTGTCCTTCGACGGCGGGATTCACTTCTGCCTGGGCGCACCGCTGGCCCGGCTCGAGGGCCGGATCGCGTTCACGGAACTGCTCAAGCGCGCGCCCGACCTGCGGCTGACCGTCGCTGAGGAGGAGCTGGAATACCGCGACAACCTGGTCATCCGCGGCCTGGCAACGCTGCCGGTCCGGTTGCGTCCCTGACGCTGCGGCATACCTCGCCCGGGACCGGCCTCGTGCCGGCACCCGGGCGATTCGCTGGTCAGCCGTGGCCGCCGTGCCCGCCGCCGTGTCCGCCGGCAAGGACGAGAGGCACTTGCGCCTCGGTGCCCGGCTCGACGATGACGAACTGGCCCATCATGCCCTTGTCCTCGTGCCGCAGGATGTGGCAGTGGAACATGTACGGCGACAGCGGATCGGTGAAGTGCCCGAACTGGACCGCGAGCCGCACCTTCGCCTCCTTGGGCACGAACACCGTGTCCTTGGGCCCCGCCTGGTAGGCCGGCGGCGGCACTCCGTCGACGTCGAGCACGCGGAACGCCACCTCGTGAATGTGGAAGTTGTGCGCGAACGTGGTGTTGTCCAGCTCCCAGATCTCCAGGGCGCCCGCGGGGACCACCTCGTCGATCCGGGTCATGTCCATGTCCTTGTTGTTGATCTCGGACCCGGACAGCGAGAAGACCCGCACCTTGGCGCTTGCGGGCGGCGCCACGGTGGCCGTGCCGCCCAGCGTGGCGGGGATCGCCACACCGGGGGAGAGGGTCGCGGCGGCCACGACCTTGACGAGGCGGAAGTCCTCCTCCTCGATGTCGTTCGCCGACTTCGAGTCCTCGCCGACGCTGTCCATGACGACGCTTTCGCCGGCCGCGAACCGGACCACGATCTCGTAGCGCTCGCCGGGGCTGATCTTGACGCGGTCCACCTCGACCGGCTTCTCCAGCAGGCCGGCGTCGTTGCCGATCACCTGGAACGTGCGGTTGTCGGCGAAGCCCACTCGATAGACGCGCGCGTTGGACGCGTTGAGAAGCCGGAACCGAACCAGCTCCGTGGTGACGTCCAGGTACGGGTCGAAGGTGCCGTTGACCAGGATGGTGTCGCCGAGCAGGCCGTACGTGCCCTCGTCGACCCGGCCGGTGTTGAACTGGCCGTCGCCGGAGAACGTCTTGTCCTGGATGATCAGGGGCACGTCGTCGACGCCGTACTCGCCGGGCAGTTTCGGGCCGGCCGGGTCGTCGATGAGGAAGAGGCCGGCGAGCCCGCGGTAGACGTGCATGGCGGTCTTCTCGTGCAGGTGTGGATGGAACCACGAGGTCATGATCGACTGCTCGATGGTCCATTCCGGGGTCCAGGTGGCGCCCGGCTCGATCATCTGGTGCGGGCCACCGTCCATTTTGGCGGGCAGCCGCATGCCGTGCCAGTGCAGGGTGCTGGTCTCGGACAGGCTGTTGGTGACCTTCATCCGCACCTTGTCGCCCTTGGCGGCGCGCACGGTCGGCCCGAGGTAGGCGCCGTTGATGCCCCAGGTGTCGGTGGTCTTGCCGGGCAGGAACTCGGTGCGGCCGCCGGCCTGCAGGTTCAGGGTGAACGTCTGCACGCCATCGCCGCCGACCTCAGGCTTGACGAGTGGCGGGATGCGCAGCCGGTTGGTGAACGCGGAGGCGCCGCCGGGGTTTCCGCCTGATCCGGACGAGCAGGCACCCACGGCGACGCTGACACCGGAGAGAGCGGCCAGGGAAAGGAGACTTCTACGCTTCACGGCGGCAATTGTGGCATGGGTGCCGGCGAGGGGTCATCCGGTAATTCCCCTAGGTGCGGCAGCGGTCGGCGGAAATAGCCGAAGTCATTCTTCCGACGTATCCGATACCCGACTTCGCGGCCATGTTCTTGCAGTTCAGAGCTGCTTAGATGGTGATGAGTGAGGGGCGTACATCGCCAGATGTACTTTTTCGTGCTAAGGCTGCGACCGCGGCTGTACTGGGAGGTGAATCGTGCGCCCGATGTGCGCGAGCGAAAGGCGCGGCAGGATGGTGTCAGGTCGGCACGCCGGTCAATGTCTTTACTGAACCCCCCGAAAAGCAGAAGCGTGCGATGCCGGGTGCTCGGCATCGCACGCTTCTGTGGGCGTACGGGCTCAGCTGACCTGGAAGTTGGCCATCATCGCCATGTCCTCGTGCTCGAGGTTGTGGCAGTGCAGCATGTACTTGCCGGCGTAGTCGTCGAAGCGGATCGCGACCCGCACCGAGTCGCCCGGCGTCAGCCGGACCGTGTCCTTCCAGCCGGCGTCCTCCGGTTCGAGACCGCCCTCGCGGGAGATCACCTGGAACGGGTTGAGGTGCACGTGCACCGGGTGGTGGGTCGAGGACCGGAACTCCCAGGTCTCGATCTGGCCGAGGCGGGGATCCGCCATGATGTAGCCGGTCGAGAACAACTGGTCGTTGATGACGTGCACCTCCTTACCGTTGCGACTGGTGTTGAGGAACGTGAAGGTCCGGGTCCGGACGGACTGGTTGGGGTCGAGGCGCTCCACCGTGGAGAGCTGAGCCGGGATTGACGAGCTGTCGGAGGCGGGTCCGGTCACCCGGAACTGCATGATCTTGTTGGTGCTGCTCTCGCCCAGCGAGTTCGTCATGACCACGTTGGTGCCGGCGGCGTACTTGCTGAAGTCGACGATGACGTCGAACCGTTCGCCCGGCACCATGTAGATCGATGACATCTGCTGTGGGGCGGCGAGGAGACCGCCGTCGCTGCCGATCTGGGTGAAGGCCTTGCCCCCGGACGGGCTCGGACTGAGCGAGACCCGCAGCCGTCGCGAGTTGGCGGCGTTCAGCAGGCGCAGCCGGTATTTCGCCTGCTTGACCTCGTGGAACGGCCAGGGCACACCGTTGACGAGCATGACGTCGCCTTGCACGCCGTTGGGGTTCACGGTCAGCCCAGGAGTGCGCAGCGTCGGGTCGGCCGACGGATAGGTGAACTGCCCGTTCGCGTCGAACGAGCGGTCCATGATCATGAGCGGGAGCTCCCGGTCGCCTTCCGGCAGCGGCAGTGCGTCGTCCACGCTGTCGCGGATGAGGTAGAAGCCGGCAAGGCCGCGCCACACCTGCGGACCGGTGAAGTCCATCCGGTGGTCGTGATACCAGAGAGTGGCCGCTCGTTGTTTGTTGGGATAGACGTAATCCCGAGTGCCCTGCGCGACCACCCCGGCCATCTCGGCGGCGTGGCCCATGTGCCCGGTATGGCTGGTGGCGTGTGCAGGCGCCGCGGGCCAGCCGCCCACCGGCAGGATCAGGTCGGTGGCGTAACCGTCGCTGTCGGCTGGCGTGTGCCCGCCGTGCAGGTGCGTCACGGTGGGAACGGGCAGCTGGTTGGTGGTGGTGACGACGACCCGCCGGTTGCTGCGCGCCTCGATCGTCGGACCCGGGAAGCTGCCCTCGTAACTGAAGACACGGGTGCTCATCCCGGGCAGGATGGTGAGGTTCGCCTCTCGGGCGGTGATGGTGTAGTAGTCGGTGGTGCTGTCGGTGCGGGTAGGGCGCAGGACGGGCGGGAACTTCAACGGCAGCGAGAACTGCGCGGGCAGCGCTGCCTGATTGGCGATCCGGGTGAATCCGGGATCGGGAACGGCGGTCGGCCGGCTACCCGGCTCGCCGCGGAGGGCGAACGGCAGTGCCGTGACGGCGGCACCGCCGATCAGTCCGCCGATGATCGTTCTTCTGGTAGGTGACAATGCGTCCTCCCCTGTGTGGACATGTCGCGTCAGGTGGCGCGGGCTGCGGCGGTCCTGGGTAGAAACCGCTGCAGGATCAGGGCCACGGCCAGGAAGCAGGCCACGTGGCAGGCCAGGGTCAGCGCCATCACCCGGGTGTAGTGCGGGCCGGAGAGTCCGTCGCCGAGCAGGCCGTAGAACAAGGCGCCGATGATCGCCACACCGAGCGCGCTGCCGACCTGGGTGAGCATGCCGAACACGCCGGATGCCGAGCCGACGTCCGCCTCGGGAACATCGGTGAGGGTCAGGTTGTAGAGCGGCGGACTGAGCATGCCTTGGCCCAGCCCGGCCAGCGCCAGACACCCCGCGATGAGCCACGTCGCGGTGCCGGGACCGCCTTGCCACAGCGCGAGGCAGAGCAGCGCCATCGCCGTCGCCATGACCGCCGCCCCGGCCACGAGCATCGGGCGGCCCACCCGGCGGGCCAGCGGCACCGTCGCGCCGGAGGCAACCGCTGCCGCGATGGCCCACGCCGCGGTGGTAATGCCGATCCGTGCGGGCGGGTAATCGAGGCCCGACTGCAGATAGACGACGAAGACCAGGAAGAACGAGGAGACGCCACCGATCAGCAGAAAGTTGGCTACCCCGCCGGCCAGGAAGCTGCGCTGGTGGAACAGGCTCATCGCGATCAACGGGTAGCGGCCGGATTGCACCCGGCGGCGTTGGCGGCGCAGGGTCGCGGCAAGCACCGGGATCGACAGCGCCACCAGGGCGAAGGCGCCGGTGGGCCAGCCCAGTTCCCGACCCTGCACCAGCGGGAAGATCAGTAACAGCAGGCCGATCGTCGCCATCGCGACGCTGCCCACGTCGAGCTGCGGTCGTTGGGCGGCTACCGTGTCGCGGCGCGGAAACCAGCGCAGGACCGCCGCAACGGTGAACAGGCCCACCGGCACGTTGAGCAGGAAGATGGTGCGCCAGCCCAACCCGCCCGGGTCAGCGGCGAGCAGCAGGCCGCCCAGCAGCGGGCCGGAGACCGTGGCTAACGCGATCACCCCGGCCTGGGCGCCCAGCGCCGCGCCCCGCCGTTTGCCGTCGAACAGCAGAATGATGGCAGGCAACACCTGCGGCGTCAGCGCGGCCGCCGAAGCGCCCTGCCACACCCGGCCGGCGATCAGCATGGCCGGGTCGGTCGCCACGGCACAGAGCACCGAGGCGGCCGTGAAGCTGAGCGAGCCCCACAGAATCATCCGGCGCCGGCCGACGGCGTCGCCCAGCCGGCCGAAGGTGATCAACAGCAGCGCGAACGGCAAGGTGTAACCGGCGAGCATCCACTGGGTGGCCGCCGTACCCGCGCCGATGCCGTCCTGGATGGAGGGGACCGCGACGCTGATGACCATCATGTCGAAGGTGTGCAGGAAGCTGCCCGCCAGGACGGCGGACAGCACCAGCCAGGGCCGGTCGGTGCGGGGCGCGGCCGGACCACCCGGGCGCACTGCACCCGGGAGCCCGCCGCCGTCGTTCGTGGGTCGTGCCGGTGCGGTGGTCACCGCACTACTCCGGCTGGTTCGGGGTGTCGTGCCCGGCCTGGAAGGGCGTCGTCCAGCCCTCGTAGCTCAGGTGCATCATCATGCCGATCGCCGCGTGGTCGAGGTTGTGACAGTGGTCCATCCACAGCCCCGGGTTGTCCGCCCGGAACATCACCTCGTACGTCTCGCCGGGATGGACCAGCACGGTGTCGAGCCATTGCGGGCTCCCGGAGGCCGGCTTGTCGTTGCGGGAGAGCACCAGGACCTTGTGGCCGTGCAGGTGCATCGGGTGGTCGAGGAAGCTGCGGTTGACGAAGCGCACCTTGACCATGTCGCCCTCGCGCACCACCACCGGCGGTACGTCCGGGAACAGCTTGCCGTTGACCGTGAAGACCATGTGGAAGCCACCGTCGAAGAAACCGAAGTGGTTGTCCATGACCCACGTGACGGTCTTGGTGGGCTCGGTGTCCCGGCCGAAAGGCGTCGGCGCGGGCGTGCCGTAGCTGGTGGTGTCGAGGTCCTCGCCGGTGAAGTCGGCCGCGCGGTCGCCGGACCCGTCCGGGGTGAACAGCAGTCCCTGGTCGGGGAAGAGCGAGGTGGCGAGCCGCACCGGAGCTGCCGGCATGGTGAACTCCACGTCGAAGCGACCACCGCCGCCCAGCGTGAGGGTCTTGTCGGTGACGTCGGTGGGGCCGTTGAGGTCGGTGCCGTCGATGGACACCAGCCGCCACGGCGTGCCGGTCAGTGCGAACTTGCGGGTGTTGCTGTCGGTGTTGACCAGCCGCAGCCGCACCTTCGTGCCGGGAGCGATCGTCGAGCGTTCGAGCCGGTCGATCCCGTTGATGGTGGCGATCTGGCCCTTGAAGGTGTGCACCACCACCGGCACGTCGGTGACCCCGGCGGTCGGACCCTCGGGCGGGTCGACGACGAAGGAGCCGTAGAGCCCGGCGCGGACCTGCTCCGAGGAGACCTGGTGCGAGTGGTACCAGTACGAGCCGGCGTCCGGCGGGCGGAACCGGTAGACGTGCCGGCCGCCCGGCGGGACCGCGTCCTGGGTGAGGCCGGGCACACCGTCCTCAGCGTTTGGCACGTCGATGCCGTGCCAGTGCAGCGACACGCCGGCCTCGACGTCCTGGTTGATCAGTTCAACCTCGACGAGCTCGTTCTGCTTGGCGCGCAGCGCGGGCCCGGGAACGGTGCCGTCGTAGGTCCAGGCGTCGATCTTCGCCCCGCCCGGGAGGGTCAGCTGCATCTTGCGTGCGGTGAGCGTGAACTTCTTGTCGGGCTTCTCATCGCGCGGGCCGGTCAGGGCGGTGATGGAGCGGCCGCCCGAGCTCTGGTGGGCCACATGCGTGACGCCAGATCGGTTTCCGTCGCCTGCGGCCATGGCGCCACCGCTGTGATCGGTCATGTTGTAGCTGCCCGGCAGCTTGCTGGCCGATGCCGACCAGACGACGCCGAGCACGGCGCACGCCACGATCGCCACGACGGCAGCACCGGTCCGGGTGGCCCGGACACCGAATGCGGGGCGGGTGCCCGTGGCGAGCCACGTCGCGACGCGGCGCAACCGGAACACCTGCCACGCGGCCGCGAGCAGGAACAGCCCGTAGTAGAGCGCGATGTCGTCGCCGAGCCCCGGCGTCGGCTGCTTGAAGAACCCCAGCCAGAGGGCCAGCACCCCGCCGATCGCGGTCAACCGCACCGGCAAAGCGGTCTTGAGGTCGGTGAGCGCGGCCGCCTGCACCTCGCCCTGGTTGCTGCGCGCCGCGCGCCGCACCCGCAGGATTGCAGGCAACGTCCACACGTACGCGAGGACGGCCGGGACGATCACCATGGGCACGGCGAACACGACGTAGTTGGCGCCGAACTCCCAGCCGTACGAGAGGAACAGCGCGATGAGCCCGGCCTTCGCGACCGCCGGAACGCCCGCGATCAGCAGGAGCACCACCGTCCACGTGCCGCCCGACGCGATCTTCTTCCGCTCGGTCCGCTGTGTCAGGCGCCCGAGCTGCCATGCGGCCCACGTCCACAGGACGATGAGCGCTGCGCCGACACTGGTGTCGGCGCCCAGCAGGGCCTCGAACATCGATACTGTCCTTTCCTTACGAGCCGGCACCGCAGCGGTGCCGGCTCTGCGTTGTCAGGGGGATCGGCGGGCCTGGTCAGACGTCGACGCGGACGCGGTATCGGCGGAGCCAGGCGTCCAGCCCCAGCACCATTTCGACGTTGGCCCGGGCGACCCAGGCCCGCGGCCCGCTGTCGAGCACCGAGTGGTCGGCGCGCAGGGCTTCGATGGCCTTGGTGTCGACCAGCGCCGCGGCCGGTGACCCCGGGTCGGCGACGAGCGTGCCGAGCTGGTCGATCAGCCACTTGCCGTACGCCGGGTCCTGAGTCACCGGGTACGGGCTCTTGGGTCGGGTGCGCACCGACTCGGGCAGCAGATCGGCGACCGCCGCACGGAGCAGGCTCTTCTCCTGGCCGTCGAAGGATTTCTGCGCCCACGGAACGTTGTAGACATACTGGACGAGTTGGTCGTCGCAGAACGGCATGCGGACCTCGAGACCGGTGGACATGCCGATCGACTCGTCGTGCGACAGCAGGGTTTCCAGCCAGCGGGTCAGGTGCAGGTAGTTGATCCGCCGCATCTTGCGGTCGACGTCGCTCTCGCCGGCCAGGTGGTCGACCTGGGCGACGGAGGTTTCCCACGCCGCGGTGCAGTAGTCGTTGAGCTGGAGCTTGTCGAGCAGGTCGGGGTGCAGCAGGTCGCCGCCCATGCCGTGCTTGCCGCCGCCGTAATGCGCCATGGCGATCCATGGCATGGTCTGCGCGGCTGCGAGCTGCGGGTTGTGCACCCAGGAGAATCCGCCGAACACCGCGTCGGCGATCTCGCCCAGCAGGGCCGCCTGGACGTGCTTGCTGACCTCGCGGTCGAGCAGGTGCAGCGAGGTGTTCATGTTGCCGAGCGGGCTGGGCACGTCCTTGGCCACCAGCGTCGCTTCGCGAACGGCGGGGTCGAGGATGTCGGCGGTGTCCAGCACCACGTCGGTGTGCTCCGCGCCGACGTGCGCGACCATGTCCCGGACGAACGGGGCGTCCGGGGTGGCCCACACCTCGTCGGGCGTGAAGTTGTCGGCGTGTTCGGCGAACGTGACGGTGAAGGTCCGCAGCTTGCCGCCGCCGCGGCGCTGCAGGGCGTCGGCGGCGAGTGCGGTGACCGCGGACGAGTCGACACCGCCGGAGAGCATGATGCCCACCCCGTCGGCGTCGCCGAGCTGATCGGCGACGCTGGTCGACAGCAACTCCCGAACCGTGCCGATCGTGGTGTCGAGATCGTCGGTGTGCTCGGCCGTGGTCAGGCGCCAGTACTTCTCGCGACGGATACCGGCGCGGCTGAACCGCAGGATCTCGGCGGCCTCGACCTGGCGGACACCGGCGAAGATGCCGTGCCCGGCCGTCCCGGCGTACGTGAAGAGCTCGCGCATGCCGTCGAGGTCGACGGCGGCCTCCGTCTCGGGGTGCGCGAAGAGGGCTTTGCGCTCGGAGCCGAAGACCAGGCCGGTGTCGGTGCTCCAGTAATACAGTGGCTGGTTGCCGAACCGGTCGCGGACGAGGACCAGCTCGTCGCGGCGGCCGTCCCAGATCGCGACGGCGAACGCGCCGGTCAGTCGGACCACGGCGGCCGTGCCGTCCTCCTGATAGGCCGCGGCGATCAACTCGGCGGCGCCCGCGTTCTCCGGCACCCCGCGGCCTCGGGCGCGCAGCCAGCCGGCGAGCGCGCCGAGCCCCACCGGTGTGCCGGTGATGACGACAGCGACCGGCCCGTCCGGTGTGGACCGCACATGCGGTTGTCGTGCCGCGGGAGCAGCACCGATGGACAGTGCGCGGAAGCCGAGCCCGACATCGCGCCGGGCCCACACGTGCTGTCCGTCCGGCCCGCGGGTGGCTAGCGCGTCCGCCATCGCGGACAGCACCGCCGTTTCCTGCTCGAGATCACGGGCGGAGAAGTCCACCCAGCCCACCAAACCTGACATCGACTACACCCTCTCGGTGGTGGATACGGCTCGACCCGCACGCCGCGGGGCGAATTCATCGGCCCCAATGCTTGAGTGCGGCAGTCGAATCTCACTCGGCGACGCCTCGAGATAACCGAGGACTTCGCGGTTGTCTGCGCAACCGATTAATCGTCGGCGGGGCTGCAGAAAGAACCGGACGCGCATGATTCTGCAATATCGTGGACGTGCGGCACATCGGTCGCCGGACGTATCTTGGGTCAGGAGAATGCGTGCGCGGCACCGTGGCATACATCTGCAGATGTATGTGACCGCCGACACGTTTGTTTCCCGGGACTTCGACTCGGTCGCTGGGCTGTCATCCGGCGGTGGCACAAAACGGCGTATTTGCTGGCTAGCGGGGTGATCCTCCGCGGTGAGACGAGGCTTTCGCCCCTTTGACCCCTAGGGGTCGCCGGGTCGGTGCTGGCGTGCCGTTGCGGGATCCCGTACGGTCGGGAAATCGGCAGTATCAGAGCCCGCCGGAACGTTCATCGCCGGTTTGCGTGCCCGGTTCGAGGATGAATTAGCTGCTAGGGATTGCTGTGACGATCCGGTGTGCGGCGGCCGCAGCGAGCAAAGATCGGCTCTGCTCGAGAAGCCGTCATCCCCACTCCAGAGTGATTCGAGGGAAAATGGATCCGTGCGTTCCACGGTCTTCCCCGTAATTCACGGCATGGTGCTTGACATAGCCACCATGGGTTGGAGAGATGGGGGAACAATCCACGTGGAATTGCACCGAGCTTCCGAGCATGCAGTCCCGCAGCCGATCACGATCAGTGGCAACGAGCGCCGCGTAAGGGGGTGGACGTCGTGCAGGTGAATGTGCTTGGCGCCTTCCAGGTCGCCCGCGCCGGTCAGCCGCTGGTCCCGTCCGCACCGAAACTGCGGCAGGTCCTGGCCCTGCTGGCTATGAACGCCAACACGGTGGTGAGCACCGACCAGATCATCGAAGAGCTGTGGGAGGAGCGGCCGCCGTCGAGCGCCACCACCACCCTGCAGACGTACGTCTACCACCTGCGCAAGCTGTACCGACTGGGCCTCGGCGGCCCGGCCGACTCCGACGGCGACAGCACCCCGCCCACCCTGCACCGCTCATCCAACGGCTACATCCTCAGCCTCGAAGAAGGAGCCGTCGACTCCGCCGAGTTCCTGCGGCTGGCCGAACGGGCGCGGACCCAACTCGACGCAGGCTCGGTCGAGATCGCCGCCGACACCATCCGGGCGGCGCTGCAACTCTGGCGCGGGCCGGCGCTCGTCGACGTCACCACCGGCTCGCTGCTGCGGGCCAACACGGTGTGGCTCGAGGAGCAGCGCCGCGGGTTGACCCTGCAGCGCATCGACGCCGACCTGCGGCTGTGCCGGCACCACGACATCATCGGCGAACTGACCGGCATGGTGGCCCAGCGGCCGACCGACGAAAGCCTGCAAGCCCGCCTGATGCTGTCGCTCTACCGGGCCGGCCGGCGCTTCGACGCGCTGCGGGTCTACCAGAAGGCCCGCTCGACCCTGGCCGAGGAGCTCGGCCTGGAACCGATGCAGGAACTCCAGCGGGTGCACCAGGCCGTCCTGGTCGCTGACCCGACCATCGAGTCGCCGGTGCTCGGCGACGGCATGGACACCGTGCTCGCCGGCGGTGTCCGCCCAGCCGCGGTCGAGCAGCCCGACCTGCTCCCTCCGGACGTAATGCGGGTGGTCGGTCGTACGGCCGAGACGGCTCAGATCACTCAGGTCCTCGCTCGTCGGGAGCGCAGCGCCCCGCCGGCGGTCGTGGTGGTGGGTGCGCCCGGCGTGGGCAAATCCACGCTCTGCGTCCACCTGGCACACCGGCTGCGCGACGAATACCCCGACGGCCGGCTTTACGCCCGGTTGACCGACGACGCGGGTGCGCCGGTCGACGCCGCCGAAGCGCTGGGCGGATTCCTGCGCGCCGCAGGGTTCACGGGCTCCCGGCTGCCGGAGTCGCTGGCCGAACGGTCCAGCCTTTTCCGCAGCTGGTCCGCCGGGCGGCAGGTGCTGGTGGTCCTCGACGACGTGGTCGGGGCCGAGCAACTCCAGCACCTGCTGCCCACCGGACCCCGGTGTGCGACGCTCATCGCGGCCCGGCGCCGGTTCTCCCACCCGTCGGTTTCCTCGACGGTGAACCTGCGCCCGTTCGACTCCGGGGAAGCGCTGCAACTGCTCACCGCAGTTCTCGGCGAGCAGCGGGTGCGCCCGCAGCTGGCCGCCGTCCAGGAGCTCATCGACTTGTGTGAGGGCCTGCCGGCAGCGCTGCGGGAAGCGGTGTCCCAGCTGGAGCTCAAGCCGCACTGGCCGGTCCATCGCCAGGTGGAGCGGATCCGGTCGGCGGGCACCGGGTCGTCGGCGAGCGAGCCGGAACGCGGTGCGTCGCGCAGCGTACGGCTCACCTACCGGCTGCTGACCACCGACCTGCAAGCGGCGTTCCGGATGCTGGTCGGTTCCGAACAGGCGTTGCCGCTCAGCGATGTGGCGACGCTACTGGAGTCCGATGAGTACCGCACCGAGACCGTGGTGGAGGAGCTCGTGGAGTTCGGCCTGGTCGAGGTGGCGGCGAGCGACCGTGGTGACTTCCACTACCGCGTGCAGCGCCCATTCCGGCGGTTTGTGCCGGGTTCCTGCCCGGTGCTCGCCGCCAGCTGAGCTTTTCGCCGAGTCCGGGCCGCCTGAGTGGGCGGCCCGGTAGCCGGCTGCCGGTGGTCCGGCTACCTCTCGAGAAGGAGCCGCCGCGGCTCAACCCCGGTTCGAGTGGGCCGTGACTGACGATCGCCAGTATCGATATGTCGCCGCACCACAGCAGCGGCTTGGACATACGCAGACAGGAGGCGGGACAGTGGACCAGGGTCTGACCGGCAAGCGGGTCTTGATCACCGGCGGCAGCCGGGGGATCGGCCGCGCGACCGCGCTGGCGTTCGCCCGGGCCGGCGCCCGCGTCGTCGCCTGCCACCACCGACCGGGCAACGATGCCGACACCCTCGCAAGTGAGCTGAAGGCGCTCGGCGACGGCCACCTCGTCGTCGCCGCGGACGTGACGGACCGCGCGGACGTGGACCGGCTGCTGGGGATCTGCACCGAGCAGCTCGGCGGTCTTGACGTGCTCGTCAACAACGTCGGCGTCGACGGCCGGGTGCCCTTCGCCCAGCTGGACGACGCCGAGTGGGACCGGGTCTTCGACCACAACGTGACGGCCGCCTACCGGGTCATTCAGGCCGCCCTCGGCGTGCTGGTCGACGGCGCTTCGATCGTCAACGTCGGCGCTTCCGTGGCGCTGCGCGGACGACCCATGAGCGCGCACTACACGGCGGCCAAGGCGGCACTGCTCGGCTTGTCCCGCAGCCTCGCCAAGGAGCTCGGCTCGCGCGGCATCCGGGTCAACGTCGTGGCGCCCGGGGTGACCGCCGAGGACCCCGCGAAAGAGCTGCCGCCGCCGGTGGTCCAACACCTGCTCGCCGCCACCGCGCTCGGCCGGCTCGCCACGCCGGACGACGTGGCCGGGCCCATCCTCTTCCTCGCCGGAGACACCTCGCGCCAGGTCACCGGCGCGGAGCTCACCGTCGACGGCGGCATCTGATCCCGACGCACACACATCCCTAGGAGAGGCATCGTGCACCGCACCCTGATCGTCGCCCGGCTCAAGTCCGGCGACACCTCCGGCATCGCCGAGACCTTCGCCGAGTCCGACGCCACCGACCTGCCGCACATGGTCGGGGTGTCCCGGCGGACCCTGTTCTCCTTCCACGACCTCTACTTCCACCTGGTGGAGGCGGAGGAGGACATCACCAAGAACCTCTACCGGGCGCGCAGCCACCCGCTCTACTCCGACATCAACCAGCGGTTGACGGAGTTCGTGTGGCCGTACGACCCGCAGTGGAAAGAACCCAAGGACGCCATGGCCTCGCCGTTCTACGTGTGGACGGCCCAGGAAGGACGAGTGCAGTGACCGCCACCCAGCAGCTCAAAGTCCACATCTCGGAGGCTGCCGCGAACACCCGGCGCGGCGGTGACATCCGGGTGACGCTCAGCCCGAAGACCGTCGGTTGCACGTCCGGGTTCGGCGGCACCCTGCACCTCGGAGCGGGGGAGCACGTCACCGAGCACTACCACCCGTACTCGGAGGAGTTCCTGCACGTCGTCGCCGGCGAGCTGGAGATCACGCTGGACGACCGGCCGATTGCCCTCGGCGCGGGCGACTCCCTGTTGGTGCCGATCAACGCTCGGCACCGCCTGGTCAACGTCGGCGATACCGAGGCGCACGTGGTCTTCCACCTGTCGCCGCTCGCGCCGCGGCCCGAGCTGGGCCACGTCGACACCGAGCAGCCCACCGCGCCCGACCAGCCCAACCCGCAGGTCGGAGGGGCGCGGTGAAGCGTCGCGCCGTCGTCACGGGGATCGGTACGGTCGCACCGGGCGGCGTCGGCCGCGAAGCCTTCTGGGACCTGCTCAGCGCCGGTCGCACCGCCACCCGCCGGATCAGCATGTTCGACCCGTCGGCGTTCCGCTCGCAGATCGCCGCCGAGGTCGACTTCGACCCGCGCGCCGCCGGACTGTCTGCCCAGGATGTCCGTCGGATGGACCGGGCCGCCCAGTTCGCCGTGGTCAGCACCCGCGAGGCACTCGCCGACAGCGGCGTGAATCTCGCCGGGTTCGACCCTGGCCGGGTCGGTGTCAGCATCGGCAGTGCGGTCGGCTGCACGATGGGCCTCGAGCAGGAGTACGAGGTCCTGTCGAACGGCGGCCGCAACTGGCTCGTCGACCACTCCTACGGAGTCCCGCACCTCTACGGCTACATGGTGCCCAGCACGCTCGCCGCCGAGGTGGCGTACGAGGTGGCCGCCGAGGGCACGGTCGCGCTCATCTCGACCGGCTGCACGTCCGGGCTCGACGCGGTCGGGCACGGCATGCAGCTCATCGAGGAAGGTTCCGCCGACGTGGTCATCGCCGGCGCGACCGACGCACCGCTGTCTCCGATCACGTCGGCCTGCTTCGACGCGATCACCGCCACCTCGCCCAACAACGGCGATCCGGCACACGCGTCCCGTCCGTTCGACGCGAACCGGGACGGCTTCGTATTGGGGGAGGGCTGCGCGGTCCTGGTCCTCGAGGACGAGGAGGCGGCGATGCGGCGCGGGGCACACATCTACGCCCGGCTGTCTGGCTTCGGCGCGCGCAGCAACGCCTTCCACATGACCGGTCTCAAGCCTGACGGCCGGGAAATGGCCGAGGCGATTCGGGTCGCGCTGGACGGCTCCGAGCTCGATGCGTCCGATGTGGACTACATCAACGCGCACGGCTCGGGCACCAAGCAGAACGACCGGCACGAGACGGCCGCGTTCAAGCGGGCGCTCGGGCAGCGGGCGTACGAGGTGCCGGTCAGCTCGATCAAGAGCATGGTCGGGCACTCGCTGGGCGCCATTGGGGCGATCGAGGTCGCCGCCTGCGCCCTCGCCCTGGACCGGCAGGTCGTGCCGCCCACGGCGAACCTGCACCACCGCGACCCCGAGTGCGACCTGGACTACGTGCCGCTGGTGGCCCGCGAGCACCGGATGGACGCCGTCCTCAGCGTCGGCAGCGGATTCGGCGGCTTCCAGAGCGCCATGGTCCTGACCCGGCCGTGACCGGCGTCGAGTGGCGTTCGAGAGACGCCCGAGCCCCAGAAAGGAGAGTCGAACCCATGGAAACCTCCACTCCCGGCGCCGGGGCCGTCATCACCGGCATGGGCGTCATCGCCCCCACCGGCATCGGCGCCGAGGAACACTGGCAGGCCGTGCTCAACGGCAAGACCGGCATCGGCCCGATCACCCGGTTCGATGCGTCGGGCTACCCGACCCGCCTGGCCGGTGAGGTCGCCGACTTCACCGCCAAGGGCCGGGTGCCCGCCCGGCTCGTCCCGCAGACCGACCGCTGGACGCACCTCGCCCTCGCCGCTGCCGATGCGGCCGTCGCGGACTGCGGCGCCGACCTGAAAGAGCTGCCCGAGTACGAGATGGCGGTCGTGACTGCCAGCTCGTCCGGCGGCACCGAGTTCGGCCAGCACGAGATGGAGCGGCTCTACCAGAACGGGCCCTCCTGGGTGGGCGCCTACCAGTCGATCGCCTGGTTCTATGCGGCGACCACCGGGCAGGTCTCCATCCGGCACGGGATGCGGGGGCCGTGCGGGGTGGTCTGCACCGAGCAGGCCGGCGGCCTCGACGCTGTCGGCCAGGCCCGGCGGTTGTTGCGCCAGCAGAGCCGGCTCGTCGTCACCGGTGGCACGGACAGTGCCCTTTGCCCGTACGGCCTCGTCGCGCAAATCGCCAACGGGCATCTGTCCAGCGCGGTGGAGCCCGGCCGGGCCTACCTGCCATTCGATGTCGCGGCCGCCGGGTACGTGCCCGGCGAAGGTGGCGCGATCCTGGTCGCCGAACGGGCCGGGGCGGACACCGAGGGACGCGGCTACGGCCGGGTGCTCGGCTATGCCGCCGGCTTCGACCAGTCGGTGCGCACCGGCCGCCGACCGGTGCTGGCCGGCACGATCCGGCGGGCACTCAACGATGCTGCGTGCGTACCCGATGACATTGATGTTGTCTTTGCCGACGCCGCGGCGGACCCGGAGCTGGACCGGATCGAGGCCGAGGCGCTGGCCGAGGTCTTCGGCACGCACGCGGTGCCGGTCACGGCGCCCAAGACCCTGACCGGCCGACTGTACGGCGGCGGCGCCGCGCTCGATGTGGCTACCGCCCTGCTCGCGCTGCGCGACGGCGTCATTCCGCACACCGTCGGCACCGACCGGCTGCGCTCCGACTGCCCCATCGACCTCGTCCTCGACGCGCCGCGGGAACGCAGCCTGCGCACCGCGCTCGTCGTCGCCCGCGGCTACGGCGGCTTCACCTCGGCCATGGTCCTTGGCCGCGGCGACCGCCCCACGCTGTAACCCTTCCGACCGAAAGGAACCACCCGCATGTCCACGTTCGACGCCATCGAACTTCGCGAGATCATGGCCGCCAGCGTCGGCGTCGAGGACGACGTCCACTTCGACGGCGCCAACCTCGACGTCCCGTTCAGCGACCTGGGTTTCGACTCGCTCGCCCTGCTGGAACTGGCCGGCCAGCTGCAACGTCGTTACGGCGTGCAGATCCCCGACGAGGCGATCACCGAGGAGATGTCCAGCCCGCGCGCCGCCGTGGACTACGTCAACTCGCTGCTCGTCCCCGCGGCGGCCTGACATGTCTGGGCACACCGACAACGCCGTCGTCATCGACGCGCCCCTGGACCTCGTCTGGGAGATGACCAACGACATCAGCCGCTGGACCGAGCTGTTCAGCGAGTATTCGGCCGCCGAGGTGCTGCACCGCGACGGCGACACCTTCCGGTTCCGGCTCGCCCTGCACCCCGACGAGAACGGCAAGGTCTGGGACTGGGTGTCCGAACGTACGCTCGACAAGGCCTCCCGCACCGTCCGCGCGCAGCGGGTCCAGACCGGTGTCTTCAAGTACATGTCGCTGTTCTGGGAGTACACCGAGACGCCCGAGGGTGTGCGGATGCGCTGGGTCCAGGACTTCGAGATGAAGCCGATCGCGCCGATCGACGACGCCGCGATGACCGAGCGGCTCAACCGCAACACGGCCACCCAGATGAGCCTCATCAAGGACAAGGTCGAGGCGGCCGCCAAGGCCCGGGTCTGACGACCATGCCCGGCCTCTTCACCGTGTTGATGCCGCTGGTGCTGCTGACCAACGGCCTGGCAGCGGGGGTCCTGCTGGGCACCCAGCTCGGCGGATTCCCGCTGATGGCCGCGCTGCCGGTGGACCGCTACGTGCACGCCCACGCGTTCTTCTCCACCCGCTACGACCCGTTCATGCCGATCTGCCTGCTGACCACGACGGTCGGCGGCGTGGCCCTCGCGGTCGTGGCACCCACCCCGGGCGCGTGGGCGCTGCACCTGCTCGGGGCGGCCCTGGCCGGCGTGACCGTCTACATCTCCCTGACCCGCAACGTGCCCATCAACCGGTGGGTGCGCGACCTCGACCCCGACCGCCTGCCCGCCGGCATCGACTACGTCGAACGGCGCCGCACCTGGGGCCGCTGGAACTCGCTGCGCAGCTGGCTGACCGTGGCGGCGCTGGTGGTCAACTGCGCCGCCGTGGCGCTGGCCCTCTGAACCGCACTACTTCGTCGCCCCGGCGCGGCCCTCGATTCGTAACTACTTAGGAGATCCCGGTGAACCTCGAACTGAACGGCAAGAAGGCGCTGGTGACCGGCGGTGTGCGCGGCGTCGGCCGCGGCATCGTCCTGGCCCTGGCCCGCGCCGGTGTGGACGTCGTGACCTGCTACCGGCAGGACAGCGAATACGTCGCGTCGCTCGAACGTGAGCTCAAGGAGATCGGCGGCAACCACCTGCTGGTCCAGGCCGACATCGCCGAGCCCGCCCAGGTGACCGTCCTGCTCGACAAGATCCGCGACACGTACGGCAGCCTCGACCTGGTCGTGAACAACGCCGGCGCGATCAGCCACATCCCGTACGCCGAACTGCCCGAGCAGGAGTGGCGCCGGGTCATCGACACCAACCTGACCGCGCCGTACCTGATCATCCAGGGCGCCCTGCCGCTGCTGTCCGAGGGCGCCTCGGTGATCAGCATCGGCTCCAAGTCGTCCGAGGTCGGCATCCCGCTGCGCGCCCACTACACCGCCACCAAGGCGGCCCTGCGCGGCCTCACCCGCTCGCTCGCCAAGGAGTTCGGCGGCAAGGGCCTGCGCTTCAACGTCCTCGCCCTCGGCGTCATCGAGACCGAGGCGATGGACGCCATGCCGGCCGAGCAGGCCGCCATGATGCGCAAGCGCTACAGCGAGAAGACCGCCCTCGGCCGCCTGGGCACCCCCGACGAGGTCGCCGGAGCGGTCCTCTGGCTCGCCAGCGACCTCTCCCGCTACGTCACCGGCGCCACCATCCACATCGACGGAGGAATCTCGTGACCACCGACACCACCTTCCGCGTCATGCTCAAGATGCAGATCAAGCCCGGCATGGGCGAGGAATTCGAACAGACCTGGATCGCTGTCGGCGACTCGGTCACCTCCCACCCGGCCAACCTCGGCCAGTGGCTGTCCCGCAGCACCGACGAGGACGGCGTCTACTACATCGTCAGCGACTGGGTGGACGAGGCCCGGTTCCGCGAGTTCGAGACCAGCGACAAGCACCTCGAACACCGGCAGAAGCTGCACCCGTACCGGTCCGGTGGGGCGATGAGCACCATGGAGGTCGTCGCCTTCGTCGCGCCGTCCACCACGGTGAGCTCCCACGACGAATGGCTGGCGGCAGTCTGATGGGCGCCGAGCTGCGAGTCCTCGTCTACCACGCCACCGAGGACGCGGCCGGCATCCGCAAGGCCTACCACGACGTGAGCGGCGTCCTCGCCGACGTCCCCGGCATGCTCGGCAACGAACTGCTGCATTCGGTGCCGGACCCGACCGGGTTCGTCGTCGTCAGCCGCTGGGCCGACCTCGCCGCGTTCCGCGAGTGGGAACAGGGCCCGGCCCACCGGGCGAGCACCGCGCCACTACGGCCGTTTCGAGACACCCGTATGGCCATGCCGTTCGGCGTCTACGAGGTCGAAGCCTCGTACTAGTGAACAAGCACGACGAAAGAGCTCCGGACTGATCCGGAGCTCTTTCGTCGTGTCCGTGACGGCATCCTGGACGGCGGTGCGGACGCCAAGATCAGATCGTGATGTCCAGGGACGAGCCGACGGACGCGGTGACCGCACCGCCGGTGAGGGCCTGTTGCTGCTGGACCTGGGCGAGCTGCTGGGCCTGGTAGGCCTGCTGGGTCTGGTGCGCCGCCTGCCGAGACTCGGCGACGGCCCGCTGGTCGGCGGTGTCGGCCTTCTCGGCGGCCTTGCTGGACAGGTCCGCAGCTAGCTTCTGCTGATAGGTGACGAAGGTGGTCCGGGTTTCGCCGGATTCCGGGCCCACTGCGCTGACGGCGGTCATCGGTGCACTCCTCGGGCGGCAGCGGGGGGTTGCCCGGACTTGTCGGCCCGGGTGCGCGGCGGTTGCGCTGCTGCTGCCTGAAGCGAGTTTGCGCCCCGGCGGGGTTCGGTGTCGGATCAGGCCGGTTGCAGGTCGGGTGCGGGTTCCTGGTGCCGGGTGTCGGCTCGGCCCCAGACCCGCGGGCCGATGAGGTGCAGCGCCGCGGGCATGACGATGAGGCGAATGACGACGGCGTCGAGGACGACGGCGATGGCGAGGCTGAGGCCGAGCTGCTGGACGACGCTGACCTTGGCGATCAGGAACGAGGCGAAGACCGCGACCATGATCAGGGCAGCGCCGTTGACCAGGCCTGCGGTTTCCCGGAGACCTTCGGAGACCGCGCGGTGGTGGTCGCCGTGCAGCGCGTAGTGCTCGCGCATGCGGGAGATCATGATGACCATGTAGTCCATGCTCAGGCCGAACATGATGGCGAAGACCAGGGCGGGGGTGGTGCTGTCGATGCGCTGGTCGAGGCCGTCCTGACTGATCAGGGTGAGCAGCCCGAGACTGGCACCGACCACCAGCGCGTTGAGGCCCAGCGCCAGCAACGGCAGCAGCCAGGAGCGGAAGGCGCGGGCGAGCAGGACGACGGTGATGAGCACGACGGTGCCGAGCACCCACGGCAGCGTGTCGGTCAGCACCTCGTCGAAGTCCACACCGGTGGCGGTGGCGCCGGTGACCTGAACCGTGATGTCGCTGGACACCGCCTCGGGTAGGCGGTCGCGCAGCGCGTGGACGAGGTCGTGGGCGGCGTCCGAGTCAGGGTCCGCGGCCGGGATGGCGATGATGCGGGTGACGCGAGTGTTGCCGGTCGTGGTCCAGAGCTGACCGACGGCTTCCCGGGCTTCCACGGGTGGAGCGTCGGGGTCGATGGAGGCGGGGATGTCGGTGACCTCGGCAACGTGCGGCGCGGCACGGACCACCTCAGCGGCGGACCGCGCGGCGGCCAGCAGCTCGCCGGCAGGAGCAGCCGCGGGAGCGCTGAGGACGACCTGGACCGGGAAGAGGGTACGGAATTCGAGCGCCGCCTGCATCCGTTCGATGCCTTGCCGGGAGTCGGTGTCTGCGGGCAGGATCGTGGCGCTCGCCACCGGCGACTGGAGTCGGATGTCGGTGACCGGCCAGGCGAGCGCGCCGAAACCGACGATGAGGGCGACCAGCGTCAGGGCGAGCACCGCGGGGCGGCGGGGCGGCCGGACCGGGTTCGCGCTGTGCGCGGCGGTGCGGCGTTTGAGCGACAGCCAGTCGATGCGTTTGCCGAGCAGTTGTAGGGCGGCCGGCAGCAGGGTCAGCGACATGGACAGGGCCACCAGGGTGACGACGACGCCGGCGATTGCCATGCTGCTGAAGACCATGATGCGGGGGATGAACAGGGCCAACAACGCCACGACCACGGCCAGGCCGCTGAAGACGACGGCGTGTCCGGCCGTACGCATGGCGGTCCGCAGTGCCGGGGTGAAGGTGTCTCCTGCGGCTAGCTCGTCGCGGTAGCGCTTGATGATGAACAGCGAATAGTCGACGGCGACGGCGAGTCCGATGATGGACACCGCGTTGGTGAACAGGGTGGACAGGTCTGTCGCGTACGTGAGCAGGTAGCCGATCGCGGAGGCCACGACCAGCGCCACCCCGGCGAGGACGACGGGCAGCAGCATCGCCGTCACCGAGCGGAAGACGAGGAACAGCACGACGACGAGCAGCGGGAACGCGATGAGTTCCGCGGTGACGGCGTCCTCTTCGGCCTGCACGCTCAGGTCGTGGTCGAGCGCTTGCGCGCCGGTCACGTGGGTTTGCACGCCCGCGGCGGCGAAGGTGGCGGTCAGCCGTTCGCGCAGGCCGGGCACCTCGTGCTGGATCGCGGACTTGTCGGTGCGGAAGCCGAGCTGCAGGAACGTCGTGTGCTTGTCCGGCGACAGCCAGCCCGGGTTCTGCCGGTAGTCCTGCACCTGCACCACGTGCGGGGTCGCCTGAGCCACCGTGAACGCGCGGTCCACCGAGGTGGTGACGTCGCCGCCGGGGTGGGTGAGGACCACCTGCAGCGTGTCGGGCACTTCGGCGAAGGCGCGGTCCAGCGTGCGCTGGGCGGCGGCGGCTTCCCCGCGCGGGTTGTCGAACCCGCCTGCCTTGAGGGCGCCGGTCAGGGCGCCCATCAGCGGGATGCAGATCGCGACGAGCACGATCCAGATCGCGACAACGGTCTTCGGGCGGGCGATGGAGAACCGGACGAGGGGCTGCACGTGCGCTCCCGGGTCGGTCGGAGCGGCCTGGCGCGGCCAGGACGCCGGGTGGCAGGGGGTCGCGGCATGCTCGCACGCGCGAGCCGGAGCCCACTCGAATCTCACTCGATTTTCGCTGGAGTCCCGCTGGAGCGACTGTCGTGAACAGGCACCAACGGTTCTCGAGCGGCTCGCGACGCGGCTGCAAGCGGCCCAGCGAAGCATTCCCCGCGACCGAACCCCAGCAGGAGGTGATCCCATGTCCGGCGCTCCGCCCGCACAGGCGGTGATCGACGCGATCGTCGCCGTGAAACCGGCGCTCCGCCCCGGCGACGTGCATCCCGACGCGTCGCTCACCCGCGACCTCGGCCTCGACTCCCTCGACCTGGTCCAGCTCGCCGCGCGGATCACCGCCGCGTACCCGGACTTCGAGTTGCGGGCGTGGCTGACCGAGGCGATGGCGTCCGAGGTGGACAGCGTGCATTCGATGGCTCGCATGCTGGAGCCGGTCCCGTGACCGCCGTCGCGCCGCCGCGTACGGATGTCGTGGCTCTGGCTCGGGAACTGGCCCCCGCCTTCGCCGAGCGGGCCGCGGCGCACGACCGCGATGCGTCCTTCCCGCACGAGAACCTGGCCGAGCTCGTGTCGAGCGGCTACACGGCGATGACCGTCCCGACCGAGTACGGCGGACCCGCGGTCAGCCTGGCCGAGCTCTGCGCGGCTCAACAGGTGCTGGCCGGAGCCTGCGCCTCGACGGCCTTCGCGGTGAACATGCACGTCCACGGCCTGGCGATGATCGCCAAGGTGGGTGGGCCCGGCGCGGCATGGGCGCATCGCGCGGTCCTCGACGGCGCCGTCATCTCGGGCGGGTTCAGCGAGCCCGGCGTCGGCGGCAACTGGTGGCACCCCACCACGCGCGCCGACGAAGTCGACGGCGGGTTCGTCCTCAACGGGCGTAAGGGCTTCTTCACCGGCTTCCCGGGCGCCACTCACCTGTTCCTGTCCGCGGCCATCACCGACGACCGGGGGCTGCCCGAGCCGGTCGCGTTCCTGATCCCGAAGCCGGAGCGCGGCGTCCGGGTCACCGCCGAGTGGGATGCGGCGGGTATGCGTGCCACCGGCAGCCACTCGCTCGCCCTCGAGGACCTGTTCGTCGACGAACGCTGGGCGGTGGGGGAGCGGGGCGCCCTGCCGATGCTCTTCATGCTCGGCGTGCACTGGGCCTGGTGCAGCTTCGCCAGCTGCTTCGTCGGCATCGCCCGCGCGGCCCTGGACCACGTCGTGAGGACTCAGCAGAAGCGGGTCATCAGCGTCATCGGCAAGCCGAACGCGCACCTGCCCGGCATCCAGTTCCGGATCGCCGAGATGGCCGCGAAGGTGGCCGCCGCCGAGGCGCACCTGGACGCGGCGATCCACGCGGAGCACGAGGACGTGGACCCGCTTGCGCACTACATCGACATGAGCGTCATGAAGTCCAGTGTCACCAAGCTCGCCCACGAGGTGGTGACGCTCGGCATGCAGGTGCAGGGCGGTTCCGGCCTGTCGTCGGGCGATCCGCTGCAACGCATGTACCGCGACGTCGTCGCCGGTCTGCTCGTTCCGCCCGCCACGGACGTGGTCGGTGAATGGGCCGGCAAACAGGCGCTCGACGTGCCGATCTTCGCCGAACCCCGCTGGGAGGGGTGAGCACCGTGTCCGATTCCATCGCCGTGCTCCGGCACGCGACCGCGCAGGCGGCCGTGGCCCGGGAGGCCTACGCCGTCACCGTCCGGCACGTGACAGGTCGGCCCGCGGCCCGGCAGCCCGGTCCACAGTTCGCCGTCGCCGGCATGCGGGGCGCACTCGACACCATGACCGCGCTGCTGGACCGTACGCCGGACACCCTGGCCGCCGCCTGCACGACTGCGATCTTCGTCGACGACGCCGCCGAGCGGGTCGTCACCGCGGCCGAGCGGTTGCTGGCCGCCGACGCCGAAGGGGCGGCCCGGCTCGCAGAGCTGCGGCGCGAGCTGCGGGCCACACCACCACCCGTGCCGGACGACCGGTGTCACGAGCTGGCCGGCAAGGCCGCGCTGGGCATCGACCCGGACGCCACGCCGAGGTGGTTGTGATGGCCCGCCGCGCCGACGCCACGATTGACAACGACTACTACCACGAGGTCGGGGACGGGTGGTGGGACGAGCGGGGGCCGCTGCGCACCCTGCACGACATGAACCCGGCCCGGGTGTCCTACTTCGACCAGTCCGCCCGGGAAGCGTTCGGCCCGGACCGTGCAGCGATCCGGGTGCTGGACATCGGCTGCGGTGGCGGCCTGGTCTCGGAGCGGATGGCCGCGCTCGGCTATCGCGTCACCGGCCTGGACCTGTCCGAGGGGTCGATCGAGATCGCCCGCCGGCACGCCGCCGCGAGTGGTGTCGACGTCGAATACCTCGTCGGCTCCGCGTTCGAGCTGCCGTGCGAGAACGGATCGGTGGACCTGGTCGTCGTCTCCGACGTTCTGGAGCACCTGCACGATCTGCCCGCGGCCACAGCGGAGATCGCCCGCGTGCTGCGGCCGGGCGGGCTCGTCGTTTTCGACACGATCAACCGTACGGTGGCCGCCTGGTTGAAGGCGATCGTGCTGTCTGAGCGGGTGCTGCGGATCGTCTACCCCGGCACCCACAACTGGGCCATGTTCATCCGGCCGGACGAGCTGCGGCGCACGTTCGCTGCGAACGGCCTGGCTGTCACCGACGTCCGGGGTCTCGAACCCGAAGCGTCGCCCCACCGGATCTTCGCCGCCGTGTTGCGCGGCGGGGCCGTGGGCCCGTTCCATCTCACCGATTCCACCGCCGTGAGCTACATCGGCCGCGCGGTCAAGTCCCAGGAGGGCTGAAGGCATGGTTTGGATCAGGACGAAGACCGCGAAGGAAACCACCATCCGTACGAGCAAGGAGGCGCTGCGGGCGCTGCTGCTCGACGTCACCGGCTGCGGCCGACTCATGCCCGGCGTCGAGGAGATGGAGTCCATCGGCGACGGCCTCTACCACTTCCGGCTCGCCGAGGTGTCCAACGGCGTCGTGAGGTTCCAGCCCGACTACGTCGCGAAGTACGACGTCTCCGACCCGGACGCCATCACGTGGGAACCGCACGGCGAGCACAACTTCAAGTCGTGGGGGACCTACCAGGTGCTCGACGGTCCGACGCCGGACGAGGTCGTGCTGCGCATCGACATGCGGTCGGAAGCGAACGTCGACGTGGCGCGGGTCGTGGTGGTGCTCATCGAACCGTTCGCGCAGAAGGAGACCACCGACGTCACGGTCGGCTTCCTGGCGGCGATCAAGGACCGCCTCGAAACCGCGAGCGTGCCGAGATGACCTGGAGCCCCACCTTGGGCCGTCCGGCCCGGCTCGTCGGCCTGTCCGTCGCGCCGGCCGGGCCGGCCATCGCCCAGCAGGAGCTGTTCGACTCCTTCTACAAGGACCTGTTCGCCGAGGTGCCCGACGCCGAGAAGCTGTTCCTGAGTACGCGCGTCGACCAGCGCCGCCTCGCCTGGCCCCCGGCCGAGTACTACGGCAAGGGCTGGCCCGGCATGCGCGAGCGGATCGAGGCGTGGGAGCGCGGCGTCCTCGCCATGGGCCGGGAAACGGTCGCCGGTGTCCTCGACGGCGCCGACTCCCAGCAGGTCGGCAGCTACACGTTCGTCAGTTGCACCGGCTATGCCGGACCGACCCCGGAGATGCTGCTGGCGAAGGAGTTCGGCCTGCGCCAGAACCTGCGCCGGGCGTTCGTCGGCCACATGGGCTGCTACGCCGCGTTCAACGGTGTGAAGATCGGTCTGGACGCGCTCGCCGGGCGCCCCGACGAGCTGGCGATGGTCACCTGCGCCGAGGTCTGCTCGGTGCACCTGCGCCCGGAGGCCACCAAGGAGCAGGTCGTCATCACCGGCCTGTTCGGCGACGCCGGGGCCACCGCGCTGCTGGCCGCCGCGGACGGACCGCACGACCCGGGCGTCGGTCCGCTCCTGCTCGGTACGCACACCGAGGCGCACCCGGAGACGTCGTCCGCGATGACGTGGAAGGTCATGGACGACGCGTTCCGGATGACGCTGTCGCCGTACGTGCCGCTGTATCTGGCCGAGGCGGTCAAACCGTTCGTGGAACGCCTGCTGGAGCCGCACGGTCTGGATGTCTCGGACGTCCAGCACTGGGCCATCCACCCGGGCGGTCCGAAGATCATCGAGTTCGTCGGCGAGCGGCTCGATCTCACCGAGGCCATGCTCCAACCGTCCCTGGACATTCTGTCGTCCTGGGGCAACTGCAGCTCCCCGACGGTGCTGCTCATCCTCGACCGCATCCTGCGGCAGTCGCAGCCGGCGCCGGGCGAACACGGCGTCCTGATGGCCTTCGGACCCGGACTCACCATGGAATCCGCGCTGGTCCGGTTCTGATCCACCTCCTTCGTCCACAGAAACGGAAATCGCGCCCATGACCACGATCGAGACCCTGGTCGCCGACCTGCTCGGGCAGCAGTGGGTGATCGACCTGTTCACCGAGCTCGGCGAGCGGCAGCGGCAGTCCACCGAGGTTGCGGCCCAGGTCCGCGACCGCGCCGCCACCAACCACGTCTTCTGGCCGTTCCACGCGCCGCAGTTCCCCCTCGTAGTGGCGGACGCGTCGGGCAGCCGGATCACCGACATCGACGGCAACACCTACATCGACACCCATCTGGGCTTCGGCGCGCAGGCGCTGTTCGGGCACAACCCGCCCGCGGTCACCGACCACGTGCGCGAGCTGCTCGGCCGGTCCACCGGCAACGGCTACCTCAACCTCACCGAGCTGCAGCTGGTCGACCTGCTCGAACAGTTCCTGCCGCACTGCCAGAAGTTCGCCTTCCTCAACTCCGGCACCGACGCCACCGCCGCCGCGATCCGGCTCACCCGCGCCCACACCGGCCGCCGGCTGGTCGCCAAGTTCGAGGGCGCGCTGCACGGCGTGCACGACATCGCCGCGCACAACACCGCCTTCTGGTACCACGGGCACCCCGCCGCGCCCTTCCCCGAGGCCGGCCCGAACGGCATCGCCCCGCTGCCCGCACTCACCGGTGTCGCCCCCGCGGATGCCACCGAGTTGCTGATCCTGCCCAACGACACCGAAGCCGCGCTGGCGCTCATCGAGGCGCACCGGCACGAGCTGGCGTGCGTGCTCGGCGAGGCGGTGTCGTCGTCGTTCCCGTACGCGGAACACACCGTGCCGATGATCCGTGCCGTCGCCGAACGCTGCCGCGACCTGCGGGTGCCGTTCGTCCTCGACGAGGTGCTGACCGGCTTCCGGTACGGCCCCTCGGGCGCGGCCGGGCACTTCGACATCCCCGCCGACCTGTACTGCTACGGCAAGGTGGTGACGGGTCTCGGCCTGCCGCTGTCCATCCTGGCCGGGCGCGCCGACATCATCGACCACGCGCAGACGTCCGGGCTGTCACTCACCGACCTCGGCACGAAGACCTGCGTGCAGACCACACACGCTGGCAACCACCTGTCGCTGGCCGCCTCGCTGGCCTCGCTGACCCAGCTGCACGACGCGGGGGACGCGTACTACGAGCGGACCCGCGCCAAGGTGAACCGGGTGCAGGACCGGCTCGCCGAGTTCCGCAGCGAGACCGGGATCCCGTTGCGGCTGCTGGGGTTCGGCGACTTCATCGGCTCGTTCGGCTACGTGGCCGGAGACTCCTACTCCGACTACCGCGAGTTCGCGTCCGCGGTGAACCCGCTCGGGCTCTTCCTGCTCACGCTGATGCTGCGCCGCCGCGGCATCTACACGCTCAGCCTGCCGATGTTCTTCACCGGCGACGCGCACAGCGACAGTGACGTCGACGAAGTGCTGACCGCCGTCCTCGACTCCTCGCGTGAACTCGACAAGCACGGCTTCCCGTTCGTGCTGCCGTCCTGAAAAGGAACCGTCATGACCATCACCGCGTCCGGGTCCGATACCCGCAGCACTGACGAGATCGTCGCCGACTTGCTCGGCCAGCCCTGGGTCATCGACCTGTTCACCGAGCTGGAGGAGCGGCAGAAGACGTCCCTCGACCTCGCCGACCAGGTCCGGGAACACACTGTCACCAACCACGTCTTCCTGCCCTTCCACGCACCGATGTTTCCGCTCGCGGTCGCCGAGGCGCAGGGCGGGAAGCTGACCGACCTCGACGGCAACACGTACGTCGACGCGCACCTCGGCTTCGGCGGGCAGTCGCTGTTCGGGCACAACCCGCCCGCGGTCGTCGACTTCGTCCGCGAGCACGCCGGGCGGGGAACCGGCAACGGCTACCTCAACCCGATCGAGCTGCAACTCGGGGAGCTGCTGCACGAGCTGATCCCGCACTGCGAGCGGTTCGCCCTGCTCAACTCCGGCACCGACGCCACCAACGTGGCGATCCGGATCGCCCGGGCGTTCACCGGCCGCCGGATGGTCGCCAAGTTCGAAGGCTGCTGGCACGGCACGCACGACGTGGCCGCGCACAACACGTCGTTCTTCGCCCACGGCCACCCGCGGATCAACCCGTTCCCCGAGCAGGGGCCGGACGGCATCGCGCCGCTCAGCGCGTTCACCGGCGTCACCCAGCCGGACCTGCTGATCCTGCCGCACGACGCGGCTGCGGCCGGTGCGCTGATCGAGAAGTACCGCGACCAGCTGGCCTGCGTCATCGCCGACCCGGCCTGCCAGTCGTGGCCGTACGTGGAACAGACCATCCCGGAGGTCACCGCGGTCGCACACCGGTGCAAGGCGCTCGGCGTGCCGTTCATCCTGGACGAGGTGCTGACCGGCTTCCGGTTCGGCACCGCGGGCGCCGCCGGCCGCTACGACATCCCCGCCGACCTGTACTGCTACGGCAAGGTCGTCTCGGGACTCGGTCTGCCGCTGGCCGCGGTCGGTGGCCGCGCCGACATGCTCGAGGTCATCCACACCTCGGGCACGCCGCTCACCGACATCGGCACCCGGACGTTCGTCGTCAACACCCACTCCGGCAACCATCTGTCGATCGCCGCCTCGTACGCGTCGCTGAACCTGCTGCGCGAGGCGGGACCGGAGTTCTACACCCGTACCGAAGCCAAGGTGGACCGGGTCCGGGACCGGCTGGCCGCCTTCCGGGCCGAGACCGGCATTCCGCTGCGGCTGCTGGGTTTCGGGGCCTTCGCCGGGACGTTCGGTTTCGTCGCCGAGGAGTCCTACGACACCTACCGCGAGTTCGGTGCCGCGGTGAATCCGATCGGTCCCGCGATGCTGACGCTGGGACTGCGCCGCCGCGGCGTCTACACGCTCAGCATGCCGATGTTCTACACCGGCGACGCCCACACCGACGCGGACATCGACCTCGTCTGCGACGCCGTCACCGATGCGGCCCGGGAGATGGGCCGCAACGGCTTCCCGTTCGTACTCCGCTGACCTGCGTAGGAGTCCACCATGTCGACACTCGACATCCACCCTGACAGACGCCACTACCGGCCCAGCGACCCGGCCGACCCCGCTTTGCTGCTCGATGCCCGTACGGTCGCGGAAGCCCTGGTCGAACGCGCCCGTCGCGAACCGGCCGCGGTGGCCTACTACCTGCCGGACGAGCCGGAAGCGGACCGCCGCATCACGGTCTCGGACCTCCTGGTTCGCGCGCACGCGGCCGGGGCAGCGTTGATCGCAGCCGGGGTCACCCCGGGCGCACGGGTCTGCCTTTGCCTGGACACGTCCGCGCCGTTGCTGGCCGGGCTGTTCGGGGCTGCCCTGGCCGGCGCCGTGCCGTCCGTGCTGGAACCGCCGCTGACCGCTGGCCGCCGCGAGCTGTGGCTCGACCGGGTCCGGCACATCGCCGCCGTTGCCCAGCCTGCCGTGCTGGTCTGCGACGACCTGCTCCGCGCGGACCTCGAAGCCGCGCTCGACGGCAGCGGCGTGACCGTCATCAGCCCGCCCTTCGGCTACGGCGCGGTGGCGCAGCCGGTGCTCGGCTCCCGCCCCGACGACCCCGCATTCATGCAGTTCACCTCCGGCACGACCGGCGCGGCGAAGGGCATCGTGCTGAGCCACCGCGCGGTGTTCGCCGCCGCGGCAGCCATCGGCGGGGGCGGACCGTTCCTCGACGGCGACGTGATGGTGAGCTGGCTGCCGCTGCACCACGACATGGGCATGATCGGCGCCACCCTGACGCCGTTCCTGCTGTCGCTGCCGTCGGTGCTGGTCCGGCCGATGGCGTTCGGCAGCAAGCCGGACCGCTGGCTGCGACTCATCCACGAATACCGTGGCACGCTGTCCCCGGCGCCCAACTTCGCGTACCGGCTGGTCACCGCGGTGGCTCGGCGCACGGACCTGGGCGAGCTGGACCTGAGCAGTTGGCGGGCCGCGTTCAACGGCGCCGAAGTGGTCGACGCGGCGACGCTGCACGACTTCCTGGACCTCACCGCCCGGTACGGCTTCCACCCCCGGCACCTGCGCCCCTGCTACGGCATGGCCGAACTGGGCCTGGCGGCCACCTTCTCCCCGGTCGGCACCTCGCCGCGGGTGGAACTGCTGTCCCGCTCCGCGCTCACCGAGGGCCGGGCCGTGCCGCCCGAGTCGGACGACGACGCGCACCCGTACGTGTCCTGCGGTGTGCCGGTGCCCGGCGTCAAGATCCGGGTGGCCGACGAGTCCGGGCTGGACGCGGGCGATGCCCGGGTGGGCCGGATCCTGGTCTCGGCCGAGTCCATGATGAGCGGCTACCTGGAAGGTGCGGGCGCGGCGAATCCGGTGCTGGAGCTGCACGACGGCTGGCTGGACACCGGCGACCTGGGCTTCCAGCTCGGCGGCGAGCTGTTCGTCACCGGCCGCAGCAAGGACCTGGTGATCCTGGCCGGGCGCAACTACCAGCCGCAGCCCTTCGAGCTGGCCGCCGAGACGGTCGCCGGGATACGCCCGGGCGGCGCCGCGGCGGTGGGCGTGCTCGACCCGGCGACGGGTACCGAGCGGCTCGTCCTGGTCGTGGAGACCAAGCACCACCGCGACGCGGGGATGTGTGCCGCCACGGCCGACGAGGTCACCGACGTCGTGTCCCGGCGCACCGGCGTGCGACCCGGCCGGGTGCTGGTGGTGCCGCCGCGCACCCTGCCGAAGACGTCCAGCGGCAAGTTGCAGCGTCCCCGCGTTGCGGCGCTGGTCGTCGCCGGCACGATCGGCTGACGGGCGTGGAACTGGCATTGCTCGGCGGCTCGTTGCGTCCGGGCTCGGCGAGCGAGGCGGTGCTGCACCTGTGCGCCGGCCTCGCCGCCGGCCACGGCGCCCGCACCACTGTGCACACCGCGGCTGACCTCGACCTGCCGTTGTACCGCCCCGGCGCCCTGCACCGCGCGCCGGCCGCCCGGAAGCTCGTGGAGACGCTGCGCCGCGCCGACGGTGTGATCATCGTGTCGCCGACCTACCACGGCGGCATGTCCGGCCTGATCAAGAACGCCCTGGACCACGCCGAGGAGCTGGCCCACGACCGACCCGCGTACCTGGACGGCAAGGTCGTGGGCGTGGCGGCGGTCGGCTGGAGTGAACACGGTGCCGCCACCGCGGTGTCGGCGTTGCGGACCACCGTGCAGTCGTTGCGCGGCTGGGTGGCGCCGATGGCCGTCACCGTCGACGCCACCGGGGTGGCCGCCCTCGACGTCCCGTCCGCCCGGGCCGCCCTGCGCGCCGACGCCCGCCTCATGCGCCGGCTGGACATCCTCGTCGGTCAGGTCACCGACTTCGCCGACCGGCACGCCCGTCTTTCCGTCTGAGAAAGGGAACCACCACCATGACCGTCACCGACATCGACACCGGCATGACCCAGGAAGGGTCCGTCGCGGATCTGCACCGGGCCGTCCGCGACCACTACGACAAGCTCGTCGACCTCTACGAGGATCTGTGGGGCGAGCACATCCACCACGGCTACTGGGACCTCGACGCGCCGCAGGTGCCGCGCGACGCCGCCCAACAGCGCACCACCCGGGAGCTGATGGCCTTCGGCGGCGTGCCGCAGGGCGCGAAGGTGCTGGACAGCGGCTGCGGGATCGGTGCCTCGGCCGTCATGCTGGCCGCCGAGGCCGGCTGCACCGTCGAAGGCATCACGCTCAGCCACGAGCAGGTCAAGCGGGCCACCGAGAAGGCCGCCGAAGCCGGGGTGGCCGACCGCACCTCGTTCCGGGTCATGGACGCCATGCACACCGACTACCCGGACGACACGTTCGACGTGGTCTGGTCGATGGAGAGCTGCGAGCTGATGCCCGACAAGCGGGCGTACCTCGCGGAGTGTCTGCGCATCCTCAGACCCGGCGGCCGGCTCATCGTCGCCACCTGGGTCAGCCGCGACGACCGGTTGCAGCCCGACGAGGTCAAACTGCTGCGCCGCCTCTACCGCGACTTCGCCGTCTCGCACGTCCTCCCCCTGGACCACTACGCCGCGCAGTGCGCAGAACTGGGCTACACCGACGTCACCACCGCCGACTGGACCGACCACGTCCGCGGCACGTGGGCGCTGTCCGCCGACATCGTCAAGCCGCTCATGCGCGACCCCTCGTACGTGTGGAAGCTCGTCCGGGCCAAAGGCGCCGACATCTTCCGCTTCCTCAACTCCGTGCCGCTGATGAAACAGGCCTACGACCGCAACGTCATGCGGTACGGCGCCTTCACCGCGGTCAAGCCGGGCTGACCAGGCTTCGATCCGTCTTCCAGCGCGGTTGAAGACGCTTGAGGCCTGGAGCACCCCACCCTTTTCTGCAAGGAGAGCCGCGTTGATCGACACGACTGATCTCAGCCCCGGCCGGTCCGAGGAGACCGACCCTGAATGGATCCGCTGCGGGCCGTGCCGGGCCCTCACCTACGGCAAGCGCTTCGAGCGGGAACTGCGGGTGTGCCCGTCCTGCGGCCACCACGGCCGGGTCGACTCCGCGCTGCGGGTGCAGCAGCTGCTCGACCCGGACTCGGTGACTGAGGTGGCGGTGGCCGCGACGGTCGCCGACCCGCTGGGATTCGCGGACCTGCGGGCGTACCCGGACCGGCACGCCGAGGCGGTCCGCCGCACCGGCCGTGAGACCGGGGTGATCGCGGTCCGCGGCCGCATCGAGGGCCACCCGGTCGTCCTGGCCGTCATGGACTTCGCCTTCCTGGGCGGCAGCCTCGGTACGGCCGAAGGCGAGGCCATCACCGCAGCGGCCGAGGCAGCCCTGGACGAGCGCGCACCGCTGATTGTGGTCGCCGCCTCAGGTGGTGCCCGGATGCAGGAGGGCGCGCTGTCGCTGATGCAGATGGCGAAGACCAGCAACGCGTTCGCCGCCCTGGACGAGGCGGGTCTGCTCACCATCACGGTGGTGACCGACCCCACGTACGGCGGCGTCGCGGCTTCCTTCGCCACTCTGTCCGACGTGGTGATCGCTGAGCCCGGTGCCCGGATGGGCTTCGCGGGTCCGCGGGTGATCCAGCAGACGATCCGCCAGGAGCTGCCGGCGGGCTTCCAGACCGCCGAGTTCCTGCTCGCCCACGGCCTGGTCGACCGGGTGGTCCGGCGCAGCGAACTGCGGCAGACCCTGGGCCGCCTGGTCGCGATGAGCCGGGTCGACGACGGCGCACCGGAGGCGGAGCCGGCGGGCGTGGCGCAGGTGTGGACCGACCCTGCCCGACTGCCCGCGGAGCTCGCCGCCCGCGAGCCGCGCGAGGCGGTCGCTCTGTCCCGGATGCCGCAGCGGCCCACCGCCCTGGATCACGCGGGGCACTGGTTGGATGGCTTCATCGAGCTGCACGGCGACCGGGCGGGCGCCGACTGCCCGGCCATCGTCGGCGGCCTGGGTTGGCTGGGCGCGCGTCCGGTCGTGCTGGTCGGCCATCAGAAGGGACACACCACCGCCGAGTTGGTCCGCCGCAAGTTCGGTATGCCCTCACCGGCCGGTTTCCGCAAGGCGGGGCGGCTGTTCCGCCTGGCCGCCAAGCTCGGCCTGCCCATTGTCACCCTGATCGACACCCCTGGTGCGGATCCCGGCCTTGCGGCCGAGGAGGAAGGCCAAGCGATCGCCGTGGCGGAGTCGCTGCGTCTGATGGGCCGGCTACCGGTCCCCGTGGTCGCGGTCGTGACGGGCGAGGGCGGCAGCGGGGGCGCGCTCGCTCTCGGGGTCGCCGACCGGGTGCTGATGTGCGCCAACTCGATCTACTCGGTGATCAGCCCGGAGGGCTGTGCCGCCATCCTCTGGAAGCGGCCCGACGCCGCCGGAGAAGCCGCGAAGGCCTTGCGCATCTCGGCCCCCGACCTGCTGCGCCTCGGCGTCGTCGACGGCGTCGTCCCGGAGCCGCCGGGCGGGGCGCACACCGATCCGGCCACGGCCGCGGAGCTCGTTTCGCGCGCGGTCGCCGCCGCCGTGGCCGAGCTGGCCGACCACAAGCCGGAAGAGCTGTTGCGGCAACGCTTCGCACGGTTCCGGCAGTTCGGCGTGGCCCCCACCCCTGGAACGGAGACAACGGCATGACCATCATGGATGAACCTCAACTCGACTTCACCACCGGCGACGACAACGCCTTGCTGCTGGAGCAGATGCGCCGCAGTGTGGCCGCCATGGCCGGTGACGCGGCGACGCCCTTGCGTCGGGTCCGCCTCAGCCTCGGCGCGGCCACCGTGGAGGTGGAATGGGAGAGCCGAGTGACCGTGGAAGCGGCACCGGCGCCGGTCTTCCACGCCCCGCCACCTGTTCAGCAGGAAGAGAAGAATCCTGGAGAACACACCGTCACCAGCCCGCTGGTCGGCACGTTCTATGCCACGCCTGAGCCGGGCGCCGCGCCCTTCGTGAAGCTCGGGGACACCGTCGTGGCCGGGCAGCAGATCGGCATCGTCGAGGCGATGAAGCTGATGAACCCGGTCGAGGCCGACCGCTCCGGCACGGTCGTCCGGCTCCTCGCCGGCGCCGGCGACGCGGTCGAATACGAGCAGGGCCTCATCGTCATTGCCGTCATGGACGAGGCGTGAGCGCGATGTTCGAGAAGGTTCTCATCGCCAACCGGGGCGAGATCGCGCTGCGCGTGGTGCGTACGTGTCAGGAGATGGGCATCAGCACGGTGGCTGTCCACTCGACCGCCGACCGGGATTCCGCGGTGGTGCGCCTGGCCGACGAGGCGGTCCAGATCGGGCCGCCGGCGCCGCGGCAGAGCTACCTGTCCGCGGCGGCCATCATCGAGGCGGCCATCATGACCGGCGCGCAGGCCATCCACCCCGGCTACGGGTTCCTGTCCGAGGATCCCGACTTCGCCGAGATCTGCGCCGACAACGGGATCGTGTTCATCGGGCCGCCGCCGGACGTCATCGCCAAGCTCGGCGACAAGGCGGTGGCCCGGGAGCTGATGACCGAGGCCGGGCTGCCGCTCCTGCCCGGCAGCACCCGGACCATCGACAGCGCCACCGAGGCGTTGGAGCTGGCCGACCGGCTCGGCTTCCCGGTCATCATCAAGGCGGCTGCGGGCGGTGGGGGCCGGGGCATGGCGGTGGTCCGGGAGCGGGCCGATCTGCTGCCCGCGTACCAGCGCACCCGCGCCACCGCGCAGGCGGTGTTCGGGGACAGCCGGGTCTACGTCGAGCGGTACTGCGACCGGGCCCGGCACGTGGAGGTGCAGATTCTCGCCGACAACTACGGCAACATCATCCACCTGGGGGAGCGGGACTGCTCGGTGCAGCGCCGGCACCAGAAGCTCATCGAGGAGACCCCGGCACCGGGTCTGTCCCGGGCGATGATGGCCGACGTTGCCGATGCGGCGGTCCGCGGCGCCCGGGCGATCGGCTACGTCGGGGCGGGCACCTTCGAGTTCCTGGTGGACGACCAGGGCTTCTACTTCATGGAGATCAACTGCCGGATCCAGGTGGAGCACCCGGTGACCGAGTTCGTCACCGGCGTCGACATCGTCCGCGAGCAGTTGCGGGTCGCGGCCGGGCTGCCGCTGTCGGTCCGGCAGGCCGACATCGAGCCGCGCGGCGTCTCGGTCGAGTGCCGGATCAACGCCGAGGACCCGGACCGCGACTTCGCGCCCACGCCGGGCCTGCTGACCCGGTTCGCGCCACCCGCCGGCCCATTCGTGCGGGTCGACACGCACGCGGCACCCGGCTACCGGATCACGCCGTACTACGACTCGCTGCTGGCGAAGCTCGTGGTGTGGGGTCCGGACCGGGAGCAAGCCCTCGACCGGATGCGCCGGGCGCTTGCCGAGTTCGAGATCGCCGGTGGCGGTGTGCGTACGACCTCTGAGCTGCTGGCCCGGGTGATCGACGCGAAGGAGTTCCGGGCCGCCGAGCACACCACCGGATTCCTGGAGCACTGGTTGGCGCCGGTCTCCTGACCGCGACGCGAAAGGTGCCGCTGCCCGTCGGGCAGCGGCACCTTCGTCGTGGCGCGGGAATCAGCGGTGCAGGGCCGTCCGCAGCGCGGCGGTCAGTTCCTTCGCCGGCTCGGCGACATCCTCCCATCGGTACGCGACGAAGCCGTCCGGCCGCACCAGCACCGCCCCCCGGGTCGTCGCCGCGAAGCGCCGTTCCCACGGCTCACCGGGCAGCAGGTGCGCGGCTACCGGCACCGACAGCTCCCCGGCGGCTGCCTGCGCCGCGTCAGCCCAGTCGCCACCGCCCGGCCCGGCCAGCACGGTCCAGCCCGCTCCGAACAGGTCCAGCGTGGACCAGGTACGCGCCTCGTTCAGCCACACGTGCGGCGCCCGAGTGCCCACCTCTGCGGTCTGGGTGGCCGGGTCAGCGAACTGCGGCTCGCCGTACCGGTAGCCGAGGCTGACGTGCAGTGTGTCGAGGGTCTGCTGCTTCTGCTCCTCGGTGGCGAACCCGGCCCGCATGGCGAGCCGCAGCTGCGCCTGCTCCACGGTGCCGAGGGCGAGCGGCCGGCGCTCCTGTTCGTATCCGTCGAGCAGGTCCACGCCCGCCTGTTGGTCGAGCACCGCGGACAGCCGCCACGCCAGGTTGTGGGCGTCCTGGACGCCGGTGTTGGCGCCGTACCCACCGATCGGGGGGACGACGTGGGCGGAGTCGCCGGCGAAGAACACCCGCCCGGCCCGGTAGCGCTCGGCGACCAGCGCGGCCATGTCCCACGGCAGCACATCGCGGATGTGCACCGGCAGTTCCGGCACGCCGATCGCGGCCCGCACCAGCTCCACGCAGCGCTCGGCGGTGAAGTCGCTCGCCGCCTCGCCCTTCTCCGGCTTGTACGTGACGATCAGCGTCCCTTCGGTCAGCGAGTCGTCGTGTCCCAGGATCGCGCTGACCGCGGGGTTCTCGATCTGGCAGATGGAGAACCGGCGCCCGGCCAGCGGCTCGGTCAGCGCCGCCCGGAACAGGATGCTCACCTGGTGCCGGAAGACGCCGCGCCCGTGCGCGGCCACGCCGAGTTTTTCCCGCAGTGGGCTGCGTGCCCCGTCAGCCGCGATGACGTAGCGGGCGCGGATCGTTCGGTGCTCGTCGGTCTGCCGGTCCCGCACTGTCACGGTGACGCCGTCGTCGTCCTGGACCAGGTCCACCGCCTCGGTGTGGAACATCAGTGTGGCGCCGCTGCGTTCGGCTGCCGCCCGCACCAGGGGCTCCAACCGGTCCTGGCCCAGGGCGATCTGCCGGCTCGGTGTCACCTCGCCCAGGTCCTCGGCGGCCGGCAGGACACTGCGGTACAACTCGCGGCCGGTCAAGGATTCGACTTTGGCGTTGATGCGGTGGTCGGCGAACCCGGCCGCCGCCTGCAGGACGTCGGCTTCGAAACCGGCGGAACGGAACAGCTCGAGGGTGCGGGGATACCAGCCCCACGCCCGTGGATGGATGGACGTGCCGGGGTGCCGCTCGATCAGGGTGGTCGGTATGCCCTGTCGGGCGAGGAAGAGCGCGGCCGAGAGTCCGACGACCCCGCCGCCCACCACCAGCACCGACGTGCTCGGCGTGCTGCTCGATGTGTCGCTCATGCCCGCGAGGGTGCCGTTTCGGGGTCCAGCTCCACTCAAGGCTTCCTCGATTGTCCGCGTCGACCGGCGCTCGAGCGGGCCGCTACCGGCCTTGATGAGACTGCTGCCGACATACGAGGGCGACAGACGAGGGGAGTGCGGCATGGCGACGGTTCTCGACCGACCGGTCCGCCGGGGTGGGCTGTTCCGCGGCCAACCGGCCTGGTTCAGCACGCTGTTCTGGATGGACATGTGGGAGCGGTTCAGCTTCTACGGCATGACCGCCATCCTCTATCTCTACGCCAGCGCGCCCGTGGCGGATGGTGGCTTCGGGCTGGCTCCGGGCAGCGCCGCGGCCCTGTTCGGCACGTACATGTCGCTGATCTTTCTGGCTGCCCTGCCCGGTGGCTGGCTGGCCGACCGGGTGCTCGGCACCCGGCGCGCGGTGGTGCTCGGCGGTCTCGGGATCGCCGCCGGGCACGCCGTGCTCAGCCTGCCGGTGTCGTGGTCGCTCTACGTCGGTCTGTTGTTCGTCATCGTCGGCACCGGTCTGCTGAAACCCGCGATGGCCAGCCTGGTCACCAGTCCGCACCGCGACGACGACCGCCGTCGCGAAGCCGCGATGTCCATCTTCTACATGAGCATCCAGCTCAGCGCGCTGCTCGCGCCGGTGATCGTCGGTGTGCTCGCCGAAAGGGTCGCCTGGCATCTCGGCTTCGGCGCCGCGGCTGTCGGGATGACCGCCGGCCTGATCGTCTATGCCTTCGGCGCGCGTCGCTTCGGCGACCTCGGCCTGCGGCCTGCGGCGCCGCTGCCGCCGGACCGCCGTCGCGTCCTGGGCCGCCGGACCGGTTCCGCTCTGGGGGTGGCCGGTCTCCTGATCCTGATGGGTACGGCGACAGGCGTCATGCGCATCGAACACGTGCTGATGGCGTCAGGGCTGCTGCTCCTCGTCCTGCCGGTCGGCTACATCCTGAGCCTGCGGCGGATTCCGGCGCTGACCGCCGAGGATCGGGGCCGGCTGTCCGCGTACGTGGTGCTGTTGCTGGGATCGTCGGTTTTCTGGTTGCTCTATGCCCAGGGCGGCTCGGTGCTGGCGATGTTCGCCAAGGAGCACACCGACCGTGTCGTGCTGGGCTGGACGGTGCCGGTGAGCTGGTTCCAGTCGGCGCACCCGTTCTTCATCCTCGTGCTGGCACCGCTGTTTGCCACCCTGTGGCTGCGGTCCGGTCGGCGGGTGGATGTGCCGGTCAAGTTCGCCGGAGCGCTGGTCTGCATCGGGGCCAGCTGGCTGCTGCTAGCCGTCGCGGCTGGTCTCGCTGCCGGCGGCGAGCTGGTGTCGCCGTGGTGGCTGCTGACCGCCTTCCTGTTGCAGGTGTGCGGCGAGCTGGCGCTGGCCCCGGTCGGGCTGAGCCTCGCCGTCAAAGTCGCACCGGCCGGCTACACCAACCAATACCTGGGCCTGTTCTGGCTCTTCGCGGCGGTCGGCGCTGGTCTCGGCGGCCAGCTCGCCCAGCTCGCCGCCGGGGCGCTCGCCCTGCCCGCCTACTTCTTGCTTTTCGGCGTGCTCGCCACCGCCGTGGGCGCGGTCCTAGCCGGCTGCGTGGGCTGGTTGCGAAGCCGCGTCGGCGACGAGTCCACCACCCCTGCCATCTGATCGCTCGCACATCACCTGCGTCTGACACGAAGGAGCCTTCCGCCATGACCAAGAAGTTGACCGTCGCCTGCCTGGGGCTGGGCGGCATGGGCGGCGGCCTCGCCGACCGGCTGTGCGAGCTGGGCTGGGCGCCCGTGGTGTGGAACCGGTCGGCTGGCCGCGCCGCCGTCTTTGCCGAGGTGGCGGCCCGGATCGCCAGCACGCCGGCCGACGCTGCCGACGGCACCGACGTGGCCCTGTTGAGCCTTGCCGACGAGACCGCCGTCGAGGAGGTGCTGTTCGGCCCGGACGGGCTCGCCGGCGCACTGAAGCCCGGCGCCGTGGTGATCGACGCGTCCACGGTCACGCCCAGCTTCTCCCGGAACACCACCCGGCGGCTTGCCGAGCTCGGCATCGACCGGGTGGAAGCCAACGTGATCGCCAACCCGGCGCAGGCCCGCAGCGGCGACGCCCGGGTGTTCGCGGCCGGTGACCCGGCAGCGATCGAGCGGGTCCGTCCGGTGCTGGTGGCGATGGGTCGGCAACTCGTCGAGCTCGGCGGGACCGGCCGCGCCGCCACGATGAAGCTCGTGCTGAATTCCCTGCTGGGCGTGCAGCTGACGGCGCTGGCCGAGGCGGTCAGCTATGGCGTGCAGGCCGGGCTGGACCGGGATCTGCTGCTGCGCACGATTGCGGAGAGCGCCTTCAGTTCGCCCGTCATGGCGTACAGGTGCGGCGTGATGCGCGAGGAACGTTACGACCGGCCGACCTTCCGTGCCGAGCTCATGGAGAAGGATCTGCGTTTTGCCGTCGCCGACGCTGCTTCCTACGGTGTCGCCCTGCCGGTGATCACCACCGCGGACCAGCGCTATCAGGCGGCGGTCGAGGACGGCCGCGGCGGGCTCGACGCCGCCGCCATCCTGCTTCAGCAGCTCGCCGACGGCGGTGTCCGGAACGACGGTAGGGCCTGATGTCAGGTCTGGTCGGCTGGGTGGACTATGCCCGCGACCAGCGGCGTGAACGGCCGGTGCTGCGGGCGATGGCGGGTGCTCTCGCCGCCCGCGGCCCCGACAGCGAGGCATTGTGGACGGCGCCGCACGCCGGGATCGGCTTCCGATTCCTCGCCGTCCACGGTGACTCGACGCCCCAGCCGTTCACCGCGCACACCGCGGACGGGCCAGTCACGGTCTGCGTGACCGGCGCACCCACCGGAGTCGCCGAGCTGCGTGCCCGACTCGCCGGACGGTGGGCGGCACCTGCACTGGAGACCGGGGTAGCGGGACTGATCGCGCACGCCTACCTGGCCGAGGGGATAGCCGGGGTGACCCGGCTGACCGGGGCGTTCGCGGTCGCCCTGTGGGACGGCCGCACCGAGGAGCTGCTGCTGGTCCGCGACCGGCTCGGCACCCAGCCACTTTTCTATCACTTGACCGACAGCGGGATGGTGTTCGCCTCGGAGCGCAAAGCGCTGCTGGCGCACCCGGGCGTCGAGGCGCAGATCGACCTGTACGGCCTGCGGGAGCTGTTCAGCTGCGCGGGCACGGCCGGGCACGGCATCTTCACCGCCGTCCACCAGGTCCGCGCGGGTGAGCTCGTCCGGTTCAGTCGGGCCGGCCTGACCCAGCACCGGTACTGGCGGTTGACCACGGCGGAACACACCGACAACCTGTCCACCACTGTGGACACTGTGCGCAGTCTCCTGCAGGAGAATGTGACCGGGCACTTCGCCGGCGGGGACGACCTCGGCATCGTGCTCACCGGCACCCTGGAGTCGTCCGCGCTGGCCGCGCTGGCCGCTCGAACAATGTCCGGCGGTCGGCTGCGCACCTTCACCGTCACGGTCGCCCAGCAGCCCGGAGACCCGGGCTCGCACCCGGACGCCCGCTACGTCGCCGAGGTGGTCCGCCGCTTCGGCACCGACCACACCGACGTGGTCCTCGACACCGCCGACGTCCTCGACCCGCTGGCCCGCGCCTTGACCCTGCGCGCCGGCGACGTTCCTGACCCGCTCGGACACACGAACACCTCCACATACCTGCTCTGCCGCGACGCGGGGCAGCAGGTGCGCGGGGTGCTCACCGACGAACTCGCCGAGGTGATCTTCGGCGGCTATCCGGGGGCATGCGATGCGCCCGCCACCGACTGGCAGACGCTGCCCTGGATCGCCCTCGCCCACCAGCGCGGCGGCCGGTACGGCTTCGGCGCCGACCTGCTCGACCCCGACCTGCAGGCCAAGCTCGACCTGAACGGGTACTGCCACGACGAGTGGGCCCGATCCGTCGCCGACGCCGAGCACCTGCCCGGCGAAGACGAACGGGACCGCCGGATGCGCCGCACTACCTACCTGCGGCTGACCCGGTGGAACCAGCTGCGGCTGACCCACCTGGAATCGCTGGCTATGGCGGCCGGCGTCCAGGCCCGGATGCCGTTCAGCGACCACCGGCTCGTCGAGTACGCGTACAACGTGCCCTGGGCGATGAAGGGTTTCGACGGCCGGGAGCAGAGCCTGCTCCGGGCCGCCGTCGGGGACCTGCTGCCACCCTCGGTGCGCCACCGCACGGTCAGCCCGTACCCGGTAGCCACCGATCCCACCTACGGGCAGTGGCTGGTCGACGAGCTGTCCGCACTGCTGGCGGACAGCAACTCACCCGCCACCGCGCTGGTGGACCGCGGCGCGATCCGCGCCCTGCAAACCGACCAGCGCTCACTCGTCTCCGGGCCGCGCGCCTGGGTCGCCCGGGCCGGCGCCGAGATGGTGCTCGCCCTCGACGCCTGGTTACGCCGCTACGGCGTCCGCGTCGCCCTGTAACACCCCACCCACCGATGGAGGAACCATGCCGTACGCCGCTATCACCTACAACGTCAAGCCGGGCCACGAGGAGGAGATCGCTGAGATCTTCGCCGGCTTCCAGCGGGCCAGCTCGTCCGCCATCCGCGACTCCGGCGGCGCGGAGGTCGGCAAGCTGCTCGGGACCGCCGTGTTCATCAAGGACACGGTGATGGTGCGGGTCATCCACTACGAGGGCGACTTCGCGCACATCGCCCGCACGATGGCGACCCAGAAGGGTGTGCACGTCATCGAGGACAAGCTCGCGCCGTTCCTCGCCGAGCAGCGCGAAACCGACACGCAAGAGGGCTTCGGGGCGTACTTCCGCAACGCCACCATGCGCTGCATCTCGCAGCTCTCGGTCGACACCCTCCCGGCGAACGCCTGATCACCGGCGCTCTCCAACCGCCCTGTACCCGGCTTCGAGTGCCACCGGCGACGGTGGCACTCGACAGCGAATCGAGAGAGGAACACCCATGTCAGGACTCGTAGGCTGGATCGACTTCACGCGCGACCTGGAACGGCAGCGGCCGACGGTCATCACCATGACCGCCACGCTCGCGCAGCGCGGTCCGGACGCCGAGGCGGTGTGGGTGTCCCGGCACGCCGCGCTCGGTTACCGCACCCTCGCCATCGAGGACGCCCCCGAGCCTCAGCCGTACGTGGTCAACGTCGGCGATCAGCCGGTGGCGGGCACGGTCAGCGGCTGGCCCACCGGGCTGGACTCGCTGCGCGCCAAGCTGCGCCCGGTCGAGGGCACCCGGATCGACACGGCCGGCACCGCCGAGCTGTTCGTCCGGGCGTACCTGCGGTGGGGCACGAGCTTCGTCCCCGAGCTCGCCGGCACGTTCGCGATCGCGATCTGGGACGGGCGTACCGATGAACTGGTCCTGGTCCGCGATCACCTGGGCGGCCAGCCGATCTACTATGTCGAGACGTCCACCGGCCTGGTCTTCGGCTCGGAGCGCAAGGCGCTGCTGGCCCACCCCGAGGTGCAGCCCCGGGTGGACGCGGCGGGCCTGCGCGAGGCCATCTCCCAGGCGCTGCCGCACGGCGGCATCTTCAGCGGCTTCCAGCGGGTCGGCGCCGCGGAGATCGCCCGCTTCGACCGCAAGGGCTGGCGTCGGGAACGGTACTGGAAGTTCACCACCGAAGAGCACTCCGACGACTACGAGACCACGGTCGCCACCGTGCGCGACATGCTCGCCACCAGCGTCCGGCAGAACCTCGCCGACGACCCGTCGAAGATGCTCGTCATGCTCTCCGGCGGCATCGACTCGTCGTCGGTGGCCGCCCTGGCCGCGGAGGAGCTGCGCAAGCGCGGCACCGACCCGCTGCAGACGTTCACCATCGACTTCAAGAAGAGCGAGTTCCAGGCCGACGTCATGCGCAGCACGAACGACACCCCGTTCGCGCAGCAGGTGGCCGACCGGATCGGCTCCCGGCACACCCTGGTCGAGCTGGAGACCAACGACATCCTCGACCCCATCGTCCGGGTCGGCATGCTGCGCTCCAAGGACTTCCCGACCCGCCAGTACGACATGGACACCGCGCAGTACCTGACCGTGCACCGCGCGGCCGAGCAGGGCTGCAAGGTGGTCTTCGCCGGGTACGGCGGCGACAAGTACTTCCAGGGCGCCACCTGGTACACCCACAAGGACCTGGTCGCCTCCGGCACCTTCCCGTGGATCGCCCTGGCCCAGAAACACGGCTCCCGGCACGGCTTCGGCACCGGCCTGCTCAACACCGACACGCTCAAAGCCCTCGACCTGCCCACCTACTACGCCGACGAGTACGCCACCGCGGTCGGCGAGGTGGAGTTCCTGCCGGGCGAGGACGCCGAACAGCGCTCGATGCGCACGATCGCCTACCTGATGAACACCCGGTTCAGCATCGACGCCGGCTCGTACGCCGCCGCCGGGCTGCAGCTGCGCTCGCCGATCAACTACCACCGGCTCGTGCAGTACGCGTACAACATCCCGAACACGATGCACAACACCGGCGACATCGAGAAGGCGGTCCTGCGCCGGGCGGTCGCCGACCTGCTGCCCGAGTCGGTGCTGCAACGGCACCGCAGCGCCTCGCCGGTCAGCAACAACCCTGACTACCCGGCCGGTCTCCAGCGCGAGATCGCCGCCATCGTCGCGGACCCGAAGGCGCCGGTCCGCGAGCTCATCGACCTCGACCGCGCCGCCGAACTTGCGGGGGACCTGCCCCGGCTCGGCAAGGACCGGATGGCCCGCGCCGACATCGAACTCACCATCCAGCTCAACCAGTGGCTGGACCACTATCGCGTGCGGCTCGCGCTGTGAAGGACGGTGCTCCATGATCTTCGACAACATGCTGGAGACGATCGGCCGGACCCCGGTCGTGCGGCTGCGCAGCCTCGATCGCGCGTACGGCTCCGAGATCCTCGTCAAGCTCGAATCCTTCAACCCGGCCGGCAGCATCAAGGACCGGCCGGCCCTGCAGATGATCACCGCGGCGGAGCGCGATGGCCGGCTCCGCCCCGGCGGCACCATCGTCGAGTCCTCGTCCGGCAACATGGGCAAGGCACTCGCGCTGATCGGCGCGGTGAGCGGCTACCGGGTGATCATTGTGGTCGACCCGAAGGCGCCGAAGTCCATGCTCAGCTTCGTCGCCGCGCTGGGCGCCGAGGTCGAGATCGTGCGGACACCCGACGAGAACGGCGGATTCCAAGGACCGCGCCGTGAACGGGTACGCCAGCTCGTCGCCAGCATTCCCGGCGCGTTCTGGCCCAACCAGATGCAGAACCCCGACAACCCGCGGGCCCACGCCGAGAACACCGCCCGGGAACTGCTCGACGACGTGCCGGACTTCGACGTGCTGGTAGCCACTGCCAGTACCGGCGGGCACCTCACCGGGCTGGCCCGCACGATCAAGGAGAAGCTGCCCGAGGTCACCACGGTCGCGGTGGACGCGGTGGGCTCGGCCGCCTTCGGGCACCCGTTCCACTCCTATGCCATGCGCGGGCTCGGCCTCGCGTGGCGGCCCGGCAACCTGGAGATGTCGCTAGTAGACCGGGTGCACCTGGTGGACGACGCCGAGGGGATCGCCACCAGCCGGGTGCTCGCCCGTACCGAAGGGCTCATGGTCGGGGAATCGGCGGGTGCGGGCATCTTCGCCGCTCTGCACCACGCCCAGGCCTTCCCCGGCTCCCGGATCGTGGTGGTCGCGGCGGACGGCGCCGTCAACTACATCGATGAGTCGTTCAACGACCGCTGGCTGCACGCCAAGGGCCTCGCCGAGCGGATCTCCGCCGCCGGGTTGGACACCCTGGCCGGGCTGATCTTCGGGGCGCGCCGGCCCAGCCACGCCCCGGTCGACGTCGCCGAACTGCTCGCCCTGACCTGATCCGCCGTCCCGCTGATCCGCTACCGCAAAGTGATTCGCTGTCCCGCAACGGAGGAGCACCGCATGCTGGCACACCTCGACCGGCTGGCCCGCCGGATGGACGAGGCAGGTCTCGACGCGTTCGTGGCCACCACGTTCGAGAACGTCTACTACCTGACCGGGGTGGCGAGCCAGCCGGCGCAGACCCACCCGTACGGTGGCCGGTGCCTGGTCGTGGTCGTCCGGGATCGGTTGGCGACGCCGTACTTCCTCACCTCGCGCTGCGACGTCGACCAGTTCCTGGACGCGTCGGTGCCGTTGGCCGAGGCGGTCGGCATCGGCACCTTCCACCGGGAACTGGCCGGCGACGCCGTGCTGACCCCGACCGAGCAGCGCCTCTATGACGTGTCGGTGCTCGGCCCGGCACCGGCCACCGCGCTGGACGCCCTCACCGACGTCCTGCGCCGGGCCGGGGTGTCCGGCGGCACGATCGGGATCGACGAGAAGGGTGCGCCGTTCGGCTTCCTCGCCGCTCTCGGCGACGCCTTGCCCGGTGCGCGGATCCTGCCTGCCGCCGAGGACCTGCGCTGGGTCCGCAAGGTCAAGACACCGGCGGAGATCGAGCGCATCACCGCGGCGGCGGCGGCCACCGAGGCCGGCATCAGGGCAGCCGTCGCGGCCGCCCGACCGGGTGCTACCGAACGCGACCTGGTCCGCGAGTTCGAACTGGAACTGGTCCGGCACGGCGCCCGACCCAAGTTCAGCTTGATCAAGTTCGGTCGGTCGGCGGTCGGCGGCCAGCAACGACCCAGCGCGGAACCGCTACGACCCGGCGACGGGATCTGGTTCGACGTCGGCTGCGTGCTGAACGGCTACTGGTCCGACCTGGCCCGGACGTTCGTGCTCGGCGAACCGGACCCGAAGCTGGTCCGCTATTACGAGGCGGCCCTCGCCGGGGAACAGCGCGCGATCGACGAGGCCCGCCCGGGCCTGCGTGGCAAGGAGCTGTTCGACATCACCGTCGAGGGCGTCCGGCAGGCCGGCATCCCGCATTACCGTCGGCACCACGTGGGGCACGGCATCGGCGTGGAAATCTACGAGCCGGTGCTGATCACGCCCACCAGCGAGGACGAGATCGAGGTCGGCACGGTGGTCAACACCGAGACGCCGTACTACGAGTTCGGCTTCGGTGCCGTGCACGTCGAGGACCCGTTCGTGGTGGAAGCCGACGGTAACCGGCTGCTCACCACCCTGGATCGGGGCCTCGGCATTATCGACTGACGGTTCCGGGCGCCATCGCTGCTGGCGATGGCGCCCGGAACCGGTCGGTCAGTTGCCTCAGGTGAAGGACTTCAGCATCTCCGCCGGCATCTCCTGGACCTTGTCGGAAGCCGGGGCCTGCACCGAGACCGGGCTGCCGAAGTCGTGGTACTTGGTGGTGATCTTGGTGGGCGCCTCGGCCGGCAGGCCCAGGGTGCTCATGTCCAGCACCAGCTCGGTGAGCCGGCCCTGGTCGTCGACCTTGGCGGTGAACGGCACGGCCTTGGCCTTCGTCCCGAACGCGCTGGTGTCCTGTCCCGGCACCTTCGTCATGTCCAGGAGGCCCTTGAAGTCACCCGCGCCCGCCTTCTCGACCTTCTCCATCCCGCCGACGAACTTGTCGGCGCTGGCGAGGTTCTCGACGTCCAGCTGGCTGCCGGCCGGGATCTTCGCGGCGTCGACGTGCAGCCAGGTGTCCGCGCCACCCGTAGCGGCGGCAGCCGCCCCCTCGAACTTCAGGTAGAGGTCCTTGTCGACCAGTCGCATCTTCATGTCGATGCTCTGCCCGCCCGCGGCCATCTTCATGGTGATGTCGGCCTTCTTGCCCTTGGCGTCGACGGCGCCCGTGGCGTTCATCAGGGTGCCCATGTCCATCGTCATCTTGACCGGCTGGTCACCCAACTTCTTCATCGCCGCGGTCAGCTCGGCGGTGGCATCGGCCGGAGCGGCAGTGGTGGCCGCGGCACCCGCGGCGGTCTTCTCCTCGGCGGCGGGCCGATCGCAGGCGGACACGCCCACCACAGCGACCAGGGCCAGGCTCGCTACGGACAGTCGACGCAACTTCATGATTCTCCCCAGTGACATGCAAAGGGGTTCACCTTAGCGGTCGCCGCAAGTCCTGTCCGCCCCGCTCCTCGGCTCAGGGCAGCCAGCCCGGCAGCGCCCGACCCGACTCGTACGCCCACACCACAAGCTGGGCCCGGTCGCGCAGACCCAGCTTGGTGAGGATCCGGCTGACGTGGGTCTTCGTGGTCGCATGGCTGATCACCAGGCGGCCGGCAATCTCCTCGTTGGACAGACCCTGGGCAACCAGGTCCATGATTTCGGCCTCACGTGCGGTCAGCGAGGCCAGTTCGGGCGCCGGGGGCGGCGGGGTCAGCCGGGCCGCCACCTCGGCGATCAGCCGACGGGTGACCGACGGAGCGAGCAGTGCATCACCGCGAGCCACCACCCGTACGCAGCGGATCAGCTCGACCGGCTCGGTGTCCTTGAGGAGGAAGCCGCTGGCCCCGGCCCGAATCGCGCCGTAGACGTACTCGTCCGACTCGAAGGTGGTGAGGATCACGACTTTGACGCCGTCGAGGGACTTGTCGGCGCAGATCTGCCGGGTGGCCGCGAGCCCGTCCAGTCCGGGCATCCGGATATCCATCAACAGGACATCGGGGCGCAGCTCGTGCGCCAGCTGGACTGCTTCTGCCCCGTCAGCGGCCTCGCCGGCGACCTTCAGGTCCGGCTCGCCGGCGAGGATCGAGCGGAAGCCCGCCCGGACGAGCGTCTGGTCGTCGGCCAGCACCAGGGAGATCATCGGAGTCCGTTCTTCTCGGAAGTGACCGGCAGCCGGGCCTCGACCCGGAACCCGCCGTCGGGATGGGGGCCGGCGGTCAGTTCGCCGCCCACCGCCGCGGCTCGTTCGGCCATGCCGAGCAGACCGTTGCCGTCGCGCAGCGCGTCCGGGTCGACCGGTTTCTCGCCGTCGTCCGCCACGGTCACCACGAGCTGATTGCCGATGCAGCGCACATCGACCTCCGCGCTGCTCGCTGACGCATGGCGGACAGCGTTGGTCAGCGCCTCCTGCACGATCCGGTAGGCGGCCATTTCGACGGCGGCGGGCAGCGGCTCCGCCGGGACTTCCACGGTGGTCCGGACGGGCAGGCCGGTGGCCTCGGTGCGCGAGATCAGCTCGGGGAGGCGGGCCAGGGAGGGGCTCGGCTGCACCGGATCATCCTGGTCCACCTGGCGCAGCACGCCCAGCACCGTGCGCACCTCCCGCAGGGCGTCCTTGCTGGCCGTACGGATGGCCTCCAGGGCTTCGAACGCGCCGTCCGCCGAGCGGGTGTGCAGCGCGGCGTTGGCCTGCACGTTGATCAGGGAGATCTGGTGCGCGACGACGTCGTGCAGGTCGCGGGCGATGCGTAGGCGTTCCTCCATGGCCCGGCGCATCGCCTCACTTTCCCGGGTCGCCTCGGCCAGGGCGGCCCGCTGCTCGGCCTGCTCCACATGCCGCACCCGGCCCCGGGCCACCTCACCCAGCACGATGGCGAGCAGCAGGATCGCGGCCACCCCGACCGCGGTCTGCACCTGGCTCTCCACGGACTTCTGGTCGCCGGAACCGTCCAGATCGAGCGAGGTCAGCACGGAGAAGGTGGCTGCGAGCACGAGCGCGGCGCCGATCGCCGGCCAGCGACCCTTGTCGCGGGCGACGGTGAACAGGGCGATGACGAAGGCCAGCGCGATGGGCGAATCCGGAAAACCCAGCGGGTAGTAGAGCATTCCGGTGACGCTGGTGACGGCCAGGACCGCGACGGGATGACTCTGCCGCCACGCCAACGCCACCGCGCTGACGATCATCAACGTCCAGCCGAGCGGGAACAGCGCACGGTTGCCGTGGCTGCCGCTGGTGAGCACGACGACGACGTCGAGGACCAGGACGAGGATCGGGATGGCCATGGCACGCCACGCCGCCGCCCATCGGGTACGCCGCATGGCGACCACTGTAGGCACAGCGGCCTTGGTGCGAATACCCGCCGGCTCCGGCACCGGTTGCCATCGGGCTCCGGTGCCGGGTCTCGTCCGGCGTCCCGGCTCGGCGGGGCTCACTCGTAGAAGGACGGCCACTGGGTCAACGTGGGCCACTGCTTCGGGTCGTGATTGCGGATGACCATGGCGTTCTCCTGCTCGGCGAGGTCGATGAGCTTGCGTGTGCTGGCCCGGGCGGCGTCCGCGTCGAGGTCGAAGCGGGTCATCGGTCGGTTTTCCGGATCCATCGCGGCCTCCTGGGTGATCGCGTCCACGGCCAGCAGCATCGCGCCGGCCCCCGGCAGCCGGACGAGCACGGACTGGTGGCCGGTGATGTGTCCGCTTGACTCGATCAACTCGATACCGGGCACCAGGGTGACGTCGCCGTCCACTGTTCGGTATTTCAGGTGCGGCAGATCCCAGCGGTGCCGGGTGGCTTCCAGGCGGGATTCGGTGCCGGAACGGGCCAGCTCCAGGTGGCTCTGCTGAATGACGAACTCGGCGTCCGGGAACAGGTCGTGATTGCCGGCATGGTCCGGGTCGAGATGCGAGCACACCACGATGTCGATGTCGGCGGGCGTGACGCCGATGGCGGCGAGCTGATCCAGCAGACCGGGGTCGGTCCGCGCGATGATCGGCGAATCGGGATCGGCGTCTCGCGCGGGACCGGTGTCCACGAGGACGTCGGTGCCGTCGTCGCACCGGATGAGGTAGCCGCACACGGGGCGGTCCTTGTAGTAGCGGATCGTGCCCAGTTCCAGCAGATACAGTCTCATCGCCAGGCGGCCTTCCGTCCGTGCGAGCGCTCCGAGCGCCCGGTCGCAGAAATCCTGCGAAGCGCCACTGGAGCGCCGATCGACGGGGACTCGACGACCGCCAGAGTGCCGGTGCTCAGCGCAGCTGGCGCCAGAGTCCTCGCTCGACGGCGTTGAGGGGCAGATCCGGGACCAGCCGCTCGGGATGGCCTGGCGGAGGAGCGGCGAGCCGGGGCACCGCAAATCCCGGCCCGGTCAGCTCCGGTAGGCAGGCTGACGGCCCGATCGGCGGCAGTGCCGCACCGGGTGTGACACCCGGCCCGGATCCGGTGGCGGGGTGCCAGGTCGGCCCCATCGGAGGCGGTGCGGGCACAGCGGGATCCGTGGGGGAGGCCTGCACCCCGGTGGCCGCCATGCCGTACATCGTGAAACCTCGCCATACGTGGCGCAGCACGGCGACGACCATGCGCCTGCAGTGCCGCAATGCTCCGGTCGCATCCATCGGTCGGTGCCCCTCTCCGTCCCCGGCGCCGGATCGTCCGGAGGCGGCGTTCCGGGGGCGCACCGATGGTGGAAGGGGGCACTCGAAGGCCCGTCGAGCCGAACTTGACGCTCGCTGCGGAGCGGTGCCCAGCGCGGGTCACTGGTGCGGGCGCCGGGTAGCGAGGGCGCGTTCGGCGACGACCGCGAGAACGAGGCCGGCCAATGCCATGATCACGTGCTTGGTTTCGAAGCCGGGGCCGTCGTCGCCGAGGACGATCAGACTCACGACGAGACCGACCACGGCACCGAGCACCGCTGCCGCAACTGTCCTTGCCATGGCACAACCTGCCTTCCACCGATTTCGGCATTCGCCTCCGATGGGCATCGGGCAGCCGGCGGGACCCGCACGAAACCTATTGCCGTGCCTACCCGGGCACAACCGTCCACAGATGTACGCAACGTCAGCAGTCCGGCCCGCTGAGTACTACTGGAGATGTATGCCGCCGGCCCGGCCGCTACCCGCCCCGGGCTGCGGCTTTGCCCGGCCAGGACTATTCACTGTCGACATTCGTACGATTCTTTGTGGTGTGCAGCGCTGCGGAATGCCGCGAATTCTGGCTGCCATTCGTGATGGCGCTGGATCAATGTCTTCGCGGCCTGGGGCAATTCTTTCCGGCACTGCTGCCCGCGTCGCGCTCCGAGGTCGGTTTCCCTGCATTCTGCCTGCTGGATGCCGCAGCGGTGGGCGCCGGTGGGGCCGCGGGTGCGCCGCGCTGTCGATTTCTCGACTCCGGCCTAAGGGTCTTTCAGGAGAACCCTGTGCAGCCTATATTGGGCCATGATGCGACCGCTGGCGATGCGCGGAAGCAATCATCTCTGCAACGGACGCGAAGTGCCGACTACGGGGTGTGTCAAGTGGATAAGAAACCGGTGAGGCGCCCGGTCCCGTCGCGCCGAGGACGGCGGCCGACGTGCACGTGAACCTGCTCGGCCCGTTCCAGGTGGAGTTGGACGGGCGGCTGATCGTCCCCACCGCGCCGAAACTGCGTCAGGTCCTGTCCCTGTTCGCCATCAACGCCGACCGAGTGGTCAGTTCGGAGCAGCTCATCGAGGAGCTGTGGGGCGACCGTCCACCCTCGAGCGCCACCACCACCCTGCAGACGTACGTTTACCAGCTGCGCAAGCTCTACCGACTCGGCTCGGGCAGCCGGGTCACCCGCCCGGGCGGCGACGCACCCGCACTGTCCACGTCACCCACCGGGTACGTCCTCATGCTGGCCTCCGATGCGGTGGACGCCACCACTTTCGTGCGGCTCGCCGATCGGGCCCGTGCCGAGCTCGACGCCGGCTCACTCGAACCGGCGGTGGACACCCTGCGGGCGGCGTTGCGGCTGTGGCGTGGCCCCGCGCTGGCCGAGGTCGCCGCCGGTCCACTGCTGCGGGCGTCCACTGTGTGGTTGGAAGAGCAGCGGCGCGGGCTCACCCTGCAACGCATCGACGCCGACCTGGCGTTACGCCGGCACCACGAGCTGATCGGCGAGTTGACCGCCATGGTGGCCCAGCAGCCGACGGACGAGAGTCTGCAGAGCCGGTTGATGCTCGCGCTCTACCGCGCCGGCCGTCGCCTCGACGCGCTGCGCGTCTACCAGGAGGCACGCGACGTGCTGGCTGCCGAGCTCGGACTGGAGCCGATGCCGGAGCTGCAGCGGGTGCACCAGGCGGTGCTGGTCGCCGATCCCGCCATCGACGACGACTTCCCGGCCGCACGGACCGCCACCGCGGGCCGGGGTGGTGCAGAGCCGCCCGATCAGCTCCCGCCGGACGTGGCCCGCCTGGTCGGCCGCCGGACGCAAGTCGCCGACGTGTCCGCCCCGCTGGCCGCCGACGATCGCACCGCGGCCCCGGTGGTCGTGGTCGCGGGACCGCCGGGATCGGGCAAGACCGCCCTGTGCGTGCACGTGGCGCACAAACTGCGGACCCGGTACCCCGACGGTCTGCTCTACGCCCGGCTGAGCGACGACGATGGCTATCCGGTGAACCCGGCCGAGGTGCTCGGCAGCTTCCTCCGCGCCGCCGGGTACGCACCGGCCGCGATTCCGGAACCGCTGGCGGAACGGTCCAGCCTGTTCCGGAGCTGGTCCGCCGGCCGCCGGGTGCTGGTCGTCCTCGACGACGTCGCCGGTGCCGGCCAACTCGGTGCGCTGCTGCCGACCGGACTGTCCTGCGGCACCCTGATCGCCGCCCGGCGCCGATTCTCCGACCCGGCCGTCGCAGCCACCGTCCACCTCGGGCCGTTGGCCTGCGCGGACGCCTACCGACTGCTGGCACACATTCTCGGCGAGGAACGGGTCAACCGGCAGATCGCGGCGGCCCACGACCTGGTGGAGCTCTGCGAGGGCCTGCCCATGGCGTTGCGGGAAGCCGCGGCCCACCTCGAACTCAAGCCGCACTGGCCGATCGCCCGGCAGGTGAACCGCACCCGAGCCGGCGAAGATCACCAGAGCCGGCCGGCGCCGGCGGGCGAAGGTGTGCATCGCAGTCTCGGCCGAACCCTGCGCCTGCTCGGCGAAGAGCTACGTGCCGCTTTCTGCGGGCTGTCCCGGATGGCGGACCCTGCTTCGTTGGACGCCATGGCGGGCGTACTGGCCGTCGAGGAGCACCGGGCGGAAGAGATCGCCGAGGAACTCGCGACTTTCGGTCTGGTCGAAGTCGAAGAGACGACGACGGTTCCAGACGGCTTCGTCTACCGGGTGCCCCGGCCGTACGCCGCAGTCGTCAGTAGGGCCCACGCCCTCACCTAGGTTCCTTGTCGGGCGGAGGGACGATGCCGGCGCAAAGCGCAACGACGTGTGGAAGGCTGTCGTGGATCAGCTCGGTGACCCCGAGGGGGGCCTGGTGGTTGACGTGCCGGCGGTGATCGACAGGGTCGGGAATGCCCGGCCCTGCTGCCCAGCGATCAGAGCTCCGAGTGGAATAGCTTCCGCCGGATCGGTGCGCCTCATCGGGTTGTAGGAGATCTCACCACCCATCTCGAGCCTCCTGAGAGCACTCCGCTGCAGGTAAACGAAGCCCACCGAGCCTATCCGCTGAATGTGGATCTGATGGGCTGACATATGTGAACGGAAATCTGCGCCGCTTGAACCAAAGTTGACGATGTTGCAGGTGTGACGTACGAGACCAGTGGGAAGGATGAGCATCGCATTCCGTCAGCCTGAGATATTTGACTCCGCGGCTGGCTGTCCCAGGCATGGGTGAAACGATGTCAGGTCAGCACACATTCGATCTGTGGCTTGTCTCGCGTGGGAAGAGAATTGGCGATGCTGCTGGGGATGCCCGCGTAAATCCGTTAGGTCGAGGCTGGTAAGTCGGTCATATGTGTGGCATGTCATCCGATGCGCCTGCTGGAAGCGTGCGGCGCGTCGTGCCGGTGGTGGCGACGATCACGGCGATGTCCGTGCTGGTAGAGGTGTTGGCGGCGCGGCGTTGTCCGGATGGCCGATCTATGTGCCTGGTCGGCTGGGCCGGCGTGTCCGGGTGACCGAGAGGTTGCCCGATCCGGCACCGGCCAGACCCTGGTCGTAGGTGTTCTTGCCATTCCTGTTGTGTAGTCACTTTCGCTACTGCGCTCGGCCAGGAAGCAATTACGGCGCCGGGTCAAGTGGCCTGGAATGCAGCCCTCGTGAAATGCGGCACACCGTCCTCGTGTAGACCCTCTATGACGTCGCGCCAGTGTTGACAGGCGGTGGAGCTAAATGTCAGCCTCGTCCGGCGCTTGCCGTTGCCGAGGATGTTCTTCCGGGCGGAAAGGCAGCGCCTCGCTGCTCGGCGAAACCGTCGAATCTTGACTGGTCAGTTCGCCGCGTGTTAATCCGTGAAAGGACGACAACTGTTATGCCTTCCCTCAGGCGAAGTGGCACGGTGGCGGGAGCCACGGCCGTGGCTGTTGCTGCGGCGAGTTTCCTCGGCGGGTCGACGGCGCAGGCTCTCATCGGTGAGACCTCCACCAACGGTTACTCGTTCACCGCGCGGGTGAACGTGGGCGCGCCCGGCTTCGGCAAGGGCTGCACCGGGGCGTTGGTGGCCACGGGTTGGGTGCTCACTGCCCGCAGCTGCGTCGACACCCCTGACAAGCCGGCGACGATCGGTATGCCAGCCACGCCGATCACGGTGAACACGGGCTTGTCGTCCACCGTGAACCTGGTGATTCCGCACCCGTCGCAGAACGTCGCCATGCTGCGGCTGACCCCGCCCGCCGGGACCCAGGCGCTGCCCGTGGTCACGCCGATCCCCCTGGCCACCACTGCGCCCACTGCCGGCCAGACGCTGCGCCTGATCGGATACGGGCGTACCGCTGACACCTGGGTGCCGGATGCGAAGCACACCGGTACGGTCACGGTGAACACGATGGGTGCGGACACGCTGAAAGTCACCGGCACGAACCCGTCGGGTGTGACCACCTGTAAGGGTGACGCCGGCGGCCCTGCGATCCGCGAGATCAGCGGCCGCGTCGAGCTGGTGGGCCTGCACGTCGATTCTTCGCAGTACGGCTGCCTGGGCGCGCCGGTCACCTCGGACCGCAGTGCGACGGAACTGCGCACCGACACGCTGGTGAGCTGGGTGCAGGGGAACATCACCAACTCCACGGTGGGTTCGCCGAGCCCGCATGGACCGGCGTACTCCCGTACCCGGTCGGCCGGGGGCGCCTGGGACGCCAACCCGACGCTCGTCGACAACAACCTGGCCATCAAGGCCACTGCGGCGGCCACTCTGTCGGACGGTTCGCTGCACGTGTTCAACATGGTCGTGAACAGCGGTATCTGGTACCGCAGCCGCAGTGCGAGCGGTGTCTGGAGTGGCGCGACGAAGATCGATGCCAACGTCAACATCACCGACATCGCTGCGACCGGCCTGCCGAACGGCACCGTGAACCTGCAGACCCTCGTGCCGAACAGCGGTGTCTGGAACAAGATCCGCAAGGCGGACGGCGTCTGGGAGGGTGCGACCAAGATCGACGACAATGTTGCCATTACCGACATTGCGTCAGCCGGACTGAAGAACGGCACGTTGCAGGTGCAGACACTGGTCGGTGGCTCTGGTGTGTGGAGCCGTAGCCGCACGACCGGCAATGTCTGGGGCGCTTCGTCCAAGATCGATTCCACCACCACGATCTCCGCGATCGCGACGGCAGCCTTGCCGGACGGCAGCATCCAGTTCCTCACGCTGGTGCCGGGTAGCGGGGCAGGGACCGGTATCTGGACCCGCAGCCGCAGCGCGGCAGGAGTCTGGTCGACCGCCAAGACACAGATCGACACGAACGGCGGAATCGACGAGCTCTCGGCCGCGGGCCTGCCGAATGGCACGGTCCAGGTGACCGGGGTCGTCCTCGGCAGTGGCTTGTGGATCCGCAACCGGTCCACGGCCGGTACCTGGGAGACCAGCGCCACGCGCATCGACACCAACGGCAAGGTCTTCGACAGCTACACGGCTGCCCTCGCGAACGGCACCGTTCAGGTCGGCACCCTGACCAATATCGCCTGACCGGCACCCGCCGAGTGGTCCCGCACGACTTGCAGGACCACTCGGCGTGCCTGGCAGACCAACTCCGGCGGCGGGAAGCCTCATGCTCCCCGCCTCACATCAACGCGCGACGAACGTGGGGTAGCCCCTGCGCGGGTGGGCCGGAGATCAGCAGTAAGGGGCCGGCGGAAGTCCTCCGCCGCGCCTGAAGAAGTCTTGATGGGAGTGCGGTATGAAAATTCTGTCGTGGACCGGCGCGGTCGCCGTTGCCGTCGCCGCAGGCGCATTCGTTTTCGGTGGGGGTGCCCAGGCGGCCGAGAGCCCCAGTGCGTCGTCTCTGGTGGAGGACTACTCCTACCCGGGCGCCGCGCAGATCCTGGCGAAGGACGAGCTGAAGCTCATCGGTGGCGACGGCCACATCATGTTCACCAAGCGGATCAATCCCTTGACCGAGGTGCAGTGCCAGACGACCGAGATCCAGGTCGAGCAGTTCGTCGCGGGCGGTTCTGGTTGGTACTACTGCTTCAAGACGATCGGTACGACCGGAGTGCTCACCCTCGAGGTGCCAGCGACCTACGGTGTGCGGTCCGGAGCCAACCCGCTCTACGTTTCGGCCGACCTGTCGCAGGGGGCCGACCCGGACCCCATCCTGGTTCCGGCGAACACGCCGGTCGGGATCTACCCGGGCAGCGGTAACGAGGAGCCCGAGGCGGTCCTGGTCGAGATCCGACTCGCGTAGTCACCACTCAGCGGTGGCCGATCGGCGCTCCGCGTGACGGCCGGGCGGCTTCGGGCCAGACGGCGTGCCTCCGTTTCCCGGACCGCTTCCTGAAATGTGCCCACTCGATCGTTGCCTGCCGCCTGTCCCCGTACTGGATCCTCAGACCTACCCGACGCCGGGCCTGTCCTGTCGTCGTGGCCTCGAGGCTCTTCGGGACGGCGGGCGGCAGGCAGCGCTCGCCCCGCAGACGATCCAGAGACGCACACCTCGCGCTGACGATCGACGTTGTCTGCGTTCCCACCAGCTTGTCCACCTCCGACAGGGGTAAATAGTGCAATCCGCAAGGTTCTCCAGGCGCGTACGGAGTATCGCCGCAGGCCTGACTGTGGTGCTGGCCGGCACCCTACTGCCGGCCGATGCGGCGCTTGCCGTGCCGCCCTTTGACTACACCGTCGCTCGGGCGTGGGCGGCTGGTCTCGTCGTTCAGGCAACCCCGTCGGTCGCGCGCGCCGCGGCCGAGGCGCTGCTCGGGTCCGATGAGGACATCAGAGCCTTCGCGGAAAAAGGCGGCGGCGCCGAGCAGGCACGCGAAGCGGACACGCGGGCTGCCGCCTTGGCACTGTCGGGAATGGATGGCCCGTCAACCAAGGCCGCGGCGCTGAAGGCCCTGGCCGGAACGTCGGAGGACGTCAAGGCATTCGTCAACGGTGGCTTCGAATCCTCCTGGACCGCCGATGAGCGGCTGCGTGTCTACCGGGTGCTGGAGGCCGGCGGTCCCTCCACCAAGGCCGCGGCGCGGGCCGCGCTGGACGGCACTGCCACCGATGTCACCGAGTTCCTCAGCACCAACCGGGAGAAGGCCGAGTACGCCGACGATCGGCTCGCCGCTACCCGGATGCTGACCGGTCAGCCGAACAACAGTGGTCCACTGCTCAACGCCGCTGCTGCTGCAGCGCTCGGCGGCAGCGCCGATGAGCTGCGTGACTTCCTGTTCCGTGGCCAATTCGCCGCCCGGGCCAGGGACAAGGAGCTGGCCTCCATTACCAGCCTCACTCAGCAGGCGAAGCAAGCGGGCGAGACGACCGCACGGGAGGCGCTCGCCGCGTCGGACGAATCGAAGCGGGCCTTGAACGCGGCCGAGGCGGCCAAGAAGTCGGCGCAGACCGCAGCGGCCGAGAGCAAGGCCGCGGGTGGATCGGCGAAGAAGGCATCGGCTGCCGCAGGTCGCGCGGCAGACGCCGCTGAGGGCGCCGCGCAGGCGGCGAGGGCTGCCAAGGGAGCAGCGAACGCCGCCATGCGGGCGGCTTCGGTCGCGGAGGACGGCGCCCGACGCGCCACGTCGGCGGCTTCGCTGACGGCTCAGGCCGCGGCCCGGGCGCAGAACGCCGCCGCTGCCGCGCGCACCGACGCTGGGAAGGCTGCGGCTGCTCGCCAGGCCGCGCAGGCGGCCAGGGATGCGGCAGCCAGGGCCGCGGAGCTCCAGGCGGTCCGCGCCGAGCGGGACCGGGCACTGGCCCAGGCGCAGGAGGCAGTCAACGCCGCGAAGAGCGCGAGCGGCAACGCCACCGAGGCTGCGAATGCCGCAGATGAGGCTGGCGCGCAGGCGGGCGTCTCCGCGGAGCAGGCCCAGCGGGCACGCAACGCCGCTGCCAACGCTCGCCGGCAGTCGGCTGCCGCGGCGCGGGCGGCTGACCGGGCGCTCGGGTTCGCTAAGGCCGCGGCGAAAGCATCGGACGAGGCGTTCCAGTTCGCCGCGGACGCTGCCGCACACGCCACCGCGGCAGCTGCCGCTGCGGAGGACGCGGCCGCTCATGCGGGTGAGGCATCGAAGGCGGCCGCCGAGTCGGCCAAGCACGCCCAGGCCGCCGTCGCCGCGGCCGACCTCGCAGCCCGGGCCGCGAACCAGGCGGTCGCGTTGGAACAGCTGTCCCGCGAGGAGGACGCGCTGCGCCTGACCGAGGCCACCGAACAGGGCGTCGAGGACGCGCAGGACGCAGCTGCCGAGCAACAGGCCCGTACCGCCTCGGGCGGCGAGCTGGTGGCCTGGAACCGGGACCTGCTCTGGGACACCGAGGAGGAAGACCGGGTCGACGCCACGACCCGTGTCCTGCTGAACGAGGCGACCGCCACTGCCGCCTCCGGCGAGGTGATCCGCGACCGTGGCCGGCGTGCCGCGCTGGCCCTGATGACCACGGGCGGGGAATGGACCCGCGACGCCGCCCAGAAGGCCCTCGCCGGTACCGATGTGGAGCTACGCGCCTGGCTCAACGGCGGGCGGCAGGTCGCCGTCGGGCAGGACAACCGGGCCCGTGTCTGGTCTCTGATCGACAAGCTGGCGGACAGTCCGGAGAAGACGGCTGCGAAGACCGCGGTGAACGGCGACGACGCCGCCGTGCAGACCTTCCTGCGCACCCGCGCCTACGCCGGCAAGCTCACCAAGGACCGGATCACGGTCTATCGCATGCTCAAGACCGCCGGGCCCGGCGTGACGGCCGCGGCCAAGAACGCCCTGGCCGGAAACTCCACCGCGCTGCATCAGTTCCTTCGCGCCGGCCAGCACCCGGCCCGCACCGCGGACGAGCGACTCGAGGTCCACCGGGTCATGACGGACGGCGGCGCCGAGGTCAAGGCTGCCGGGCAGGTCGCCCTTGCGGGCCCCGCCTCGTACATCTCGTACTTCCTGACCACCTCCCGGCATCAAGCCGCACAGCGTGACAACGAGCAGGCCAGCCACGTGGCCGCGGTGCAGAAGCTGATCGCCGAGGCCCAGCAGTACGCCGAGATGGCCCGTTCCGACGCCAATGAGGCGTTGCGGGTTGCGGCTCTGGCGCGCAAGGCGAACGCCGAGGCCGCCAACTACGCGAACCAGGCGGCAGCGTCGCGGGACAAAGCGGCGTTGTACGCCCAGTCGGCCGCGAATTCGGCGACGGCCGCCAAGGCGTCGGCAGACCAGGCCGCTCAGTCCGCGGCGACCGCTCGTCAGGCGGCGGACGCGGCTCAGGCCAGTGCCAACAAGGCCGCCCGGTCGGCGTCGATTGCCACCGCCGCGGCGACCCGGTCGGCGTCGGATGCCAGAGGCGCACGGCAGGCAGCCGCAGACGCGAAGCGGTCGGCCACCGCGGCCGGCAAGGACGCCACGGCGGCCCAGGCCGCTGCGGACGAGGCAGTGCGGACCTACAACACGAAGCTCGCCGCGCACGAGAAGGAGCGGCGCAGCACCGAGGCCGGCAGCGGCAGCGGCGGTTCCGGTACGGCGCTCGACGAGCACAGGACGTGGAGCTGCCTGGACCCGGAGAAGATCTCGAAGGAATGCGTCTCGGTCTACACGTCCTTCGCGGACGCGCTGATGAACCCGGCGAAGTGCGCCTCGACGGCCAACCGGGACAGCACCGGTTGCCAGATGCTCGGCGACATCAAGGAGTTCATCGACGAGAACCCCGATCTGCTGCTGGACACCCTCCAGTTCGTCCTGATGGCCTGCGGCCTGGTGCCGGCTGCCGGTGAGGCGTGTGACGCGATCGACGCGGGTGTGTCACTCGCCCGGGGCGACTACGTGGGAGCCGCGCTCAGCGGGTTCGCCATGATTCCGATCTTCGGCATGGGCGCGACCGCGCTCAAGGGCTTCAAGATGAGCGACAAGCTCCGCGACGCAATGAAGATCTTCAAGAAGCTTGACGACAAGGCCGAGGGGTGCGTGAGCAGCGGCAACAGTTTCGTCCCCGAGACGCCGGTGCTCATGGCCGACGGCAGCCGCAAGCCGATCGCGCAGGTGCGAGTCGGCGACAAGGTCCGGGCCACTGACCCGGAAACGGGGCGTACCGCGGCGAAGCCGGTGACGGCGACGATTGTGGGTTCCGGTGCCAAGAAGCTCGTCGACATCACCGTGGACACCGACGGTGACAAGGGGAAGGCCACCGCGAAGCTGATCGCGACCGACCGCCACCCGTTCTGGGTGCCGCAGTCGCGGATCTGGACCGACGCTACCGCGTTGGCCCCCGGAATGCGGCTGCAGAGCGCTGCCGGCGAGCAGATCGAAATCGAGGGGGTGCAGCGCCGGTCGGCCAAGGCGACAGTGCACAACTTCACTGTGGCCGGTTTCCACACGTACTATGTGCTCGCGGGTAATACGTCGGTGCTTGTGCACAACACCGGTTTCGCATGCAAGATCGGCCTAGACGGATGGCCGGTGCCGACGATGAACAACTGCAAAGAGTGCGCAACGGAAATCAAGAAGATCGTCGGCGGCGATATTGTGCACATCAAAGATTCGCTTGGGGCTCCTGTGCTCGGCCCGTCAGCGCGCGATCCTCATGGTTCCTGGACAGAGCACTATGCCGTTATCAAGGACGGCATCGTTTACGATGGCTTCACAGGTAAAGCAGGTATGCCACTAGCTGCCTATCGCGCCCAATGGGAATTTGGTCAGTACCTCTCTTTTGCTCCGGTGGGGTGATGGATTTGAATATCTCTCAGCTGTGCTTCCAACTTCGGAACCGGCGGCGGATGTACCTGATGGATGACCGATTCGCTACGGCTGTAGCGTTCGTGGAAGGGTACAACGCCGCGTTCGATGGCGTGCCCCTGGCCGGGTTCCGTGACTATGTTGCGGATCGGATCGTCGGTCACGGATCAACAACCCTTCACTGGTCATACCTGATTGCTTCTAAAAAGGTTGATGGCCTCCTGGATGGGGAGATTTCCCTGGACCGGATCCCGGCCGATTGTGAGGTTGGATTGACTGACCTTCTCATCGATCTATTGGGGCAGTATCAGGGGAACGTTCGGGAACCTGAATCGACCACGTTCTCGGGCTCTATCGAGGGTCATGGTACGTGATGGAAGAGTTGTAGCTACCTATCCTAATTATTTGTGTGGGCGCCGAACCTCGAGTTCGGCGCCCACGTCAGGTCGCACTTCTCCAGAGTGCGTGTCTAACGAAGCGCACCGCGAGGCGGGAGCAGGGGCCGGGCGCAGGCCGTCAGGTATTCCCGGATACGCGCCAACCACCCGAGCCCGGCGGCGATCGCCGGTAGCGTGCAGTCATGACCACCTGGATCCAGGAGGTCGCCTACCAGCGTGCTTCTGCGCTGGTGGACGGTGATCTGTTCCTCGAGACCGCCGGGCAGCACGAGTCCTCCTTCACCGGCTTCCTCACCGCTGCCCGGCCCGCTGCCGTGTGTCTCGCCGCACTGGCCGACGTCGCCGCGGCCGACTTCCGGCGCGATCAGATCGGCGTGCGCGGGCTGCGGGATCCGGTGGTCACCTGCGGCGGCGACCGGATGCGGTTCGAGTCGTTGTCCGCCTGCTGCGGTGTGTACGCCCGCCTCGACGTGCTGCCCGCCGCGCTCGACGGTGCGCTGCTCACGCACGGCACCACCAACGTCGACATCAACCCGCCGCTCTACACCGCCCTGACGAGGATCGGGTCCGGTGACCCGTTGCGGCTGACGGTGGGTCCTGACGAACTGGCCGTCACCACGCTCGACGGGCGGGTCGTTGAGAAACGGGTGCCGCTGCCGCAGCGCTGGCTGCGCGGGTTCGCCGAGGCCGGGTTCCTCGCCGCCGGGTTTGACCTGCGCGCCGAGATCCCCGGCGGGCAGGCCTCGGCACTGCTGCATCGGCTGCCGGCTTACCGCGGTGACGTGCAGTGGCTCGTTCCCGCCGGGCGCTCGGTGCGGGCGACCACCGCCGCCGCACCCGGGGCCGTCTGTCTTGCGGGCGCGCAGCGGCTCACCCCGTTCCGGTCGTTGCTGCCGCACACCCGCACCCTGCGGCTCTACGGGCCGTCCGTGACAGCCGCGGGCGGGGCGGTCGCGAGCGGCTGGGAGTTCGACCTCGGTGCCTTGCGTTTCGCGGTGCTGCTGTCGCCGGGCGTCCAGCGCGGCTTGTCCGGGGAGGGCGGCCTGCTGCCGTACCTCGACTCTGCTCGCCTGGCTCGACGCGGTCCTGGGCCGCACCGGCGACCGGCAGCTGTTCGCGGCTTTGGTGGCGGGGCTCGCCAACGAGGCGGTCGACCTGGCCGAGCGTGTCCTGCAGCTGGCCGCCCGGCACCTTCCCACGTTCGGCGATGAGGGCAGGGCGCTGCTACGTGCCGCCGCTGCGGGGCTCGACGGCGACCTCCGCCGCCAGGCTGACACACTGCTGGGCGAGCAGCCGGCCGGCCCACCCCGGTCGGCTGACGCACCCGGACAGGTCCCGGCAGCCGGCGCGGTTTCGTCGGGTGGTACCGCCGCCCCGCTGCCACCACCCATCGCCACGGTGTCCGAACTGGTTGCCGCCGCGACGATCCTGCTGCGTACCCGCGACGATCCGATCCTGTTCGAGCGGTTCGCCGCCGCTCTGCCGGTATGCACCCGGGCCGACCGGCCCGCGGTGGCCGCGGGGCTGGGCCCGCTGGTGCCCGAGTACTGGACCGATGTGTTCGTGGCCCTCCTGCGAGCCGCGGTTACCGGAAAACGGCAGTCGTACGACCTGACGGGGGACGAACGCGATCCGGCCAATCCGTCCTGGCTGCTGGCCCGGCGGATGATCGAGCTGGCCGGGCAACTGGCCGCCGAACCGCCCGCCGCGCTGCTCGCCACCCCGGCCACCATCGACGGGCACGTCGATCCGGGCCGGCTGCTGGACCTGCTCACCGCCGCCGAAGCCACGGACGCCCAGCCCGGCCCGTACGACCTGACCCAGGCACTGCTGCGGCTGCCTCGTGCGGTGGATCCCGGCGTGGTCGCCTCCGCCGCCCGGCTGCGTTCCCCCGCAGGACGGGCGTTAGCGCGCTGGGTCTCCGGTGGGCGCACTCGCCGACCCGGCCGTCAGCGTCGTCGACGTGCACCTGCGGAAGTGCCGGCACCGCCATACCGGTTGCTCCTGCGCTACCAGCGCACCGCTCCGGCGCACCGTGGTGTTCGCTCCGCTGACGCACCCGGACCTGATGCTGCCGCCCGAGTTGCTCGGCCGCCCCCCGGAGGGGGCCTATACCCGGGCGTACCAGTCCGCCCGCTCCTCATGGTCGACGTCCTGGCCGTTCGCCTTCCCCAGCCATCGCGAGCTGCTCGCCGCATACCTGCAGCCGATGCTCGCCCAGAGCGCCGACGGCAACGCTCACTGCGGGGCCGCGCTGCTCCCCGCCCTCGCGCGTGCGTCCGGGCCGGTCGGCCCGGCGTTCGCACTCTGCCTCGCGTACGGCTTGACAGCGGGCAGGTCCTCCGAGCGGCTCGCCGCCACCGATGCGTTCGTGCTCATCGGGCAGAGCGGTGTGCCCGGCAGCGCGGAGGTCGGCGCGCGGGTCGGGCGGGAACTGGCTGCCCTGCATGCCGGGGGTGTGCTCGTCCTGCGCCGGGTTGCCGCCTCGCTCGCCGGCGCGCTTCAGGCGGGCGCTGCTGCGCAGGTGTGGGCGGCGGCGCGGATGCTCGTGCCCGGGGCGCTTACGGCGAGCGCGGGCGGGCCCGACCTGCTCGCGCTCGCCACCGCCGCCGCGTCCGCCATCGAGGCGCGGGACCGCCTGCCGGAGCTCGACGCCGCCGTGGCACGCGGCGGCCGGACCCGGATCGCCACCGAGGCGGCCCGGCTCGCCCGTACCCTCGGCGCCTCGGGCTGACCCACCGCCACAGCGAGACGCTCGGGGGATTTTCGAGCCGGCCCCGACCGGGCGAGGGCATCCTGCGTCATGGAGGTGTGACCCATGGGCGAGGACGAACAGGTGCGCGTGGTGGTGGACGAGTTGGTCGCGGTCAAGCCGGCGCTGGCTGCGGGCAATGTGCGGCCGTACTCGCTGCTCACTCACGATCTTGCCTTTGACCCGGGTGAAGTCGCCGAATTGGCTGACCGATTCCGCACCGGCTACCCCGGGTTCGATCTCAGTGCCTGGCTCGCTCACGCCCGCACTTCGCACGGCGACAGTGTCGGCGCGATGGCCCGAGTGCTCGCCGTCCTGCGGCCTTGAGCAGCCAATCCTGCACCCTTGAGCGGCAACGACGCTCGCGATTGGACTTCAGCCCCCTGCGCCGGTTAGGCTGACCTCACGCCGTTGCGAGTTCTTCCCCCGTGGAATTCGCAGCGGCGTCCTATTTTCCCAGGCGGTCCTGTTTCACAGCCCGCATGTGATGCTGCTGCGGTGATCGTGACCTTCACCGCCGAGCTGTGGGTCTGGCACGCTCGGCCCGCCGAACAGTGGACCTTCGTCAGCCTGCCCGCCGAGGAGTCCGACCTGCTGCGGGAGCAAACCGCCGGTCGAGCCCGCGGCTTCGGCTCCCTGCGGGTGCGGGCCAGCATCGGCGGCACCACCTGGCAGACGTCGATCTTCCCGGACAAAGAGCGCGGGGTGTTCGTCCTACCGGTCAAGCGCGCCGTCCGTCGGGCGGAAGACCTCGACGTCGATGCCGTCGCGACTGTCACCGTCACCGTCCTGGGCCTCTGAAAGCCAACGCTGCCATCGGTACGCGCGGGACAGCTCGCGCACCCGGGCGTAAACCACGGCGGGGTCCGGGGTCAGGTGCTCGTGCCGCGCGAACGCCTCCTGCAGTCGCTCGGCGGCGCCGGTCACGACATCTCCAGGACGGCTTGCCGTGCCGAGGTCAGCCGGAGGATCTTCAGCGCCCGCGAGGCGTAGCTGCGGACGGTCGCGGGGGAGCACCCGATCAGCTCGGCGATCGTGTCGTCGTCCAGCTGTTCGTAGTAACGCAGGACGAGTACGGCACGCTGCTTGCGGCCGAGCGTCGCCAGTCGCTGCCACAGCTCGTCGGCGTCCACGACGTCCTGCGCGTGGTCGACCACCCCGCCCCGGGCGTCGTCGAGATCGACCAGGCGCTCGCCGACGGCGTACACGTGTCGGGCGGTCCAGCTGCGGCGCCAGGAGAGGAACTCGTTGAGCACCATGCGGCGCACGTACGCCTCGGGAGCGTCGGTCTGGCTGATCCGGTCCCAGTGCACGTGCGTCCGCGCCAGGACCTCCTGGACGACGTCCTGCGCGTGTTCTCGGTCGCCGGTGAGAACGACCGCGTACCGCAGCAGGGTCGGGAGCCGGGCGGCCGCGAATTGCTCGAAGGTCACCTGAGAAGAATGCGGCGGTGCCGGAGTTTGGTCACTGGTGAGACGATATTTCCACCCTCGTCCCCGGGGATTTCCGCCTGGGCGGTCCAGGCAGTATCCTGCGCCGGCTGGATTGCCCGGGAGAGGATCATCGTGTACGAGCAGCAGCCGTGGAACCCGCACCACCAGCCCACTTACCCGCCTCCCGGTGGCAGCGCCATCGCGCTGACCGTGAAGTACCACCCGCTGGCTTTCATGCTCGGCCTGTTCAAGCCGGTGGTGGCGATCGACGGTCACCAGGCGAGCAACGCCTGGGGCCGCACGGTGGTGCCGGTCGCCCCCGGCCAGCACCACGTCCACGTGCACGTGCCGTACCTGCTGCCGTCGCGGATCGGCGTGGCAGACCTCGGCGTCACGGTGCATCCGGGGCAGACCGTCGAGCTGGACTACCGCGCCCCGATGGTGGTCTTCATGGCGGGCGCGCTCGGTGCGCCCCCGCAGAAGTACCCGGGGATGGCCGTGACGATCGTGCTGCTGGTGATCTCGCTGATCATTTTCCTCTGCCTCTGTGGCGGGTTCATCCTCGCCGCAGCCAATGGTTCCAGCACCGCGCTGGGCTGAGAATCGGCAAAGGGTCGCTTTTACGCCGCTGTGCTAAGTTCTCGGCGGTGATATGACATCAATATTCGCGAGCAACCTCCCGTGCCGCCTGCGTCGCTGACGCCGTGGCTGACCGACAGCTCCGCCGGTGCTGCGTACCCCACCGCCGATGCGCTGCATCTGCGTCCGGTCGCGCTCGTCCCGGAAATTCAGCTTTATCTCGCTGAGGATCCCACCCTGCTCTGGGCGCGCCTGGAGGCTTCCGCAGGACACCGATTGCCGGCGCCGTTCTGGGCGTCCGCCTGGGCGGGTGGGCAGGTGCTCGCGCGCTACGTGCTCGACAACCCCGCGATCGTGGCCGGCCGCCGGGTGCTCGACATCGCGTCCGGCTCCGGTCTGGTCGCGATTGCCGCCGCCCAGGCCGGTGCCGCGTCGGTGACAGCTAATGACATCGATCCGTACGCGAGCGTGGCGATCGAGGCGAACGCGCAGGCCAACGGCGTACGCCTGGAATGCGTCACCGACGACCTGCTGGACGGCACCGGAGCGGGTGCGGACGTCATCCTCGCGGGTGACGGGTTGTATGAGGAGACTCTCGCCACGCGGGTGCTCGCCTTCCTGACTCGGGCCGCCGCCCGCGGCGCCCAGGTCTGGGCGGGCGATCCCGGCCGCGGCCATGCGGGCGGGGCGCTGCTGGAGCGGGTCGCCGTCTACGACCAGTCGGCACTGGGCTCACCCGAGGATCACCAGCGTTCGGAATCTGCCGTCTACCGGGTGCGTCGGGCGGCCCCGCCCGACCCACGTCGGGCGGAGAGCTAGCGCGCTGACGTATTTGGCGCCGCCGATGCGTCGCGGTCGAGCGTCACGGAAGGTTGGTTCCCGGTGACGCTGTGGCCGTCGCGGTCCGCCTGTTTCCGCTGGTAGCATGCCGCCGTTCGCGCCGCGGACCACCGGAGCCAAGGATCGTAGGTCAGTGATGTTCAACGGATCTTCCCCGGACGGGGCCACGTCCGAGCACGCATTGCTCCCTTCGGCTGGCCCCGGCAACAGTCAGGCGCTCCAGGTGCTCACCATGGCGCAGCGGACCGCCGAGGAGCATCTGTCCAAGGCCCAGCAGCAGGTGGAGAAGCTCCGCGCGGACGCGCTGGCCGCGGCCGAGGAGATCGGCCGTGAGGCCCAGGTGCACGCCCACGCTGTCCGCCGCGAGGCCGAGCAAGTGCTGTTCGAGGCGCGCGCTGCGGCCGAGCGGATCGCCCGGGAGACCCAGGCCCGTGCCGAGGAAGCCCAGCGCAGCGCCGCGAAGGTCGTGCTCGAGGCCCGCAGCGAGGCCGGCCGGATCACCGCCGACGCGCAGGAGAACGCCGATCAGCTTCGCCTGGCCGCCCAGCAGCGCTACGACGACGTCGTGGGCAGTCTCGGCGCGAAGCGGGAGGCATTGCAGGAGCAGATCGAATCGCTGGAGCGCTTCGACCGCGAGTACCGGTCCCGGCTCACCAGCTTCATGCAGGGCCAGCTCCGGGCCCTTTGGGTGGACCAGCCCCAGGTGACCGGGGACCTACCCACCGAGGCGTTGCCGACCGCGCCGGAGCCGAAGCCGGCACCCACGGCGGAAACACCGCCGGCGGAGGCCGCCCAGCCGACGGCCCCGGCCCAGCCCGCGCCGGCAGCCCAGCCCGCGTCGGCAGCCCAGCCCGCGTCGGCAGCCCAGCCCGCGTCGGCGGCCCAGCCCGCGCCGGCAGCCCAGCCCGCGCCGGAGGAGAAGTCGGCGGCAGCGCAGGACGATGCCAAGCCGGTGGGCAAGCGACGCGCGGACCCCGAGCCGGTAGAAGCCTCCCGCAAATCTGCGGTGCTGCCGCTGAACATTCCGGCAGAGCTGCGCAACGGGGCTGCCAAGCCGCTCAACGGGCTGAAGCCGCTCAACGGCGTCCCCGCCCCGCGGCACGGAAGCCGCGAGGAGTAGCCGCCGAGCAGGCTCGTCGCGGTTGCGCCATGATCGAAGGCATGAGCGCACCGCAGCTGCTGTCGACGTACGTGGGGAATTGGACCGGCTCTGACACCGGGGTGACCGTCATCCTGCCGCCGCCCGGCACCGTCGCCTCCGGCGAGGTGCGCGGCGGCGCCCCGGCGACGCGGGAGTTCGCCCTGCTGGAACCGACTCGACTCGTCGACCGGGTTGACGCGGTGGTGCTGTCGGGCGGCTCCGCCTTCGGGCTGTCCGCGGCTGACGGGGTGCTGGGTCTGCTGCGGGAGCGCGGCCTCGGCTTTCCCACGCCGGCCGGCCCGGTGCCCATCGTGATCGGCATGTCGATCTTCGACGACTCGGTCCGCACCAGCCCGCCCGACGCCGGCGCTGGTCGCGCGGCCGCGCTGGCCGCCTGGTCCGGCGCGGAATTCGGCACCGGTCGGATGGGTGCGGGCACCGGGGCGTCGACCGGCAAGTGGCGGCAGCGACGGGATCCCGGCGGTATCGGCAGAGCCGGGCGCACCTGCGGCTCGGCACGAGTGGAGGTGATCGCCGTGGTCAACGCCTGGGGTGATGTCCTCGGCCCGGATGGTGACCCGCTCTTCGCCGAAGCGGACGGCCCGGCGCGCGTAGGCGGCGACGCGCCACCGCAGGCGCTGACCAACACCACGATCGCCGTGGTGCTGACCGACGCCCGGCTTTCCAAGAACGACTGTTACTTGCTCGCCCAGAGCGGCCATGCCGGCTTCGCCAAGGCACTGCACCCCGCGCACGCGCGCTTCGACGGCGACGCCGTGGTGGCGCTCGCGACCGGTGACGTCACTGACGGGTACGACATCGATCACCTCCGTGCGGAAGCCGCCGCGGCCACCGCGGCGGCGATCCGCGCAGCGGTGGCTCAGGGTTGAGGAAACGGCACCCCACGCGGGGGTGGTCGCGTGGGGTGCCGCCGGCGTCCCGAGATGGCGGGTCGGGACGTCTCAGGTGAAGCGGGTGGCGATCCAGTCCGCCACGGTCTGCACCGAGGCGAAGACGGCGCCGTCGTGGTTCTCGCCGGGCAGGGACACGAACTCGACCGGCTGCGAGTAGGCGGAGAGTTGATCGAGGAGCGGCCCCGCGGTGATGTCGTACGGGACCGCCTCGTCGTCGGTGCCCTGCACGATGAGGATGGGGGCGCTGGGCGCTGCGGTGGCCGGGTTGCCGTACCGGGCGAGCTTGGTCAGCACGGTCGGTGCCACCACCCCGCCGGGGACGAGCTGCTCGGCGGTCAGCGGGCCGTACGCGTTGAGGATTTCGTAGAGACAACCGGTCTGCAACACCGAGCCGCGTTGCCGTGCCGGCGGTGCGAGGTACGTGTTCGGGTTGAAGGTGGGTTCGACCGCGTTGATGCCGTACAGCGCCATCACCAGGTAGCCCTGCCCGGCCGTTCCCGGAATGTACGGGGCGATCTGGTCGAGGTTCGACACCGGCGCGATGGCCGCCACGCCCTTGAGGACCAGTGAGCCGTCGTAGCTGGGCGCGAGCTGCCCGGCGAACAGTGCACCCTGCCCGCCTTGGGAGTGGCCGTCGACGGCGTACTGGGTGGACAGTGCGCCGTCGAGGTTGCGGGCCGCTTTGACGCTGTCGATGATGGCCCGGCCCTCGCTGGCCCCGACCAGGTACGGGTGCGACTCCGGCGTGCCGAGTCCGGGGTAGTCCGGGGCGGCGACCGTCCAGCCCTTGCCGAGGAGGCCGGCGATGGCGGCGCGGGCTTCGGGCCAGAACACGGCCTGGCTGGCCGAAGGTGCGCACTTGTCGGCGAGGCCGGTGGTGCCGTGGCTCCAGGCGACCGTCCGGTTCTTCTTACCGGTCTTCGGCGTGAGGATCAGGCCGGTGGCGATCGTCATCAGTCCGCTGACGTTCGTGGTCACGTACTGAATGCGTTTGCCGGTGGCGAGCGGGCTCAGCTCGGGCGGCAGCGTGGCGGTGGCGGCGGCGAGGACGGTGCCCGGTCCGATGGTGGCGGATGCGGGCTCGGCGACGCCGACGTGGACGCCGGTCGCGGCGATTGCGGTGACGGCGAGGACGGCGAGCCGCCGCCGAAGGGCTGTGCTGATCAAGTCAATTCCTCTCGCGGACATGGATGGTGCGGGCGTGGGGGCGAGGGGATGTCGGCGGGGGAGTCAGGCGAAATGGTCGGCGATGCGGCGCAGGGCGGTCACGGTTTCCCGGTCGCGGTCCTCGTCGTCTTCGGCGGCCCAAGCGCTGCATTTGACGATGACCACGTCGGCGGCGGGGTCGACGAAGAGGTACTGCCCGTGCACGCCGAGGCCGGTGAAGGCGTGGAAGCAGCTTTCGCCGAGGGTCCACCACTGGTTGGCGTACCCGTAATGGTCGTAGCCGCTGGGACCGAGGGCACCGACGGCCAGGTGGGGCAGGCCGCTGCCACGGCTGCGCCGGACCCAGTCGGCGGGCACGATCCCGCCGCCGTCGTCGGCCATGAGCCGGCCGATGCGGGCCAGGTCCCGGGCGGTGGCGTTGAAGGCTCCCGCGCCGATGGCCGTCCGGGGATGGGAGCGGCTGAGGCCGTAATAGGCGTCCCGCTCGGCGCCGATCTTCGACCACAACCGCGTTGATGCGTACGCGGCCAGCGATTGTCCGGTGGCGGCTTCCAGCACCCAGCCGAGCACTTGAGCGTCGAAGGTGGAGTAGTTGAAGGACTCGCCCGCGGTCGCCGTACGGGGCGTCGAGCGGATGATGGCCGCCACGTCACCGCCGCTCAGGACGGCCCGTTCGAACTGCCGGATGGCGCTGTCCGGCGTCTCCCAGGTCTCGAGCTCGCCGACGCCGCTGGACATGTCGAGCAGATCGGCGAGGGTGGTGCCGGCGTACGCCGACCTGCGCAGGTCCGGCCGGTAGTCGGTGACCTGGTCGTGGATGCTGCCGATGGCGCCGTCGGCCAGGGCGATGCCGATGAGGACGGAGGTAACCGATTTGGACAGCGAGAACAGCTGCATCCGGCGCCGGGGGCCGGCGAACAGCCCGGGGTAGCTTTCGTGCACGAGCGCACCGCGGTGCAGCACGACGAACGCGGTGGTGTGGGTGCGCCGGTGCAGGTCGGCGAGGCTGAGGTCGCGGTCGTCGAAGCGGTAGGTGAGGTCGAGGGGCTCCGGAGCAACGGGTAGGGGTCGGCTGGCCGGGCCGCGGGCCACCCGCTCGGTCGGCATGAGCCAGTTCATGTGGGTGAAGGTGAACTCGTTGAACGGGCGGCGCATGACCAGGTCGCTGGGGTGTTCCCACCACGAGGACGGGTGGGCTGCGTGGCTGGTCGGTTGCTGCGTCGTGCTCGTCATGTCATTCCCCGCTGTTCTCGATGCTGCGGTCGGCAGGACGCGCTCGGTGCGAGACGCCTCGGAAATGCTCACGAAGAGTCGAGCCGGTGGGTTCAGCGACCGGTTCGAGGTAGCTGTTGAGGATGCCGAGCACGGCCATGCCGACCAGGTTGCCGGCGGGGTCGTCGCCGGCGATGCCAGCGCCGGGATCGCCCAGGTGGTGCAGGGCGAAGCCTTCGGTCACCGCGGCGAGCATGTACGCGAGTTGGTCGAGTGTCACGCCGGGCCGCAGGTGGTAACCGCGGGAGGCGAACGTGGACTCGTAGATCTTCTTCCAGGGTTCGAGGGCGCCGGCGTAGTTGTTGGCGATCGCCTCGTGGATGCCGTCGTTGCGGTCGGCGGTGGCGACCATGATCAGTTGTAGCCGGAACAGCGGCATTCGGCAGATCGCCTGCAACTCGTGGAAGGTGGCCCGGTCGATGGCGTCGACGAAGCTCTCCTCGTCGTCGAGCCAGCCGCGGGTCTCCACCTCCGCGTTGTACTGCGGGTCGTAGTTCATCGCGTGGAACAGGAAGGTGAGCAGGTCGTTGAGGTAGTCGTCGTGGGTGGCCCAGGTGGCCCGGTACGGCCCGTCGCCTTTCTGCCGGAGGAACGGCGGGGCCAGGTTTTCCATCTCGCGGGACAGCGCGCGTTCGGTGAGGAAGCGCAGGCCCGACCAGTACTGCTTGCGGCCGCCGGCGGTGGGCGGCTCGGGGCAGGCGCCAAGGTTCTGTTCGACCAGATTGGCGCCGGCCTTGAGGTAGGACGCCACCTTGGGGGAGTTGATGAGCGCGGCGCGGGTGGACTCCCGAACCCCCTTGACTCTCGTGACAATGCCCGAGAAGTCCTGGTTGTAGGGGAATGGCAGATCCGCTTTGCCGAGCGTCATGCTGCGATTCTTTGTCCGATTCACCGCCCGCCACAAGTGCGCGGGTGCGTAGTACTCGGAGGCTAGGCCTCGACTCCTTTGCATACGTCGATGAATATGACTTTCCGTAGCCGATCGAGAACGCATCGGAATTGCTACGCGGCGGGCTGCACCTGTCGGAAGTGCTCCCGTTCGGAATGGTCGTTGACCAGCGGTCCGACGTCCAGGATCAGGGCGATCTCGCCGCTGCCCAGGATCGTGGAACCACTGATGCACTTCAGCCGGCTGAACAGCACGCCGAGCGGTTTGATCACGGTCTGCAACTCGCCGAGCAGGGAGTCCACGACCAACCCGGTGCGCTGACCGGACTGTTCCACGATGACGACGTTCTGCCGCCGTGCCGGTTCCCCCGGAATGTCGAACAGCTCGCGCAACCGGATGAACGGCAACACCTCGCCGCGCAGGTTCATGCAATCGCGGCCGAGGCCGCTGGGCGGCAGTTCCACGCACTCGGTCACCCGGTCCAGCGGCACAATGAACGACGAGTTGCCGACCCCGACCAGGAAACCGTCGATGATGGCCAAGGTCAGCGGCAGCCGGATGCGGATCGTCGTGCCCACGCCGCGCGCGGTGTCCACCTCGATGCTGCCCCGCAGGGCGGTGACGTTACGGCGGACCACATCCATGCCCACGCCCCGGCCGGACAGGTTGGAGACCTTGTCGGCGGTGGAGAAGCCGGGCTCGAAGATGAGGTCGTACACCTCGTGGTCACTGAGGACGGATCCGGCGTTGACGACCCCGCGCTCGACCGCCTTCTCCAGGATCTTGTCCCGGTCCAGGCCACGGCCGTCGTCGCCGACCTCGATCACGATGCTGCCCGCGTCGTGGTACGCGTTGAGCTTCAGCGTGCCCTGCGCCGCCTTGCCGTGCCGCTGGCGCTCCGCCGGTGCCTCGATACCGTGGTCCAGCGAATTACGGACCAGGTGCAGCAGCGGGTCGGCGATCCGTTCCACCAGGGCCTTGTCCATCTCGGCATCGCCGCCGGTGATCACCAGCGACACCTCCTTGCCGAGCTCCACGCCGACGTCGCGGACCACCCGCTCGAAGCGTCGCAGCGTGGTGCCGATCGGCACCATCCGCAGCGCCAGCGCGCTGTGCCGAACCTCGTCGACCAGGCGCATGACCTCGCCCTGCGCCTCGTTGCCGGCGCCGTTGCGTACCCCCGTGCTGGACTGCGCGATGACCAGCTCGCCGACCAGGTCGATGAGCTTGTCCAAGCGGGCCGCGTCGATCCGGATCGTCTGCGTGTCCTGCGAACGGGTCTCGGCGGTCTTGCGCTGCCGATTCAACGCCGCGTCGACAATCGGCCGCGGCACGATGCCGTGTTCGACCAGGATCTCGCCAATCGGCACCGGCGCGGTCCGGCTGCGGACCGCCCGCTCCTGCTGAATCCGCAGCGCCTCGGCCATTTCCAGCGGCGTGACCGCACCGCTGCTGATCAAGACGTCGCCGAGCCGCTCGCTCTCCGGCATGGCCCGGATAGCTTTCACGTACGCGTCGAGCTGATGCTGCGCCGGCACGATCCGGATGTCGCTGTCCTCGCGGACAAACTCGAAGACGGCCTCGATCTCCTCCTTCGGCGCCTCGCTCAGCAGCTCCACCTCAAAGGAGAGGTAGCAGGTCTCCGGGTCCATCACCTCGGCCGCGGGGATCGCGCTCGCATCGGTCGTCACGTGTGTCACCGTGCCGATGCTCGACATGTACCGCAGGAACGACAACGGATCCATGCCGTTGCGCAGACAGTCCGCCCCGAACCGCAGGCTCAGCTGCCAGGCCCGCTCCTTCACCTGCGCGGCGCTCGCGTCCGCCCGCTCGGCCGGCCCGCCACCCTGCCCGTCCGGCAGGTACGGCTCCAGCCCCGCCAGCAACGCGGCGCCCTCCGCGGCCTGGGCGGCATCCGGCTCCAGCCGCCCGTCGGCCAACCCCTCGATCATCGCCGCGATGTGGTCGGCGCACGGCAGCAGCGCGCTCACCAGGCCCGGCGACACGTCGAGATCACCCTCGCGGACAAAGCCGAGCACCGTCTCCACTACGTGGGTGAACTGCACGAGGTGGTGCAGGCCGAACAGCCCAGACGAACCCTTGAGAGTGTGCGCGGCTCGGAACACCGTGTTGACGGTCTCCGCCGCCGACGGGTTGCCTTCCAGGTCCAGCAGGCCCTCCTCGAGCTGCTGGACCAGGTCACGCGCCTCCGTGACGAACGTGTCGAGCGCTTCACGCATGTCGTCGTCGGCGGACATCATTCCTCCTCCGCAGCGGGGCCGGTCCCGGCCAGCCCGGCCAGGGCACAGACCGCGGCCACCGAGCCCGCGGAGCCGCCCAGCTCAAACGCCAGGTTCAGGCGCTCGGCCTCCCGCTGGGCCAGCAGCAGCACCTGCAGGCCCGCGGTGTCGATCTCCTCCACCGCGGACAGATCGACGCGCAGCCCGGCACTGCCCTCCAGCGCCGTCAGCAACCGATCCTTCTGTTCCCCCGCGGTCATGATCGTCAGCTCACCCTCCAGCCCGACCCGCCGCAACTCCCGCGTCGTCATGGCACTGTCCTTCCTCGGCCATGCCCTCCTGGCCTTTGCTTCGCTGCGGTGCGGTCCGTCATGGCTGAGTCTGCTGGGCCATGCCCTCCTGGCCCTTGCTTCGCTGCGGTGCGGTCCGTCATGGCTGAGTCTGCTGGGCCATGCCCTCCTGGCCCTTGCTTCGCTGCGGTGCGGTCCGTCATGGCGCAATCAGTTTCGCTACCGCGCTGAGCATCTGCTCCGGCTGGAACGGCTTGGTGACCCAAGCTTTTGCGCCGGCGGCTTGGGCCTGGCGCTTTTTCTCCTCTTGGGATTCGGTGGTGAGCATGATGATCGGCGTGAATTTGTAGGCCGGCAGCTTCTTCGCCTCGGCCACGAACGTGATGCCGTCCATGTTCGGCATGTTCACGTCGGAGATGATCAGGTGGATTCGCTGCCCGTTCAGCTTGGACAGGGCGTCCTTGCCGTCCACGCCGGCGATCACCTCGTACCCGGCGCCCTTGAGTGCGATGCTGACGACCTGCCGCACCGAGGCGGAGTCGTCCACGATCAGAATGGTCTTGGCCATGGTCTCCCCCTAGAAGAAGGTGATTTCGGATTCGGACGGCGCCGCGCTCGCCCCGGACTTGTGGGCCTCGCGTTCCTCGGCCATCGTGTAGTTCGCCGCGAGGGCGTCCAGCAGAGCCTGCGGATCCAGCGGCCGACCCTCGCCGGCCCGTTCGCCGGCCTCGGCGACCACCACCGGGAACTGGTCGATGCTGTCCCGCAGGTGCTCGAGGATCTGCCCGACCCGGTCCTGGAACTGCAGGTTCACCAACGACTGGCTGATGTCCGAGCGGATGCCGACCGCGGCCTGCTCCAGTTCGGCCGACGAGTTCTGCATGCCTTGCAGCACGTCGCGCAGGTCGTCGAGGACGGCTTGCACCTCCGCGTTGGCGTGCGCGACCGCCTGGTCCTCGCGGCCGGCGCTCTCCTGGGCGCTGGCGATCACCGAACCGATGGCCGCGGCGACGCCGGCCACCTTCGCCGAAATGCGTTCGCTGGTGCTGTGCGAGCGTTCCGCCAGGTCGCGGACCTCGAGGGCGACCACGCCGAAGGCCGCGCCGGCCGCGCCGACCCGAGCTGCCTCGATGGCGGCGTTCAGCGCGAGCAGGTTGGTCTGTGCGGCGATGCGGGTGACCTCGCCCGACATCTGCCGCAGCTCGTCGTTGAGTGTCAGCAGGGTTTGCAACTCCTCCAACGCGGCCCGCTTGGCGGTCAGCGCCGTGTCCAGCGTGCCGACGACCTCGCCGAGGCGGTGCTGACTGCGGTCGAAGGCCGACCCGTGCTGGTCGTGCATGGCGCCGGACGACGAGGCGAGCACGGCGTCGAGGTTGTCCACGATGCCGGCGAACTTCTCGGTCACTTGGCCGATCGCGGACTCCATCTGCCCGCGAGACGAGTCGATTTGCGCCGACCAGACCGGGGCCACCTGCTGGGCGAACTCCGTCATGCCCGACATCGGATCCCCGGCGACCGGCGCCGCCCGGGTGCGCACCTCAACGGTGGGTGCTGCCGCGCGCCCGAGCCGCCATCGGGCGAGCAGATAGCCGCCTGCGCCGCCGACGAGCAGGGCGACGACGATGCCGATCACCTCAACCATGGTGGTGGATCACCTCCGCGAGCGAGCCCAGTGGGCTCTCCCGGTCGACCGCGCCGAGCAGGACCGCCTCGCGGGGCATGCCGTGCACGACACAGGTGGCCTCGTCCTGGGCGACGGTGAACGCGCCGGCCTTGCGCATCTCCAGCAGGCCGCGCGCTCCGTCGTCGCCCATTCCCGTCATGATCACGCCGACGGCGTTGCGTCCGGCAACTTTCGCCACCGAGCGGAACAGCACGTCGACAGCGGGCCGGTGCCGGTTGACCGGCGGCCCGTCAAACACCCGGACGCGGTAGCCGCCGGTGCGCTGCAACTCCATGTGCCGTCCGCCCGGGGCGACGAGAACCTGGCCGGGCAGCACCGGGTCGCCGTCCGCAGCCTCCTTGACCCGGACCCGGCACATCCCGTCCAGCCGTTCAGCGAACGCCGACGTGAACTTCTCCGGCATGTGCTGCACCAGGACGATGCCGGGGCAGCCGCGATTCAGCGCCGGAAGCACTACTTCGAGGGCCTGCGTCCCGCCAGTGGACGTACCGATCGCGACCACCCGCTCGGTGTCCGTGACCGGCCCGCCCGCGCCGACCGGCGTCCCCACCCCGGCCGGGACGTACGCCTGAGCACGGTTGGCCGGGCTCAACCGGCGTGCGTTGCTGGCTGCGGCGGCCCGGACGGCGGCCACGATGTCGCCGCTGTCGTCCTCGAGGAACTTCTTCAGCCCGGTCGTCGGCTTGGCGACCACCGCGGCCGCCCCGGCCGACAGGGCCTCCAGCGTCGTCTCGGCGCCCTTGCGGGTCAGCGTGGAGCAGATGACCACCGGCGTCGGACGGGTTGACATGATCTTGCGGAGGAAGGTGAGGCCGTCCATCCGGGGCATCTCGATGTCCAGCACCACCACGTCCGGCCAGGTCCGGTTCATGTGCTCCATCGCGAAAATCGGATCCGGTACCGCCCCGATGACCTCGATCCCGGCGCTGCCCCGCAGCCGCGAGGACAGCACCTGCCGGACGACTGCCGAGTCGTCGACGATCAGCACGGTGATCCGCCCGGTCATGTCCGGCTCCCCGCGCCGACGAGGTTCAGGCAGCGCAGCCACACGTGCCCGGTGGTCAGCTCGAAGATCAGCCGCCGGGAGCCGTGCCCGCCCAGCTCACACGTGGTGACCGTGAACCCGGACCGCTTGAGCAGCTCCAGACCGACCCGGGCGTTCTGCTGCGCCACGCCGGTGAGCGGGCCGGTGAGGTGCGGGAACTGTTCCGCGCCGCCGAAGACCTTGACCACGTACTCGCGTGGGTGGCTGCCGTGCCGGGCCACCTCGCGCCGGAACATCTCCACGGCGTCGTCGGCGTAACGACCGTCCAACCCGGTGGCCGGCGTCGTGGGATGCCGTCCGGGCAGCAGGTAGTGACACATCCCGCCGATGTGTCGCCGCGGGTGCCACAACGTGATCGCCACGCAGGAGCCCAGCAGGGTGTGGAGCCGGGTGTTGGCGCTGGCGAACCGAAAGCCACCCGGATTGATGTGGAGGTCGACGAACTCAGGCACGGTCCACCCCCGTGGGAGCGAGCCGATAGACCGACGGCTCGACCATGCGCAGGTCCGACGGGATCGCGTTCAGCGACTCGGAACTGCCGATGACCAGGAAGCCGCCGGGGACCAGGACATTCTGCATACGGTCCACGAGGTCGCGCTTGGTCTCCAGATCGAAATAGATCATCACGTTGCGCAGGAAGATCACGTCGAAGCTGCCGAGCTGTCGGATGTCCTCCATCAGGTTGATGCAGTGGAACTGGACCCGGCTGCGCAGCTCGCGGCAGATCGTCATCAGGCCCGCGTACTCCTCGCGGCCGCGCAGGCAGTAGCGGCGCAGCATCGGCTGCGGGATCTTGGCGGCGGCGTCCATCGAGTACAGCGCCTTGCGGGCCGTCTCGACCACCCGGCTGGAGATGTCAGTGCCGAGGATCTCCCACTGGGCCGGCGGCAACGACTCCGCCAGGACCATCGCCCCCGTGTACGCCTCCTCGCCGGTGGAACTCGCCGCACTCCACATCCGGAAGGTCCGGCCCGGCGCCCGCTGGGGCACGATGACCCGGCTCAGCAACTCGAAATGCCGGGGCTCGCGGAAGAAGAACGTCTCGTTCGTGGTCAGCAGGTTGATCATCTGGTGCAGCTCGACCTCGTCCTGGCCGCCCCGCAGCATGGCGAGATATTCGCCGTACCCGCCCAGCCCGAGCTGCCGCAGTCGTTTGTCCAGCCGGCCGGCCACCAGCGCTTCCTTGCCGGGGGCCAGCGCGATGCCGGTGTGGTCGTGCAGCAGGGTGGTGATCTGGCGGAACTCGTCGCCGGAGAGCTGCCGGGTCGCCGCGAACGGCTGCATCAGCGCGGCTCCGGTGCGGCTGTCGTGCCGCCGTCTCCCGCGGGCGGCTGCTGCCGGGCAAGGTCGCCGAGGCTGACCATGTCACTGATCGACAGCACCCGGCTGACGTCCAACACGATGAGGAAATCCTCGTCCCGCCGCGCCATGCCGCTGATGTAGTCGGCGCGGATACCGGCGCCGAACGCCGGGGCCGGCTCCATGTTGCCCTCGTCGAGGGTGACGACCTTGTTGACCGCGTCGACCAGGATGCCGATGTCCTGGCCCTCCTGACCGTCCTTGGTCAGCGGGGCACCGTCCTCGTCGTCGGGCAGCACCGTGTCACTGATGTGCACGATGATGATGGTCGTACGCCGTAGGATGGCCGTCGTCCCCCGCGCGAACCGGACGGCCAGGTCGATCACCGGCACCGCCCGCCCCCGCAGGTTGATGACGCCCCGGATGAACTCCGGCATCATCGGCACCACGGTGAGGCTGCGGTACTCGAGGATCTCCTTGACGTGGAAGATGTCCAGCGCGTACGACTCGCCGTTGAGGGTGAACGTCAGATAACGGCCCGACTCCGCCGTGGCCGCATCGCGCACCCCGGCCGACATCGCATTGGTGGTCACCCCGGTCTCCCGCCTGCCCGAGTTCGCTTCTCCGGTGCTATTCGACCAGATTTCGCAACGCTCCCGCAGCACGTCCGGCACTTGCGACCGAGTGCTCCCGGAATCCCGTTTCGGGGCATTCGGCAAGCCATTCCCGAAAGCGCTTCGGAAATGGGGTTTTCGCAGGTAGGACGCCGATACACTGGCCCTCGTCATGGGTCGGTACCACCATTTGGGTGGCCCGGCCCGGCGGGGGGACAACAAGGGAGCCTGGACAATGGCCGACACGGTGGACGCACGCCGCCATCGCAGCGGATTCTCGTTCCGAGACATGTCGATCGCCTGGAAACTGCGAACCCTGGCACTCATATCCGGCGTCCTGTTGATCGCCGTCGGGGCCGTCGGCATCGTGCAGCTCGGCAGCACGCAGAACCGACTCGAGACGCTCTACTCCGACAACCTGAACTCCGTGAAGCAGCTCGGCGATCTCCGCGCCGGCTATCTGCAGGTCCGGCTGGACATGCGCAAACTCTCCACGGCGGCCGCGGAGGCCCGGGCGGGCGCGAGCCGGGCGCTGGACGACTCGATCGCCAGCCTGGACCGGATCTGGGCGGCCTTCTCCGGGACCCACGCCATCGAGAACGGCAGCGACGAGCAGGCCTTCGCCACCGCCTGGGGCACGTACAAGTCCCTGGCGACCGAGAAGCTGAAGCCGGCGGCGATGGCGGGCGAGATCGCCGAGTTCAACCGGATCAGCGCCACCGAGGTGGAACCGGTGTCCGATGCGGTCGCCAACAGCGTCGACAGCATGATCGGCGAGCAGGACAGTGCCGCCAAGGATTCCCTGGACGCCTCCGCATCGGCCTACAGCACCTCCCGTACTCTGCTGATCGCGTTGATCGTGGTGGCGATCCTGGTGACGATGCTGGTGGTGCAGCTCATCACTCGGGCGATCTCCCGCCCGTTGCAGGAGACCGTCAACGTGCTTACCGGACTGTCCAACGGGCGCCTCGACCAACGGATCGCAGTCCGCGGCCACGACGAGGTCGGCAGGATGGGCAACGCTCTGAACAGCGCGCTGAGTCGGCTGGGGGAGACGGTCAGCACGGTGGTGGACTCGGCGGCGCAGCTCAACATGGCGTCCAATCAGATCAGTGGCGCCTCGCAGAGCCTGTCCCAGGCGGCGACCGAGCAGGCGGCCAGCGTGGAGGAGACCACGTCGAGCGTGCAGGAAATGACCGCCGGCATCTCGCAGAACAGCGACAACGCGGTCGCCACCGAAGGCATCGCGGCCAAGGCGGCCGCCGAGGCGCAGGAAGGCGGCGAAGCGGTGGAGAAGACCGTCGCCGCGATGAAGGAGATCACCAGCAAGATCGGGATCATCGACGACATCGCCTTCCAGACCAACATGCTCGCGCTCAACGCCACCATCGAGGCCGCCCGCGCCGGCGAGCACGGCAAGGGGTTCGCCGTCGTGGCAACCGAGGTCGGCAAGCTCGCCGAGCGCAGCCAGATCGCCGCTCAGGAGATCAGCGAGCTGGCAGCGGGCAGCGTGCAGACCGCCGAGCGCGCGGGTGGCCTCCTCAACACCATCATTCCGAGCATCATCCGTACGTCCGACCTGGTCCAGGAGATCGCCGCCGCCAGTGGGGAACAGTCCACCGGCGTGCGACAGATCAACGTCGCGATGACCCAGATCGGCAAGGTGACCGAGCAGACCGCCTCCTCGAGCGAGGAACTGGCCGCCACCGCGGAGGAGATGTCCGCCCAGACCGCCCAGCTCAAGCAGATGATGGACTTCTTCGTCACCGGCTCCAGCAGCCACCGTCCGATCGTGACGGGCACCGTGGAGCCGGCCGGCCGGCAGTCCTGGGCCAACGACAACTACCAGCGCGGCGGGGTCTACAACGACAACAAGATCTCCACGATGAGCAGTCGCGGCGAGGTCGCCGTCCCGGATCTGGAGAGCAAGTTCGAACGCTTCTGACGCCGGGTCGCGGCCATCGGGTATAACCGGGCGCATGCACAGTGAATCGCTCATCGGCCTGCTCGCCGAAATCCCGGGCACGGATGTGTCCGCCGAGGCCGGCGTGGTGACGGTTCACGTACCCGCGATCGGCGACTCGGTCCGACTCAAGATCCGCGACATTCTCGGCTTCGAGCAGATCGTCGTACCCACCGGAGCGCCAGGCCTCGAGCTCGGCATCCGGCGCGGTCACGAGGAACTGCCGCTCATCGTCACCGTCGACGACGTGGTGTTCATGCCGGCCTATGCCGCCGACATGCTGGTGCCCGGCGCCGAGGTACGGGTGCCGGCCACCCCGGACCTGATCACCTACTCCGAGATGCACCGCGACGTCCGCGCCCTGGGCCGGGCGGTGGACATCGAGGGCGCCGAGTTCGACGACGACATCCTCGCCGCCACGCTGCTCGTGCACCGCTGCTTCCTCGCGGGTGCGGTCCGGGTGGGCTTGTGGCCGGTCCGCGTCGCGGCCTGGTGGGAATACTGCTGGTCGCGGGTCGGCGACCGCCTCCCGCTGGGTCCCTTCCGCCCCGACCCGGCCTGGGACCGGCTCATGGCCGACGTCCACGAAGCCCGCCGCCGCTCCGGTCAACCCGTCCGCCGGGACTAACCCGTCTGCAGGTGGGCTGACCCGTCTGCAGGTGGGCTGACCCGTCTGCAGGTGGGCTGACCCGTCTGCAGGTGGGCTGACCCGTCCGCCGGGACTTTCCCGCCCGCCAAGACTGACTCGTCGCCCGGGAGCGATCGATGGCGGCCAGGATGACACGATTTGTCCTATGCGTTCGGCGTCCCCGGAGCCCCACGGGCCGGCTCGGCCCCACCCGGCGATCTTTGTCCCGCCCCGCCGCCGCCACCCGGACCACTGGCTCGACCGGCGCTGCGACGAGGTGATCTCTCCCGCGGTGCGGTCGGCGCTGTGGCGTTTCGTGTGCGGCACGATCCCGGTGACCCACCCGGACACCCCGGAGCCCGCCGGCACGCCCCGCCTCTCCGGCCTCAACGACGGCCGGGGCGCAGCAGTGAAAATCGCCATGCTGAGCACCGAGCGCAGCGGCGTCTGCCTCGTGCTTCGGGCCGGTCCCGGCGAACCAGACCCCGGCCCCGGTCCGCACCGGCCGTGGCGGCAGGCCCTGGGCCGGCCGGGCGTTCGAGCCGGCGCCACCGTTGTCACCGGCATCGACCAAGTCGCACCCGCCGACGTAGCCGCGCTCCTTGCCGGCTGCGGGCCCGGTGACGATGCATGCGCCACCGATCTGCCCGATGCGCCTGGGCTACCGGCCGCGCCGAGCCGCACTCCGCCGGGGTCATCGTCAGCGCCGAGCCGCACTCCGCCGGGGTCATCGTCAGCGCCGAGCCGCACTCCGCCAGGGTCATCGGCGCCGAGCCGCACCCCGCCCGGTCTATCGGCAGCGCCGAGCCCTCAGCTGCCCAGGCTGGCGAGGGCTCCGGGTGGCGCACCGCCCGTCGCGGACCAGCAGTGGCTGGTGGTGCGGTTGGCCGTACCGGAGGGGATCGGCACGTTGTCCGTCGACCCGGGCGACGGGCTGCTGCGGCCGGTCCTGGACTTCACCGTGCTCGGCCTCGGCGCCGACCGGCCGCCGGGGGAGCGCCCGACGCACTGCCCGCGCTGTACGGGCGGACGGGTGCGCCGGTACGCCACCTTCGACCTGTGCCCTGACTGCGGGTGGCTGGCCCGCGGTCAGGCGCTCATCCGGAGTGCCCCGGCGCCGTGATGCTGGCGGTCCGGTCGGCGGCGGCCCGCTGCTGGGGGACCCGCCCGGCTTTGGTGCCTTCGGCGATCCAACCGTGGTCGGCGAGCACCAGGCGGACCTGTTCGGCGTCGTTCCAGGCCACCTTGCCCTCGGCCAGGACCTGGTGCCGCTCGTGGCCCTTGCCTGCCAGCACGATGGTGTCGCCGGGTTTGGCGAGAGCGACGAGTTCGCGCAGCGCGGCCCCGCGGTCCACGTTTACCAGGATCTCGGCGGTCGCGTCGTGCTGCTCCCGGGCGCCGGTGACGATTTCCTCGGCGATGGCGGCGGGGTCTTCGTACCAGGGGTTGTCGGCGGTCACCATGACCACGTCGGCGAGGCTGGCGGCGACGGCGCCCATGGGGGCCCGGTTGGCCGCGTCGCGCCCGCCGGCGTGGCCGAACAGCACCATGAGGCGGCCTTCGGTCTGCGGCGTGACGGTCTTCAGCACGGTCGCCAGCGCGTGCGGGGTGTGCGCGAAGTCGACGAACACCTGGAAGGGCTGCCCGCAATCGACGCGTTCGAGCCGGCCGTCCACGGTGGTGACCTCTGCTGCGGCGCGGACCGCCTCGAGCGGTACGCCGAAACCCAGCGCGGTGGTCGCCGCGGCGAGCCAGTTGTAGACGTTCACCCGGCCGGGGATCACGGAGACGATCTCGCTGCTGCCCCAGGGGCTGGTCAGGGTGAACGTGGTGCGCTCCGGTTCGCAGACGATGTCGACCGCGCGGACGTCGGCGTCGTTGTCGATGCTGTAGCTGTAGATCCGCTTCGGTCCGTTGCGGCGCATGACCTCGGAGGCCGGGTCGTCCGCGTTGACGACGCCGAAGCCGTCCGGCGCTTTCTCCGCGACCATGGCGAAGAGCTTGGCTTTGGCGGCGGCGTACTCCGGCATGCTGCCGTGGAAGTCCAGGTGTTCGGGGGTGAGGTTGGTGAAGACCGCAACACCGAACGTGCAGCCGCGGACCCGCTGCAGAGTGAGCGCGTGCGAGCTCACCTCGGTGACGGCGGTGGTGCAGCCGGAGTCAGCGAGGCCGGCCAGCATGCGGTGCAGGTCGCCGGCTTCGGGGGTGGTGAAGCCGAAGTTCGCCGGGGCTGCGCCGTCGCCGGCGGTGAAGCCGACGGTGCTGAGCCGTCCGCTGCGCTCGCCGTGTGCCTCGAGGATCGCGTGGATCATGTGCGTGGTGGTGGTCTTGCCGTCGGTGCCGGTGACGCCGATCATCCGGAGCCGCTCGGGGGTGGGCCCGTAGACGGCGGCGGCGACGTCGGCCAGGGCGGCGCGTGCGGACGGGACCCGGATGACGGCGGTGCCCTCCGGCACGTCGACGGGTCCCTCGGCGACCACGCCGACGGCCCCGCGCTCGAGCGCGCCGGGGACGAACTGGCGGGCGTCGTGCTGCTCGCCGGGGATGGCGACGAACAGCTCGCCCGGGCCCACCCGGCGGGAGTCGTGGGTGACGCCGGAGACGGTCTGGTCGGCGTCGCCCTGCACCAGGGAGGCGCCGGGTACGGCGGCCAGCACGGCCCCGAGGGTCGGATTCGTGGTCATGGAAAGGGGACGCTCCCCGGGTGCCTCGGTGTGGCAGTCAGCGGAATTTTTCACACGATGGTCATCGGCTCTTGACAACTCCGCCACAGCTATTCGGCCACCTTTCCCGCGAAGCGCTCCTTGTCGGTGATCGGCATCTCCCAGGTGCCGAGATAGGCGCGGTACCGCCCGCCGAAGGACTGCTTGAACATGGTGAAGCCGGCCCAGGGGTGGTCGGGCTGGTCGGCGGGGGCAGCGCCCATGAAGTCGAAGACCTTCTGGCCGCGCTCCTGCGCGTCGAGCACCATCGTCGCCAGCATCGGACCGCCGGGGTGCAAGTTGCGGGCCTCGAGCAGGCTGCCGGAGTGGGCGTAGTACCGGGTGGTCTCGCTCTCGTACACGATGGCGGCGGCGACCGGCTTGTCGTGGTGGCGCGCGACATAGAGGGTGCAGGCGTTCCGCTCGAGCAGCGCCTTGGCCTGGTGCCGGTAGTAGTCGTCGTTGTGCGCGATCATCCCGGTGTTGTTCGAGACGTCCCGGATCATCTCGAGCAGAATTTCCACGTCCGCCACGTCGGTGCTGGACGTGATGCTCAGCCCTTTTTTGTGGGCGTTGCGGAACCGGTTGCGGTTGTTCGCCGAGAACTCCCCGAACAGCTGGTCGCGGGTCTTGTCCAGGTCCTGGACCCAGGTCAGGCCGGGCTGCAGGTTGCGGGCCGGGAAGAACCCGAGGGCGGCGACGTCCTCGCGGGCGACCGGCGCCCACGGCTCGGAGCGGATGAACAGCACGTTGTGCTTCTCGCCCAGCGCGCGGATGGCGGCCACCGCGGCGGTGTACGCCTCGAGATTCTCCGCCACCGGGCCGTACGGGCAGTAGAGGCGGGCGTTCTCGCCGGCGCGCTCCATGATCGCCATGGTTTGCCAGCCGGGACCCTCGGCGAAATACACCTCGCGTCCCATTGACTGCTGGAATGCTGCCCAATGGGTTGTTTGCAGAAAATGTCCGTCGCGCTGGTATATCTGCTGATCCCACGAATCACCGGGCAACACGGAGTGCCACGGCCATGATGCTTCGAGTGACATTTACATCCTCCACCAAGCGACAGGAACGACGACCACAGTAAGGCGGATCCTCCCGCGCGTCGGGGCCGCCCCTTTCCTCAGCCGAATTTGTGACGCACCGGGTGACACCCGCCCGGTCCGGACGGCGTCATCCACCTACGCCGAACAGCCGCTGGACAGCGCTAAGACCGGTCCGGCCGCGGTCGATCTCTGAGGTCATGCTGCGCCGTCTCGCCCTCGTGCTGTCCGCCATCCTCGTGGCGAGCGGGTTCGCCGTGCCGGCATCCGCGGCAACCGCTTCCTGCCTGCCCACCGGCGGCGGCCCGGCCTGCCAGGTCTGGACCGGCAAGGTGGTCCGCGTCGGCGACGGCGACACCGTCCTGGTCGACATCGCCGGCGACGGCAAGAACAACCCGCGCTGGATCCGGCTGATCAACGTGCAGGCGATGGAGCTGACCACGTACTCGTCGGTCGCCGCCCGCCGTCGCGGCGAGTGTCACGCGGTGGCCGCGACGGCCCGGTTCGAGCAGCTCGTCCGCGCCGGTGGGGGAGTCGTCCGGCTCACCGCCCAGCACGCCGAAAGCTCCAGCAAGAACCGCCCGCTGCGCAGCGTCCAGGTCCGGATCAACGGTCAGTGGCGCGACGTCGGCCTCGACCTGCTGCGCCACGGCCTCACCCTGTGGCAGCCGTTCAAGGGCGAGTACGCCTGGAACGCCACCTACCGCACGGCCCAGGCGCGGGCCGCCGAACAGGGCCTGCACCTCTTCGACACCGATGCGTGCGGCAGTGGCCCCGCGCAGAACGCGGTGCTGACGGTGTTCGTCAACTACGACGCCGAGGGTGCCGACGAGAAGAACCTCAACGGCGAGTACGTCCGCATCGACAACGCCTCCGCCTACCCGGTGCCGCTCGGCGGCTGGTGGGTCCGCGATTCGGGGCTGCGCCGGTACACCTTCAAGGCAAGTGTGGTGGTCCCCGCCGCCGGCTCGGTGTTCGTCCACGTGGGTGCGGGTGTGGACACCGCCACTCACAAATATTGGGGCCTGACGACGCCGGTGTTCGACAACCCGACCGACGACGAGCAGGCGTTGGGTGATGGTGCGTACCTGTTCGACCCGAAGGGTGACCTCCGCGCCTGGATGCAATACCCCCGCACCCCGGCAGCGTGATCGCGCCTCAGGTCCTAAGCTGTGCGCCTCTGACTGGGAGGGTGCAGCATGGTCGACGTCGCCGGTGAGCGCGGACGCCTGCCCGGATCTCGCCCGGCCGACGCGGCTCGGCTGCCGCGGGGCCGGCACGATCTGCCCCGCGAGTTCATCGCGAGCACCCAGCGGGAACGGCTGATCGACGCGATGGCGCGGGTGGTGGCGCAAAAGGGCTACGCAAGCGCGTCCCTCACCGAGGTCTGCGCGACGGCCGGAGTGTCCACCCGCGCCTTCTACGAGCACTTTTCGGACAAGGAAGCCTGCCTGCTGGCGGCCTTCGACCTCGGTATCGGCCTGATGCAGCGGGCGGTCGCCGAGGCGTTCGCCCAGCCCGAGTTGTGGCCGCAGCGGATCCACCGCGGGCTCGAAACGTTGCTGCGCATCCTTGCTACGGAACCAGCGTTCGCGTCACTCGCGGTCGTCGAGGTGCTGGCGGCCGGCGCGAAGGCGCGCGAGCGGCGACAAATGCTGGTGGAGGGCTACATAGGTTTCTTTGCCGAGGTGCCCCGCCGCCCGGGCGCCCCCGAGGTGCCTGACGGCGTGGTGGAGGCGGTCATCAACGGCGTCTACGGCGTGATCTTCGATCTGGTGTCGACCGGGCGGGCGGCGGAACTCCCGGACCGCCTGCCCGGCCTCACCTACTTCGTGCTGGTGCCCTTCCTGGGACCTGTCGTAGCAGCCCGGGTGGCCCGAGGATCCTGAGCGCGGTGGGCGCGCTCAGCCCTCCGGCGGCGGCGCGGGCGTACCGTCGGTGACGGTGATCTGCTGCGTCGCGTCGGTGGTGTCGGAAACCGTGTACTTCGCCTTGAACACGGCAGTGGTGGCGCCGGTCGGGCAGGCGAGGCCACCGGTCACCGTGATCGGCAGGCTGACTCCGGCGGAGAAGTCGAGCACCGGCGGACTGGTCTCGGTGCCGGCGATCCACGGACCGGTCAGCGTCGCCGGCCCGTTCGGTGCGACCGTGACCTTGCACGAGGCTAGTCCGGTAATGGTCGTGATCACCCCGGCGGTGGGGATGGTCATGGTGCCGGTCGGTCCCGCTGCGTCGTACGCCAGTGAGATCGTCCAGTCGCCGTTGGTGGTGTTCGAGACCGTCCGGGCCGTCGTGAACGGCACGTTGGTCGGGCAGGCGGCCCCGTTGACACCGAACGTCGCCGGGCTGAGCGGCGAGACGACCGCCCCCTCCGGGTTGGTGTTGTCCGGCTCGGCCGGCACCTCTCCGGTAGTCGCGGAGGCACTGCAGTTGACCGTGGTGTTGCCGACCACGAAGCCCGCGGTCGTCCCGCTCACCAGCGCGGCGGCGTACGCGTGACCGGCAGGTCCCACGGTGGTGCCCGATGCCTGGGCGAGGGCGGGTGCGGCGGGTAGCGCGCCAAGGCCGAGGCCCAGGGCGGCGGCGACCACGCCGGTACGGCGGAGGTGTCGCATTCGTTCTCCTTTTAGAAGCACTCGTCCTTGCCCCACTTGAGGGACAGCTTGAGGTTGCGGAGGTTGAACTCGGCCGCGTTGGTGGACCAGGCGACCTGCTTGAGGTTGGTGATGGTGACCTTGTCGGCCTGCTGGCTGAAGAAGCCCTCGCGGCGCTGCGCCTTCTCGTTGGGGTCGTTGTCCGGACCCTTGTCGAGAGTGGACGCGTCTCGACCGATTTCGATCGTCTCGAACCTGGCGTTGCCATCGAGCTGGGACATGTCGACGACCATGTTCTTGGCGGTCACCGGCGTGTCGCCCTGCCCGGCCCGGATGATCAGGCTCACCGAGCCGAAGTCGCCCAGGTCGGTGATCACCGACTGGCAGAGGTTCTTGAGCGTGGCGGTCTTCATCGCCGAAACCGCCACCGGTTCCGGCTTCTGGCCGCCGTCGCTGCCCGGGTCGAGGCGGGCGTCGACCGTGCCGTACTGGATGAAGCCCGTGGCTACGAGCTCGTCGGCACTGACTTTGAACTGCTGCCCGGAGACCACGAAGCTGGACGCCAGCGCGCCCTGGGCCACGAGCGACACGACCCCGGCGGTGGCGACGGAGCTGAGTGCCAGGATGACGCCGAAGCGGCGCCAGTTCGTACGTCCGGTTGTTGTCGAAGGGTGATCCGTCACCGTCGTCACTCCTCAGGGGAGGGGTTCAGAAAAGATAGTTTTTCTGAATGTTCGGACGGTAGCCCCGGCGTGGAACAAGCGTCAAGACATGAACAACGATCAATGTATTTCGACTGCTTCGGGCGGCCGTGAAGGTCGCCAGGAGTGCAGCGCCCACCACCAGCGCACCGTCTCGGGCACGGTCAACCGATCCGTGATTCCGGTGAGTTCCTGCAGCCTGCGCAGCCGATAGCGCACCGTGTTGGGGTGCAGATGCAGCGCCTGCGCGGTGCGGTCCAGGCGCTGCCCGTGGTCCAGGTAGGACCGTGCGGTGGCGACTAGCTCGCGGTGAAAGTCGTCGCCGGGGTCCAGCGCGCCGAGCAGTCTCTCGCGCAGAAATTCGGCCAGCATGGGTTGGGCGGCGAGGGCCGTCTCCGCGGCAATTTCGGTCACCTCGCGGACCCCGCCGATCCGAGTGCGCAGGGCGATCCGGCAGAGCGCATATGCCGCCGGTGCCTGGGCCAGTTCCACCGGCGGAGTGGTCACTACCAGCGCAGGGGAGGTGGGTAGGGGTGCAGGGAGTCGCGGGACGAGCCCGGACAATCGCCCGTCGACCGGTGCCACCACCCCACCGACCTGGGTGAAGGCCCGTTCCAGGCGGCGGACCTGGGCCGCGTCGGTCACATCCGAGGCCACGCAGTGGTAGCGGGTCGGAGTCTGAATGCCGAACCGGGCCGGATCCGGTGTCGGGCCGGCGTCGTCGCGCTCGCCGAGCAGCAGCAGGCGGAGCACCGCGATCCGGGCGTCGCGGTGATCGCGATTCAGCTCGCGGCGCGCCGCCCGGTAGCTGTCGGCGACGTGCCGCTCCAGCAGGAGTCCATATCGGTCGAGGCGTAGCAGTGCCTGCATGAGAACCTCGGCCGGGATGCCTGCGGCGCGGCCGCGCTCGATGGCGATCTCCAGGATCCGGCTGCGCCCGGCGTGGACGCCGGACAGCAGGGCGGCGACGGGCACGCCCAGCGCCGCTCGGCCGGCGGCGAACCGGCCGGCCTCGGTGAAGTCCGGCTCGCCGTCCCGGACGAACGCGGCGAACCCGGCGGTGAGCAGGGCGGCGACCGCGGTCCGGCCCTCAGCCCAGGGCCGCCGGGAGGCTTCCGGGAACGCGGCGCACACGGCACGGACCACTTCGTCGACCAGGTGCGGATCCGCTGCCATGTGGTGCACCAACGCGGTCAGGGTATCCGGTTGTCCTCGGTGCACAACGGGGGAGTTCGGCATTGGTTCCCGTCCTCTACCGGCCCGGATGGCATTCATAGTCTCCTATGGGTTACCGCAAAGTAACACCTTTCTTCGGAGGCGTCGTGCGTGCTGTGTCCGTACCCAAGGCAGCTCGAAGCTTGGCCGCATTCTTGCTGGCGGTGACCGCGGGTGTGGTTCCCGCTGCGACCCCGGCCGCCGCGGCACCCGCCCTGCGGGAAGTCATGTTCGTCGGCAACAACTGGGACGGGACGGTCGACGTGATCGAGTCCCGCGGCGACTTCGCCAAGATCGGCCGGATCGGTGTCGTGCCCGACCGGCGGGAACGGCTGCGGGAGATCTACACCGACCCGATCAAGCTGATCTTCTTCCTGGGCATCCGACTCGGCCCGGGTGAGGGCAACGACCAGCTTGTCGACGACATCTACTCCACTCCCGAGGGCGACGCGCTGGTCGTGTCGCGGCCGAGCTTCGCCGACGTGGTCTCGATCGATCTGCGCACCGGCGCGGTGCGCTGGCGGTTCCCGGTGTCCGGCTTCCGCAGCGACCACATGGCAGTCTCACCCGACGGCAACAGCGTGGCCGTCTCGGCGTCGACGTCCAACAAGGTGCACGTGCTCGACATCCGCACCGGCCGGGAGCTGGGCAACTTCGACACCGGCGACCAGCCGCACGAGAACCTCTACACCGACGGGGGGCGGCTGCTCTGGAACTCGTCCATCGGCGCGGTGACGACCGCCCTCGACGACCCGTCCCAGGACTGGACCAAGGGCGATCGGCACCTCACCATCGCCGACACGCAGACCTTTGCCACCGTACGCACGATCGACATGCGGGATCGCCTCGACGCGGTCGGCCGCACCGACCTGAATGACGCCGTCCGTCCCGCGGTCTTCACGCCGGACGAGTCCACGCTGTACTTCCAGCTGTCCTTCTTCGGCGGGGTGGTCGAATATGACGTGGCGAGTGACAAGATCACCCGAATCCAGGAGTTTCCGAAGAACCCGGAGACGAACGAGGACCGCACCACGTGGGTGAACGACTCGCGCCACCACGGTCTGTCGATGAGCCCGGACGGCGGCAAGCTGTGCGTGGCGGGAACCGTGGACGACTACGCGACGATCGTCGACCGGGCCACGCTCACTCCGGGAGAACTGGTGAGCGCGAGCAAGCCCTACTGGGCGACCGTCAGCGGCGACGGGCTGAGCTGTGTCATCTCCGAGTCCGGCGCCGACCAGGTGTCGGCGATCAGCTTCGCGACCGGCCAGCGGATCGCCACGGTGGCGGTCGGCGACCACCCGCAGCGGGTCCGCATCGGACACGTCACCGACACCTGGACGCCGCCCACCGGCAAGTGATGTGCTGCGGGCATGAGCGATGCGCGGGTCACCAACTGGGCGGGCAACATCGTCTTCAGCACTTCCGCTCTGCACCGCCCCACCAGCGTCGAGCAGGTGCAGGACCTGGTTGCGGCCGGTGGCCCGGTCAAGGTGCTCGGCAGTGGGCATTCCTTCAACCGAATGGCCGACACCACCGGTGACCTGATTTCGTTGGCCGGGCTGCCCCGGATCGCCGAGCTCGACCCGGACCGCACCTCGGTCCGGGTCGACGGCGGCATCCGGTACGGCGACCTCGCCGAGCTGCTGCACGCCGAAGGGCTGGCCCTGCACAACCTGGCGTCCTTGCCGCACATCTCGGTCGCCGGCGCGGTGGCGACAGCGACGCACGGCTCAGGCCGGCAGCACGCCAACCTCGCCGCCGCGGTCTCGGCGATCGAACTGGTCCGCGGGGATGGCACGCTCGTCACGCTGCGCCGAGGCGCCCCCGGCTTCGCGGGCGCAGTCGTGCACCTCGGCGCGCTGGGGGTCGTCACCGCGCTGACCCTCGATGTCGAGCCTGCTGACGAGCTCCGGCAATACGTCTACGACGACCTTCCCCGCGCCGCGATTGAGGCGCACGTGGACGAGATCCTCGACGACGGTTGCAGCGTCAGTCTCTTCACCACCTGGACCAGCCCGGACATCTCGATGGTGTGGCTCAAGCGGCGCGAGTCCATGCCCGCCGGCGACTACCACGGTGCCCGTCGCGCGCCTGAGCCCCGGCACCCCGTCCCGGGCATGCCCGCGCAGAACAGCACCGACCAATCCGGCGAACCGGGTCCGTGGCACACCCGGCTGCCGCACTTTCGGATGGAGTTCACCCCGAGCAGCGGCGAGGAACTGCAGTCCGAATACCACGTGCCGCGCCAGCGGGCGCTCGACGCCATCGACGCCCTGCAGGCGATCGGCCACCGGATCGCCCCGGCGCTGCAAGTCTGCGAGCTGCGTACGATCGCAGCGGACGACCTGTGGCTCAGTCCGAACTACCGCCGCGACACGTTTGCGCTGCACTTCACCTGGATTGCCGACGCGGACACGGTGTTGCCGGCGGTGGCGCAGGTCGAGCAGGCTCTGGCACCGCTCGACCCTCGCCCGCACTGGGGCAAGATCTACACCACCGACCCGGCCACCGTACGCGCCCACTACGAGCGCTTCGACGACTTCGTAGCCCTGGTCCACGAGTTCGACCCGTACGGCGTGTTCCGCAATCCGTGGCTCGACGACCTGCTCGGCTGAGCGTCAGGAGGCGGTCTTCGGCTCCGCGCGCTGCCAGCGGGGTGCCGGCATGTTCTCCGGGTCCAGCTTCTTGCGGGGCGCGCGCTCGGTCAGCGGCCCCCGGTTCGGCAGGGACAGCCGGATGATTTTCGCCCAGGCGGAGGCGACCTGCTTCGGCATCGGGCCGGTCACGTAGTTCAGCTCGTACTTTTCGAACAGGGCCCGGACCTTGGGCGCGATCTCCTGGTAGCGGTTGCTCGGCAGGTCGGGGAAGAGGTGGTGCTCGATCTGGTGCGACAGGTTGCCGGTCATGATGTGCAGCAGCTTGCTGCCGCTGATGTTGGCCGAGCCGAGCATCTGCCGCAGGTACCACTCGCCACGGGTCTCGCCCTCGATCGACGTCCGTTCGAAGGTCTCGACGCCGTTGGGAAAGTGTCCGCACATGATGACCGAGTGGGTCCACAGGTTGCGGATGATGTTGGCCGTGAAGTTCGCCGCCATGGTGTGCAGGAACGACGGTCCGGACAGCGCCGGGTGCACGACGTAGTCCTTCAACATCTGCTTGCCGATCTTGCGGCGGACCTGCTTCAGCCGGGCCTTGAACTCCGGCGAGCGGCGGCGCTTCTTCGACTTCAGGTTGCGGCCCAGCTCCAGGTCGTACGCGGCGATGCCGTACTCGAAGAACAGCGCGTTGATGAAGTTGTAGAACGGCTGGCCCAGGTAGGCCGGGGTCCACGGCTGGTCCTCGTCGACGCGCATGATGCCGTAGCCGAGGTCGTTGTCCTTGCCGACCACGTTCGTGTACGTGTGGTGCAACTCGTTGTGCGAGTGCTTCCACTGCTCGGCCGGGGTGGCGCTGTCCCACTCCCAGGTCGACGAGTGGATCTTCGGGTCGCGCATCCAGTCCCACTGGCCGTGCAGGATGTTGTGCCCGACCTCCATGTTGTCGAGGATCTTGGCGACCGACAGTCCGGCCGTGCCCACCAGCCAGGCCGGCGGGAAGATCGAGAACAGCAGCACCACGCGGCTGCTCAGCTCGAGCCGGCGCTGGATGGAGATCATCTTGCGGATGTACTTGGCGTCGTTCTCGCCGCGGCTGGCGATCACCTCGTCCCGGATCGCGTCGAGCTCGATGCCGATCTGCTCGATGTCTTCCGGCGTCAGGTGCGCGATCGGGCTGACAGTCTTGCGCTGCAGAATAGTCACGACGTCCTCTTCTTAGAGCTCGATGCGGCACGGGCCGGCGGCCGCGTTGATGCAGGTCTGAACGGGAATGGCGTCGCCGGGCTCGGCGACGGTGAGCGAGCCGTCGCGCAGGTCACGCACGGCGCCCTCGCGCAGCGGCAGCACGCACTTGAAGCAGATGCCCATCCGGCAGCCGGACGGCATGAGCACACCCGCGGCCTCACCGGCTACGAGAATCGGTTCACCGCCGCCGGCCGAGACGGTTTTTTCCGTACGCGTGAAAGTCACGTCCCCACCACCCGCGGCATCCGCGACGACCGTGGGCCGGAATCGTTCGGTGCGCAGCCGCTCGCGGGCGCCGGCCTGCTCCCAGTGCTCTTCCAAGTCGTCGAGCAGCGCGTTCGGCCCGCACGCCCAGGATTCCCGGGCGAACAGGTCGGGCACCAGCTCGTCCAGGTCGGCCGGCTTGAGTCGGCCTTCGCTCGCAGTGTGCCGCTCGACCAACCGAATCCGGCCCTCAGCGGCCAACTTGCGCAGGTCGGCGCCGAAGACGGCATCTTCAGCGGTACGCGCGGAGTGCACCACCACCACGTCGGCCAGCTCGGTGAGCCGGCTGCGCAACATGCCCATGACCGGCGTGATGCCACTACCGGCCGTGACGAACAAAATCTTCTCCGGGGCGGCGGCAGGCAGCGTGAACTCGCCCGCGGGCACGTCGAGATGCAGGATCATGCCGGTCCGCGCGCGCTGGACGAGCTGGGTGCTCACCGCGCCGCCGGGCACCGCGTTGACGGTGACCGTGAACAGCCCGCCGTTCTTGTCGCCCCGCGGCGCGCTGGTGACCGAGTACGAGCGCCAGAGTCGGATGCCGTTGACCTCGACGCCCAGCCGGACGTACTGGCCGGGCGTGTGTGGCTGCCAGCCACGGCCGGCGCGCAGTGTCAGCGTGACGCTGTTCGAGGTCTCGGGCCGGACGCCGACGATCTTGGCCCGCAGGATCGATGCATTGCGCAGCGGGGCGACCGCGTCGAGGTAGTCGGCCGGGACAACCGGGGTCGTGATGAGCTCGACGACCCGCCAGGCCCCGGATCGCAGTTGCCGCGTGAGAGCCATGTCCCCCAGCCTGCTGTGAGTCGGGAACGAACGCCTGACCTGCCGAAGTGAATCCCCGGGCGGTTATTGTTCGCTGGAGACAACGACCTGTGGCACACCTGGAGACCCCATGGATGACCGGCTGCCCGACGTCCCGGACTTCCGTCTGGCTCCGGAAATCGTCGCCCCGCTGCGGGAACGGCTGCCCGAGGTCGCCGTCCAGACCATCAACGCCATCACCGCCAACGTTCCGGCGTACGCGGAAGCCTTCGCGGGTGAACTGGGCGCCAAGATCGAGAAAGCGGTCCGGGCCGCGCTCGGCACGTTCCTCAACCTCGTCTCCCGCGCCGCCGGCCCCGGCAGACGCTCCCCGCTCGCCCCGGCCATCGACGCCGCGTACGCCCTGGGGCGCGGGGAGGCCCGCTCCGGCCGCAGCCTCGACGCGCTGCTCGGGGCCTACCGGGTGGGTGCCCGGGTGGCCTGGCGTCAGTTCGCGGCCATCAGCGTCGCCACCGGGCAGCCTGCCACCACCATCGCCCGCTTCGCTGAGCTGGTGTTCGCCTACATCGACGAGCTGTCGGCCGCCAGCGTCGCCGGACATGCCGACGAACTCGCGTCGTCCGGCCGGGCCCGCCGCCGGCACCTCGAACTGCTCGCCCAGGCCTTGGTGGCCGGCGAGGCCCTCGATGTGGTGCTTGCCGCCGCGGAACGCGCCGAATGGACGCCGCCGGCGACTCTGACCGCCGTTCTGCTGCCCGAACGCGCGGTCCGCTCGATGGTCGACCTGCTCGATCCGCAGACCCTGCAGGTCGCCGAACCGTGCCCGGATCTGGCTGATCTGTCGGTCCTGCTCGTCCCGGACGCGCAAGGCTCGTCCCGCAGCCATCTGCTTCGCCTGGTAGCCGGCCGCGGAGCCGTCGTCGGCCCGGCCCGGCCCTGGCTGCGGGTCCGCGAGTCCCTCACCCGCGCGGCCCGGGTCTGGCGGCTCGGCGTCCGCCCCGCCGCTCCGGGTGCCGCCATCGACACTGAAGATCACCTGCTGGCCCTGGTGGTCACCGCGGACCTGCAGGCGCTGACCGACCTCCGTGACCGGGTGCTGGCCCCGCTCTCCACCGAACGCGCCGCTACCGCCGCCAAACTCGTGGAAACCCTCCGCAGTTGGCTGCTCCACCAGGGCCGCCGCGAAGACGTTGCCGCCGACCTCTTCGTCCACCCCCAGACGGTCCGCTACCGCATGTCTCGCCTCCGCGAGCTGTACGGCGACCGCCTCCGGGACCCCCAGTGGCTCCTCATGCTCACCCTCGCCCTCGCCGGCCCCCAGGAAGCATCAGCGTGAGACGCGCGTGACCGTGAGGTACGTCCCACCACCGACTGGCACACTAAGGGTAGCCTTACCGCACTTAGTCGAGCGGGAAGAAGTCAACTCATGTCGAACAGTCCTGTCCGGGCCGCGCGCACCGGTGTTGTCGCCCGGGTGGAGCGGCTGACGCCGCACATGGTGCGGATCGTCGTGGGCGGCCCCGGCCTGGCCGACGTGCAGGCCGGGGAGTGCACCGACCACTACGTCAAGGTGATCTTCCCGCAGCCGGGCGTCGCTTATCCCGAGCCGTTCGACCTGGGCGCGATCCGCGAGACCCTGCCACGGGAGGCGTGGCCGGTCGTGCGGACGTACACGGTGCGGAAGTGGCTGCCGGAGCTGCCCGAGATGTGGCTGGACTTCGTGGTGCACGGTGACGAGGGCATCGCCGGGCCGTGGGCGGCTTCGGCGCAGGTGGGGGATCTGGTGCGCTTCCAGGGGCCGGGCGGCGGCTATGCGCCCGATGCTGCCGCTGACTGGCACCTGTTGGCGGGGGACGAGAGTGCGCTGCCCGCGATCGCCGCCGCTCTGGAGGCGATGCCGGCGGGGGCGAAAGCGCACGCCTTCATCGAGGTGTCTGGGCCGGCGGAGGAGCAGAAGATCGACACGGTGGCCGACGTCGAGCTCACCTGGCTGCACCGCGGCGACCGCCCGGTGGGAGCAGCGCTGGTGGAGGCGGTCCGGGCGCTGGAGTGGCCGGTCGGTCGGGTGCAGGCGTTCGTGCACGGCGAAGCGACGTTCGTGAAGGATCTGCGCCGGCTGTTGCGAGTGGAGAAGCAGCTGCCGATGGATCAGCTGTCGATTTCGGGCTACTGGCGGCGGGGCTTGAACGAGGACGGCTGGCAGTCCAGCAAGCGCGAGTGGAACCGGCAGGTGGAGGCCGAGCAGGCCGCCTGAACGTGCGCGATGCGCTGTAACTGAATGTCAGATCTTGCAAGTCCTTGCAGTGGCCTTCCGGCGGGAGTTAGCGTGCGTCGTCCCGTCGCATAGGAAGGCCTCGATGTGGAGACTTCGCGGGCGAGCAGGATGCTGCTTGCCGTACTCCTCGTGCTCGGCGTGCAGATTCCGGTGGCAAGTGCGGCGGAAGCGAAGATCCGGCCCGACAGTACGCCGAAGAACGAACAGTTCTACTTCGTCCTGCCGGACCGGTTCGCGAACGGCGACACCCGCAACGACCGTGGTGGCCTGGCCGGCGACCGACTGTCCACCGGGTACGACCCGACGGACAAAGGCTTCTATCACGGTGGCGACCTCCAGGGCGTGATCGAGCGCCTGGACTACATCCAGGGGCTCGGCACCACCGCGATCTGGCTGGCGCCGGTGTTCAAGAACAAGCCGGTGCAGGGCAGTGGCGCCGACATCTCCGCGGGCTACCACGGCTACTGGATCACCGACTTCACCCAGGTCGACCCGCACTTCGGCACCAACGCCGACCTCAAGCGACTGGTGGATCTCGCGCACCGGCGCGGCCTGAAGATCTACCTGGACATCATCGTCAACCACACCGCGGACGTCATCAAGTACGCCGAGAACACCTACGCGTACGTCGACAAGGCGGCCAAGCCGTACCGGGACACGCAGGGGCGCACCTTCGAGGACCGCAACTACTCGGACGGCAGCCGCGCCTTCCCGGCGGTGGGTGCCGGATCGTACCCGTACACGCCGGTCCTGGCGAAGGGCGACGAGAGCGTCAAGGTGCCCGCGTGGCTGAACGATCCGCGGATGTACCACAACCGTGGCGACACCACGTTCATCGGCGAGGACAGCGAGTACGGCGACTTCTTCGGCCTTGACGACCTGTGGACCGAACGTCCCGAGGTGGTCCGTGGCATGACGAAGATCTACGCGGACTGGATCAAGGATACCGGGATCGACGGCTATCGCCTCGACACGGTCAAGCATTCCAACCTGGACTTCTGGCCGCAGTTCTCGGCAGGCATCGCCAAGGCGGCCCGGCAGGCGGGTAAGCCGGACTTCTTCATGTTCGGCGAGGTCTACAGCGCCGACCAGGAGATCGAGTCCACGTATGTGCGGCGCGGCGGCCTCCCCGCCACCCTCGACTTCTCGTTCCAGGCCGCGGCGAAGACGTTCACCGCGGACGGAGGTTCCGCTACGGTCCTGGCCGATCTGTACGCGAAGGACGACCTCTACACCACCAAGGACGCCAGCGCGGACCGGTTGCCCACCTTCCTCGGCAACCACGACATGGGCCGGATCGGGTCCTTCGTCGCCAACGGCGGCACCGATCCGGCGACCCACCTGCGCCGCGATCAGCTGGCGCACGAGCTGATGTTCCTCACCCGCGGCCAGCCGGTGATCTACTCCGGCGACGAGCAGGGCTTCACCGGCCCGGGCGGGGACAAGGACGCCCGGCAGGACATGTTCGTGAGCCGGACCCCCGACTACCTCGACGACGACCTGCTGGGCACCGATCGCACCCACGCGCAGAGCAACTACGAGACCGGCCACCCGGTCTATCGGACGATCGCCGCGCTGGGCGCACTCCGCAAGGCCCATCCCGCCCTGCGCGATGGCCTGCAGGTGACTCGGCACGCTGCTGACGGACCGGGCGTGTTCGCCGCCTCCCGCCTCGACCGCTCCCAGCGCCGCGAATACGTGATCGCGGTCAACAACGCCACTACCGCGCAGCCGGTCACCATCGACACCTGGACGCCGAACGCCTCGTTCCAGGGCATCTATGGCGGCGCCGGCGGCGCGACCACGAGCGCTGACGGCAAGCTGACCCTGACGATCCCGGCACTGTCCGCCGTCGCCTACCGCGCCGGGAAGACGGTTGCTGCGCCGACTGCCGCGCCCACGGTGCGGTTCACCACACCCGAAGCCGATGCGTACGTGCCCACGCGCACCGAACTCACGGCCGACGTCACCGGCGACCCGCTCGCCACGGTCCGGTTCGAGGCGAAGGTGGGCAACGGGCGGTGGCAGTCCTTGGGCGTAGCAGACACCGCGCCGTACCGGGCCTATCACGACCTGACGGGGCTCGCCGGGGCTACGCCGGTCAGCTATCGGGCCACCGTCCGAGACAGCCGGGGGCGCACGGCCACCACGACCAACGCCATCAAGGTGGGAACCCCGGTCGTGACCGCCGGGCCGGACTACGCAGTCGTGCATTACCAACGGCCGGACGGTGACTACGACGACTGGAGCCTGTACGCCTTCGGGGACGTGGAAGCGCAGACCCCGTGGCCGCAGGGACAGCCGTTCGCGGGCGTCGACGCGTACGGTCGCTTCGCCTGGGTGAAGCTGAAGCCGGGCGCCAAGAACGTCGGCTTCCTCGTGGTGAACAAGGACGGCGTCAAGGACGTCGACGCCGACCGTTTCCTCGACCCGACCGGGCAACCCGAGATCTGGCTGAAACAGGGGGATCCGGCGATCGGCACGGTGCCACCGCCGGTCGTGCAGGACGAGAACACCGCGGTCATCCACTACCGTCGCACCGACGGTGACTACACCGGCTGGGGCCTGCACGTGTGGGATGGTGCCGCGAACCCGACCGACTGGTCCGCGCCGCTGCCGCCCGCCGCGACCGACTCTTTCGGTGTGACGTTCCGGGTGCCGCTCACTGCGGGTGCCGCGGGACTGAATTACATCATCCACAAGGGAGACATCAAGGACCTCCCCGCGGATCAGCGCCTGGACTTCGCCGCCGCGGGGCGCGAGGTGTGGCTGCTGTCCGGTGTGACCGATCGACTAGTGCCACCGGTGCGGAAAGCGGGGACACAGGGAGTGGTCGACATCGGCAAAGCCGCAGCGGTGTGGCTGGACCGTTCGACCATCGCCTGGAAAACCGGCACGGGCAGCACCCTCGAACCGGTCGGCGCGGGGACCGACGGCCGGATCTACGACCTGATCTGGGCGCCCAGCGGCGGCCTGAACCCGGAGCAGCCGCAGCACAGTCTGCGCCTCAGCGCGCAGCGCAACGGCCTCACCGAGGCGCAGCGACAGCGCAACCCACACCTGTGGCAGTACGGCGCGTTCGCACTGCCGCGGGGAACGGAACTCCGGGACATCCTCAAAGCGCAGGTGGCTGTCACCGAGCGGGACGCCCAAGGCAAGCTGCTCGCCGCGACAGGCATCCAGATCGCCGACGTGCTCGACGACGTCTACGCGGCCGCCACGGATGCGCGCCTGGGCGCGGTGTTCGATGGCGGTCGACCGCGCCTGTCCGTCTGGGCCCCGACCGCGCAATCGGTGCAGCTGGAGCTCTCCGACTCGCCAACCGGCACCGTCCGGGCCGTGCCGATGAGCCGCGACAACCGGACCGGCGTGTGGTCGGTCGCCGGTGCCCGGGACTGGAAAGGCAAGTACTACCGCTATCGCGTCACCGTCTGGTCGCCCACCGCGGGCAAGGTGGTGACGGCGAGCGTCACCGACCCGTATTCGGTCGCGCTGTCGGCGGACTCCACGCACAGCCAGATCGCCGACCTGACCGATCCCGCGCTGGCCCCGCCGGGCTGGAACACGCTGCGTAAACCTGCTTCCGGCAAGACCCAGATCACCGAACTTTCGGTCCGCGACTTCTCGCCGCAAGGCACCTATGCCGCCTTCACCGCTCCGGGCTCGCCCGGCATGCAGCACCTGAGCAAGCTGGCAACAGCCGGAACGACGCACGTACACCTGTTGCCGGTGTTCGATTTCGCGACCATCCCCGAGCGGCGGGCCGACCAGAAAGAGCCCGCATGTGACCTCGCTACGTTGCCGCCGGACTCGGCCGAGCAACAGCAATGCGTTGCCGCCGTGGCCGCGACCGACGGCTACAACTGGGGGTACGACCCGCTGCACTACACGACGCCGGAGGGCGGTTACGCCACGAATCCCGAAGGCGTGGCGCGGACGAAGGAATTCCGGCAGATGGTCGCCGGGCTGAACGGTGCCGGCCTGCGCGTGGTCATGGACGTCGTCTACAACCACACGTCTGCCGCCGGCGACGATCCGCACTCGGTGCTGGACCGGATCGTGCCCGGCTACTACCAGCGACTGCTCGCCGACGGCTCGGTCGCGAACTCGACGTGCTGCGCCAACACCGCGCCCGAGCACGCGATGATGGGCAAGCTCGTCGTCGACTCCGTGATGACCTGGGCGCGGGCGTACAAAATCGACGGTTTTCGCTTCGACCTGATGGGTCACCACCCGAAGGCAAACATCCTGGCCGTCCGGGCCGCGCTTGATCGGCTGACTCCCGCTCGCGACGGGGTCGACGGCACGACCATCCTGCTGTACGGCGAAGGCTGGGACTTCGGCGAAGTGGCGGGCAACGCGCGCTTCGAGCAGGCGACCCAGGCGAACCTGGCCGGGACCGGCATCGGCACCTTCAACGACCGGCTGCGCGACGCTGTCCGCGGCGGCGGGCCGTTCGACGACAACCCCCGCGTGCAGGGCTTCGCCTCCGGCCTCTTCACCGCACCGAACGGCGACCCGGTCAACGGCACCGAGGCCGAGCAGCAGGCCCGCCTCCGGCACTACCAGGATCTGATCAAGGTCGGTCTCAGCGGAAACCTCGCAGGCATTTCCTTCACCGCCTCGGACGGGACGGTCCGCACCGGCGCGCAGATCGACTACAACGGCTCACCGGCCGGATACACCGCGGCGCCAGGCGAAGCGATCACCTATGTGGACGCGCACGACAACGAAATTTTGTACGACGCCTTGGCCTACAAGTTGCCGCAGGACACCTCAGCCACTGATCGAGCCCGCATGCAGACTGTGGCGTTAGCCACCACGGCGCTCGGGCAGGGTCCCGGATTCGTGACTACCGGCAGCGAGCGACTGCGGTCGAAATCACTGGACCGCAACTCGTACAACTCGGGGGACTGGTTCAACCGGATCGAGTGGGACTGCACCCGAGGCAACGGATTCGGTCGAGGGCTGCCACCGGCCGCCGACAATGAGGCGAAGTGGCCGTACGCGAAACCGCTGTTGGCTGACCCGGCGCTGAAGCCGGACTGCGCGGCGGTCGAGCTCGCCGACGCGACCTGGCGCGAACTGCTGACGATCCGGGGTTCATCGCCGGTCTTCGGCCTGCCGACCGCCGCTGAGGTGCAGAAACGGCTGTCGTTCCCGCTGTCTGGCCCGGCCGAGACGCCCGGCGTCGTCACCATGACGCTGGACGGCCGCGGCCTGGATCCGCGCTGGCAGTCGGTCACGGTGGTCTTCAACGCCACCCCGTCGGCGGCCACTCAGGTGGTCCCGGCCCTGCGCGGTGCGGACGTGGCCCTGCATCCCGTGCAGCACACCGCGGCGGACCCGGCGCTGCGGACGGCGTCCTTCTCCGCGGCAACGGGGACTTTCACCGTCCCGGCCCGATCGGTGGCGGTGTTCGTGCAAGGCTGACGGTGACCGACCTCACGAAGTGGTGCCGATCCAACGGTCCCGGGTATCGGACGTTACGGTACGCGGGGAACGACAACGACCACCGGAGGACCCCATGGCACAACGCACCGCTCACCGGCACCGCGTGGTGATCGTCGGGGCCGGATTCGGCGGGCTCTTCGCCGCCAAGGCACTGAGCCGTTCCGACGTCGACGTCACGCTGATCAACGGCACGGCCTATCACCTCTTCCAGCCACTGCTCTACCAGGTGGCGACCGGCATCCTGTCCGAGGGCGAGATCGCCCCACCGATTCGCGAGATCCTGAAGCGCCAGGAGAACGTCGACGTCAAGCTGGGCTGGGTCACCGACGTCGACGTCAAGGCGAAGAAGGTGTTCGTCGCCGCGCCCGGCATCGACTACACCGTCGACTACGACACGCTGATCGTCGGCGCGGGCGCCTCCCAGTCGTACTTCGGCAACGACCAGTTCGCCGACCACGCGCCCGGCATGAAGAGCATCGACGACGCCCTCGAGCTGCGCGCCCGGATCTTCGGCGCCTTCGAGCTGGCCGACCTGCACACCGATCCCGACGAGCGCGAGCGCTGGATGACGTTCGTCGTCGTCGGTGCCGGCCCCACCGGCGTCGAGATGGCCGGGCAGATCGCCGAACTGGCCCACCGCAACCTGCCCGGACAGTACAAGCACATCGATCCGCGCGAGGCCCGGGTCATCCTGATCGACGCGGTCGATGCGGTGCTGAAGACCTTCGGCGACCGGCTGTCCACCCGGGCGCTGCGCCAGCTGCACCTGCTCGGCGTGGAGGTCGAGCTGGAAACCAAGGTCGTCGGGGTGGACGCCACCGGCATCGACGTGGACACCCCGCGCGGCCGGGAGCGCATCGCGTCGATGACCAAGATGTGGGCGGCCGGGGTGGCCGCGCCGCCGCTGGCCCGCAAGCTCGCCGCGGCCGCCGGGGTCGAGACCGACCGAGCCGGCCGGATCAAGGTGCAGCCGGACTGCACGCTGCCGGGCCACCCGGAGATCTTCGCGGTGGGCGACATGATGGCCCTCGACAACCTGCCCGGCGTGGCCCAGGTCGCCATCCAGAGCGGCCGGCACGCCGCCGGACAGATCAAGAAGCGGCTCGCCGGCAAGGAGACCGGTCAGCACTTCAAGTACTTCGACAAGGGCAGCATGGCGACCATCTCCCGGTTCCACGCGGTCGCCAGCATCGGCAAGATTCACGTGTCCGGCTTCATCGGCTGGCTCATGTGGCTCGCCGTCCACCTGCTCTACCTCGTGGGCTTCAAGAACCGGATCACGGCCGTGCTGCACTGGTTCGTCAGCTTCCTCGGCCGGGGCCGCTCCGAGCGGGTGGCGACCTTCCAGCAGGCGTACGCCCGGGCCGCGGTCCGCGAATACGGCGACCCGTTCGAGCGCAGCCGTGCGACCGCCGCTGCCTCCGCGGCTTCCGCGGCTTCCGCCGCTTCCGGGCAGCGTTCCGAGTAAGGCGCACCGCTCCGATTTGGGCAGCGCTCCGAGTCGCTCGCGCACCCTCCGCCCCTGGGCATCGGCCGAAAGGCGGAGGGTGGGCAAGATCCCATTCGGCCACCCGTCGGATTCCGTTCGGATACCCGTTACGTCAGGCTTCCCCTCGGTTCACCGACGGGGAGGTCACCGGTGTCACGACGAGGTCTACGGGAAATCGTTCTGCTGCTGGCGGCATTCGCCGCGTACAGCGGGGCGCGCATGCTGGCCGATCCGGATCTCGGCTCGGCGCGGGCCACCGCGGATGCGCTGCTCGGCCTGGAACGCCTCCTGCACCTTGACGTCGAGGACACCTTCAATCGGGTCGCGACCGGCACGCCGTGGGCGGCAGCCGCCATGTCCTTCTGGTACGCCGCTCTGCACTACCTCGTGACGCCACTGGTGCTGGTGTGGCTCTTCCTGCGCCACCGGGACCGCTATCCGACCGCGCGCAACGGCCTCGTCATCGGCTCCGCGCTCGGCCTGATCTGCTACGTGCTGCTGCCGACCGCACCGCCCCGGCTCATGCCTGCGGGCTTCGTCGACACTCTCGCCAGCACCGCCGACCTGGGCTGGTGGTCGAGCCACGCCTCGGCCCCCGCTGGGCTGGGCCACTTCACCAATGAGCTGGCCGCGATGCCGTCCCTGCACGTCGGCTGGGCGTTCTGGGTCGCCTGGGTGCTGCCGGGCGTGCTGCCGCGGGTCATCGGCGGCCTCTATGCCGCGATCACCGCGGTGGTGGTGGTCGGCACGGCCAATCACTGGGTGCTGGACGCGGTGGCAGGAATCGCGGTGATCGCGGCGGGCCTGGTGATCGCCCCGCGCCTACGCCGCCGCGCCGAGCCTGCCGCGGCGCTGCACATCCCGGCGCCCCGGCGCGCTGACGCTGAGGAGCCCGTACCGGTCGGCTGACCGGGCGGCTCTCAGCGGGCTGACACCGAGCCGGTGCCGGTCGGCTGCTCCTTTGAGGCCGGCATAGCGCCGATAAAGGCGGGTAAACCGCCCCAGCCCGGGTACCTGGCAGTCGACCCCGTGTAATCCAGCCCACTTTCCTGACCGATCGGCCAGCTTCTGACCGATCGGTCAGGCATGCTGGGGGACATGGCTCGCATCAGCACCCGCGACGAGGTTCTCCGCGTCGCCGCCGAGCGGTTCTCCCACTTCGGCTACAAGGGCACCTCCCTGCAGGACATCGCCGCCGGCGTGGGGTGTTCGAAAGCCACGCTGCTCTACCACTTCGCCAGCAAGGACGCGATCCTCGCCGAGCTGGTGGCGCCCGCCGCCCGCGAGCTGGGCGAGTTGGTCGCCCAACTCGCAGCGCTGGACGCCGCCGCCGCACAGGCCGCCGCCATCGACGGCTTCGTCGAGCTCGTGCTGCGGCACCGGCGCGAGGCCGCGCTGATCTACGGCGGCATCCCGCAGTTTCTGCAGGAGCCGGCGTTCGCCGACCTCCTGCCGCACACCGACGCGCTCTGCGCCGCCTTCGCCGGCGGCACCGACGACCCGGCCGCCTGCATCGCCGCCGAGGTGGTGCTCTCCGGCATCGTCACGGTCGTCATCGACGAAGAAAAAGACCCCACCGAGCTGCGGACTGCCCTCGTGGGGGTAGCCCGCCGTGCCCTGATCCACCCTCACCCCAAGGACTGACATGGCAACTCTGCTGTACCGGCTCGGCCGGGTCTCGTTCCGTCGCCGCAGACTGGTCGTCCTGCTGTGGCTCGTCCTGCTGATCGCCCTCGGTGGCGCGGCGTTCGCCTTCAAGGGCGCCACCGCCAGCGACTTCACGATGCCGGGCACCGAGTCGCAGCGGGCGATCGACTCGCTGCGCACGGAGTTCCCGGAGGCCAGCGGCGCCACCGGCACCATCGTGGTGGCCGCTCCCCAGGGCCGCACCCTGACTGACCCGCAACTGCAGCAGGCGGTGCAGGGCCTGGTCAAAGAGGCATCGGCACTGCCGGGTGTGCTCGGCGCCGTGGATCCCTACCAGGTTAAGGCGTTGTCCCAGGACGGGCGGCACGCGCTGATCCAGGTCCAGTTCGCCGAGCGGGCTGACGGGGTCACCCCGGACCAGCGCGACGCGTACGAGGCCAGTGGCGCGAGCGCCGAGGCGGCGGGTCTGCGGGTCGAGCACGGCGGCGAGGTGATGAACGCGGAGCCGGAGGTGGGTGGCACCGAAGGCATCGGTGTCCTGATCGCCCTGGTGGTCCTGGTGGTGACGTTCGGCTCGCTGGTGGCCGCCGGCATGACCATGCTCAACGCGCTGATCGGTGTCGGCGCTGGCATGGCCGGCCTGTACGCGCTCAGCAGCGTCGTCTCGCTCACCAGCACCGCCCCGGTCCTCGCCCTCATGCTGGGCCTGGCCGTGGGTATCGACTACTCGCTGTTCATCACGTCGCGGCACCGTCAGCACCTGACCGAGGGCATCGAGCCGGAAGAGGCCGCCGGCCGCGCGGTCGGCACCGCGGGCTCCGCTGTGGTGTTCGCGGGCATCACCGTCGTGATCGCTCTGGCCGGACTGGCCGTCGTGGACATCCCGTTCCTGACCGTCATGGGTCTGGCCGCCGCGGGTACGGTCGCAGTGGCGGTGCTCGTAGCCATCACGTTGCTGCCGGCGCTGCTCGGCTTCGCCGGTGCCCGGGTGCTGCCCCGCAAGCTGCGCGGCAATGCCACCGCGGCGTCCACGAAGGAGGGCTTCGGGTTCCGCTGGGCGCGGCTGGTGACGAAGTGGCGCGTACCCGTGCTGCTCGTCGGAATCCTCGGCCTGGGCGCGCTGGCGCTGCCCGCCGCCGACATGCGTGTCGCGTTGCCAGACGCGAGCGCGGCCGCGGAGGGCACTCCCGCCCGGGCCGCCGCCGACCTGACCACCGAGGGTTTCGGTAAGGGCTTCAACGGCCGTCTCGCCCTGGTGGTCGCCACCGAGTCTCCTGAGCAGACCAAGGCCGCGGTCGGCGAGGTGACAAAGGCTCTGCAAGGGACGCCGAACCTGCTGGCGGTGACTGCGCCGAACCTGAGCCGGGACGGCAAGACGGCACTGTTGGCGATCATCCCGACGACCGGCCCGACCGAGAAGGCCACCGAGGACCTGGTGCACGAGGTCCGGGACCGGACGCACGGCCTCGGCGGCGCGGACGTCTCGCTGACCGGGCAGACCGCGATCGGCATCGACGTGTCCGAGAAGCTCTCCGACGCCCTGCCGGTCTATCTGCTGCTGGTGGTGGGCCTGTCGGTGCTGCTGCTGATGCTGGTGTTCCGCTCGATCCTGGTGCCGCTCAAGGCCGCACTCGGTTTCCTGCTCACTGTGGGCGCCACCTTCGGCATCACCGTGTGGGTGTTCCAGGAGGGCCACCTGGCGAACCTGGTCGGTCTCTCGGTGCCCGGACCGCTGATCAGCTTCCTGCCGATCCTGCTCATCGGCATCCTGTTCGGCCTGGCGATGGACTACGAGGTCTTCCTGGTGTCGCGGATGCGCGAGGACTTCGTGCACGGCGAGACCGCTCAGGAGGCCACAATCAGCGGCCTGGGCCATGGCGCCCGGGTGGTCACCGCCGCCGCGTTGATCATGATTTCGGTGTTCGCGGGATTTGTTCTGCTGGACGACCCGGTGATCAAGTCGATGGGCTTCGCGCTCGCTGTCGGGGTCGCGATCGACGCGTTTGTCGTCCGGATGACCCTGGTTCCGGCGGTGATCTCCCTACTTGGTCGCTCTGCGTGGTGGCTCCCGGGTTGGCTGAACCGGCTGCTCCCGAACGTCGACATCGAGGGCGAAAACCTCCGAAAGACGCTTGACCAGCCATCCGACCGGGTACCGGTCAGCGTCGGCTGACGATTTATCCCGAACAAGAGCGGGTTGCCGATCCGGCAGCCCGCTCTTTCATTACAGGATTGTTACCTAAGCGCGGATCTCGTGGCTTGCGAACCGTCTTCGCATCGGAATAGGTTGCCGACGACAACAAAAGCGGAATGACCTCGACCACACCGGAGGCATCCATGACGTTCGCGAGGTGGTGCGTGCGATGACAACTCCCGCCCCCATCCTGCTGGAGATGCGTTCCATCACCAAGGAGTTCCCCGGCGTCAAGGCGCTCTCCGACGTGAACCTGGTGGTCCGCGCCGGCGAGATCCACGCGATCTGTGGTGAGAACGGTGCCGGCAAATCCACCCTGATGAAGGTGCTCAGCGGCGTCTACCCGTACGGCACGTACGCGGGTGACATCGTTTACCAAGGCGCCCCCGCGCGGTTCGCCAACATCCGCCAGAGCGAGCAGGCGGGGATCGTGATCATCCACCAAGAGCTCGCGCTCATCCCGCACATGTCGATCACCGAGAACATCTTCCTCGGCAACGAGCCGCGTCGGAACGGCGTGATCGACTGGAAGGCCGCCCAGAAGCGGGCGCTCGAACTGATGGCCCGGGTCGGCCTCAGCGAAGACCCGGACACCCTGGTCAAGGACATCGGCGTCGGCAAGCAGCAGCTCGTCGAGATCGCCAAGGCGTTCGCCAAGGACGTCAAGCTGCTCATCCTCGACGAGCCCACCGCGGCGCTGAACGAGACCGACTCGCAGCACCTGCTCGACCTGCTGCGCGGTTTCCGTGAGCGCGGCGTCACCTCGATCATGATCTCGCACAAGCTCAACGAGATCGAGGCGATCTCCGACGAGATCACCATCCTCCGGGACGGCAAGTCGGTTGAGACGCTGAACATCGCCCGCGACGGCGTCGACGAGGACCGGATCGTGCGCGGCATGGTCGGCCGCGAGCTGAGCAGCCGGTTCCCGGAGCACACCCCGAAGATCGGTGAGACCTTCTTCGAGGTCCGCAACTGGACCGTCCGGCACCCCATCTCCGCCGACCGGCTGGTCTGCAAGAACTCGGCGTTCCACGTCCGCCGGGGCGAGATCGTCGGCTTCGCCGGGCTGATGGGCGCCGGGCGCACCGAGCTGGCGATGAGCATCTTCGGCCGCTCGTACGGCGTCTTCCTCGGTGGACAGATCATCAAGGACGGCAAGCCGATCCAGCTCAAGACGGTGTCCGACGCCATCGCGCACGGCCTCGCCTACGTCAGCGAGGACCGCAAGGCGATCGGCCTCAACCTGCTCGACGACATCAAGACCTCCACGGTGGCGGCCAAACTTTCCAAGATCTCCAAGCACGGCGTGCTGGACGAGGTCGCCGAGTACCAGGCCGCCGAGGCCTACCGCAAGGACCTGCGCACCAAGGCACCCACGGTCGACGAGGGCGTCGCCAAGCTCTCCGGCGGCAACCAGCAGAAGGTCGTCCTGGCGAAGTGGATGTTCACCGACCCGGACCTGCTGATCCTCGACGAGCCCACCCGCGGCATCGACGTGGGCGCGAAGTACGAGATTTACGGCATCATCCAGCGGCTCGCCACCCAGGGTAAGGGCGTCATCGTCATCTCCTCGGAGCTGCCCGAACTGATCGGGCTCTGCGACCGCATCTACACCGTGTTCGAAGGCCAGATCACGGGCGAGATCGCCCGTGCGGATGCGGATCCGGAGACCCTCATGAAGCAGATGACCTCGACGAAGAAGCAGACCCGATGAGCCGATTCAAGGACCTTCAGAAGAACCTGTTCGGAGGCACGACCTCCAACGCCCGCCAGTTCGGGATGATCTTCACGCTGGTGGCGATCGTCCTGCTGTTCCAGGGCCTCACCGCGTGGAAGTTCGGCGACGGTCTGACCCTGCGGTCGGACAACCTGATCGCGCTCTTCCAGCAGAACTCCTACATCCTCATCCTGGCAGTCGGCATGCTGATGGTGATCGTGGCCGGCCACATCGACCTCTCGGTCGGCTCGGTCGCCGCGTTCGTCGGCATCCTGGTCGCCAAGTCGATGGCGGACTGGTCGCTGCCCTGGCCGGTCGCCATCCTCTTCGGCCTCGGCATCGGTGCGCTGATCGGTGCGTGGCACGGCTTCTGGGTGGCGTACGTCGGTGTTCCGGCGTTCATCGTCACGCTGGCCGGCATGCTGCTGTTCCGCGGCGCCAACCAGTTCGTCGGTAACGCTGCCACGATCCCGGTGCCGGAGGGCTTCCAGATCATCGGCGGCGGGTTCCTGCCCGAGATCGGCCCGAACACCGGCTACAACAACCTGACTCTGCTGCTCGGCCTCGCCGCGTGCGTCGCCGTCGTGTGGCGGGAGTTCCAGGGTCGGCGTACCCGTAAGGAAATGAACGCGGAGCCGACGCCGATGTGGGTGTCGGTCATCCGGATGGCCATCATGGTCGGGGTCCTGATCTTCGTGACGCTGCGCTTCGCGGGCGGCCGGGTCGGCACCAGCTTCCCGGTCTCGGGCCTCATCCTCGTGGTGCTGGTCCTCGCCTACGGCTTCTACACCCGCAACACCGCGGGTGGCCGGCACATCTACGCGGTCGGCGGCAATGCCCGCGCCGCCGAGCTGTCCGGCGTGAAGCTCAAGCGGGTCAACTTCTTCGTCATGATGAACATGTCCGTCCTGGCTGCCCTGGCCGGCATGATCTTCGTGGCCCGCTCGGCCGCCTCCGGCCCGCAGGACGGTCTGAGCTGGGAGCTGGACGCCATCGCGGCCGTCTTCATCGGCGGAGCGGCGGTCGCCGGCGGTATCGGCACGATCTCCGGCTCCATCGTCGGCGGTCTGGTCATGGCTGTCCTCAACAACGGCCTGCAATTGCTCGGCGTCGGCACCGACCGCGTCCAGATCATCAAGGGACTGGTCCTGCTGCTCGCCGTCGCCCTGGACGTCCTCAACAAGAGCCAGGGTCGTTTCTCGATCATCGGCACCATCTCGAAGCCGTTCAGCCGGGAGGCACCCGCCGCACCGGCATCGTCGGACGCGGGCAACCCGCCCGCCAAGACGACGGTGGCCGGCTGACGGTTCACCGACCTTCCTCGCACACTCCGCAACACCACGAAGAGAAAGGCAACACCTCCCCATGCGCAACTTCTTCGGCAAGTCGGTGGCCGTCGGTGCCGTCGCCATGTTGGCCCTCACCGCCTGTGGCTCCGGCCGCGAAGGCGACACCTCCACCGGTGGCGCTGCCGCCAAGGGCTTCGCCGCCAACTCCCTGATCGGCGTGGCGCTGCCCGCGAAGACCTCGGAGAACTGGGTACTCGCCGGTGACCTGTTCACCAGCGGCCTGAAGGAAGCTGGCTTCCAGGCGGACGTGCAGTACGCCGGCGCCTCCACCACGGTCGCCGACCAGCAGGCGCAGATCACCGCCATGGTGACCAAGGGCGCCAAGGTCATCGTCATCGGCGCGACCGACGCCGCGCAGCTGTCGACCCAGGTCGCCGCGGCGCACAAGGCTGGCGCGAAGGTCGTCGCCTACGACCGCCTGATCCTGAACACGCCGGACCTCGACTACTACGTCGCGTTCGACAACTTCAAGGTCGGCCAGCTCCAGGGCCAGGCCCTGCTGGACGGCATGAAGGCCAAGAAGCCGAAGGGCCCGTGGACCATCGAGCTGTTCTCCGGCTCGCCGGACGACAACAACGCCGGTGTCTTCTTCAACGGCGCGATGGACGTGCTCAAGCCCGCGATCGACAAGGGCGAGGTCGTCGTCGGCTCGGGTCAGACCGACGTCAAGCAGACTGCCATCCAGGGCTGGAAGGCCGAGGGTGCGCAGGCCCGCATGGACCAGCTGCTGACCTCGACGTACGGCAGCAAGGAGCTCGACGGCGTCCTGTCGCCGAACGACACCCTGGGCCGCGCGATCATCCAGTCCATCAAGAGCGCCGGCAAGGCCGTCCCGGTCGTCACTGGTCAGGACTCCGAGGTGGAGTCGATCAAGTCGATCATGAAGGGCGAGCAGTACATGACGATCAACAAGGACACCCGGAACCTGGTGAAGGAGACCATCACCATGGTCAAGTCGCTCCAGGCCGGCACCGAGCCGCAGATCAACGACACCAAGTCGTACAACAACGGCAACAAGATCGTCCCGACCTTCCTGCTGCCGCCGGTCGCCGTCACCAAGGCCAACGCGGCCGAGGCGTACGCCAACGACCCGAAGCTCGCGCCGCTCACCAAGTAAGGTTCGCTGCGCAAGTCACGCACGACGGCCCTTGGGGTCCCCGGAGTCCGTCTCCGGGGACCCTTTGCCGTGCACCCCGCTGTCGCCGAAGGAGCTGATCCCGTGGCTGTGCCCCTGCCGCGCGGTCTGCGTCGCCCCGGAACGGCAATCCCCGCGCAGGCTTCGCCCCCTACGCCCGCCACTGACCCGTCACCTCCCGCTGCCGCCGGCCCGTCGTCGCCTGCGGCCGGGCTGTCATCTCCTGCGGCCGGCCTGTCATCTCCTGCGGCCGGCCTGTCATCTCCTGCGGCCGGCCTGTCATCTCCTGCGGCTGGGCCGTCGTCGCCTGCGGCCGGGCAGGAAGAGATTCGGCGGCAGAATCTCGGCGCTGTGCTGCGCTATGTGCATCTGCACGGGCCGACCTCTCGCGCCGAACTGACCAGCAGGCTGGGGCTCAACCGCAGCACCATCGGGGCGTTGGCCGCCGACCTTTCCGCCGCCGGCCTGGTCGCCGAGGAAGCACCGGCCGCCACCGGACGGGCCGGGCGACCCTCGCTGGTGGTGAGCCCCTGCTCGGCGCGGATCTACGCAACGGCGCTGAGCATCGAACCGAAACGGCTGCGCGCGGGCCGGATCGGACTCGGCGGACGCATCCTCGACCTGCGCGAGGCGCCCCGACCGTGCGGTTCGGGGCCGCTGGACGCCGTACCCGTGCTGGCTGATCTGGTGCGCGCGATGGACCGTGCTGCCGACACCGACACCCGTTGTGCCGGGGGTGCTGTCGCGGTCGCGGACACCGTGGCGGGCAGCGACGGGATCAGTCGGGTGGCCGGTCCGGAGGAGACCCTCGCCGCGGCGCTCGACACTGCCCTGGGCGCCGCCGGTGCCGGCTTCGTGGCGGGCGACCTCGCCGACTTCGCCGCGCTGGCCGAGCACGCCCGCGGTGTCGCCACCGGAGTCCACGACCTCATCTATCTGCACGGCGATCTGGGCTTGAGCGCCGGCATCGTGACCGGCGGTCGGCTCGTCGCCGGGCACGGCGGGCGCAGCGGCAAGGTCGGTCACATGGTGGTGGACCCGGACGGCCGGCGCTGTGGCTGTGGATCCCGCGGCTGCTGGCAGACCGAGGCGGGCACCGAGGCGCTGCTTCGACGTGCGGGAGCAGCGCCGGACACCGACCCGCTCGTGGTGCTGCGGGCCGCCGACAAGGGCGACGCGACCGCCCGCGAGGCCTTGGCCGCCGTCGCAGACTGGCTGGGGTTCGGCGTCGCCAACCTGGTCAACGTCTTCAACCCCGACCTGGTGGTCTTCGGTGGCACGCTGCGCGACCTGTACGCAGCCGGCGCCGACACCGTACGGCGCCGCCTCGACACGATGGCCCTGCCGGCGTCCCGCGAGCACCTCCACCTGCGGGCGGGCGCCCTCGGCACGGACGCACCCCTGATCGGCGCGGCTGAACTGGCCTTCGATGCTCTGCTGGCCGACCCGCTAGCCCTGTGAGTAGGTGCGTCGGGCGGTCAGGCCGGGCAGCAAGGACATGGCGGCGACAAACGCCCCCGCGATGGACAGCAGGTAGGCGATCACGATGCCCTCCATGCCGCCGCTGAACATGACTCCCAGCACGAAGATGGCGAAGCCCAACAGCGCCGGTCCCGCGGCCAGCACCCACGCTGCCGTCTTCTGCGCCGGGCTCCACCGCGGCGAACCGGAGATCAGCAACATCCCGGCCAGCGGGGCCACCACCGGCATCAGCACACTGCCACCCGCCAGCAGCGCGAGCCCGGTGTACTCACCCGCCGCCGACGGTGCGGGCGCCGCCGCGGCAGGAGCGGCGGTCATGGTCGCCGGGCGCCGCAGATGAGCCGGCATCCGCCCGCGCCGCGCCGCCCCGACCAGCGACTCCGGGGCTCCCAGCAGCCGGAGCACCTGCATAGGGTCGTCGCCCTGCCCGACACTGCGCCGCAACGCGATGTAGTCCGCCACGGTGGTCATGAGCTCGTCCCGCAGATCCGGCTCCAGCTCCTCACTCGCGGCCCACAAGGCCGCCAGGTAGTCGAGCACCAGCACGTCGGTCTGCGCCAGCGGCGCGGTATCGGATGAGTACGGCCCGGACGTCACGATGTTCCCCCTGCTAGCTCGGCAGCACTGCCCGGTCAGCATCGCGAAACCGGCACCGGCGGCACATCTGACCAGCGACGGGGTCTGCCCGGCCCCCCTCTGCCTTTCGGCCGATCCCACCCGGGTGCCCGGACACCGGTAAAGTCACGGTGACTTGTGTGAGGGGGGGTAGCCGTGAGCGTTGCTCTGCTTGAGCATGTTGGTCCCTGGACTGAGGAGGACTACCTGGCCCTCGGGGAGACTGCCGACCGGATCGAACTTCTCGACGGGAGCTTGCTGGTGAGCCCGGCGCCGAGCAAACGGCATCAGAGTCTGTCGCGTCGCATTGCGAACGCCCTCGATGAGCCGGCCGCTGAGGCGGATCTGATCGTGTACGAAGCGGTCAACGTGCGGCTGGGCACGGGCCGGATCGTCATTCCAGACATCGTCGTGGCGGACACCGACGACGAGGGTGTCGTCGTCGAGTGTGCCGAGGTGGCTCTGGTCGCCGAGATCGTCTCACCGGGCAATGCCGCCGCAGACCGGCTGGTCAAGATGCAGCTCTACGCTGCCGCCGGCATCGGGACCTACCTGCTCGTGGAGCCGGAGACCGACAGCGGCGTCACGATCCGGATGTATCGCCTCGACGGCGCGCACTATGTCGAGGATCAGGTGGTGACCGGTGGGGGAGCCCTCGCCGCCGGTGCGCCGTTTGCTTTCGTGCTGGATACCGGCGCCTTGGTTGGCGGCCGGTAGCGCGGCCGGAGAATTCCTAACGCCCTGCGGTGGGTGGCCGATCGGGGCGGCATGGCCGAGGACGGGCGCGCACCCCTGCGCTATGTGTGGATCGTCACCGGACTCGTGCTGGCCAGCTGGGCCTGGTTCGCGGTGTGGCGGACCACCGGGCTGGGGCCGGTCGCCCTGGGTTATGTCGCCGTGCCGCTGGGCGGGATGGTGGCGATCATCGCCCTGTGCCGGCTGTGGCGGGTGGTGCGCGACGATCCGTACACTCGGCGGTTCTGTCGGTCGTTGATCATCGGTGCCGGTTTCATGGCTATCGGTTTCTCGATCATGGCGCACAACGCGTTCTTCGAGTCGGTGGGCGACGACCCGCCGGACATGACGATCACGGCTGCGATCTGCGTGGCGCTGGGTTTTGCCGCGGCGATGTGGGCGGTCGGCCGGGTGCCGGTCGACATCACGGGCAGCGGCGAACGGCGCCGGATGAACCTGGACCGCATCATCGCCTTCCTCGGGTGCGCCACCCCGCTGTGGCACTTCGGCCTCGCGCCGATGATCACTGCTGCCGAGCGGTGGAGCGTGCAGACACTCGCCACGATCGGCATGGCGTTCCTGATGTCGATCGCCGGCATGACGAAGGTGGCGTACCTCAGCCGGGGTCCGGTGGACCGGACGGCGATGCGCCTGGTCGCGGCGATCGGCCTGACCGCCACCGGGGTGGCCGTGCTCGCCACCCGGCTCGGCGACGCGGGCGGCCCGCCCTCGCAGGCCATCGTGCTCCCGCTCGGCCCGCTGCTGCTGGTCCTCGCCGTACGGGCGCAGTGGAATGCGGCACTCGGCCGCCGCCGGACCTCGCGGCGTTCCTCCTACCTGCTGCCGTACCTGGCGGTCGCCGCGGTTGACCTGCCGCTGATCGCGGTCGCGTTGGGTGATCTGCGCTGGACCGACCGGCTCGCGTTGGGCGCGGCGGTGGTGGTCAGCGTGCTGGTGATCGTCCGGCAGTTCCTGGCGTTCCGGGACAACTCCCGGTTGTTGAGCAACATTCGGGCGCACGAGGAGCGGTTGCAGCACGAGGTCAGCCACGACGGTCTGACCGGGCTCAGCAACCGGGCCCGGTTCCGCGACCAGTTGCACGACGCTCTCGGCACGGGTGAGGTCGTCACCGTGCTGCTCGTGGACCTCGACGACTTCAAGACGGTCAACGACTCGCTGGGGCACGACGTCGGCGATCACTTGCTGGTGTCGCTGGCCGACATGCTGCGCGCGCAGGCGGGCACGGATGGCCTGCCCGTACGGATCGGTGGGGACGAGTTCGCCGTGCTGCTGATCGGCGGCAAGGTGGTGGGCGAGACGGTGGCGCAGCGGATCCTGGATGCGCTGACCGAGCCGATCAGCGATCACCGGCTGCTCGTGCAGGCGAGCATCGGCATCGCGACGGCGACGCCGGGTGCCTCGGTCGATACCGTGTTGCGCGAAGCCGACGTCGCCATGTACGCGGCCAAGCAGCGCGGCAAGGCGGCGTACGTGCGCTATCTGCCCGGAATGGCGCAGCCGGTGACGGCGCACATGCGCCTCGGTGGCGAGTTGCGCAAGGGGTTGTCGCAGGGCGAGTTCGAGGTGTACTACCAGCCGATCATGGACCTGCGCACGGGCAAGCTGGTGGGCAACGAGGCGCTGGTGCGCTGGAACCACCCGGAGCGCGGCATGGTGCCGCCGATCGAGTTCATCCCGGCTGCCGAGCGGACCGGTCTGATCATGGATCTCGGCCGGTTCGTGTTGCGCGAGGCCTGCCGGCAGACGGCCGCCTGGTTGACCGAGTTCGGCCCGGACGCGCCGCAGCACGTGGCCGTCAACGTGTCGGCCCGGCAGTTGCACGACCCGGACTTCGTGGGTGACGTCCTGGCCGCGCTGCGGGACACCGGTCTGACCTCGGACCACCTGGTCTTGGAACTGACCGAGTCGGCCGTGCTGCGCGGCAACCAGGTTTCGCGCGCACTGCACGATCTGGACCGGGCGGGCGTCCGCCTCGCGCTGGACGATTTCGGTACGGGGGAGTCGTCGCTGAGTCTGCTGCGAGCCTTCCCGGCGGCGATCGTGAAGCTCGACAAGTCGTTCGTGGACGGTCTCGAGTTCGAGGAAGTGGACGTGGTGTGTCGGGACGCCCGGCAGGCCGTGGCCCGGGCGGTGATCCAGCTGGCGGGTGCGCTGCGGTTGGAGTCGGTGGCCGAGGGCATCGAGAACGAGGAGCAGGCGGAGCAGCTGCGGGCACTCGGTTACGAGTACGGCCAGGGTTATCACCTCGCGCGCCCGATGCCGGCGGCGAAGCTGGCGGAGCTGCTGGTGGCCCAGCGTCGGACGGCGGGCCCGGCCGCGGCGCCGGTTCAGCAACCTGTGGTCGCCGCGGGCTGAGGCCCACCGAATGCCCCGGTTGACGGGGACTTGCGCATTACCCGGTCGAAACTTTTGCATCTTTCGAAGATTCTTTTGTCCACAGAATCGAAACCTGTGGTTATCTGTCTGCGAAGAATCTCGATGCATGTCGATCCCGCACCATCGACCGGGAGGCAGTGCCAGCGATGCAGAACGAGTCCACCGTCAGCCGCCGCCACCTACTGGGCGCCGCCGCCGCGGGCGCGGCAGTCCTCGGCACCACCGCACTCTCCGGCGCACCCGCCGCCGCCGTCGCAAGCGGCGCCCGTCCGTCGCGGGTCCCGCTGGACCGGATCAGCGTGCAGCTCTACACGCTGCGCAATCAGCTCGCCATCGACCTGGACGGCAGCCTGGCCGAGCTTGCCGACATCGGCTACACCCGGGTCGAGCATGCCGGCTTCGTCGGACGGACGGCCGCCGAGTTCCGGGCCGCACTGAACCGGGCCGGCCTGCACGCCACCTCGGGACACGCCGGCATTCCGCAACCGTTCGACGAGGCCTCGTGGCGTAAGACCCTCGAAGACGCCCTCGTCGTCGGCAACAAGTACATCGTGCACCCGTACTTCGGTGGCCGCGCCGACGGCTCGCCGATCCGCGACGGTGCCGTGTACCAAGCCTTCGCCCGTGACCTCAACAAGGCCGGCGCGCTCGCCGACGAGTACGGCCTCAGCTTCGGCTACCACAACCACCAGAACGAGTTCGCCCGGCAGGACGGCGGCACCCGGACCGGTTACGACATCCTGACCCGCGAAACGGACCCGGGGCTGGTCCACCTCGAAGTGGACCTGTTCTGGGCCTTCCGCGGCGCCCGCGACCCGGTCGACCTGATCGGCGAGAACCGCGGCCGGATCAAGCAGGTGCACGTCAAGGACCTCTCGCACACCGGCACGTTCGCCGACCCGGGCGCTGGACTGATCGACTTCGCGCGCATCTTCGAGCGCTCCCGGGAGGCCGGGCTCGTGGAATACATCGTCGAGCGGGACGACGCGGGCAGCCCGCCGCGCACCCCCGCGGACGCGCTGGTTACCGCGGAAGTCGGCTACGACTACCTCGCAAACCTGCGGTTCTAGAAAGGAGTGCCGATGAAGCGTCCGCTCGCCGCCGTACCCGCGCTCGCGCTCGTTGTCACCGCGCTGACCGTGCCGGCCACCGCGGCCCCGGCCGCCCCCGAGGTCGCGGCACCGCCGCCCGACTCGCAGTTCCAGAAGGTCACCCTCAACGACTTCCCGGGCGAGCCCATCGCGCTCGCCGTCCTGCCGGACCAGCGGGTCCTGCACACCGCCCGCAAGGGCGAGGTCCGGATCAACGACCCGAAGAGCGGCCGCAATGTCCTCGCCGCCACCATTGCGGTCTATCAGCACGACGAGGAGGGCGTGCAGGGCATCGCGGTCGACGCGAACTTCGCCGCCAACAAGTGGGTCTACGTCTACTACTCGCCCAAGCTGAACACCCCCACCGACGACCCGTCGACGCCCACCGTGAACGAAGGCGACGCGCCGGAGACCGGCACCGCCGCCGACTTCGCGAAGTTCAAAGGCGTCATGCGGCTGTCCCGCTTCAAGCTGACCGGCAACACCCTCGCCCTGGGCAGCGAACAGCGGATCCTCGACGTGCCCACCGACCGCGGCATGTGCTGCCACGTCGGCGGCAAAATCGACTTCGACGCGGCCGGCAACCTCTATCTGTCCACCGGCGACGACACCAACCCGTTCGCCTCGGACGGTTACGCACCGCTGGACGAGCGCCCCAACCGCAACCCGGCCTTCGACGCGCAACGCACCGCGGGCAACACCAACGACCTGCGCGGCAAGATCCTGCGGATCAAGGTGAACAGCAACGGCACCTACCGAATCCCGTCGGGCAACCTGTTCACGCCGGGGACCGCGTACACCCGCCCGGAGATCTACGCGATGGGCCTGCGCAACCCGTTCCGGTTCGCCGTCGACAAAGGCACCGGCGTCATCTACGTCGGCGACTACTCGCCGGACGCCCAGCTGCCGAACCCCGCCCGCGGACCGTCCGGCCAGGGCCGCTGGGCGGCCATCGACAAGCCCGCCAACTACGGCTGGCCCTACTGCGTCGCCCCGGACAAGCCCTACGTCGACTACGACTTCGCCACCCAGGCCTCCGGCGCGCCGTTCAACTGCGCAGCCCCGGTGAACGACTCACCCCACAACACCGGCAAGCGCGAGCTCCCCCCGGTCGAAAAAACCGAGATCATCTATGGGTACGGCCTCAGCCCCGAATTCCCCGAGCTCGGCGTCGGCGGCATCGGTCCGATGGGCGGCCCGGCGTACGACTACCGCGAAGCCAACACGTCAGCGACCAAGTGGCCCGACTACTACGACGGCAAGCCCCTTTTCTTCGAGTGGACCCGCGACTACGTCAAAGGCCTCACCCTGGGCGCCGGGAACCAGGTCACCGGCATCGAGCCCGTCCTGCCGTCGATCATCTTCGACAACCCGATGGACCTGGAGTTCGGCCCGGACGGCGCTCTCTACGTCCTCGAGTACGGCGACGGCTACTTCTCCGAGAACCCGGAAGCACAACTCGCCCGGATCGACTACGTCCGCGGCAACCGCAGCCCGCAGCCCAAGGTGACGGCAACCCCCGCCAGCGGCGAGGCGCCACTCACGGTGACCTTCTCCAGTGCGGGCACCATCGACCCGGATGGCGACACCCTGCGCTACGCCTGGGACTTCGACGCCGACGGCGTGGTCGACTCCCGTCAGCCGAACGCCGTGCACACCTTCGCGGCCAACGGCAACTACCGGCCCACCCTCAAGGTCACCGACCCGACGGGCCGCTGGGCCGCCGCCGAGGTGCTGCTCCCGGTCGGCACGGCCGCCCCACAGGTCACGTTCGTGCTGCCGACCGACGGCCAGCCGTTCGAGTTCGGCGACACGGTCCCGTTCCAGGTCACCGTCGTCGACGACCAGCCGGTCGACTGCTCCCGCGTCACCGTCACCTACATCCTCGGCCACGACCAGCACGGACACCCGCTCTCCACGGCGTCCGGCTGCACCGGCTCCATCACCACCTTCGTCGACGGCGGCCACGCCGGCGCCGACAACCTCAGCGCGGTATTCGTCGCCGAATACACCGACACCGGCACCCCGCCGCAGAGCGGCTCGGCGACCGTTGTCCTGTATCCGCCGGAAGACTGACCAGTTGAGCGGCACCCGGCCGGCCCAGCCCTGGGTCGGCCGGGTGTCTCATATGCGACCGGCTTCATCGACCCTCTTCATTTCCTCGCTACCGTCGAGGCGGATTGCAGGGCGACCGGGGAGGGACACGTGTACACGAAGCTGGCCCAGGACATTCTCAAGACGCTGCCGGTGACCGAGGCAGAACTGCGCAAGGAAGCGCGGCTGCCAGCCGACGAGGAACTGCGCGACCGCCTGACAAAGGTCAAGACACTCGACGACCTGCTCGACGCGCTGCGGTCGCTGGAGTTCGTGGTGGCGGCCCGTAACGCGCTCACGCTGTCGAAGTACGCGTGGACGGAGCCGCTGATCAAGCAGGAGGACCGCAGCGCCGACGTCCGCCAGCAGGCGATGGTGTTGTACAAGGCGTACCGCAGCGTGGCGGCGAAGGTTGCGCCGGTGCTGGCGGGTGGGTTGCCGGGAGTGCCCGCCGAGTCGGCGGAGCTGCTCAAGGCCAAGGCGGACTTCGCCACGGTGGCCGGCCGGATCACCGTCGACACCGGCGAGAATCAGCCCGGCACGGCCGACTACCTGGGCGTCATCCATCAGATGGTGCTGCTCTGCCTCGCCGTCACCACCCGCGGCGCGGACGGCCGCCGGTTGCTCGCCGGGCTGGCCGCCAGCCCGAAGGCGGCGATCATCATCGACCTGCGGCACAAACTCAACCCGTCGAGCCTGCTCGCGTACGGCCCGGACGGCTCCGACAGCCAGTACGCGAAGCCGGCCGCTCCGCTCACCGGGGACATCCCCGCCTCGACCCGGGGCGCCGGATCGCGCAGCTACCTCGGCGCCCCGGTCTGGTTGGACGGTGAAATCGACAGCACGGAGGCTGGCTCGCAGCTGTTCAAGAAGTACCTGTCGGTGGACCGGGCACACGAGCGGATCCTGCTGGGTAGCCTGTCCTTCGGCGAAGGCAAGTTCGCCTTCTTTTCCCCGCTGCGGATCGAGCTCATGCACGAGCTGCTGCATGTGTTGCACAACGCCCAGGGCACCAACCGGGCCGCCGTCAAGCTGACCGGGGGGCTGACCACCGCGCTGTGGACCAACGGCGAGGAGTACGCCACGATCGCCGGTGGCGACCTCACCGAAAACGCGCTCGGTGCGGAGATCGGCCTGCCGGACCGGTACGGGCACTCCGGCCTGTCGCTGGACTTCCTCAGCGCGAAATCCGAAGCCGCCGTCGACAGTCTGGCGAAACTCAGCCGGATTCCCTGAAAGGGCGAGACCGGCGGGGTGACTCCCGGCGTTTTGCTCACGGACCGACGCGGTTTCCGCCACGCTGGAAGGTGTGGAGGTGCACCGGGCGGCGTGGTGGTCGCAGTTCCTGGAACAGTCGGACCGTTTCGACCGGGCGTACCTGGTGGAGGGGTTCAGCGACCTGATCAATCCGCTCATCAAGGCACCCTTGCTGCGCCGTGAGGTGGAGATCGCCGCGGACACGGTGATTCGCTATCTGGAGCGGCCGACCAGCGAGGAACGCCAGGAGCAGGCCCAGGACGCTGTCGAGCGACTGGGCCGCACCCTGGACCGGATCGAGGGCAAGTCCACCGGCGGAGCTATTTCCACCGACGAGGCGGCGATCATTCTGGCTGCCCTGCGTGGCGATTACGGGGAGGCGGCGGCCGGAGCTGAACCGTTAATCGGTTCGGTGAAGTTGCGCAAGCTTTTCGTCACCGCGCTGCGGCTGGAGCGGTTTGACATTCCGATGACGCTGCGCCTGCTCGACGGCGGGCAGAGTCCCGAGGAAGCGGTCCGGTCCGGCCACCTGATCGGCAAGTACAGCTGGTGGCCGTCGTGGCTGCTGCGCATCGTCACCGAGCGGGCGTTGTCCGGCACGCTCGACGTGGAGACGGTCACGGCGCTGGACAAGTGCGCGTATGCGGAGCTGACCCCGATTCAGGCCAACGTGGCCCGCAAGCTACTGAGCAGCGGCAACGAGGGCCTGATCAACACTGCGGCCGAGCGTTTGGTCAGTCTGGGGGAGCCGGACGCCGCCGTCCGGCTGCGCGAGGGCGACATCACCGCGGTCGCCCTCGCTGCCCGGCTCGTCTCGATGTAGCTGCGTCAGCTCAACGCCGGAACAATGCTCTTTCCGTACGCTTCCAGCGTGTTTTTCTTGTCGTCGTGTTGCAGGTAGAGGGCGAACTGGTCCACGCCCAGCGCACGCAGCTCTTCGAGCCGGGCCAGGTGGTTCTCGACCGGGCCGAGGATGCAGAAGCGGTCCACCACCTCGTCGGGCACGAAGGTGGCGTGGGAATTGCCGGCTCGGCCGTGTTCGGCGTAGTCGTAGCCTTGCCGGCCCTTGATGTAGTCGGTCAGGACCTCAGGCACCGCGCCGTCCGCGCCGTAGCGGGCGACGATGTCGGCGACGTGGTTGCCGACCATGCCGCCGAACCAGCGGGTCTGGTCGCGCTGGTGGGCGAGGTCGTCGCCGACGTAGGCGGGCGCTGCCACGCAGAACTTGATCGCGGCCGGGTCGCGGCCCGCCTTCTCGGCGGCGGTCCGGACCGCTTTGATCATCCAAGCCGCGATGTCCGGGTCGGCGAGCTGCAGGATGAAGCCGTCACCCACCTCGCCGGTGAGGGCTAAGGCCTTGGGACCGTACGCGGCCACCCACACGTCCAGCTTGCTGTTCTCGGCCCAGGTGAACCGCAGCTCCCGATCGCGCAGGGTCACGGTTTCCCCGCTGGCCAGCCCGCGGATCACGCCGACGCTTTCGCGGAGCTGGCCGAGGGTGTTCGGGGTGAGGCCGAGGACGCGCAGGGCGGAGTCGCCACGGCCGATGCCGCAGATGGTGCGGTTGCCGTACATCTCGTTGAGGGTGGCGAACTGGGAGGCGATGACGGTCCAGTCCCGGGTGCCCGGGTTGGTGACCATCGGGCCGACGATCACCCGGGATGTCTGGGCGAGGATCTGGCTGTAGATGACGAACGGCTCCTGCCACAGCACGTGCGAGTCGAACGTCCACACGTGGCTGAAACCGAGTTCCTCGGCCCGCTTCGCCAGCGACACCAGCTCGCCGCTGGGTGGGTCGCATTGCAGGACGACACCGATGTCCATCTGTTGCCTCACCGTACTTTCGGGAAGCCGAGGTCGACCTCGGACGTGGCCGGGTCGGGCCAGCGGGAGGTGACGACCTTGGCGCGGGTGTAGAACTGCAGGCCTTCGGGGCCGTACATGTGCAGGTCGCCGAAGAGGGACGACTTCCAGCCGCCGAAGCTGTAGTAGGCGACCGGCACCGGCACCGGCACGTTGACGCCGACCATGCCGCACAGCACGTCGTACTGGAACTGCCGGGCTGCGCCGCCGTCGCGGGTGAAGATGGCCGTACCGTTGCCGTATTCGTTGGTGTTGACCAGGTCCAGGGCCTGTTCGTAGGTGTCGACCCGGACCACCGCGAGCACCGGGCCGAAGATCTCGTCGGTGTAGAGCGGCGAGTCGGTCGGCACCCTGTCCACCAGCGAGGCGCCGAGGAAGAAGCCGGGTTCGTCGCAGACCGGGGCGTCGCGGCCGTCGACGACGATCTCCGCGGTGCCGGGGTCGGCGAGGTAGCCGGCGACCTTGTCGCGGTGTTCGCGGCTGATCAGCGGACCCATCTCGGCGGACGGGTCGGTGGCCGGGCCGACCGCGATCCGGCCGACCCGTTCCTTGATGGCCTCGACGAGCGGGTCCGCGCTGGCGCCGACGGCGACAACGACGGACACTGCCATGCAGCGTTCGCCTGCGGAGCCGTACCCGGCGCTGACCGCGGCGTCGGCGGCCGAGCCGATGTCCGCGTCCGGCAGCACCACCATGTGGTTCTTGGCGCCGCCGAGTGCCTGCACCCGCTTGCCCAGCTTGGTGCCGCGCTCGTAGACGGCCTGCGCCACCGGGGTCGAGCCGACGAAGGACAGCGCCTGCACGTCCGGGTGGTCGATCAGCGTCTCGACGGCCTCCCGGTCGCCCTGCACCACGTTGAACGCGCCGTCCGGCAGCCCGGCCTGGCGCAGCAGGTCGGCCAGCAGCAGCGAGACCGACGGGTCTTTCTCGCTGGGCTTGAGCACGAACGTGTTGCCGCAGACCAGCGCGTTGCACAACATCCACAGCGGCACCATGGCCGGGAAGTTGAACGGCGTGATGCCGGCGACGACGCCGAGCGGCTGGCGGATCGAGTAGACATCCACTCCGGAGGAAGCCTGCTCGCTGTAGCCGCCTTTGAGCAGGTGCGGCGCGCCCGCGGCGAACTCGATGTTCTCGATGCCGCGGGCCAGCTCGCCCGCCGCGTCGGCCACGGTCTTACCGTGTTCGGCGCTGATCAGGGACGCGATTTCCTTGCGGTTGGCGTCGACCAGTTCGCGGAAGCGGAACATGACTTCCGCGCGGCGGGACAGCGACGCTGCCCGCCAGCCCGGGAATGCCTTCTTGGCCGAGGCGATCGCGCGGGCGGTCTCCTCCGCGGTCGCGGCCACCACGTACGCCTGCTGTTCGCCCGTCGCCGGGTTCCACACGGGCAGCTGTCGGCCGCTCGTGCCTTCGACGGCCGTACCGTCGAGCCAATGCCTGATCTCTTGCACGGTGGTTCTCCTACAGCAGATAGTCGGACAGGCCGCGGGGGACGTACTTGCCGCGGCCGGCGCGGCCGGTGTATTCGCCGCCGGAGCTGATCACCTCGCCGCGGGACAGGACGGTGTCCACCTTGCCGGCGATCTCCCAGCCCTCCCAGGCAGAGTGGTCCATGTTCATGTGGTGCGTCTCGGCGCTGATCCGGGTCCGCCCGTTCGGGTCGTAGAGCACGATGTCGGCGTCCGACCCGGGCGCGATGACGCCCTTCTTCGGGTAGAGGCCGAACATCCGGGCCGGAGTGGTCGCGATCGTCTCCACCCACCGGGCGAGCGACAGCTTGCCGTCGACCACGCCTTGGTAGAGCAGGTCGACGCGGTGCTCGACGCTGCCGATCCCGTTCGGGATCTTGGAGAAGTCGCCCCGGCCCAGTTCCTTCTGGTCCTTGAAGCAGAACGGGCAGTGGTCGGTCGAGACCACGGACAGGTCGTTGGTCCGCAGTCCCTGCCACAGGTCGGCCCGGTGCGTCTCGTGCTTGCTGCGCAGCGGCGTCGAGCACACCCACTTGGCGCCCTCGAAGCCCGGCGCGCCGAGCTGGTCCTCCAACGTCAGATAGAGGTACTGCGGGCAGGTCTCGGCGAACACGTTGCGGCCCAGGTCGCGGGCGTTGCGGACCTGCTCGAGCGCCTTCGATGCGCTGAGGTGCACGATGTAGAGCGGGCAGTCGGCGGCCACCGACGCGAGCCAGATGGCCCGGCTGGTCGCTTCCGCTTCCAGCTCCTGCGGCCGGGTCAGGCCGTGGTTGATCGGGTCGGTCTCGCCGCGCTCCAGAGCCTGCTTGACGAGTACGTCGATAGCCGGGCCGTTCTCCGCATGCATCATGATCATGGCGCCGTTGTCCCGGGCCTTCTGCATGGCCCGCAGGATCTGGCCGTCGTCGGAGTAGAACACCCCCGGGTACGCCATGAACAGCTTGAAGCTGCTGATGCCCTCGTTCGCGACCAGGTAGTCCATGGCTTTGAGCGACTCGTCGTCGACGCCGCCCAGGATCATGTGGAACGCATAGTCGATGTGGCAGTTGCCGCCGGCCTTGCCGTGCCACGCCGCGAGCCCGTCCTGGACCACCTCGCCGTACTTCTGCACCGCGAAGTCGACGATCGTGGTGGTGCCGCCGATCGCCGCAGCCTTGGTGCCGGTGTCGAACGTGTCGCTGGCGTGGGTGCCGCCGAACGGCAACTCCATGTGGGTGTGCGCGTCGACCGCGCCCGGGATCACGTACTTGCCGGTGGCGTCGATGATCTCGGTGCCCTCGGCCGGCCCTCGTCCGGGCGCGTAGATCGCGGCGATCGTCTCGCCGTCCACCAGCACGTCCGCGGCGACGGCGCCGGTCGGCCCGACGACCGTCCCGCCCTTGATCAGGATGCTCACGGTTGCACCAACCCGTCGTACGCGTCCGGGCGGCGGTCCCGGTAGAACTGCCAGCGGTCGCGGACCGTCTTGAGCAGGTCCATGTCGAGGTCGCGGACGATCAGCTCGGGCTTGTGGGTGTCGCCGACCTCGCCGACGAACTTGCCCTCCGGGTCCACGAAGTAGGACTGGCCGTAGAAGTCGTTGTCGCCGAGCGACTCGACGCCGACCCGGTTGATCGCGCCGACGAAGTATTCGTTGGCGACCGCACTGGCGGGCTGCTCGAGCTGCCACAGGTACGAGGAGAGGCCGCGGCTGGTCGCCGACGGGTTGAAGACGATCTCGGCGCCGTTGAGGCCGAGCGCCCGCCAGCCCTCCGGGAAGTGCCGGTCGTAGCAGATGTAGACGCCGACCTTGCCGACCGCCGTGTCGAACACCGGGAAGCCGAGGTTGCCGGGCCGGAAGTAGAACTTCTCCCAGAAGCCGTTCACCTGCGGGATGTGGTGCTTGCGGTACTTGCCGAGGTACGAGCCGTCGGCGTCGAGCACGGCGGCGGTGTTGTAGAGGACGCCGGGCTGCTCCTGCTCGTACATCGGCAGGACCATGACCATGCCCAGCTCGGCCGCGAGGGCCTGGAAGCGCTCGGTGATGGGGCCGGGGATGGACTCCGCGTACTCGTAGTAGGCGGCGTCCTGGACCTGACAGAAGTAGGGGCCGTAGAACAGCTCCTGGAAGCAGATCACCTTCGCACCCTGCGCGGCGGCTTGACGAGCGTAGTCCTCGTGCGCCTTGATCATCGATTCCTTGTCGCCCGTCCACGTGGTCTGGACGAGAGCGGCTCGGACCACCCTGCTCATGTCTGTCTGCCCTCTCCGTAGATCCGTCGGCCTCGGTGGCGTGAGTCACGCTTAGATGGTGATCTCCTTCACCCTCTGTCATCCTCCCCGTGCTGTGCTTGACATCGGGGGCCGATGTCGTAGGACACTAATGACACAGCGCCAGGCGGACAATGGTTCGCGTGTTACCAAATGTTCGGAGACAGCATGCTCGGGCTCATCGCGGACGCGGTCGACGACCGCAGTGCCCGGGGCATCGCGGCTGCCGTCAGCCGACTCGTCAGCGCCGGCGATCTGCCTACGGGTGCCCGCCTGCCCACCGTCCGCGACGTTGCACGGACCCTCGGTGTCAGCCCGACCACGGTCAGCGAGGCGTGGCGCAGTCTCGCCCGCGCCGGGGCGATCCAGACTCGCGGCCGATCCGGCTCATTCGTCGCCGTTCCCACCCTGCCGCGGCGCCGACTGCGCTACGCCCGGCTCGCCAACAGCCTCGGCAACGTTGCCCGAGATTTCTCCACCGGCGTGCCCGACTACGCCCTGCTGCCCAGCCTCACCGCAGCCCTGGCGCGCGTCGGTGACGCTCAGCTCACCACGAGCTACCTCGACGCGGCCGTGCTGCCCCAGCTGGAAACCGTGCTCCGCCAACGCTGGCCGTACGCCCCCGAGCGGTTGACCGTCGTCGACGGCGCCCTCGACGCCCTCGACCGGGTCATCGCCGCCCTCATCCGCCTCGGCGACCACGTCCTCGTCGAAAATCCCACCTTCCCGCCCGTGCTCGACCTGCTCGACGCTGCCGGCGCCACCGTGATCGGCGTGCCGATGGACGAGCACGGCATGTGCCCCGACGCGCTCGGTGCGGCTTTGACGACCTACGACCCGGTGGCGGTCTTCCTGCAACCGCGGGCACACAACCCGACCGGCGCCGGGCTCAGCGCCCGCCGAGTCGCCGACCTGGCCGCCGAACTGGCCGCGTACCCGCAGGTCACCATCGTCGAGGACGACCACGCCGGCGCCATCTGCACCGCGCCGCCGGTCAGCCTCGGCACCCGGCTGCCGGACCGGACCGTGCACATCGCCGGCTTCTCCAAGAGCCACGGCCCCGACCTGCGGCTCGCCGCCCTGGGCGGACCCGCCGGCGTGATCACCGAGGTCGCCGACCGGCGCCTGCTCGGCCCCGGCTGGTCCAGCCGGCTGCTCCAGGCCGTCCTCCTGGACCTGCTCTCGTCACCCGAGGCGGCGGCGCAGATCGAAACCGCCCGAGACACGTACGCCCAACGCCGCGCGACCATGCTCCGCGAGCTGGCCGACCGCGGGGTGCAGGCCACCGCGGGCGACGGCATCAACCTCTGGCTGACCGTCGACGACGAGCACGCCGCGCTGCTCTCCCTCGCCGCACACGGCATCGCCGTCGCACCCGGCTCGCCCTTCGGTGTCACGCCGCTCGGCGCCGCGCACGTCCGCATCACCGTCGGCCTGATCCACGACGACCACGCCGAACTGGCCGACATCTTCGCCGTTGCCGCCCGTGCGGGATCGGGCGGCAACGGCCACAGCCGCCCGCACCCCCGCGGCTGGCGCTAGCAGCATCCGACCCACCTTGGAGGCAACCATGACCGACGACCTGCTGGCCCGGCACCGGGCCGTCCTGCCCTCCTGGGTATCCCCGCTGTACGGCGACGAGGCGATCGAGCTCGTCGCCGGTTCCGGCCGCCGGGTCACGGACAGCACCGGCAAGTCCTATCTGGACTTCTTCGGCGGCGTCTTGACCACCATGCTCGGCCACGACATCCCCGAAATCCGCGAGGCGGTCGAACGGCAGCTCGCCACCGGACTCGCCCACACCTCCACGCTCTACCTCATCCGCCAGCAGGTCGAGCTGGCCGAGAAGATCGCGGCGCTCTCCGGCATCCCGGACGCCCGCGTTTTCTTCAGCACCTCCGGCACCGAGGCCAACGAGGCCGCGCTGCTGTTCGCCACCAACCACCGGCGCAGCAACCAGATTCTGGCCGTCCGCAACAGCTACCACGGCCGCTCGTTCGGCGCGATGGCGATCACCGGGCACCGCAGCTGGTCGGCGAGCGGCCTCAGCCCGCTACAGGTGAGCTGGCTGCACTCCGGTGACCGGCTCCGCGGGCGCCTCGCCGGCCTGTCCGACGCCGACCACATCGACGCCGCCGTCGAGGACCTGCGCGAAGTGCTCGCCACCACCACGGCCGGCGACGTGGCCGCGCTCATCGCCGAACCGATCCAGGGAGTCGGCGGCTTCGTCCACGCCCCGGACGGCATGTTCGGTGCGCTGAAGAAGGAACTCGACAACCACGGCATCCTGTTCATCGCCGACGAGGTGCAGACCGGCTGGGGACGGACCGGCGACCACTTCTGGGGCTACCAGGCGCACGACGTCCAGCCCGACCTCATCACCTTCGCCAAGGGCATCGGCAACGGCTTCGCCCTGGCCGGGGTCGTCGGCCGCGCCGACCTGGTCAACGCGGTGCCTGCGACCAGCTTCTCCACCTTCGGCGGCAATCCCATCTCCACGGCCGCCGGCAACGCCGTCCTCGACTACGTCCGCGACCACAACCTGCAGCAGCACGCCAAGAACGTCGGCACGATCCTGCTCGACGGCCTGCGCGCCGGAACGGCCGACACGGACACCGTCGCGGAAATCCGCGGCCGCGGCCTCATGCTCGCTATCGAGTTCGTCCGGCCCGGCACCACCGAGCCGGACCCGGCCTTGGCCGCCCGGATTCTCGACGAATGCCGGCGAGGCGGGCTGCTGGTCGGCAAGGGCGGCCTGCACGGCAACGTGTTGCGCATGGGTCCGCCGCTCACCCTGACCGAAGACGAGGCCCGCGAAGGCTTGAGCATCCTGGTAGACGCGATCCACCGCGCCTGAGGCGCGGCCACGCACGAGGCGGCCGTACTGGCGCCGATGCATCTGGCACGGCCGGGCTCAAGACGGCCGTGCTGAGAGTCGGCACGCCCAAGGTGCCCGTGCCGGGGTCGTACCGCCGCGTCTGTGGCGTCGATCACAGTCCGCGGGTTACAGTCGCCTGGTCATGGGCGGCAACAGCTAGGTGGTCTCTGCGGATGGCGGGTCGAACGTGGCAGGACTAAAAACCGTGCGGACCGGGGCAAGCGTCGGGGACTTCCTCGCCGCCGTCCCGGACCCCAAACGCCGCGCCGACGCGCAGACTCTCTGCGCGGTCATGGCCGAAGCCACCGGCGCCGCCCCGGAGATGTGGGGCGACAGCATGGTCGGCTTCGGCAGCTACCACTACCGGTACGCCTCCGGGCAGGAAGGCGACTGGCCGCCGGTCAGCCTGTCCCCGCGCAAGACCGCCCTCACCGTCTACCTATCCGCCGGCTTCGACGAGAACCTCCTCGCCAAACTCGGCCCGCACCGCACCGGCCGCTCCTGCCTCCACGTCCGCCGCCTCGCCGACGTCGACGCCCAAGTCCTCCGCGCCCTCATCGCAGACGGCTTCCGCAAACTCGACGGCAAAGTCCTCACGGCAGACTGATCGATTCGCTCAGACCTCGGCCGCGCGTTCTACCTCGGCAAGGACCAGACGCAGGCCACTGCTCACTCGCGGCCAGCGTGATTGCGGTCGGAAGCGCTCGTGACCACGTTTCCCGGATGGCCCGATCAGGGGATCCCGCGTGGGTCGCCATCGAAAACTCTCGTCGTACTCTGGACGCGGTGGCCGGTGCTAGCGGATCGGTCCGCCATCCCTGACCGTCAGCAGGGACGGGGCTTCCGTGGACCGATTTGCCGAACAGCTTCGCCGTCTTCGTGCCAAGCGGGGTCTCTCGCTGCGCGAACTCGCCGCCGTAGTGCACTACGGAAAGTCTTACCTGCACGACCTGGAAACCGGGCGTAAGCCGCCCACGGCTGCGGTCGCTCGTCGACTCGACGCCGAACTCGGCGGCGGTGGGCAGCTCATCGAGGCCATGCGCCCGGAGTACGCGGACGACGCCGACTCCGAGCTGGAGGCCGTCGAACTGGCCCGCCGCGTCACCGCCTCCGACGTCAGCGCGGAAACCCTGAATCGCATGGAACTCGCCGTGGACAGGATGGCCATGGCGTACTCCACCACCCCGCCGGCAGACCTGCTGCCCCGCGTGCGCCGCCATCTCGCCTACGTTTCCACGCTCATCGATGCTCGCAAGACCTATGCCCAACACCGGCGCTTGCTCGTCGCGGGCGGCTGGCTGTCGCTGCTGAAAGCGACTCTCCATGTTGACCTGCGCCAGTCGACGGCTGCCGACGCCCACCTGGTCACCGCGAACGAACTGGCGGGTCAGGCCGAGCATCGCGAGATCACCGCGTGGTGCTTGGAGACGAGAGCCTGGCAGGTTCTGACCGGCGGCTACTACCGTCAGGCCCTTGAGCTGTCGCAGCAGGCACAGCAGGTGGCTCCTCGCGACAGCTCCGCGTTCATCCAGGCGGCTGCTCAAGAGGCACGAGCTTTGGCGCGGCTCGGCGACCAGGTGCAGACCCGGCAGGTACTGGACCGGGTGGCGGGGCTGGCCGACCACCGGCCGACTCCTGAGCATCCTGAGCACCACTACCAGTACGACCCTGCCAAGGCCCACGCCTACGCTGCCACGACTCTGGCCTGGGCCGGTGACTCGGCCGCCGAGTCGGTCGCCCGGGACGTCATCGCTGAGCTGAATCGGGAGGGAGCGCGGCCTCGTCGAGTCGCGTCGGCGCAACTCGACCTCGGCCTGGCTCTCCTCGCCGCGAACAAGCCGGACGAGGCCGCGGCGACCGCGAGCGACGCGATCAGGTCCGGTCGCATCGTGCCGTCGAACTGGTGGCGGGCGTCCGAAGTCATGGCAGGCGTGCAGCGTGCCGGCATTGCCGAGGCGCGCGACCTACGCGACCAGTACGAGGCTTTTCGCCCGGACGGGCAGAGCTAGGCCTGCTGTCCGCCAGCATTACGGACAGCAGGCAGGGGCGGCGGACGCCGAGAGCCTTCTCAGCGCGTGCTAGTTCGATGACGATCGGGGTGAGCAGGCGGTGGGCGGGACGCTCCGTGAGAACCCCGTTCGTCGCCCCTCCTTGACGACCGACGACGCCCGCGGGAGGCAATGATGTCCTGGCTCCACCGATGGCGGAAGGCGAGTACCCGACGCGCTCTGGAGGCGTCCCGACGGGCGCAGGAGGCAGAGGCTGTCGAGCGGGCTGCGGCCCGGCAGCGGTTGCTCGACTCGGCGCGTGAGCTTACGTGGAACGACCCGACTCGGTATCTGCCGACCGCGCCGCTGCTGACTCCCGGGCAGCGTGATTGCGGTCGGAAGCGCTCATGGCCGCGGTAGCCGGATGGCCCGATCAGGGAATTCCCACCTGCGTCGCCATCGAGAACGAGTACCGCGGCTGGGTGGTGCACTGGCGTAAGGGCGGCGCGCGGCCCGGATACGTCGCGCAGCGTGATGTCGGTGGGTGCAGGCATGAGCTCTTCGGTGAGACACCCGGGCAGCTCCGCGCCTTGCTGTTCGCCGTCATGGTCGCGATGGAGAGCAAGGGAGATCAGCGCGGATTGATTAAGTCTTCCTTAGACATCCGTGCGGGCTGATCCGGGCTGGGAGCGCTCCCGTATTAGTGGCCGAGGTCCTTTGACAGGAAGGCTTTGGCGAAGATGCATCTTTCCCGTAGTTCCGCCCGTCGCTGGCAGGTTGCCGGTGTGGCAGCAGTCGCCGTGGCCCTGACCGGTGTCGGCCTCGGTGTGGCCTCCGCCGGTGACCGTCCCGCGGCCACCAGCAGCAGCACGGTCGCCTGCCCGGCTGTTGCTGGCAAGTTGGGTGCCGTGCCCGCTTCCGCCCGCGCCGAAGTGGAACGCAACCTAGCACTCCTCAACACCCAGATCGCCGAGGCCAACAAGCGAATCGCCACCAGCGTGGGCCAAGGCGGATCCAACTTCGTGCAGAACGCGATTCTCGGTCCGCTGAAGGACAAGCGCGTAGCCACGATCGACCGGATGACGATCGCGATCGGCCGTACGGCCGCGAAGCCGAACCTCGACGTCCAGGCGCTCGCCACCTGCACCGTCGGCGCGGGAGCGGCAGCCCCGGAGCCCACTGTGGTGAAGACGCCGCCGCCGGCCGCCGGGGCGAAGCCGGCCACGGGGGCAAAGCCGGCAGCGGGCGCTGCGCCCACCGTCAACTGCCCGAGTGTGAGCGGGCTGCCCGCCATTCCGGCGCAGGCCCGCGACGAGGTGAGCCGCAATCTCGCGCTGCTGGACACTCAGATCCGGGAGGCGAACGCCCGGCTCGCCTCGTCCGTCGGTCAGGGTGGCCCGAACTTCATCCAGAACGCCATCCTCGGCCCGCTGGCGGACAAGCGCGTCGCGACCCTGAACCGGATCGAGACGGCGATCGGCCGCCACGCGGCGAAGCCCGAAGGCCTGGAACGGTTCGCGCCCTGCGGGCTGCGCGGCTGACCCTGCGGTACGCCGGCCCGGATTATTCGCTTCCTGCGATCCGGGCCGGCTTCTACCCTCGGCGACCATGACCATGAGCTGGATCGACGGTGTGACCCGGGTGGCGGTACTGACCGGAGCCGGGATCTCCACCGACTCGGGCATCCCCGACTACCGGGGGCCTGCCGGCGTGTGGACCCGAAACCCTGCGCTGGTGAACGCTTTCACCTATCAGGCGTACCTGGGCGATCCTGAGGTGCGGGCCACGTTCTGGTGGACGTACGCGGGCCATCCCGTGTGGGACGCCCGGCCGAACGCGGCGCATCGGGCGCTTGCCGAGCTGGAGCGGGGCGGGTTCGCCGTGCGCATCCTGACCCAGAATGTCGACGGGCTGCACCAGAAAGCCGGCTCGAGTGCCCGCAAGGTCCTGGAATTGCACGGCACGATCCACGAGACGGTGTGCACCGGCTGCGCTGCCCGGACTCCGAGCAGCGTCCCGGCCGGCGGTGGCGGCGACCGGCGCTGCCCGAGCTGCGGCGGCATTCTCAAGCTCGGTGTCGTGATGTTCGGCGAGCACCTGGACCCGGAGGTGGCAGGTCTGGCCGAGCGGATCGCCGCGCACAGCGAACTGCTGCTCGTGGTGGGCAGTTCCTTGCAGGTGGAGCCGGTCGCCTCGCTTTGCGCGGTGGCGGTCAACGGCGGCAACCGCCTCGTCATCGTCAACCGCGACCCGACGCCCTACGACGACCTGGCTACCGCCGTCATTCGCGAACCCATCAGCACCGCGGTACCGCGCATCTGTGCCGCCCTGGCTGCGGGCAGCGCGGCCTGAGGAAAACGGTCCGCCTGCGAGGAGCGGCCCGAGGAGAGCGGCCCGGCTGCGAGAAGCGGCCTGAGGAAACGGTCCGGCTGCGAGAAGCGGCCCGAGGAGAGCGGCCCGGCTGCGAGAAGCGGCCTGAGGAAAACGGTCCGGCTGCGAGGAGCGGCCCGAGGAGGGCGGTAGGAAAGCGCGGCTTGCGCGGAGACACGAAGGACGGTGCGGGCGTGAGCCCGCACCGGCCGGTTGCTCACTTGGTTGGTTAGCTCAGGCCTGCGAATCGGTGGTGAGGGGGGCTACGGGCAGGGCGGTGACCGTTTCCCCGAGGATGCGCAGGAGGTCGTCGGCCAACGGGCTGCGGCGTCGCCGGACCGAAGCGGCCCCGACGAAGCGGCACGGGCCGGGCGGGGCGAGCCGGACGGCCGTGAGGCCGGTGTGGTCGGCGGTGAGTGCGACTTCGGGGATCATGCTGATGCCGACGCCGGCCCGGACCAGGGACTGGGCGAACTGGTAGTCGGTGCCGTGGCAGGCGGTGCGGACCTGGAATCCGGCCATTGCCGCGTAGTGGTCGAGCATGTCGCCGATTGACAGGCAGCCGTGCACCCAGCGCTCACCGGCAAGTTCGGCGATCGTGACCGAGGCTTGGCGGCCGTGCTGGTGCCCGGCCGGCAGGACGATCCACATCGGATCCATCAGCAGTGGGGTCCAGTTGAGGCCGGACCGGTCGCCGGGGCGCACCGGTGGGGGCCCGTCGAAGTGGTAGGCCAGGACCAGGTCGGCGGAGCCGGCCCGCAGCAGCGGCAGGCTGTCCTCCGGCTCGCTTTCGATGACGGTCAGCTCGACGCCGGGGTGCGCCGCGGTGAAGCGGGTCAGGGCCGAGGGCAGGATGCGCTGCCCGCCGCTGGTGAAGGTGGCGACGGTGAGGCGTTCGTCGCGGTCCCCGGACAGCTTGGCGATTTCGCGCTCTGCGCCGAGCAGCTCGGCGGCGATGGCCTCCCCGGTCTCGACCAGCACCCGGCCCGCGTCGGTCAGCTCGACGCCGCGGGTGCTGCGCCGCACGACTGGCGTGCCGACGGCCCGTTCCAGGGCGCTGATCTGCTGGGACACCGCGGACGGGGTGAGCCGCAGCTCAGCGGCGGCCTGGTTGAAGCTGCCCCGGCGGGCGACCTCGGCGAGCACCTGGAGGCGGCGTGCGTCGATCATCACATTTCCTTACGACGACATCAGCAGGTAACCACTAGCGCTTACGACCGTACCGGGTGAAGCTGTCCTCGTGAATCGTCTCGCCTGGCTGCTCTTCGCCGCCGTCTCGCTGCTCTGGGGCATCCCGTACTTCCTGATCAAGATCGCGATCGAGGACCTGTCGCCGCTGCTGGTCGTCGCCGGCCGGACCGCCGTCGCGGCGGCCGTGCTCATCCCGATCGCGCTCGCCCGCAATACGCTCGGCGCGCTGCGCGGCCGGCTGCGGGTGGTCGCCCTGATCGCGGCGGTGCACATCATCGGGCCGTTCCTGCTGATCACGTACGGTGAACAGCACATCTCGTCCTCCCTCACCGGCATCCTGATCGCCGTCGAACCGGTGGTGATCGCCCTGCTGATGTCACGAACCGAGCCGCTCACCCCGCTCCGGGTGGTCGGCCTGCTGATCGGCTTCGCCGGCGTGGTGGTGCTCGTCGGCCTGGACGTCTCGGGCGACAGCTACGGCCTGCTCGGCGCGGGCATGGTGCTCGTCGCCGCCATCAGTTACGCGGTCGCCACCATGCTGGTGCAACGCAAGGCGGCCGACATCCCGCCGGAGGCCCTGACGGTCGGCACCACCGTCATCACCACCGTGGTCCTGCTGCCGTTCTGCCTGTTTGCCCTGCCCACCCACCCGGTCGGCGTCGACTCCTGGCTGGCGCTCGGCATGCTCGGGGTGTTCTGCACCGCCCTGGCCCTGCTGGCCTTCTACAAGTTGATCGGCCTCGCCGGCTCCAACCGGGCCGGACTGATCACCTACGTCAACCCGGTGGTCGCGGTGCTGCTCGGCGTGGTGTGGCTGAACGAGTCCCTCGGGGTGGCCACGGTCGCCGGATTCGCGCTGATCATCGTGGGCTGCTGGTTCTCCACCCGGCCAGCACCGCAGCGCGATCGCGATCGCGACCTGATCCCCGCCGGCTGACCGGCTCCGGACCGGCCGGGCTGAGGACCCGGCCGGTCCCTCGGACTACTGCAGTTGCAGGGGTACGACGTCGGGGGCGCCGAGGCGGGCGGCGTCCGCGGTCTCGTCGTCGGGCTGCTCCTGGGAGGCGCGTTCCGCTTCGACGCGGAGGCGGTAGTTCTCCACCTCGCGCTCCCGCTGTTCCTTGGTCCAGCCCAGAACGTCGCCCATCAGGTCGGCGGCTGAGGGGGCTGCCGCGACGCCGCGGTCGAAGGTTTCGATGGAGATCCGGGTACGGCGGGTGAGCACGTCCTCGAGGTGCCGGGCGCCCTCGTGGCCGGCCGCGTACGTGATCTCGGCCCGCAGGTGGTCTTCGGCGCCTTCCAGGGGCTTGCCCAGGGACGGCTCCTCGCGGATCAGGTCGAGGAGTTCGTGGACGAGGGAGCCGTAGCGTTTGAGGAGGTGTTCGACCCGGGCCACGTGCAGGCCCGACTCCTCGGCGAGCAGGCGTCGGCGGTTCCACAGTGCCGTATAGCCCTCGGCGCCGAGCAGGGGCACCCGTTCCGTGCAGGACGGGGACACCGAGCGGCCGAGGCCGTGCACCGCCGCGTCGATCGCGTCCTTCGCCATCACGCGGTAGGTGGTGTATTTGCCGCCGGCCACCACCACGAGGCCCGGGACCGGGCTGGCGACCGTGTGCTCGCGGGACAGCTTCGAGGTGGATTCCGACTCGCCGGACAACAGTGGGCGCAGTCCGGCGTAGACGCCTTGGACGTCGGTGCGGTCGAGCGGGGTGGCCAGCACCTGGTTGACCTGGTGCAGGAGGTAGTCGATGTCGGTGCTGGACGCCGCCGGGTGGGACTTGTCGAGCGCCCAGTCGGTGTCGGTGGTGCCGATGATCCAGTGGCGGCCCCAGGGGATGACGAAGAGGACGCTGGTGGGCGTACGCAAGATGAGGCCGGTGGTCGATTGGATCCGGTCGCGCGGCACGACCAGGTGGATGCCCTTGCTGGCGCGCACGTGGAACTGGCCGCGTTCGCCGACCAGCGCCTGAGTGTCGTCGGTCCACACGCCGGTGGCGTTGACGACCTGCTGGGCGCGGACTTCGAAGGTGCGGTCGAGTTCGAGGTCGTGCACGCGGACGCCGGTGACCCGTTCGCCCTCGCGGAGGAACCCGACCACCTCGGCGCGGGACGCCACGTGGGCGCCGTACGCCGCCGCGGTGCGGGCCAGGAACATGGTGTGCCGGGCGTCGTCGAGCTGCGCGTCGTAATACTGCAACGCGCCGACCAGGGAGTCTTTCTTCAGTGCGGGGCAGGCTCGCAGTGCGCCGCGGCGGGACAGGTTGCGGTGTCGGGGCAGGCCGCCGTGGGTGGTGGCCATCAGGTCGTAGAGCTGGACGCCGGTGCCGGCGTACAGGCGTTCCCAGACCCGGTGTTGCAGCGGGTAGAGGAACGGCACCGGGCGGGCCAGGTGCGGGGCGAGGCGTTGCAGGATCAGGCCGCGTTCCCGCAGGGCCTCGCGGACCAGGGCGAAGTCGAGCATCTCCAGGTAGCGCAGCCCGCCGTGGATCAGCTTGCTGGACCGGCTGGAGGTGCCCGACGCGAAGTCGCGGGCCTCGACGAGCCCGACGGACAGCCCGCGGGTGGCGGCGTCGAGGGCGCAACCCGCGCCCACCACGCCGCCGCCCACGACCAGCACGTCCAGCTCGCCCTCGGCCAGGGCGGACAGCGCCGCCTCGCGACCGGCGGGGGAGAGAGATGTGGTGTCAGTCAACGTCTACCCAATCGAGAGTGCGCTGGACGGCCTTCTTCCAGCGGCCGTACCCGGTCTGGCGTTGCTCGTCGGTCCATTCCGGCTGCCAGCGCTGCGATTCGTTCCAGTTGTCGCGCAGTTCGTCGGTCGATTTCCAGAAGCCGACCGCGAGACCGGCGGCGTACGCGGCACCGAGCGCGGTCGTCTCGGCCACCACCGGGCGGCTCACCGAGACGCCGAGGATGTCCGCCTGGATCTGCATGCACAGGTTGTTGACGGTGATACCGCCGTCGACCTTAAGCACGTCGAGGTTGACGCCGGAGTCCTGCGCCATTGCCTCGACGACGTCGCGGGTCTGGTAGCAGATCGATTCGAGGGTGGCCCGGGCCAGGTGCGCGTCGGTGTTGAACCGGGACAGCCCGACGATCGCGCCGCGGGCGTCGGAGCGCCAGTACGGCGCGAACAGCCCGGAGAACGCGGGGACGAAGTAGACGCCGCCGTTGTCGGGGACCGAGGCGGCCAGGGTCTCGCTGTCGCCCGCCGAGTTGATCACGTGGAGTTGGTCGCGCAGCCACTGCACGGCCGAGCCGGTGACCGCGATCGAGCCTTCGAGCGCGTAGACCGCGGGGGCGTCGCCGAGTTTGTAGCAGACCGTGGTGAGCAGGCCGTTCTCCGAGCGGACCAGTTCCGTGCCGGTGTTGAGCAGCATGAAGTTGCCCGTACCGTAGGTGTTCTTGGCTTCGCCGACGTTGAAGCAGACCTGGCCGACGGTCGCGGCCTGCTGGTCGCCGAGGTCGCCGGTGAGCGGGACTTCGCCGCCGAGCGGGCCGGGCCAGCGGGCCGAGCCGTAGGTGTTCGGGTCGGACGACGGGCGGATCTCGGGCAGCATCTGCCGGGGGATGTTGAAGAAGCCGAGCAGTTCGTCGTCCCAGTCCAGGGTTTCGAGGTTCATCAGCATCGTGCGGCTGGCGTTGGTCACGTCGGTGATGTGGTTGCCGCCGTCGACGCCGCCGGTCAGGTGCCAGAGCAGCCAGCTGTCGGTGTTGCCGAAGATGGCGTCGCCGCGCTCGGCCGCTTCCCGGACGCCCTCGACGTTCTCCAGAATCCACTGGATCTTGCCGCCGGAGAAGTAGGTCGCTGGGGGCAGACCGGCCTTACGTCGGATCACGTCGCCGCGGCCGTCCCGGTCCAGCGCGGACGCGATCCGGTCGGTGCGGGTGTCCTGCCACACGATGGCGTTGTAGTACGGCCGGCCGGTGCGCTTGTCCCACACCACGGAGGTCTCGCGCTGGTTGGTGACGCCCAGCGCGGCCAGGTCGGTGGCTTGCAGGTTGGCCTTCTGCATCGCGGTGCGGATCACCGTGACCGTACGGTCCCAGATCTCGATCGGGTTGTGCTCGACCCAGCCGGCCTGCGGCAGGATCTGCTGGTGCTCGAGCTGGTGCCGGGCCACCTCGTTGCCGCCGTGATCGAAGATCATGAAGCGGGTGCTGGTGGTGCCCTGGTCCACTGCGCCGACGAAGTCAGCCACGTCGTGCCTCCACGGTTTCTGGGGTCTCCTGGGTGGGGATGCGGCCCGGTTCCGGCGGGGTGTCCTTGGGCAGGAAGCGACCGATCAGCCCCTGGTACAGCCCGGCGCCGATCAGACCACCGAGGACCGGTGCCACGATCGGTATCCAGAAGTACAGGTAGCCGGTCTGGTCGCGGAACGCGCCGCCGTACCCGGTGAAGAAGCTTGCCAGGCGCGGACCGAAGTCGCGGGCCGGGTTGATCGCGTAGCCGGCGTTGGTGCCCCACGCCATGCCGATGCCGACCACGAGCAGGCCGATGATGAACGGTGCGAGGTTGGCGGCCGGGGGAGTGCCGGCTGCGTCGGTGATGGCGAGGATGAGGAAGAGCAGGATGGCCGTACCGATGATCTGGTCTCGGAAAGCACCCCACTCACCGACCGGAAGTGTCCCGTTTCCCGGCAGGGTCGAGAAGACGCCCTGGGTCTTGATGGTCAGGCCGGGGTCGGCGGCGTGCAGCACCTCGGAGTAGTTCCAGCGCACCAGCAGCGCGGCGACGAACGCGCCGAGGAACTGGGCGCCGATGTAGGGCGCCACCTTGCGCCACTCGAAGCCCTTGAAAGCGGCGAGGGCGATGGTGACCGCGGGATTGAGATGGGCGCCGCTGATCCGGCCAGCGACGTAGACACCGAGCATGACGCCGAGGCCCCAGGCCCAGGCGATGCTGTCGTGGTCGCCGATCCCGCCGCCCGCGACCTGCGCGACGACACCGACACCGAAGAGGATGAGGATCATTGTTCCGGCGAACTCCGCGGCAAGCTCGCCCGCGAGGCCGGGGACTTTCCATCTGGCTGCCATGACCAGACGCTAGGAAGGCTCTCGTTGCAGAGCAATGAACGCCGTTCGGCATTGTCGAACGCCGAGGTCTGTGCTCGCGAAACGTCCTCGCATAGAGTCCGTGACATGCCTGGAACCGTCCAGTCGATCGAACGGGCCGCCGCGATCCTGCGGATGCTCGCCGGTGGCTCGGGCCGGCTCGGGCTTGCCGAGATCTCCCGCTCGCTCGATCTGGCCAAGGGCACGGTGCACGGCATTCTGCGGACGCTGCAACACGTCGGCTTCGTGGAGCAGGACCGGGCATCAGGGCACTACCAGCTCGGCGCGGCCCTGCTGCATCTCGGCACGAGCTATCTCGACATCAACGAACTGCGGTCCCGCTCGATCAACTGGGCGGACCCGCTGGCGGCCCGCTCCGGCGAGGCCGTCCGGATCGGCACGGTCCTCGAAGGACGCGTACTGGTCGTGCACCACGTGTTCCGCCCCGACGACACGTTCCAGACCCTGGACATCGGTTCGCTGCTGCCGCTGCACGCCACCGCGCTCGGCAAGGTGCTTCTGGCATATCGGGCGGCCCGGGCATCCGCGTCGCCGGAACGCTTCACGCGCCGTACGGTCGTGACATCCCGCGAGCTGGCCGCGGAGTTGGAACACGTCCGCGAAGCGGGGTGGGGCGCGGAGATCGAGGAGCACACGCTCGGCGAGGCGGCGATCGCCGCGCCGATCCGCGGGTACGGCGGCCTGGTCGTCGGCGCCATCGGCGTCTCCGGCCTGGTCGAGCGGATCTGCGACAGCCGGTACCGGCCCCGGACGCGGCTCGTCGGCTATGTCCGGGATGCGGCCCGGGCGGTCTCCCGTGACCTGGGAGCCGCCCGGCATTAGAGCAGCAGGGGAGGACCCCGTGACGGAGCGCTACGTGGTCGCGATCGACCAGGGCACCACGTCCACCCGGTGCATCGTGTTCGACCGGCGCGGCCAGCTGGTCTCCCTTGCCCAGCAGGAGCACAAGCAGTTCTTCCCCAAGCCCGGCTGGGTGGAGCACGACGCCGCCGAGATCTGGCGCAATGTCGAGCGGCTCGCGCCGCTGGCGCTGCGCCGCGCCGGGATCACCGTGGACCAGGTCGCCGCGGTCGGCATCGCCAACCAGCGGGAGACCACCGTGCTGTGGGACCGGCGTACGGGCGTCCCGATCGGCCGCGCGTTGGTGTGGCAGGACACCCGGACCGACTCGCTGGTGCACCGGCTGCTCACCGAGCCGGGTGCCGAAGAAGTGCAGCAGCAGTCGGCGTTGCCGCTGGCGACGTACTTCTCCGGGCCACGGCTGCGCTGGATGCTGGACCACACGCCGGGGCTGCAGGTTCGGGCTGAACGCGGCGAGGTGCTGTTCGGCACGATGGAGACCTGGCTGATCTGGAACCTGACCGCCGGCGCCGTGCACGCCACCGACGTCACCAACGCCAGCCGCACCAACCTGCTCGACGTACACACCCTCGACTGGTCGCCCGAGGCCTTGCAGTTCTTCGGCATCCCCCGGGCCATGCTGCCCGAGGTCCGACCGTCGGTCGCGGTCTTCGGGACCGCCACGTCGGCCTTTCCGGGGGTACGGATCGGCGCGGCGCTCGGCGATCAGCAGGCGGCACTGTTCGGGCAGACCTGCTTCACGCCCGGCGAGGCCAAATGCACGTACGGGACCGGGAGCTTCCTGCTGCTCAACACCGGCACCGAACTTGTTCGTTCAGACAACGGGCTGCTCAGCACGGTGGCGTACCAGATCGGCGGTGAGCCCGCGCACTTCGCGCTGGAGGGCTCGATCGCGATCACCGGCTCACTCGTGCAGTGGTTCCGCGACCAGCTCGAACTGATCGCCAGCGCCCCGGAGATCGAGACCCTCGCCCGGACGGTCGCCGACAACGGCGGCTGTTACATCGTCCCGGCGTTCTCCGGCCTGTACGCCCCGCACTGGCGCTCCGAGGCCCGGGGCGTGATCGTCGGGCTGACTTCCTACATCACGAAGGGGCACTTGGCCCGCGCGGTGTTGGAGGCGACGGCGTGGCAGACCCGCGAGGTGGTCGACGCGATGAACGCCGACTCCGGGTTGACCCTCAAGACGCTCAAGGTCGACGGCGGGATGACCGCAGACAACCTGCTCATGCAGTACGTCGCGGATGTCCTTGATGTGCCGGTGGTCCGTCCGCTCGCTGCCGAGACGGTGTCGCTCGGGGCGGCGTACGCGGCCGGTCTGTCCGTTGGGCACTGGCCGGATCTCGAGGACCTGCGGCGCAACTGGCACCGCGCGGCGCAGTGGCTCCCCGCGATGGATCCCCGACGGCGCGACACCGAATACGCGAACTGGCGGCGCGCCGTCGAGCGCACTTTCGACTGGATCCAACCGGACTGCTAAGGTTTCCCACGTCGCCGGGGAAACTTCGGCGGCATGCGGATGTAGCGCAGCGGTAGCGCATCACCTTGCCAAGGTGAGGGTCGCGGGTTCAAATCCCGTCATCCGCTCTTTTCCTCGCCTCAGACGAAGGCACTCATGCCGGTCACGGCCCGGCCCACGATCATCGTGTTGATCTCCCGGGTGCCTTCATAGGAATAGAGCGCCTCGGCGTCCGCCACGAACCGGCCGATGTCGTAGTCCAGCACGATGCCGTTGCCGGCCAGCAACTCCCGCGCCCAGCCCACCACTTCCCGCATCCGGGTCGTCGTGTACGCCTTTGCCAGCGCCGAATGCTCGTCGCGGAACTCGCCCTTGTCCTGCAGCTGGGCCAGCCGGACGCACATCCCCATCGAGCCGGTCACGTTGCCCAGCATCCGGACCAGCAGATCCTGCACCAGCTGGAACTTGGCGATCGGCCGCCCGAACTGCTCACGCTCCTTGGCGTAGGTCAGCGCGATCTCGTACGCGGCCAGCATGACCCCCACGGCCTCCCAGGCCACCCCGCTGCGCGTCTGCCGCAGCACCTTCGAGGTGTCCTTGAACGACCGCGCGTTCTGCAGCCGGTCGGCCTCCGGCACCTCGCAGTCGGTCAGCGTGATGTCGGCGTTCTGCACGATCCGCAGCGCGATCTTGTTCTCGATCTTCGTGGCGCTGAAGCCCGGATTGTCCTGCCGGACCACGAAACCCTTGACCTGGTCGTCCTCGAGGTCGCGGGCCCACACCACGATCAGGTCGGCGAAGGTCGCGTTGCCGATCCAGCGCTTCTTGCCGTTCAGGATCCACCGGTCACCCTCGCGGCGAGCCGTGGTGCGCAGGCCCGCCGCCACATCCGAACCGCCGGTCGGCTCGGTCAGCGCGAACGCGCCGATCTGGTCGAACGTCCGCATGCCCGGCAGCCACCGCTCCCGCTGCTCGTCCGAGCCGCAGGTCTCGATGCTGCCCATCGCCAACCCCGAGTGCACCCCGAAGAAGGTCGCCATCGAGGCGTCGGCATGCGCCATCTCCAGCGCGATCCAGCCGGACAGCAGATTCGAATGGTTCGCCCCGGCGATCCCGAGGTCCGCGAAACCCTTGACCAGGTCGAACGGGAACTCGGCCCGGGACCAGTGATCGTTCGCGACCGGGACCACCTCGGCCTGCAGGAAGTCCCGGACGCGCGTCACCACCTCGGCGTCCGCCGGCGACAGCAAATCCTGGAAGCGGTACAGGTCACCCGCGAGCAACTCAGCCATGCGGCCCTCTTACCCAGATGATCGACTCGTTAGACGCCGATCCATGCCCGCCCGCGAGTGACGTCGATTACGGGATTACTTCACGGTGGGCTTGAGCAGGATCTTGCCGTCCTGGCGGGCGCAGGTGCCCCAGGTGTTCGAGGTGCTGACCTTGACCACGTACGCGCGCTTCGGGTCGAGGTTGGTGTAGGTCGCGGTCGGCTGGGCGTAGTTGCCACCGAGGGTCGGGTTGCCGGCGATCACCGTGTTGCCGACCATCTTGGTCAGGGTGTAGGAGCGACCCACCGAGACCGGCCAGTGGTACGGGTCCTCGCGGCGCGGGCCGGTCTTCGCCGTGCCCCAGTAGCCCTTCCACTGCGGCTGGCTGTACGTGATTGTCGCGCTCTTGCCGTCGGCGCTGCGGACACCCTTGGCCTTGGTGATGATCGACGGCATCAGCGAGCCGATCCAGGCCTTCTGCGGCTTGCCGGCGCCCTGCGCGTTCTCCGCCGCCACCGAGATGCTGTACGAGGCGCACTTGTCGGCGGTGGGAATCTGGTAGTACGCCCGCGTCGCACCCTGGACTGCCGGCACGACGTACTCGGTCTTCTTCGTGCCTGCGAGCACCGTGACCCGGTACTGAAGGATGTCCGCCTGCGCGGTCCAACTCACCGTCGTCAGTTCGCCCTGCATGCCGCCGCGGCTGGCGCCGATGCCCATCAGCGCGCCCGGGGTGGACGGGCTGGCGGCGGAGGCGGCCGGCGGGGCGATGAGGGCGGCGCCGGCAGCGGCGACACCGAGTGCGGCGACGAGGCGGGTGAGCTTCACGATTTCCCTTTCGGTTTCCTTGCTGACAGCAAGCACAATCGGCGACCACCTCAATGTGCGCTCAAGCGAAACTCCACGTGTCCTCTGGATCCGTCCGACAATTCTCGCGGCGGGCGACGAGCCCGGCGCACCCCGGCGGAGGGGGGCGCTTTCACTAGACTTCCGGCTCATGCTCACCATGCAGGATGCGATCGCTCGGCTCGTGGCGTACTGGCGGGATCAGGGGTGCCTGGTCGTGCAGCCGATGAACACCGAGGTCGGGGCGGGCACGCTCAATCCGGCGACGTTTCTGCGGGTGTTGGGGCCGGAGCCGTGGCGAGCCGTCTATCCCGAACCGTCGGTCCGGCCCGACGACTCCCGGTACGGCGAGAACCCGAACCGGCTGCAGACGCACACCCAGTTGCAGGTGGTGCTCAAGCCGGATCCCGGGAACCCGCAGGAGCTGTACCTCGCCAGCCTCGGCGCGCTCGGGATCGATGTGGCGGCGCACGACGTGCGGTTCGTCGAGGACAACTGGGCGTCGCCGGCGCTGGGGGCCTGGGGGCTGGGGTGGGAGGTGTGGCTGGACGGGCTGGAGATCACCCAGTTCACCTACTTCCAGCAGGCCGGCGGGCTGGATCTGGCGCCGGTCTCGGTGGAGATCACCTACGGCATCGAGCGCATCGTCATGGCGTTGCAGGGTGTCGCGCACGTCATGGAGATCGAGTACGCGCCCGGGGTCAGCTACGGCGAGCTGTTCGGCCAGGCCGAATTCGAGATGTCGCGCTACTACCTCGACGACGCGGACGTGGCCGCCCAACGCCGCCTGCTCGAGGTGTACGCGGCCGAGGCGCAGCGGCTGATCGACGAGGGTCTGCCGGTGCCCGCGCACGCGTACGTGTTGAAGTGCTCGCAGGCGTTCAACGTGCTCGACGCGCGCGGGGCGGTGTCCACTGCGGACCGGGCAGCCGAGTTCGCCCGGATGCGCCGCCTGTCCGGTGACGTGGCCCGGCTGTGGGTGGCGCGCCGCGAGGAGTTGGGCCATCCGCTGGGTGTGGTCGCCCCGCTGCCGGAGTGCGCGGAGGCGGTCGCCGGCGTGCCGGGGGAGTCCGGCGCCCGGACGGTGGTGCTGGAGATCGGCACCGAGGAACTGCCGCCCGCCGAGGCGCGGGCCGCCCGGGAGCAGGTCCGGCATCAGCTCACCGACCTGCTCGCCGGGACGCGGCTGACGCACGGCGAGGTTCGCGTGCACGCCACCCCGCGCCGGATCATCGCGGTCGTCGGCCGGGTAGCGGCGCGGGAGGACGACTACACGCACACCGTCAAGGGGCCGCGGACCACGGCACCCGAGCAGGCCCGAGCGGGATTCGCGCGCTCTCAGGGCGTACCCGAGGATGCTCTGGAGATCGCGGACTTCGGCGGCGTTGCCCACCTGGTGGTGCACCGGCACGTGGCCGACGGCGCGGCACCCGCCGTGCTCGCCGGCGTGCTCGCGAAGGTCGTCGCCGGGTTGCGGTCGGCGCGCAACATGCGCTGGAGCGACCCGAAGCTCGCGTTCACCCGGCCGATCCGCTGGCTGGTCGCGCTGTGGGGCGACGAGGTCGTGCCGGTCACGGTGGGTGCGCTGCGGGCCGGGCGGGAGACGCGCGTCCTGCGGACGGCCGCCGAGCCGCTGCTGCGCGTCGCCTCCGCCGAGACCTTCATGGAGACCGTCTCGATCAGCGGCATCATCGCCGACCCCGACGACCGGCGCGAGCTGATCGTCTCCGGCGCGCAGGAGCTCGTGTACGGCGAAGGCCGCGTCGACGCCGTCGCGGAAAGCGCCCTGATCGACCAGATCACCTACCTGGTGGAGCAGCCCACGCCGCTGCTCGGCCGGTTCGACGACCGTTTCCTCGAGCTGCCCGCGGCGGTGCTGACCACGGTCATGCGCAAACACCAGCGCTATCTTCCGGTTCGCGGCGACGACGGCGCCCTGCTGCCGATGTTCGTGACGGTCGCCAACGGGCCGGTCGACGCCGACCTGGTCCGGGCCGGCAACGAGGAAGTGCTGCGCGCTCGCTACGAGGATGCGGCGTTCTTCTACCGGGCCGACCGGGAGACGTCGCTCGCGACGCTGCGGGAGCGACTGCACCGGCTGACCTTCACCGACAAGCTGGGGTCGATGGCCGACCGGGCGGGCCGCATCGACGCGCTCACCGGCGTGCTCGCCTCGGCGGCCGGTGTGGCCGAGGCCGACGACGCGGTCGCCGACCGGGCCGGTGAGCTGGTCAAGTTCGACCTGGGTTCGCAGCTCGTCACCGAGCTCACCAGCCTCGCCGGGGTGCTGGCCCGCGACTATGCGCGGCATGCGGGGGAGTCACCGGCGGTGGCGCAGGCGATCTTCGAGGCCGAGTTGCCGCGGCATGCGGGCGACGAGCTGCCGGCGTCCGTACCCGGGGCGTTGTTGTCGTTGGCCGACCGCCTGGACCTGATCGCGGGCCTGGCGGCGACGGTCGGGTTGCCCACCGGGAGCAGCGACCCGTACGCGATCCGCCGGGCCGTGCTGGGTCTGCTCGCCGTGCACCGCGCGCATCCGGATCTGGTGGGCATCGACCTGTTCGACGCGCTGGGCTGGGCGGCGTCCCGGCAGCCGGTCGAGGTGGACGACAAGGTCCTCGTCGCGGTCCGGGAGTTCGTCACGCGCCGGCTCGAGCAGGTGCTCACCGAGGAGGGCCACCCGGTGGACCGGGTCCGGGCGGTGCTGCCGCATGCCGGGCGTCCGCCGGTCGCGGACCGGCTGCTGGCGCAACTGGGCCGGCTGGTCGCGGACGATGACTTCCGGGCCCTCGCCGAGACCGTTCAGCGGGCCCGGCGGATTGTTCCCGAAGGCACGCCGGCCGGCTACGACCCGGCCACCCTGACCGAGCCCGCCGAGCTGGCGCTGCACGAGGTGGTGTCGGCGTTGCAGGACACCTGGACGAGCCCGCCCGACCTGGGCCGCTTCACCGCGGTGGCCGCCGTGCTGACCGGGCCGGTCAACCGGTTCTTCGACGAGGTGTTCGTGATGGCCGACGACCCCGGGCTGCGGACGGCGCGGCTGGGATTGCTCGCGACCGTCCGCGACCTGGGGTCGGGCCTGCTGGACTGGGCTCACCTGCGGCTGTAGGTCACGCCGCGGTGGTGGCTAGCTCCTTCTCCGCCGCCGGCGCCTGCTCGGGCTCGGCGGCGAGCGACTTGGTCAGCTGCTCACCCTCGACGTCCACGTTGGGCAGCGCCTTGTCGAGCCAGCGGGGCAGCCACCACGCGGCCCGGCCGAGCAGGGAGAGCACCGCCGGCACGATGGTCATGCGGACCAGGAAGGCGTCCACGAACACGCCGAAGGCGAGGGCGAAGCCCAGGCTCTTGATGATGGTGTCGTCGGCCAGGATGAAGCCGGCGAACACGCTCATCATGATCAGGGCGGCGGCGGTGACCACCCGGACGCCGTGGCTCATGCCGGTGACGACCGCGTCGTCCGGGCTCGCGCCGTGGACGTACTCCTCGCGGGTGCGGGTCACCAGGAAGACCTCGTAGTCCATGGACAGGCCGAACAGGATGCCGATGAGGAAGATCGGCATGACGCTGACCAGCGGGCCGGTCGACTCGACGCCGAGCAGCCCGGCGAGGTGGCCCTGCTGGAACACCCAGACCAGGGCGCCGAACGCGGCACCGACCGACAGCAGGAAGCCGAGGGTGGCCTTCAGCGGCACCAGGATGCTGCGGAACACCAGCATGAGCAGGACGAACGCGAGACCGACGACGATCGCCAGGTAGGGCCCGAGCGCGGCGGTGAGCTTGTCGGAGATGTCGATGTTCACCGCGGTGGCGCCGGTGACCGCGAGCGTCGCGCCGGTTACCGAGCCCGCGTGCTCCCGGATGGCGTGGACGAGATCGGTGGTGGCTTCGCTGGTCGGGGCGCTGGCCGGGATCACGGTCAGCATCGCGGTGTCGCCGGCCGGGTTGAGCGTGGCCGGCGTGACCAGCACGACGTCCTTCAGCTTGCTGATCGCCGTCCGGGCCTGCTCCGCGGCGGTGCCCGCGGTGCCGGCGGCGGCCTCGACGACCACCACGAGCGGGCCGTTGAAGCCCGGGCCGAAGCCGGCGGCGAGCTGGTCGTACGCCTTGCGCTGGGTCGACTCCACCGCGGCGGTGCCCTCGTCGGGCAGGCCGAGCCGCAGGTCCAGGGCCGGTACGGCGGCGACGGCGATCAGACCGAGCGACACGACCAGGGCGACGATGCGGTGCTTCAGCACCCCGCGGGCCCAGCGCTCGCCGAAGGTGACCTTGTTGCCGTGGGCGGCGGTCGGGTTGGCGCGGTGCTTCTTGGGCAGCACCTTGGCGCCGGCGAAGCCGAGGACGGCGGGGACCAGGCTCAAGGTGACGAGGACGGCGACGGCGACGGTGCCCGCCGCGGCGATGCCCATCGCGGTGAGGAACGGTACGCCGGTCACCGACAGGGCGACCAGGGCGATGATCACGGTGAGGCCGGCGAACACCACGGCGGACCCGGCGGTGCCGGTCGCGCGCCCGGCGGCTTCCTCGCCGCTGCGGCCGGCGGCCAGCTCGTGCCGGTAGCGGGAGACGACGAACAGCGCGTAGTCGATGCCGACGGCCAGGCCGAGCATGCTGGCCAGCGCGGAGGTGGACGACGACAGGTCGAAGAAGCCGGTGGCGATCTGGATACCGGCCATGCCGAGGCCGACCCCGATCAGCGCGGTCAGCAACGGCAGCCCGGCGGCGACCAGCGACCCGAACGTCAGCAGCAGCACGAACGCGGCGACGACGATGCCGATCGCCTCGGCGGCGTGGCTTTCCTCGACGGTCTGGGTGACCTCACCGGAGAACTCCACCGCGACCCCGGCCGTCTCGGCGCCGTCACCGGCCTCGATCAGCGCCTCGCGGTCGGCGTGGCTGACCTCGGTCGCCGGCACCGCGTAGGTGACCGTGGCATAGCCGGTCCGCAGGTCCGGCGAGATCGTCTTGGCCTCGTACGGGGACGCCACGGCGGCGACCTGCGGGGCCTGCTTCAGCCGGGCGATCGCGTCGGCGACCGCGGCCTGCTGCGCCGCGCCGGTCAGGTTCGCGTCGCCGGACACGGTGAAGACGACCTTCGCGGAGGCGGAGTCCGACTTGCCGCCGAACTTCTCGGCGAGCACGTCCATCGCCCGGGACGACTCGGTGCCCGGGATGGAGAACGCTGCGCTGGTCGGCCCGGACAGCGTTGCCGCGCCGACGCCGGCCAGGGTCAGCAGCAGCGCCCAGACGGCGAGGGTCAGCCCGCGTCGCCGGAACGAAAACCGGCCTAGCCGGTACAGGAGCGTCGCCACGAGTGTTCCTCCAGGTCGGTGCGGTGAACCGTCGCAGGAGCCCTTCGGCCTGCTCGCCGCGGAACTGAGCCTTGCCGGGCGGCTAGTTTTCGACTTGCCGTGCGGCAAGGCTCACACTTGCCGTTCGGCTAAGTTCCGCCGCCCGCCGTCCGTAGCATCAGGTGAGGGAAGGCGGGAGTTCATGACGCAGGCGGTACGGTCGCGGCCACGCGGCGCGGGTAAGGCGCAACTGCACGACGCCGCGCTCCGGCTCTTCGCGGGTCATGGCGTGGAAGGCACCTCGTTGCAGGCGATCGCTGACGACATGGGCGTCACGAAAGCCGCCGTCTACTACCACTACAAGACCAAGGACGACCTGGTCCTGGGCGTGCTCGCACCGATCTTCGAGCAGCTCGACGCCATCCTCACCAGGGCGGAGGGGCAGCGCGGCCGGCCGGCCCGGCTCGACGAGTTCCTGACCGGACTGGTCGACCTGATCCTCGAGAGCCGGTCCCGTTATTCGATGGTGATGGGTGATCCGTACGTGGCCCGCCTTCTGGACCGGCACCCGGACCGGCTGGAGTGGTGGAACCGCATCCTCACGTTGGTGCTGGGGCTGACCCCGGAACCGGCCGCCCGGATCCCACTGATGATCTTCATGGGTGGGCTGGCCGCACCGCTGACCGACCCGGGCGTTGCCGCCTTGGACGACGCCGTGCTGAGGGAACACTTGCTCGACAGCGCCCACCGGCTGCTACCCGCGCGGCGGCGGCCGGCCTGAGCAGCAGGGCCAGCAGGGCGAACAGTCCGCCGGCCGCGAGATAGCCGGTGATCAGCGGCAGCACGCCGGCGGCGACAGGCGGCAGGGCCAGCGCGAGGACCGCGCCGACCCCCGCGAGGATCGTGCGGTCTCGTCGGCGTCGCGCGGCCGCAGCCAGCGGTAGCACCGCCCACAGCAGGTACCACGGCTGCACCACCGGCCCGCACAGCACCACGGCGGCCAGCACCAGCCCGAGGCCCCGGACGACCTCGAGGGTGCCGCGGTACATCGCGAGCAACAGCCGTACCACGATGACCGCGCAGCCGGCGGCGCCGACGAGCACCAGAACTCGGATGGCAGGTTCGGTGATCTGCACGCCGGCGAGCTTGCCGATGCCGCCGACGAGGAAGCCGAGCATGTTCGTCGGGGCCAGCCAGCTGTGCACGGCCGTGCTGGCGCCCATCGCGCCGATCCAGCCGAAGCCGAGCCCGGTCCACCACGAGATGCCTGCGGTGACGGCGGCGCTGCCGGCAGCCACACCCAGGACCGTACGGAACGGGTTGCCGCGCCGGGCCAGGACGACGGCCAGACAGCACACCGCCGCGAAGCCCACGACTTTGATGTTCGCGGCGACTGTCACCAGCGCCAAACCTGCCGCGATCCGGGCCTGGCCGAATGCCCGATCCATGCCGGACAGCGCGAGTTCCAACCCGCACAGCACCACACCGAGCAGCAGGGCGTCGTTGTGCACACCCGCCACGAGGTGCCACAGCACCAGCGGGTTGAGCAAGCCGAGCCACACCGCCGACGACGGGTCGGCGCCGGCCCGGCGGGCGAGTCGCGGCAGTGCCCACGCCAGCAGGGCGACACCCACCAGAGCGATCATTCGGTACGCCCCGACAGCAGCGATCAGGTGCTCGCCGGTCACCAAGGCCACGCCCCTGGACAGCGCGAGCCACGCCGGGCCGTACGGGGCGGGCGTCTCGAGCCAGTAGTGGCTGACGTGCTGCGTAACGGGCGAGGCGGACCCGAGTGCCGGCAGCGGACCGAGCGTGTACGGGTCCTGCCCGGAAGCCGTGATCAATCCCTGCGCCAGGTAGCTCCACACGTCCCCGCTGAACAGGGGTGCGGCCGCGAGCAGCGGCGCGGACCAGGCGGCGGCGATCCCGTACAGGGTGCGGGTCGGCAGTTGCCGGTGCGTGCGGCCGAGGAACGACCAGGCCGCCACGACCAGGCCCATACCGGTCAGTCCGAGGGCGACCGTCAAGGTCCCGGGCAGGAGCGCCTGGACAAGGGTGACCGCCACCAGCAGAGCACTACCGGCACTGCCGGCTGCGACGGTAGCGGTGAGTGACGGCCGCCACCGGGTCGCCGGAGACGGGGACGGGACGGCTGCGGGGGAAGGGCCGGACCGAACGTCCAGCACAGCGGCACTGGGTCTCATGTCCGGCTAGACGATCTTCCGGCCGGCGCGGTTCTCCGGCGGCGGTAATCCGCGGTTTCGCGGGCGTTCGTTACTCGTAGTGATCGGTCAGCGTCACCCGGGCCACCGTCTCGCCGTCCAGGGCGTACTGGGCGTGTAGCCGGAAGGCGGGCAACATCCAGCGGTCCCACGGCCCGTACGCGCCGAGGTAGCGGTCGTCGTACGGGTCACCACTTTCGACCGGGGGCCCCAGCCGGGACTGCAGCGCGGCCCGCCGGGGCACGGCACCCGCGCCACCCGGGATCTCGCCCCGGTAGGAGACGAACCCGTCGTCGCCGTGGAAGTGCAGGAAGACAGTGGTGATCCGGCCGTGCGTGTCCGCCGCCAGTTCCACGCCGGACTCCCGAGCCAGGTACGACCGGGACAGCCCGGAACCGGTCACCCCGGAACGTGGAATGAGGCCGTACTCGCGGCAGATCTGTTGCACTTCGGCCTCGAGGACGCTGCGGCCGAGCAACCGGCCGAGGTCGGCTCCCCGGACCGTCGGTGCAGGCATCGGACCGGGATCCGGCGCTGCCTCCGGGACGGGACCGGGATCCGGCCCGGCGTCCGGGGCGGGGGTGCGTGGCGCCGGCGGGACATAGATCGGCTCGTTCGAGCCGGCGGACCGGGGGCGGGGTTTGCTCCCATAACGGTCGTTCGCCCGGGTGCGGCGCTCGAGGAAGCCCATGTCGGTACCTCGTGGGGGGAGGAAAGGGGACGATCGGCAATGTCGTCCACGATGATGTCTTTCCCGTTACGTGCTTTTCCTAACTTTCGACACTCGGTCATGGCAATGTCGCTGGTTCGTCGCACTGATCGGTTGGACTGCTGCGCGGGAGATCCGGCGACGGTCGCCGGCTGACACCGTGGAGGACGTCGTGGCAGACCGCCGACAGGTGCTGCGTCTGGGAGCGCTGGCCGCTGGCACGCCAGTGCTCGCCGCCACCGGAACGGCAGCGCTCGCCGCTACCGAGCCGCTCGCTGCGGCAGAGGCGCCGGTGCTCGCCGCAGAAACCCGGGCAGCGTCGCACCGCCCGGGCACCCGGTCGCTGGTCATCGGGCATCGCGGGGCGTCCGGCTACCGACCGGAGCACACGCTGGCGTCCTACGAGCTGGCCGCGCGCATGGGCGCCGACTTCATCGAGCCGGACCTCGTCGCCACCAAGGACCACGTGCTGGTCGCCCGGCACGAACCGGAGATCGGCGGCACCACGGACGTCGCCGCGCGCCCCGAGTTCGCCGACCGCAAACGGACGGTCCTGCTCGACGGCGTTTCCGTCACCGGCTGGTTCACCCACGACTTCACCCTGGCCGAGCTGAGGACCCTGCGGGCCACCGAGCGGATCCCGGACGTCCGGCAACGCAACACCCTCTACAACGGCCTCTTCCCGGTGCCGACCTTCCAGGAAGTGCTGGAGCTGCGGCAGCGCCTCAGCCGGGAACTCGACCGCGAGATCGGCGTATACCCCGAGACCAAACACCCCACCTACTTCCGCCTCCTCGGCCTCGACCTGGAAACGCCGCTGGTCCGGCTGCTGCGCACGTACGGGCTGGACCGGCGCGCCGCGCCCGTCTTCGTCCAGTCGTTCGAGGCGAAGAACCTGCGCATGCTGCGCGACCAGTACCGGGTGCACTGCCCGCTGGTGTTCCTGACCAGCGCCACCGGCGGGCCGTACAACGACCCCAAGACGTACGCGGAGTACCTGACTCCGGCCGGGCTGCGCGAGCTCGCGTACACCATCTCCGGCATCGGCCCCGAGAAGAACCAGATCATCGGCCGGAACGCCGACGGCACCCTCGGCACGCCCACCCGACTGGTCGCCGACGCGCACGCCGCGCGGCTCAAGGTCATGCCGTACACGTTCCGCGCCGAGAACCAGTTCCTGCCCGCTGAGCTGCGCACCGGTGCGGACCCCGCCGCCTACGGACGGGCGATCGACGAGCAGGTCACGTTCCTGCGTACGGGAATCGACGGCCTTTTCACCGACCAGCCGGACATCGGCGTCCTGGCCCGCGAACTGGCCGGCTGATCTCAGCCGGCGGAGGAACGCACGCCACCGCCACCGCGCTTGGCGCGGTACATCGCGGCGTCGGCGCCGCGCATCAGGGTCGTCATGTCGCCGGCGTCGGACGGGAACAGGGCGATGCCGATGCTGGCGCCGACGTGCACGTCGGTGCCCTCGATGTCGAAGGGCTCGCTGAGCCGGGCGTGGATCCGCCCGGCGATGGCGGCAGCCGAGTCGGCGTCCGGGTTGCGGGTCAGCAGGATGGCGAACTCGTCGCCGCCGAGCCGGGCCACCATGTCGTGGTCCCGCACGGCGGTCTGCAACCGTTGCCCGACCGCCTGCAGCAACGCGTCGCCGGCGTGGTGGCCGACCGTGTCGTTGACCCGCTTGAAGCCGTCCAGGTCGAGCAGCAGCAGCGCGAGTCGCCCGCCGCTCCCGGTAGCCACCTCGATCTCGTGCGCCGCGCGTTCCATCAGGTGCGAACGGTTCGGCAGCCCGGTCAACGCATCGTGGTACGCCTGCCGGGTCAGCTCGGCCACGTGTTGCTGCTCGGCCTGCCGCATCCGGGCGCCGTCGACGATCAGCGCGCCCTCCATCGCCACCTGACGGGCCAGGTTGTGGTCGCGACCGGACCAGTCGCGCACCGTGGTGTCGCCGCACAGCACGACGCCGACCGGGCCGGAGGCCGACATCAGCGGCATCGCGAGGAAGGACCGCAACTTCATGGTGTCCACGAAGCCGCCCGTGCTGATGTCGGTCTGATCGGTGTCCGAGACCAGGACCGGGCCGTTGATCTTCTGCATGAGGTGCCACACGGGTGAGTCGGCGGCGCGCCGGCCGACCAGCTTGCTCCGCAGCTCGTCACTCATGTCCTGGTCGATGCCGACACCGACGGCGTACCGGATCAGCCCGTCCGGGCCGACCAGGTGGACGGCCGCCCGCTCGGTGCGGAACGCGGCGCCGGTCGCCTTGGCGAGCAGCTGCCCGGCCGCCTCGACGGACGTCGCCGTGGCGCCCTCCTCGAACAGCTTCCGGATCGTGCTGGTGGCGTGCTCGGTGTACTGCCGGTGCACCTCGGCCGCCAGCACCTGCAACGTGGCGGCTACCTGCAGGGCAGTGCCCGCGGCCACGTCGGGACGGAGCTGGTCGAGGTCGGTGCCGGTCAGCACCAGGACGCCGACGGTCTGTCCGCCGATGCGCAGGCGGATCGCCGTACGGTCGTTCACCTGCACCGGGGGTGCTCCGGCCGAGACGCGGAACACCCGGCCCGCGACCCGCAGGTCGTCGGCGGCGGCGGGGCCGATGGTGGCGGCGGCGCGCAGGCTGCCGTCGTCGGGGTCGAGGGTGAAAACGGTGGCCGCGGTCATCCCGCACGGCTCGCTGAGCCGGCGGTCGACGAGCGCGAGAATATGGTCCAGCGAGGGAATGTCCCGCGTCATGACCTCGACGAGGTCGGCGAGCAGCTGGGACTGACCGTCGAGCGGGGGCAGCAACGTGCCGGTGGCGGTTACGCCACCGGTGCTGCGGATCGCGCTGCTGAGGGTCACGGATCCATGAATCGGCAGCGAGGGGACGCGCCTGAGCATCCCGCGATGACGTGGTGCGCGCCACGAAGCACTACCGTCTCCATCAGCCGGGGACCGCGAGCGAGAGGGAGTACTGACCATGAGGGTGTGCGTCGTCGGAACCGGGTACGTGGGGCTGACCACCGGCGTGAGCCTGGCCTTCCTCGGCCACGATGTCACCTGCGTCGACCTTGACCAGGCGAAGGTCGACCTGCTCGCTTCGGGGCGCTCACCGATCTACGAGCCGCACATGGATGCGCTGCTGGCCGACTCCGCCGAGCGGCTGACCTTCACCACCGACTACCGCGCCGCCGTGCCGGACGCCGAGGTCGTGTTCATTGCCGTGCAGACGCCGTCATTGCCAGACGGCAACCCTGACCTGCAATTTCTGCGCTCGGCGGCGGAGAGCGTGGGTGCGCACATCGGCGGCGACTTCACGGTCGTGGTGAACAAGTCGACCGTGCCGATCGGCAGCAGCAACTGGGTCGACTCCATCCTGCGGGAGTCCTTCGAGCGCACCCAGCAGCGGCGCAGCGACGGGGAGTTCTCCGTGGCGTCGAACCCGGAGTTCCTGCGCCAGGGCGCCGCCATCCAGGACACCCTGTACCCCGATCGGGTGGTCGTCGGCTCGGACAACCCCCGCAGCCTCGATGTGCTCAACCGCCTCTACCGCACCATCCTCAACCAAACGTTCACGCCGCCTACCTATCTGCCCCGGCCCGGAGACATCGGCGCGGTGCCGATGGTCTCCACCGACCTGGCGTCGGCCGAGCTGATCAAATACGCGGCCAACGCCTTCCTGGCCCTGAAGATCAGCTTCGCCAACGAGATCGGGCAGCTGGCCGGCCGGGTCGGTGCCGACATCACTCAGGTAACCCGGGGCATCGGGCTGGACACCCGGATCGGGCCGCGGTTCCTGCAACCGGGCATCGGCTGGGGCGGCTCCTGCTTCGGCAAGGACACCGCCGCGCTGATCGCGACCGGCGCCGAATACCACCACGAGATGCCGATCGTGGCGGCCGCCCGCGAGGTCAACCAGCTGCAGCGCCGCCTGGTCGTGGACCGGCTCCTGGACGAGCTGCGCATCCTCAAGGGCCGCCGGATCGGGCTGCTCGGCCTGGCCTTCAAGCCGCACACCGACGACCTGCGCGACGCCCCGGCCCTGGACATCGCCCGGATGCTGCTGGACCGCGGCGCCCGGATCCGGCTGCACGACCCGGTCGCCGCGGACCGGTTCCGTGCCGAGCAGCCCGACCTGGCCGAGTTCCTGGCGGCTGATGTGGCCGACGTGTTCGACGACAGCGACGCGGTGGTGCTGGTCACCGAATGGCCGCAGTACCTCGACCTTGAATGGGGCAAGCTGGCGGCGTTGATGCGGACGCCGGTGCTGCTGGACGGCCGGCATGTGCTGGACCCGGCGCGGCTCACCAGGTTCGGCTACCGCTACCTGTCGGCGACCGGCCGCTGAAGTCGCTCGGCCCACGCGCGGACCAGGCGTGCGTCGACCGGTGCGTCCCAGCAACCGCCGGGGCGCACCGCGCTGCCGGTGTGGAAAGCGTCGACGCCCGCGGCTAGCAGCGGCTCGAGATGCTCCGGGCGTAATCCGCCGCCGGCAAGGATCCGCGGCGCCTGGTCTGCGCCGCTGCCTGCCGTGGCTTGCGACCACCGGTTTGCCGCTGGCTGAAGGCTCTCGCCCGCCGCGTGCTGGGTGCTGGGGTCTGCCTCGGCGCACAGCGTGGACAGGCCCATGCCGACGCCCTCTGGGCTGCCCGCGGTGAGCACGTAGTCGAGGCCCGGCAGGCCGTCGAGGGCACGCCAGGCGGCGGCCCGGTCCCGCACATGGTCGATGGCCCGGTGGAACGTCCACCGGCAGCCGTCGAGCACCGCCAGCACACCCTCGACGGCGGGCCGGTCGACAGCGCCGTGCGGGTCGAGGAAGCCCAACACGAACTCCTCGGCGCCGGCATCGCGGAGGGCTGCCGCCGCGCGGACGACGGCATCGTCGCCGGCTGCGTAGCCGTCCTGGGCGCGCAGCATGACACGCACCGGAAGTCCCGCGGAGCGCACCGCGGTGAACGTACGGACGGCCGGGGTGAGGCCCTGCCGGTCCATGTCCGTGACGAGCTCGACCCGATCGGCGCCGCCCCGGCGGGCGGCCTCGGCGTCGGCGGCGGTCAGGGCGATGACTTCCAACAGCGGTGCCGGCACGGCGGCATCGTCGCACATCAACCTGAACGGGCGGTCCCGCTCGGCGCCGGACCGCCCGCCGGCGTTGCCTCACAGCGCCGGGTACGCGTTCGCCATCAGTTGCTGGAACTGGGCGGAGAACCAGTGGCCCGACAGCGGCGCCCCACTCAGCGCCCCGCTGGGGTTGTGCCCGTTGCGCTCGTTGCCCGGATAGGTGGGATCGCACATCCGGTCGAAGCCCTTGCCCTCATCGTTGGGGATCGCCGTGCTGGAGCCGTCCGATTCGCCCGGCGGCTTCACCCAGACGTAAGCGTCGACGTCCGGCGCGGGATGAGCGCGCGGCCGTTCACCGAGCCCGGCGCCGGCCTGGTTGCACCAGTTGCCGGCGTGGATCCGCCGGTCGACTCTGGACTGGTCGACGAAGGCGCTGACCTCGGTGGCGCCACTCGCCGCGGTGGGGCGTGCCGAGCCGCCCCACCCGTTGCGGGACGTGTCGATCAGCATGCCGATGCCGGGGTCGAAACCGATCGACACCAGCTTGCGGCGGAACGCCTGGGCAAACGACAGCTCATCGACGTAGGAGTTCCAGTCCACCCACCGCGACTGCCGCACACTCGTCCCGTTCACGGTCGTGCCGACGGTGAAGTACGGCTCGATCAGCGCCGAATAGTTCGCCGTGTTGGTGATGAAGCCGTGGACCGTACGCACGTCGCCGGACGCCCGGGCGGCTTCGAGCATGACGTCGGCGGACGGGCCGAAGTTGGAGTCCCAGCCGATCCAGCCGTGGTGGGCCGCATCGAGGTAGTTGTAGACATTGGCGATGGCGCCGAGCTTGCGCAGTGCGTAGCCGATGCCCTGCACGTAGCCGCCGTTCTGCTTCATGGTGGCGCAGGTGGGGACGTTCGTGTTGGTGACCAGGATGGGCAGTGAGTCGATCTCGACCACGTTGATGATGCGCAGGCTCGCGTAGGCGGGCTCGGCCTGGATCGCAGCGATCGGGTCGATGTATGCGCTCTGGTAGCGGGCCAGCTCGCCGGTGCCGAGCTCGCCGTTGGAGGCCAGCGCCGAGCAGTCCCGGCCGGGCAGGTTGTAGATCACGAACTGCACGTAGCCGGCGTTCTGGGCGAGGGCGGCGTCCAGGTGGTCCCGCAGGCCCATGCCGCCGTCGACGCCCTCGATCGCGGCGATGCGGTCCAGCCACACGGCGGTCGGGTGGTGCGCGACCCGGTTGCCGCCGGGCTCGGCCTCGGCCTTGGCCCGCCATTGTGGATTCACATAACCCCGACCTTCCGCGTACGGGTTGTCCACCCGGCCGACGAACGTGGGGGGAGTTGCCGCCGCGGCCGGTGGGGTGGCGACCGTGGCGGCAACTCCGGTGGTGAGCAGGGTGACGGCGGCGATCAGGAGGGGACGAGGTCTCACGAGTGGACGCTCCTGTCCTGCAGGGAATCGACAAGCATCACTTGCCGGGGGATGGTGCGAGCCTATGGGAGCGCTCCCAAGCGAGCAATATGGCTCTTGTGCGCCATTCGTACGCCTGGGGTAGCCTGGGGCGCGGACAGATCCGGGTAGGCTGCCGCGACGGCCCCGGCCCCTCCGCGGCCGAGAGGGGAGCCGGCGTTGACCGAGATCGGCCTGCGCGAGGTGCGCGACGAGGACCTGGACGCCATCTACGACCAGATGCGCGATCCCGAGGCGGTCCGGATGGCGGCATTCACCGCCGAGGACCCCGACGACCGGGTGGCCTTCGACGCGCACCTGGTCCGATTGCGGACGGCGCCGGACATCCACCTGCAGGCGATCACGGCCGACGGCGAACTGGCCGGGACCATCGCCAGCTTCGCGGTCGGCACCGACACCGAGATCACCTACTGGCTGGGCCGGGAATTTTGGGGCCGGGGCATCGCCACCGCTGCGGTCCGGAAGTTCCTCGCCACCGTGCCGGTTCGGCCGATCACCGCCCGCGCCGCCAGCGACAACCCCGGTTCGCTCGGCGTGCTGCGCAAGGCCGGCTTCCGGCCGGTCGGCAAGGAAGTCGCGTATGCGACCGCCCGCGGCCAGGAAATCGAAGAGACGGTATTACGCCTGGACGGCCCCTAGCGCCTTAGGATCGCCGGATGGTGATCGTCGTCCCCTACCACCAGGACGAGCGGCTGCCCGGCGACCTTCTGCCGGTGCCCGCCGCCGCGGCGACTCGGGTGATCGATCCGGAGCTGCCATCGGGCGACCTCTGGACCCGGCTTTCCGCTCTCGGAGAAGCAGTGGCGGGAGCGGTCGCCGCAGTGCCGTCCCCGGTGACGGTGGTGTCCGGCGACTGCCTCCTCGCCGTCGCCGTCCTGGCGGGAGCGCAGCGAGCCGCAGCGCAGCGAGCCGCAGCGCAGCCGGACCCGGCCCTGGTGTGGCTTGACGCTCACGGTGACGTCCACACGCGCGCAACATCGACTTCCGGCTATCCCGGTGGGCTCTCGCTGCGGCTCGCCCTGGGCGGCGACCCGGAGCTGGTAGCGGCGCGGCTCGGGTTGCGCCCGGTCCCGGAAGACCGCGTGTTGCTGGTCGGCGCCCGCGACCTCGACCCGGCCGAAGTGGCCTTCCTGGCCGCTAGTCGGATCCGCCGGACGACGGTCACCGGGCTGTCCGCCGGCGATGCCCCCGATGGGCCGCTGGTCCTGCACGTGGATCTGGATGTCGTCGACCCGGCGGAGCTGCCCGGCCTGCTCTTTCCTGCGCCAGGCGGGCCACCGGCGGCCGAGGTGGTGGCGGCGGTGCGTCGGTTGCGCGCGACAGGCCGGGTCGCAGTCCTGCACATCGCCTGCCCATGGCTGCGGGTGGCGGAGCCGGCCGGGCGGCGTGCGCTGCTCGAGGCGTTGCTCGCGGAATAAGTGGATGCCGGCGCCCCGCCCGGGTGGGCGGGACACCGGCATCCGGCCCCTCGTGAAGGTCTAGGAATACAGGTGCGCCGGCGTGGTGCCCGGCGGGGCCGATCGGTTGCGCATGCGCAGGCGCAGCAGCAAGGCGACACCGAGGAACACCAGGACCGCGCCGACGATCAGGCCGGGTCCGAGCAGGGACGGCGAGCCGCCTTCGGACGAGGCCGACACCCCGTTGATGGAGTCGTTCGTTTTCGTCGGGGCCGGGGCAGCCTCGTCCTCGGCGTCGTCTGATTCTTCCGGTTCGGGGCTGGCCGATTTGGTCGGCGTGGCCTCGGCCCGCTGACCCACCACCGGGGTTTCCCCCGCTGCCTCCTGCAACAGGGTGCCGCGGGCGGTGAACGCTTGCGGGGCGAAGACCAGCCGTCCGGTCGCCGCATCATCGTCGACGCTGACCCGATATGTCGCGGTCACCGTACTGCCCCGGCACAGCTGGCCCGGGTCCAGCTGCTGGTCGGTGATCCGGGTGGCGCCGGCGGTGCGTTGGACCTGGACCGGGAAGTCGCCGCCCTCCTCCACCCGTTCCACGTCGACCTCGTCCAGTCGGGGGCCGTCCGAGCGCAGGATCAGCGACCAGCGGACCTTCTGGCACCGGCCGCGCTCGCTCGACACCACGACGGTGAGCGTGCGACTTTCGGCACCGGCGCCGAGAGTGGCAGGAAGTTCGGTGATGCGTACCTCGAAGCCGGGTTCCACAGCAGTGGCCCGGCCGGGCAGGGCGAGGGGGGCCGCGGCGATGGCCAAGGCGGTCGCCGCCCAGACAGCGCGTAGCCGCACAGCAATCAACTCCTCACGGAACGTCGTCGAAGGACCCGCATCATGAGGTAGTTCGGACCAGCGGCGCGAAAGGTTCACCGCGCGCGCAGGATCACTGCCGCCGGTGTTTTCTCACCCACCGAAGCTCCGGCCCGATCATCGAGTTTGCGCAGGTCAACGGCATGACGACCACCGTGGGTAGCAGGGCCGTGCAAACTCGCCGGTAAAGAAGTTCCCGATCGTTCATCCGAAGCGGCCCGCCACACGTAGATGGGGGAGGGCAAGGACCGGCGACGACGCACCGTAAGGAAGGACAGCACCGTCACCGGACCGGCCCGACAGTAATAGCGCGGGGCATCCCCCACGGATGCCGGCGTCCAGCGCACGCCCACGACGGACGCCTTGACCGCTGCGGAGAACGAGGAGCTATGGCCCGGACGAAGACGAATGAACGATCCACCGGTCGTGTGGACGTCGAGATGGGTGCCACGGGTGGCCGGACACCACCCTCGAAACTCACCGTCGCCCTGTTCGGCACGTCGATCCTCGCGGCGATCTGGGCCGTGATGATGCTCATCCCCGCGGGACGCGTCGCCTACATCTACATCTTCTACTACCTCGAGTTCTACATGGGCGTCGTCGCGCTCGTGTCCCTCTCGATCACGATCATGATCGGGCTGGTCTCGACCGACCGGCTGGTGCTGTCCATCCGGCAGCGGCTGCTCCTGCAGTCGGCGCACCGGACGACCGGTGTCCTGGCGGTCTCCGCCCTGTTCGTGCACGTCTGGACCAAGTACGCCGAGCAGCACATCGGCCTCATCGACGTGTTCGTGCCCTTCCTCTACCAGGGCCTCAACTCCACGTACGTCGGATTCGGCACGCTCTCCGGCTGGCTCATGGTGCTGATGATGTGGACCGGCATCGCCCGAGCCCGGTTCATCGGCCGCGGCAAGCCGTGGATGTGGCGCGCCGTGCACAGTGTCTCCTACCTGCTGTGGCCGATCGCCCTGCTGCACGGCCTCAACGCCGGCCGGCCCGCCGCTGCCTGGGTCAACGTCAGCTACGTCGTCTGCGTGCTGGGCGTACTCATCGGGTTGGCGGTCCGGATCGCGGTCAGCCTCAACCGCCGCAAGGACTTCGCGTCGCAGGCCGGCACGGCCGGCGGCGGCCCGGGCGGGATGAAGCCGGTCGGCAAGCTGGCGCCCACGTCGCCGATCGCCAAGGGCCGGGGCCCTCGCAGCCGTCGCGAGGACCCGATGGTCTCCGACCGGGACAACGCCGTGGAGGCCTGGGTGCCCGCCGCACCGCGGCCCGCACCGGCTGCCGCCGCCGAGCCCGCTCCCCGTCCCGTCAGCCCCGCGGCGCCCGCCCCGGTCAGCTCCGTCCCCGCCGGGCCCACCCCGGCCGGTGCGGGTCCGATCGCCGAGCGTCGCCCGCGCCGCCGGGTCGACGAGGAGGAGCGCGCCCGCCGGCACCGCGACTACGACGACGCACCCACCCAGCGGTGGGAGTTCGAGGACGACATGCCGGCGCCGCGCTCCCGGTATGCCGACGACGCCCCCGCCCCGCGCCAGCGTCGCAGCGCCCCGGCGTTCGACGAGCCGACCCGGCCGATCTCGCGCCGGGCCCTGGACGAGGACGCCCGCCGCTACGACGACGAGGACGACCTGCCCGCCCCCCGCGGCCGCCGCCGGGTCGAGGACGACTACGACGAGGCTCCCCGTCGGAGTTCCCGCCGCTACGCCGAACCTGAGCAAGAGCCGGCCCCGCGCTCCCAGGGCCGTCGGTACACCGGCGAGGACGAGGAGATGCCGGTGCCGCGGGCCCGCCGCGCGCCGGAAGACGACCGGTACGACGAGGAACCGCCGCGGCGGCGGAGCCGGTACGACGAGGACGAGCCGGCCCGCCCGGCCGAGCGGCGAGCCGCCCGTTACGACGACGAGGACACCCCGCGGATCCGGCGTGACCGCGGTGTCGACGTCGATCGCGCGGACTCGGGGCGGCACAGCCGCAGCGAGTTCGTGGACCTGGGCGCCGAGGCGGCCGACGCCTACGACGACCCGAACTACCTGGAGGCCGACGAGACGCCGACGCTCGTCGACATGGCGCAGCGTCGCGCCCGCAAGGCGACACAGCAGGAACCGGTGCGTACCGGATCGGGCCGGGGGGCCCGTCGAGGATCTCGGGGACGCGCCACCGATGAGGCAGCTGACGACCGCTACTGGGCGCAGCTGCGAGGAGAGGCACAGTGACACACCTCAGGGGAACCAGCGTGGGTGACGTGAACGGAGCTGCGGCGTGAGCGGCGGCAAGGTGCCACCCGTCACCTCGATCGGCACGCCGCGGATCACGGCGGGCTTCGACGAGTACGGCCGACTCGACCTGGTCGCTCACCAGGAAGTGCACGGCGGGTTCGCGGCGCTGTCCAGCGGTGAGCTGATCGGGTTGGCCGACCGGATCGAGCTTCGTGGGCGCGGCGGGGCCGGCTTCCCGTTCGCCCGCAAAGTGCGCGCGGTGCTCGACTCGTGCCGCCGCCAGGATCTGCCACCGATCATCGTGGTGAACGCCACCGAGGGCGAGCCGCCCTCGTGGAAGGACAAGGCGGTCCTGACCCGGGCCCCGCACCTGATCCTCGACGGCGCCGCGCTGGCCGCGGCCGCGCTCGACGCCGAGGAGATCGTGATCGGGGTGGCCGACGACGGCATCGGCCAGGACTCGCTGGCCGCGGCGCTGGCCGAGCGTCGGATGCCGGTGCCCACCCGGATCGTCACCGTGCCGCACCGGTTCATCTCCGGCGAGGGCGGCGCCCTGGTCCGCGGCATCAACGGCGAGGCGCACATCCCGCCGGGCCGCAAGGTCCGCTCCAGCGACAACGGCGTGGCCGGGCTGCCCACCCTGCTCTCCAACGCCGAGACGTACTCGCAGCTCGCCATCGCGGCCCGGCTGGGTCCGTGGGAGTACAACTCGGTCGGCATCCCGGAGGAGCCGGGCACGGTTATGCTGACGGTCGGCGGCTCGTCGACCGCACCCGCCGTGGTCGAGGCACCGACCGGCACCCCGCTGATGGAGGTGCTGGAGATGTGCGGCGCCGACATCGGTCCCGGCCTGCTCGTCGGCGGCTACCACGGCAAGTGGATCACCGCCGAGGCCGCCAAGACCGTCACCATCTCGCGCAAGGGCTTCGCCAAGGTCGGCGGCACGCTGGGCGCCGGCATGCTGATCCCGATCGGCTCGCAGACCTGCCCGCTGGGCGAGGTCGCCCAGGTCGTGCAGTACCTGGCCGGCGAGTCCGCCGGCCAGTGCGGCCCGTGCCGGCTGGGCCTGCCCGACCTGGCCCGGGCGGTCACTCTGGTCGCGCTGGGCGGTAGCGCGCTGGAGAACGTGCGTCAGGCCGCCGGTGTGGTCAAGGGTCGGGGCGCGTGCAGCCACCCGGACGGCACCTCGCGCTTCGCCTTGTCGGCGCTCGAGGTTTTCGCCCGCGACGTCGAGCTGCACGCCAACGGTGAGGGCTGCGGCAAGCAGACCCGCGGCATCCTGCCGTTGCCGTACCACCAGCAGCAGGGTGCGCGGAAGCTGGCGCTGGACTGGTCGCGGTGCGACGGGCACGGGCTGTGCTCGGCGGTCGCGCCCGAGATCATCCGGCTGGACGCGAACGGCTTCCCGGCGTTTCCGCAGACCCCGCTGCCGCCGTGGCTGGAGAACGGCGCCCGCAAGGCGGTCAACGTGTGCCCGGCGCTCGCCCTTCGACTCACGGAGGCGGGCAAGAAGTGAAGGTCAGGGTTCTGCTCGCGACGGCCGCTGTGCTGGCAGCGGCCGGCTGCGGCACCACTGCCGCTCCGGCGGCTCCCGCTGCCGTCCCGGCCGCCGCTCCTGCAGCAGCGGCGGCCGGGGCGGAAGCGGAAGACACCCCGGTGGTGCCCGCCTCGCTCTCGTTCGCGGGCAAGACCCTCGACGGCAAGTCCTTCGATGCCGCGACGCTGGCGGGCAAGCCGACCATCCTGTGGTTCTGGGCACCCTGGTGCGCGACCTGCGCCAGCCAGGCCATGTCACTCGCTGATATCCAGCAGGAGTACGGCGACCGCCTCAACATCCTGGGCATCGCCGGCATGGGCGGCAACAAGGCGATGCACGAGTTCGTCAGCGACCTCGAGGTGGGCGCCGTGCCACACCTCGACGACGAGCCCGGCAAGCTGTGGAAGAAGTTCGGCATCACCCAGCAGAGCACGTACGTGATCATCGACCGGGCCGGGCGCACCGTCATCACCGGCTATCTCGACGACCTGCAGCTCACCTCGAGGGTCAAGGCACTGGTGGCCTGAGCCGTGGAAGCGCCGCTGCTGCTCGCGCTCACCGCCGGAATGCTCGGTGCGGTCAACCCGTGTGGGTTCGCGCTGCTGCCCGCGTACCTGTCGGTGTTGGTGGCCGGGGAGGATCAGCCGGATCGGCCTCGCCCGGGTCTCGCCGCGGCGGGCCGGGCGTTGGGGTGCACTGCCGCGCTGACCCTCGGATATGTCACCGTGTTCGGTGCTTTCGGGGTGCTGCTCACTCCGCTCACCGGTTGGCTGCAGCCACGGTTGCCCTGGCTGACCGTGGTCTTCGGGCTGGGCCTGGTGCTGCTCGGCGCCTGGCTGCTGGCCGGCCGGTCGTTGCCCTCGCCGGGCCGGGTGCTGCGGGCGCCCCGGCTGACCGGCACGGTCGCGTCGATGGTCCTGTTCGGGATGGCGTACGCGCTGGCGTCCCTGGGCTGCGCGATCGGCCCCTTCCTCGCCCTCGTGGCATCCAGCCTGCGCGCGGGTTCGCTCGCCGAGGGCCTGCTCCTGTTTGTCGCCTACGCCGTGGGCATGGGCCTGGTCATCGGCGTCACCGCGCTTGCGGTCGCGCTGGTCCGGGTCTCGGCCGTGGCCCGGCTGCGCCGCGCGGCGGCTTACCTTTCCCGGGCTGGGGGAGTCGTGCTCGTGCTCGCAGGTGCGTACGTGGCCTACTACGGCTGGTACGAGCTGCGCCTTGCCGGGAACCTGCGGGGCGCCGGCCGCGATCCGGTGGTCAACTTTGCCACGGACATCCAGCGCGTACTCAGTGACGTGGTGGGCGATCTCGGCGCGGGCTGGTTCGCCCTCGCCCTGGTCGTCCTGGTGCCCGCGGCATTCCTGCTGTCCCGTCGTCGTGTGGCCGGGGGTTGATCATGGACGACCGGTCAAGTCCGCTGCACCGCGGCGACCCCGAGTGGCTCGGCGACTATCGACTGCTCGGCCGCCTCGGCTCGGGCGGCATGGGCGTGGTCTATCTCGCCGAAGAGCCCGACGGCGCCCTCGTGGCAATCAAACTGATCCACGCCACCCTGGCCCACGACCAGGAATTCCAGCGACGCTTCCGCAGCGAGGTGGAACGCGCCCGCCAGGTGCCCTCCTTCTGTACGGCCGAAGTGCTCGGCGCCGACCTCGACCACGACCCGCCGTACCTGGTCGTCGAGTACGTGGACGGCCCCAGCCTCGCCGACGTGGTGGAGGACCGTGGCCCGCTGCGCGCTGCTGCTCTGCACTCGCTGGCTGTAGGCGTTGCCACCGCGCTGTCCGGCATTCACGGCGCCGGCGTCATCCACCGCGACCTCAAACCCGGCAATGTGCTGTTGGCGCCGGGCAGCCCCAAGGTCATCGACTTCGGTATCGCCCGCGCGTTCGAGGCGACCAGCCGGCACACCCGTACCGATCAGATGGTCGGGACGGTGGCGTACATGGCGCCGGAGCGGTTCGCGTCGGAGACGGGCGCGCCTCTGACGGCCGCCGCGGACGTCTTCGGGTGGGCGTGCGTGGTGGCGTACGCGGGCACCGGCCGTACCCCGTTCCAGGGCGACTCACCGGCGGCGACCGCGGCTCGGATCCTTACCCAGCCGCCGCACCTGGACGGCCTGCCGCAGCCGCTGCGGGATGTCGTCGCACTCGCTCTCGCCAAGGAGCCTCAGGACCGGCCGACCGCCCGCGAATTGCTGGATCTGCTGCTCGACGACCGCGCCCCGGTGAGTCCGGCACCCGCCGCGGCAGTCCGCCCGGCCCCGGTCCGACCCGCCGCGGTGAGTCGGGACCCCACCTTGGTGGCCGATCGGGGCGCGTTTGCGCCGCCGGCGCCGGCTCGCCCGCGCCGCAGGCGAGGGCACCGGCTGCTCGCCGTCCTGGCCGTCTTGCTCGTTCTCGCGGGAATCGGCACGGTCGGCTTCGTCCTCAACAACGGTTTCCCCGGTACGCCGGTAGCGGGCGCCCCCTCGCCGGACGACTCGCCGGAATCGTCAGCCTCGGCACCCGGTCAGGCGGGCGGCGCGACACCACCGGCGAAGAACCGGACGTCGGCACCGCCGAAGGACCGCAAGACGCAGGAACCTGACGACGAGGAGTCGGCCGCTCCCGAGGAGCGCGATCCGCAGGAGCCCACCGGTGGACAACTGGTGCTCCAGGACGCGCTGAACCAGCCCGACCAGTGGCTCGAGAGTCAGACCCGGGCCGGCGACGCTCAGTGTCTCCTGCGCGGGGTCCTGCGAGCCGAGCTGGCCGGAGACGGCGCTTTCCAGTGCCTCGGACCCACCGACGAGTTCGCCGATGACACCGGGATCGACGTTTCCGTGGCGCTGCAGACGGCCGGCAGCTGTGCCGAAATGTGGTTCCACTGGGACGACAGCGTCGGCGGACACGTCCTGTCGGTCTGCCAGGACGAGATCTCGGTCGCCGAGGACAGCGCGTCCGGGCAACGGGAGGAGCTGGACAGCTTCCGCTTCGACCGGCGCCTCACGCTGCGCCAGGCCCTTCGGGTGCACCTGGTGGTCCGCGAGGGCGCTGCGGAGGTGTTCCTGAATGGGACATTCGCCGACGACTTCGCGCTGCCCGACGACGGCCCGGACCGCGGTCAGATCCGGCTCGGCCTCAGTGCCGGCGACAACGCGGGGGCCACCTCTGCGGTGACGTTCGCCGACGTCGCCATCCGCGCTCTTCCCGCAGCGCAGTGATCCTCCGCCTCGGTTGGGCAGTGCTGCCGGTGCATATGACACAAAGATGTTCTTAACTACCCGGAAGCTCGCCGAGCAGTGACGGACGCCCTTCGCAGCCATTGGCGTCGCCCGATAAGGTTCCTGCGGTCGGGGCAACGGGGGCGTAGGAGCAATGGGCATGGCGGACGAGCGGACAGCGCCGCTGCGCACACACGACCCGAGCCGGCTGGGTGATTACGAGCTGGTCGGCCGGCTCGGCGAAGGCGGCATGGGCACGGTCTACCTCGGCCGGTCCGCGGCCGGCGTCCCGGTCGCGGTGAAGGTGATCCGCGCCGACCTTGCCAGCGACGACGCATTCCGGCGGCGGTTCCGCAGCGAGGTCGCCCGGGTCCGTCAGGTGCCGCCCTTCTGCACTGCCGAGATCCTGGACGCCGACCCGGAACATGACCCGCCCTATCTGGTGGTCGAGTTCGTCGACGGGCCGAACCTCGCCGACGTGGTGCGCGACCGCGGTCCACTGACCGCCGCCAACCTGCACAGCGTCGCCATCGGGGTAGCCACCGCGCTCACCGCCATCCACGGCGCCGGGATCATCCACCGTGACCTCAAACCGCACAACGTGCTGCTGGCCCCGGGCAGCCCCAAGGTGATCGACTTCGGCATCGCCCGGTCGCTGGCGGCCACCGACGGCCACACTCTGCCCGGCGAGATGCTCGGAACGGTCGCCTACATGGCGCCGGAGCGGTTCGGCGACGACAGCGCCATGCTCACCCCGGCCGCCGACGTGTTCGCCTGGGGAGCCGTCGTCGCGTACGCGGGCACCGGCCGTACCCCGTTCGGTGGCGATTCGCTGCCCGCGACCGCCGTCCGGATCCTCACCGTCCCACCGGACCTGACCGGCCTCAGTGGACCGCTGCGGGACCTGGTCGAGCGGGCGCTGGCGAAGGACCCCGCCGAGCGGCCCACGGCCCGGGAGCTGCTCGACTTGCTCGTGGCCGGCCCACAGCAGCCAGCCCCGGCCGCGGCCGCACTCGCCCACCAACCCGACCTGCGGGTCGCCGCGCAAGAGGCGCAGGCGGCGAGCGCGGTCGAGGCGCCCACCGAGCTCGTCGGGTACGCCGAGGATGCGATCGTGACCCAGCCCGTACCGGTCGATCCGCCGGGTGTGACCAACCCGTTCCGGCACGACCCGCATCCCCGGCGGCCCTGGGTGTTGCCGGCGGCGGTGGTTCTGCTGGTGGTCGCGGTGCTGGCGGTGGGTGGGCTCGCCGCCGCGTACTGGCCGAGCCGGGACCGGACCGGCGACCCCGGCGTCACCGTCGCCGAGGTGGAGGCAGGCGGTGTGCAGGCCGGTGCCGCGCCTTCGATCGTTGACACGCTGCGCAAGCCACGGCTGTGGCAGGCCACCACCGATGCCACCGAGCGGGCTGCGTGCTCCTTCCGCGACGGCCTGGTGGTGCGCCGCGAGACCGTCGGTGTCTACCGTTGCCTGGGCCCGGCCGATTCCCAGCCCGCCGACGTCACCGCCGAGGTCGGGGTCCAATTGCTGACGAAGGACAGCTGCGCCACGATCTGGATGCGCTTTCGCGTGAACCAGGGCTATCAGGTTCGCGTCTGCGAACGCAACATCTACGTCAGCACCCACAAGTCGGCAGACGTGGTGGTGTTGAAGACCTTCCCGCTCGACGACCACCCGGTGCAGCTCGGCGCCGCCCCGGTCCGGATCACGGTGAGCGTGGCGGGCAACGACCTCGAGGTGCTGCGCGCGGGCCGGCCGGTCGGCGTCGTGCCGATCACCGACCGGAAGCTCACCACCGGTCGGGTCCTCCTCGGCGTCTACACCGAACAGAATGCTCCGCGCACCGGTCCCTACGAGGTGCGGTTCACCGACATCTCGATCTGGCCGGCGGTCCGCTGACCACCGGCCGGATCACCCGTCAGTCCTTCGTCAGGCCGGCTCGACGCAGCGCGTCGGCCATCGCCCCACCGTTGAAGCTGGTGCTGCCGGCTGACTGCCCGCCGCGGCGCTGCTGTCCCGCACCCTGGCGCTGACCGCCGTCCCGCTGACCGCCTGCCTGTCCACCACCGCGCTGACCGCCGCCTTGACCGCCGCCGCGCTGGCCGCCACTGTGACCGCCGCCGCCGCGCTGGCCCTGGCCCGAACCGCCGCCACGCTGCCCGCTCTGGCCGCCGCCGCTCTGCTTCGGCTGGCCGTCGCGTCCGCCCTGTCGCGGACGGTCACCGCCGCCGCCCTGCCGATCGCCGCCGCCCTGGCGAGGTTCGTCGGTGAGGCGCATGGTCAGCGAGATGCGCTTGCGGGCCTCGTCCACGTCGACCACGCGGACCTTGACCACGTCGCCGGACTTGACCACCTCGCGCGGGTCCTTGACGAACGAGTTCGACAGCGCCGACACGTGCACCAGCCCGTCCTGGTGGACGCCGACGTCGACGAAAGCGCCGAACGCGGCCACGTTGGTCACCACGCCCTCCAGGACCATGCCCGGCCGCAGGTCGGCGATCTTCTCCACGCCTTCGGCGAAGGTTGCCGTGGTGAAGGCGGGTCGCGGGTCCCGGCCCGGCTTCTCCAGCTCGCGCAGGATGTCGGTGACGGTGGGCAGGCCGACCGTGTCGGTGACAAAGCGTTCCGGCTTCAACGCCCGCAGAATCGGGCTGTTGCCCAACGCGCTGCGCAGGTCGGTGCCGGCCTCGGCGAGGATCGTCCGGACCACCGGGTAAGACTCGGGGTGCACGCTGGAGGCGTCCAGCGGATCGTCGCCGTCCGGGATGCGCAGGAAGCCGGCGCATTGCTCGAACGCCTTCGGGCCGAGCCGCGCCACCTTCTTGATGTCCTTGCGGCTCTTGAAGGGTCCGTTGGCGTCACGGTGCAGCACGATGTTCTCGGCCAGGCCCGCGCCGATCCCGGAAACCCGGGTCAGCAAGGGGGCGGACGCGGTGTTGACGTCCACGCCGACCGCGTTCACACAGTCCTCGACCACCGCATCCAGCGACCGGGAAAGCTTCACCTCGGACAGGTCGTGCTGGTACTGCCCCACCCCGATGGACCGCGGGTCGATCTTGACCAGCTCGGCGAGCGGATCCTGCAAGCGGCGGGCAATCGAGACCGCACCGCGCAGCGACACGTCCATCCCGGGCAGTTCCTGCGATGCGTACGCCGAAGCGGAGTACACAGACGCACCAGCCTCGGACACCATCACCTTGGTGAGCTTCAGCTCCGGATGCCGCTTGATCAGATCGGCCGCCAGCTTGTCCGTCTCGCGCGACGCCGTGCCGTTGCCGATCGCCACCAGGTCAACCCCGTGCTGCTGGGCCAGCTCGGCGAGCGTGTGAATCGAGGCGTCCCACTTGTTCTGCGGCACGTGCGGGTAGATCGTCGACGTCGCCACGCACTTGCCCGTGGAGTCGACGACGGCCACCTTCACACCCGTACGGAAGCCGGGGTCGAGGCCCATAGTGGCGCGCGTGCCGGCCGGCGCGGCAAGGAGCAGGTCACGAAGGTTGGCCGCGAAGACCCGGACGGCTTCCTCCTCGGCGGCCTGCCACATCCGCACCCGCAGGTCGGCGCCCAGGTGGATGAGGATGCGGGTGCGCCAGGCCCAGCGGACCGTGTCGAGCAGCCAGCGGTCCCCGGGGCGGCCGTGGTCACTCAGCCCGAACCGGCCGGCGACCGCCGCCTCGAACGACGGCAGGTCCGCCTCGTCGGCGGTCGGCTCCATGGTGAGGTCGAGGACTTCCTCCTTCTCGCCCCGGAACATCGCGAGAATCCGGTGCGAGGGCAGCTTCGTGTACGGCTCGGCGAAGTCGAAGTAGTCGGCGAACTTCGCGCCGTCGGTCTCCTTGCCCTCGCGCACCTTGGCGACGAGGCGGCCCTTGGTCCACATGCGTTCGCGCAGCTCACCGATCAGGTCGGCGTCTTCGGCGAACCGTTCCACCAGGATCGACCGGGCGCCGTCCAGGGCAGCGGCCGCGTCGGCGACTCCCTTGTCGGTGTCGACGAACGCCTCGGCCTCGGCGCGCGGGTCCTTGGTGGGGTCACCCAGCAGCAGGTCGGCGAGCGGCTCCAGGCCGGCCTCGCGGGCGATCTGGGCGCGGGTCCGGCGCTTCGGCTTGAACGGCAGGTAGATGTCCTCGAGCCGGGCCTTGGATTCGGCACCGAGGATCTGCGCCTCGAGCGCGTCGTCGAGCTTGCCCTGCGAGCGGATCGACTCGAGCACGGCGGCGCGGCGGTCCTCCAGCTCGCGCAGGTAGCCGAGCCGTTCCTCGAGCACGCGCAGCTGCTGATCGTCGAGAGTGCCGGTGACCTCCTTGCGGTACCGGGCGATGAAGGGCACGGTGGCGCCGCCGTCGAGCAGCTCGACGGCCGCGGCGACCTGGCCCTCACGGACCCCGAGCTCCTGGGCGATGCGCTGATGGATGGCTGTCGTCACGCGCACGATTGTGACCGAGTGCCCCGGTCCTTGTCGCGGCGCCCCGCACGCGGCGCGTCGATGATCACCCGGTCCGGGCGCCCGCGTCGCGCTGGACCGCCCAGAGCGCGGCCTCGGTACGCGACGCCGCACCGGTCTTCCGCAGCAGGTTGGAGACGTGCACGGTGACCGTCCGGACCGAGATGCCCAGTGCCCCGGCGATCTGTTTGTTGCTGCGGCCCGCGGCGAGACACCCGAGCACTTCCCGCTCCCGGGCGGTCAGGTCGACGGGTTCGCGCAGGTGCTCGGCCAGGTGGTCCGGCCCGTCGACGGCGGCCAGCAACTCGGTGATCCGGTACGGGTTGCCGCCCGTCCGGCGCCACACCACCTCGGCGAGGTCCGGCGCGGCGTCGCCGAACGCGTGGCCCAGGATCTGACCCACCTGCGGGGCGGCGAGCGGGCTCAGCTGCCGCCGGACCCCGCCCGGGATGCCGGCGAGGCGTTCCAGCACCCGGGCGGCCAACGCCGGGTGGGCGGCCGTGTCCGGTGGTCGGGAGGTCACCACGAGCAGGGCGGGCAGGTCCGCGCCGGCCAGCTCGGCGATCAGGTTGAGGCTTGCCGGGTCGAGCGCGTGCAGATCTTCGACGAGCAGCACCGCGGGCCGGTCGCCGACGAGAGCCCGGACCGCGGTCACGGCGAGGCGCAGCAGGGCGTCGGGTGCGTACCGCTCCCGGGGGACATCGGGATCCTGGGCGAGCCAGGCCAGCGCCGCCGGCGGCACCGGAAGCTCCGGGCGTGGGCAGAGCGCGGCCAGCACAGCGGCCAGCCAGTCGTACGGCGCGGGGGAGTGCAACCGCGCCGAGCCGGACAACACGACCTCAGGGGCTGCCACCTGCACCGCGGCGGCGGCGAGTGTGCTCTTGCCGGTGCCGGGCAGGCCGGTGACGACGGCGGGAACGCAGCGGCCCCCGCCGCGTACGCGTTCCCAGGCGCGCCGCAACTCGTCCAGCTCGGCCGCCCGGCCCACCATCGGTACCGGCATCACCACCCAACACTACGTAGTACGTACTACAGACATGCCTCCCGGCCTTTGGCAGTCTTGACCCATGAGTGTGGTGTTGCGTGCAGTCGCGGCTTCGGATCAGGGGCTGGTCCGGTCGAATAACGAGGACGCGGTCTTCGTGGGTGGGCGGCTGCTGGTCGTGGCGGACGGTATGGGCGGCCTGCCCGCCGGGGAGCTCGCCAGCGACATTCTGGTGACCGCGGTGGCCGTGGTCGACGATCTGCCCGACACGGGTGAGCCGCTGCAGGACCTGATCGCGGCGCTCGGCACGGCGAACGAGCGGATCGAGGCGGCGGTCCTCGACGACGACGCCCGGGACGGCATGGGCACGACGGTGACCGCCCTCCTGCTGTCCGGGGATCGGGTTGCCGCCTTGAACGTCGGTGACTCGCGCTGCTATCTGCTGCGCGACGGGGAGTTGACGCAGATCACCCGGGATGACACCTACGTGCAGGCGTTGGTGGATCAGGGGGTGCTCACCCCGGACGACGCTCGGCGGCATCCGCAGCGGGCGCTGGTGACGCAGGCCGTGCAGGGTGGTCCGTTCCGGCCGGCCGGGCGGATGGTGCCGGTGCAGGCGGGGGACCGGTTCCTGCTGTGCAGCGACGGGCTCAGTGACTATGTCGAGGATGAGGTGATCGCGACGACGCTGCGGGCGTACGCGGACCGGCAGGTGTGCGCGGCGGAGTTGATTGCGCGCACCCTGGAGGCGGGTGCGCCCGACAACGTCACGGTGATCATCGCCGACCTTCTCGAGGACGGCGACTGACTCAGGTGCGGAGTCGCGCCAGCGCGCTGACCAGCCGATTCTCGATGTCGACGGGCCAGGGAAAGGCCTGGGTGACCGCGCGTTGGTGGGCGAGGCCGTGCAGGCCCAACCAGAGCGCGACGGCGTCCGCGCCTGAGTCTGTGCTGGCCGACTGAACCGCTCGTCGAGTCGAGAGAAGCCGGGACCGTCATGGTCCCGGCTTCTGCCGATCAGGCTCAGAGTGAGGCGTCGAGCTGGCTGCGCAGCTTGGTCAGGGCTTTGGTGAGCAGGCGGCTGACGTGCATCTGGGAGATGCCGATGTGGTCGGCGATCTGGGATTGGGTGAGGTTGCCGTAGAAGCGCAGGGTGAGGATTTTTTGTTCGCGGGGGTCGAGGGTGGCGAGGGCGGGGCCGAGGGCGACGCGGGTTTCGGCGAGTTCGAATTCGTGGTCTTCGCCGCCGAGGGTGTCGCCGAGTTCGGTGGTGCCGTCGGTGCTGATGGGGGTGGAGAGGCTGGTGGCGTTGTAGGCGCGGGCGCCTTCGAGGCCTTCGAGGATGTCTTCTTCGGTGACGCCGAGGTGCACGGCGATGTCGGTGACGGTGGGGGACCGGCCGAGGGTGTGGGTGAGGGTGGCGTTGGCTTCGGTGATGGCGAGGCGGAGTTCTTGCAGGCGGCGGGGGACGCGGACGGACCAGGTGCGGTCGCGGAAGTGGCGTTTGATTTCGCCGATGATGGTGGGGATGGCGTAGCCGGCGAAGTCGACGCTGCGGGTGGGGTCGAATTTGTCGACGGCTTTGATGAGGCCGACCATGGCGGTTTGGATGAGGTCGTCGGTGGGTTCGCCGCGGCCGGCGTAGCGGTGGGCGAGGTGCCGGGCGAGGGGCAGCCACGCCTCGATCGCCTGGTCCCTGAGTCGCCCGCGCCGGCCATCGCCGGCGGGCGTGGTGGACAGGGCGTCCAGTAGGCCGGTGGCGGAGTCGCTCACCGTGGCGGCCCTGGTGGCGGTAACGGTCATCTCGGTGGTCCTCCAACAACGGGCAGAGAGCCGTGCCCGCACGCGGCGACCGATCACTCCGGTTCACGCTAGCCGCTCGTACTAGCGTTGACTAGCCGAAAGTATGAGTCACGTCGGGGTGTCGGCGACCGCATCCACCGCACGGGCGACAGCCGGGGGGATGGCACGATGCGAGGCCGGGTACTACCCCCGCATCAACGTCACCGGCGACGGGAGAACAGAGCATGGCCATCCTGGGCATCGACATCGGCGGGTCGGGCGTGAAGGGAGCACCGGTCGACACCGTACGAGGCGAACTGCTCGCCGACCGCTTCCGCGTGCCCACGCCGCAACCGGCCGATGTCACGAGCGTGGCCGACGCCGTCGCCGAGGTCGCCGGCCAGTTCAGCGGCTACGACGGCGTGGGCGTGACCTTCCCCGGCGTGGTGGTCGACGGCGTCACCCGGAGCGCGGCGAACGTCGACAAGTCGTGGCTCGACGCGCCGGCGGCCCGGGTGTTCAGCGAGCGGCTGGGCCGGCCGGTGTCCGTGCTCAACGACGCCGACGCCGCGGGCGTCGCCGAGGTGGCCTTCGGCGCCGGTCACGACGAGCGCGGCCTGGTGATGATGCTGACCTTCGGTACGGGCATCGGCAGCGCCCTGTTCCTCGACGGCACCCTGCTCCCGAACACCGAGTTCGGCCACCTCGAGCTCGACGGCCACGACGCGGAACGGCGCGCCTCCGACCGCGCCCGCGAGCAGGAGGACCTGAGCTTCCAGGACTGGGCACCCCGTGTGCAGCGCTACCTGCGCCACGTGGAGATGCTGCTCTCGCCCCGCCTGTTCATCGTCGGTGGCGGCGTCAGCAAGAAGGCGGACAAGTGGCTCCCGCTGATCGACATCCGCACCCCGATCGTCCCCGCGACGCTGCTCAACAACGCCGGCATCATCGGCGCGGCGGTGACCGCCGAACAGGCGGGGGGACACCCCGGCGCCGTGCGCACCGAAGCCGACCGCCCGGGCGCCGAGAACGTCGCCGCCGGCGCCCACGAGGGATAGGGGGCAGCATGGCCCGCACCATCGCCACCACTACCCGGGTCAGGCGGGAGGAGCTGCTGGAGTTCCTGCGGCCTCGGCACCACGCGATCCTGATGACCACCCGCCGGGACGGCCGGCCGCAGTCGTCTCCGAACACCTGCGGCGTGGACGCCGAGGGCCGGATCGTGATCTCCACCTATCCCGAGCGGGTCAAGGCCACCAACATCCGCCGCGACCCACGGGTGACCGTTTGTGTGCTGTCCGACGAGTTCACCGGCGCCTGGGTCCAGGTCGACGGCACTGCCGAGGTCCTGGACCTGCCTGAGGCCCTGGAACCGTTGGTCGACTACTTCCGGGTCATCTCCGGCGAGCATCCCAACTGGGATGAATACCGACAAGCCATGAAAGATCAGGGTAAATCGCTAATACGCATCACGATCGCATCCTGGGGCCCCATCGCCACCGGCGGCTTCCCGCCCCGCCTCGCGGACTAGGCCCGACCGACGGCTACGGGAAGAAGGTAGAGCAGATCGTCGCGGTGTAGTTCGGCGACCGGCTCGAGCAGGTCGGGGTGGCGCAGCAGGATCGCGGCGGCCTGCTCGCGGTCGTCGGGGGCGGTGAGGCGCTGGAACTCGGCCGGAGGGTCGCCGACGGCGCGGCGGGGGCGCGGGCGGGGGCCGGCCGGGTCGTGGTCCGCGGGGACGGCGGCGGCGACGGCGTCGACCGCGCGGGCGGCCAGCAGCGGGTCGGCGAGCAGGCACGCGGCCCAGCTGACGACGACCTCGTCGACCCAGGTGCGCCAGCCCTCGTCCTCGGCCATCTCGTCGTCGGGCTCGCTGCCGGTGCGCCAGTCCAGCACGGCCGAGCCGCCCGGGCCGGCCATGGCAACCAGCTCGGCGTCGACCGGCGTCGGGTAGCGCAACCAGGCCGCGACGGTGATCGCCTGGCGGGCCTGGAGCTCGTTGAGGGTGGGGGCGACCCGGTCCCCGCCGGTCGCCGGGTACGCGCGGACCAGCCAGTGCGTGCTGGCCGCGATCACCGGTGACAGCGCGGTCGACGGACTCGCCATGTGTTCCCCCAGGGCTTCTGGGCGCCCCGTCCTTGGGGTGCCTCACCGCTACTGCTCGGCGGGCCGGCCCCGGCCATGAGTACCCTCGCCCCGATGGCAACGCACGGCAACCAGCGCGCAACGGTCGTCGCGCGGATGGTGACCGGCACGGCGATGCCGGAACCGGACGCCGCACGCACCGCGGGCGCACCGAGTGCGGGACCGTGTGCGGGGACCGAGTGCGGGGACCGTGCGGGGCTGTGTGCGGGGACGGGGTGCTGCCGTCGTATGTCGATCTTGGGCGCTGCTGCGGTCCTGGTTGGCGAATCCGTGCACCGGCCCGCCCGCGGTGGTGCGGGTGGGTGCGCCTGCGGCCGTACCCGAAAAGATCTTGGGTGGGTTTCTTCGGCGGCGCCAAGGCGCGCCTCGACGGGTAGGCGTGAGCCCGCTGGAGTAGGTTGGGAAGTGCCGGGGGCACGGGTCGTTTGCGGTTGCTCCAATGCGGAGAAACTAGCGTCGACGGCCAGTGAGGTTTCGACCTTGCCGCATTTCGCCGTCTCCGAGCACCCTCCCGCGCATTCTGACTACGGTGGAGATCATGACCGGACGCTTTCCCATCGAAGACGTGACGCCGTCCGTGTCCTGCGGCCGCTATCCGGCCAAGGCAGTTGTGGGCGAACTCGTTCCCGTCTCGGCGGTGTCCTATCGGGAAGGCCACCACGCGCTGGGCGTGAACGTGGTATGGACCGGCCCGGACGGCGAAGCGCAGCCGTTCACCCGGATGCGTCCCGGCGAGCCCGGCCTGGACAGCTGGCACGGCATCATCAAGCCGGACCGGGTGGGCCGGTGGACGTTCACCGTCGAGGCGTTCGAGGATCCTTACCAGACCTGGCGTAACGCGGTCACCAAGAAGATCGGTGCGGGGCAGGGCGTCGAAGACCTCGCCAACGACCTGGCCGAGGGCGCGGACGTGCTGGACCTGGCCGTCAAGATCGTGTCGAACGCCGACGAGGAACGGGTTCGCGATGCGGCCGCCGCGCTGCGCGACGACCAGCGCTCACTCTTCGCCCGGGTGTCTCCGGCGCTCGACCTCGAAGAGCTGCTCTGGCACAACCCGGTCCGCCAGTTGGTGACCACGACCCGCTCCTACGCGATCTGGGTCGACCGCAAGCGCGCCATGTTCTCCTCGTGGTACGAGTTCTTCCCACGTTCCGAGGGCGCCCAGATCGGCCCGGACGCCACGCCGATCAAACACGGCACGTTCGCGACCGCCGCCGAACGGATCCCCGCCGTCGCGGCGATGGGCTTCGACGTGCTCTACCTGCCGCCGATCCACCCGATCGGCAAGATCAACCGCAAGGGCCGCAACAACACCCTGGTGGCCCGGCCCGAAGACGTCGGCTCACCCTGGGCAATCGGCTCCGACGAGGGCGGTCACGACGCCATCGAGCCCAAGCTGGGCACCCTGGACGACTTCCGAGCCTTCATCCGTACGGCGAACGACAACGGCATCGAAGTCGCGATGGACCTGGCGCTGCAGGCCGCCCCGGACCACCCCTGGGTCCGTGAGCACCCGGAGTGGTTCACCACCCGCGCCGACGGCACCATCGCCTACGCCGAGAACCCGCCCAAGAAGTACCAGGACATCTACCCGCTGAACTGGGACAACGACCCGAAGGGCCTGCGCGAGGAGGTGCTGCGCGTGGTGCTGCACTGGGTCGAGCAGGGCGTCAAGATCTTTCGGGTCGACAACCCGCACACCAAGGCGCTGAACTTCTGGCAGTGGTGCATCGCCAAGGTCAAGGCCGTCGATCCCGACGTGCTGTTCCTCGCCGAGGCGTTCACCCGCCCGGCGATGATGAACGGGCTTGGCAAGATCGGCTTCACCCAGTCGTACACCTACTTCACCTGGCGCACCACGGCCTGGGAGATGAAGGAATACCTGGGCCAGCTCAAAGCGTCCATCGACTGGATGCGGCCCAACTTCTGGCCCAACACCCCGGACATCCTGCACGAGTCGCTGCAACACGGCGGCCCGCCGATGTTCAAGATTCGTACGGTCCTGGCAAGCATGCTCTCGCCGAGTTGGGGCATGTACGCGGGACTGGAGCTGTTCGAGCACGTCGCACGGCCCGGAGCCGAGGAGTACATCGACAACGAGAAGTTCGAGCTCAAGCCGCGGGACTGGGCCGGGGCCGAGCGGGCCGGACGGTCGCTCGCGCCGTACATCACCCGGCTGAACAAGATCCGGCGGGAGAACCCGGCGCTGCACTGGCTGCGCAACATCGAATTCCACGAGATCGACAGCACCGAGCTGTTGTGCTGGTCCAAACGCGATACCGAGACGGGCAACACCGTTCTGGTGATCTGCTCGTTCGACTCGGCGAACGTGCAGTGGGGCAACACCACGCTCGACATGCCGGCCCTGGGAATGGACTGGCACGAGCGCTTCGACGTGGTCGACCAGATCACCGGGGCGTCGTACGAGTGGGGGCAGCACAACGCCGTGCGGATCGATCCGTACGTCGAGCCGGCACATGTCTTCGTGGTGCACCCGCGCCGCTGAAGGCGCGCACGCGACAAGTTCCTGCGGGGTGGGGGATAGGTGGACGTCTGATGGACCTGATCAACGAACTCGACGAGATCGTCGAGCACGATCCCGCGGAGGGCAGCCACGTCGAGGATGGTGTGGTCGAGCACCCCACCGCCGACGACTTCGGGCACGCCCGCACACTGCCCGCGGACCGCACCTGGTTCAAGCGCGCAGTGTTCTACGAGGTGCTGGTCCGGGCCTTCTACGACTCCAGCGCGGACGGCTCCGGCGACCTGCGCGGACTGATCGAGCGCCTGGACTATCTGCAGTGGCTGGGCGTCGACTGCCTGTGGCTGCCGCCGTTCTACGACTCGCCGCTGCGCGACGGCGGCTACGACATCCGCGACTTCTACAAGGTCCTGCCGGACTTCGGCACGGTCGAAGACTTCGTGGCACTGCTCGACGCCGCCCACAAGCGCGGCATCCGGGTCATCACCGACCTCGTCATGAACCACACCTCGGACTCGCACGCCTGGTTCCAGGAGTCCCGCCGTGACCCCGACGGCCCGTACGGCGACTACTACGTGTGGAGCGACACCTCCGAGCCGTACTCCGAGGCCCGGATCATCTTTGTGGACACCGAAGAGTCGAACTGGACCTTCGACCCGGTGCGCCGGCAGTTCTACTGGCACCGGTTCTTCAGCCACCAGCCCGACCTGAACTACGACAACCCAGCTGTGCAGGAAGCGATGCTCGACGTCCTGCGTTTCTGGCTGGACCTCGGCATCGACGGGTTCCGGCTCGACGCGGTGCCGTACCTGTTCGAGCGCGAGGGCACCAACTGCGAGAACCTGCCCGAGACACACGCCTTCCTCAAGCACTGCCGCAAGGTGATCGACGACGAGTTCCCGGGCCGGGTGTTGCTCGCCGAGGCCAATCAGTGGCCGGCCGACGTGGTCGAGTACTTCGGCGACCCGGAGACCGGCGGCGACGAATGCCACATGGCGTTCCATTTCCCGCTGATGCCGCGCATCTTCATGGCGGTCCGCCGCGAGTCCCGCTTTCCCATCTCGGAGATCCTGGCCCAGACGCCGGGCATCCCCGACATGGCTCAGTGGGGCATCTTCCTGCGCAACCACGACGAGCTCACCCTCGAAATGGTCACGGACGAAGAACGCGACTACATGTACTCCGAGTACGCCAAAGACCCGCGGATGAAAGCCAACGTGGGCATCCGGCGGCGGCTCGCCCCGCTGCTGGAGAACGACCGCAACCAGATCGAGCTGTTCACGGCCCTGCTGCTGTCCCTGCCGGGCTCGCCGGTGCTGTATTACGGCGATGAGATCGGCATGGGCGACAACATTTGGCTGGGCGACCGCGACGGCGTGCGTACGCCGATGCAGTGGACACCCGACCGCAACGCCGGCTTCTCCACCGCCCACCCCGGCCGGCTGTTCCTGCCCGCCAACCAGGACCCGATCTACGGCTACCAGTCCGTCAACGTCGAGGCCCAGCGGGACAGCTCCACCTCGCTGCTCAACTGGACCCGCACCATGCTGGCCGTCCGGCGCCGCCACGACGCGTTCGCCATCGGCTCGTTCCGTGAGCTCGGCGGCTCCAACCCGTCCGTGCTGGCCTACCTGCGCGAGGCGGGGGACGACGTGGTGCTCTGCGTCAACAACCTCTCGCGGTTCCCTCAGCCCATCGAGTTGAATTTGCAGCACTGGAACGGGTACACCCCGGTCGAGCTGACCGGTCACGTGAACTTCCCGCGGATCGGTCAGCTGCCGTACCTGCTGACCCTGCCGGGACACGGGTTCTACTGGTTCCAGCTCTGCGGCTCTGAGGAGAAGCAATGACGTTGCCCTTCACCGAATGGCTGCCCCAGCAACGCTGGTACGCGGGCCGCAGCCGGACCCTCGCCTCCGCCGAGCCCGCCTCGGTGACGGCCCTGCGCGACGACCTCGACCTGATGCTCGTCGACGCCGCCTACACCGACGGCAGCTCCGAGCGCTACCAGGTCCTGGTGGCCTGGGACAACGGCCCGATCTCCGAATACAGCACGGTGGCGACCATCGGCACCGACAACGACCGCACCGGCTACGACGCGCTCTACGATCCGGGCGCCGCCCGGCACCTGCTGTCACTCATCGACTCCTCGACGACCGTCGGCGATGTGGTATTCGCCAAGGAGCCGGACACCGAACTGCCCCTCGACTCGGCTCCGCGGGTCTTCGACGCGGAGCAGAGCAACACGAGCGTCATCTTCGAGCAGGAGGCGATCCTCAAGATCTTCCGGCGGGTGGACTGTGGGATCAACCCCGACATCGAGCTCAACCGGGTCCTGGGCCGGTCCGGCAACCCGCACGTCGCGCGGCTGCTCGGCTCCGTCGAACTGAGCGCCGACGGTGAGCCGTGCCCGCTCGCCATGGTCACCGCGTACGCCGCCAACTCGGCCGAGGGCTGGGCGATGGCTACCGCCAGCGCCCGGGATCTGTTTGCCGACGACGCCGACCTGCGCGCCGACGAGACGGGTGGCGACTTCGCCGGCGAGTCGTACCGGCTCGGCGAGGCCGTCGCCTCCGTGCACCGCGCCCTCGCCGACGAACTCGGCGCCGGCCCGTCGCCGTTCCCCGTCGACGCGGTCGTGGCCCGGCTGCACTCCGCTGCGGCCGCCGTGCCGGAGCTGGCCGAACACGTCTCCGTCATCGAAGAGCGGTTCCGCAAGCTCACCGGCGAGCAGGTCACCGTCCAGCGGGTGCACGGCGACCTGCACCTCGGTCAGGTGCTGCGCACCCCGCAGGCGTGGCTGCTCATCGACTTCGAAGGCGAGCCCGGTCAGCCCTTGGACGAACGCCGGCTGCCCGACTCGCCGCTGCGCGACGTCGCTGGCGTGCTGCGCAGCTACGAGTACGCCGCCTACCAGCTGCTGGTGGACCAGACCGACGAAGAACACCTCGCCGCCCGCGCCCGTGAATGGGTCGACCGCAACCGCGCCTCGTTCTGCGACGGGTACGCCGCGGCTGCTGGCACCGATCCACGCGAGCACGGTCCGCTGCTGGCGGCGTACGAGCTGGACAAGGCGGTCTACGAGGCCGCGTACGAAGCCCGGCACCGGCCCGGATGGCTGCGCATTCCGCTGCGGTCCATCGCCCGGCTCGTCGGCTGATAACCCCGGAGGATTACCGATGATCGGGCACACCACGTCCCCGCCCCCCGCTTCGCCCGCCCCGGGCGGCCACGACCAGCGCCTGATGCACGCCGTCATCTCGGGCGACACGCACGACCCGCACTCGCTGCTCGGCGCCCACCCGGCCGGCGAGCACACCACCATCCGCACCATGCGTAAGGGCGCGCAGCAGGTTGCGGTCGTTGCCGACGGTGCGCGTACGGAGATGACCAAGGTGCACCCGGACGGCATCTACGCCGCCGAGCTGCCCGGCACCGTGCTCGACTACCGGATCGACGTGGACGGCACGATCTGCGACGACCCGTACCGGCACCTGCCCACCCTGGGCGAGCTCGACCTGCACCTGATCGGCGAGGGCCGGCACGAGAAGCTGTGGACCGTCCTCGGCGCCCACCCGCGCGGTGAGGGTGTCGCTTTCGCCGTGTGGGCGCCGTCCGCCCGCGGCGTGCAGGTCATCGGCGACTTCGCCGGCTGGGGCCCGTTCGACGGCCTGCCGATGCGCTCGCTCGGCAGCAGCGGCGTCTGGGAGCTCTACCTGCCGGGCGCTGCGGCCGGCACCCGCTACAAGTTCAAGATCCTCGGCCGCGACGGCGTGTGGCGGGAAAAGGCCGACCCGATGGCCCAGCACACCGAGGTGCCGCCGGCTACCGCGTCGGTCGTCTTCGATTCCGGGTACGAGTGGCAGGACAGCACCTGGATGGCCGAGCGGGCCACCAAGCACTGGCACCAGGAACCGACCAGCGTCTACGAGGTGCACCTCGGCTCCTGGCGCCCCGGTCTGTCCTACGTGGAGCTCGCCGAGCAGCTGGTGGATTACGTCGTCGACACCGGGTTCACCCACGTCGAGCTGATGCCGGTGATGGAGCACCCGTTCGGCGGCTCCTGGGGCTACCAGGTCACCGGCTACTTCGCGCCGACCTCACGCTTCGGCAACCCGGACGAATTCCGCTTCCTGGTCGACAAGCTGCACCAGGCCGGCATCGGCGTCATCCTCGACTGGGTCCCGGCCCACTTCCCCAAGGACGAATGGGCCCTGGCCCGCTTCGACGGCACCCCCCTCTACGAACACGAGGACTGGCGGCGCGGCGAACACCCCGACTGGGGCACGTACGTCTTCGACTTCGGCCGCCGCGAGGTCCGCAACTTCCTGGTCGCCAACGCCCTCTACTGGTGCGAGGAGTTCCACGCCGACGGCCTGCGCGTCGACGCGGTCGCCTCGATGCTCTACCTGGACTACTCCCGCAAGGACGGCGAGTGGACCCCCAACCAGTACGGCGGCCGCGAAAACCTCGACGCGATCAGCTTCCTCCAGGAGATGAACGCGACGGTCTACAAGAACTGCCCCGGCGTGGTCACCATCGCTGAAGAGTCGACGGCCTGGCCCGGCGTCACCCGACCGACCCACCTCGGCGGCCTCGGCTTCGGCTTCAAATGGAACATGGGCTGGATGAACGACACCCTCTCCTACATGGAGAAGGAGCCCATCTACCGCCAGTGGCACCACCACCAGATGACCTTCGCCACCGTGTACGCCTGGAGCGAGAACTACATCCTGCCGATCAGCCACGACGAAGTGGTGCACGGCAAGGGTTCCCTGACCGGCAAGATGCCCGGCGACCTGTGGCAGAAACTCGCCAACAACCGTGCCCTGCTCGGCTTCATGTGGGCCTTCACCGGCAAACAGCTCATCTTCATGGGCGCCGAGATGGGCGACGAACGCGAGTGGAGCGAGGAACGCGGCCTCGACTGGAACCTGCTCGCCGACGAGTCCCGCGGCGGCGGCATCCACCGCCTCGTCAAGGACCTCAACCGGGTCTACCGCGACACGCCCGCCCTGTGGACCCAGGACACCACACCGAGCGGCTTCCGCTGGATCACCTCCGAGGACTCCCAGCACAACACGTTCTCGTTCCTGCGCTTCGCCCCCAACGGCGACACCCTCGCCTGCATCGTCAACTTCGCCGCGGTACCGCACGAGGGCTACCGCATCGGCCTGCCCCGCGCCGGAGTCTGGCGCGAGGTCATCAACACCGACAGCTCCCTCTACGGCGGCTCCGGCGTTGGCAACCTCGGCGAAGTCCACGCCGAATCCCTGCCCTGGCACGGATTGAACGCCTCGGCCTCCCTGCGCGTGCCTCCGCTGGGCGCGATCTGGTTGCGGCTCGAAGCCTGATCCGCACCGCTCGACGCAGAAGGGGCTGGACCATCGCGGTCCAGCCCCTTTGCGGTACGGCTTCGGCAAGCGTCAGCGCACATACCCGCCCACGGAGATGCCGCCAGCGACCTCCGGCTGTTGGTCGGGGGCGCTGAAGCCGATGGCGACGCCCGAGCTTCGGTGGACAGGGTCGGGCGTCTAGTTCGACCGGCGGCTTCGTGCACGCTGTCAGCTGTCAGCTGTCAGCTCTTGCGCAGCGATGCGGGAGCGACGGTGTGGAAGGCGTCTTCGCAAAGCTCGGCGATCTCGGACCAGTCGACCTCACCGTCGAGGCGAACGCCGAGCCAGCCACGATGGCCCACGTAGGGCGGCCGGAAGAAGCGGGCACCGTCGGCGGCGATCAGCTCCTCCTGAGCGCCCGGCGGCGCGGCGCACCACAGGTGCGGAAAATCGTTGTCGTGGTGGCCGTCCGCCATGAGGGACACAAACGTGCGCTTGCTTCGCACGAACCAGGTCGGCGCCCCGTGACTGAGCCGTTCCGTCACCTCGGGCAACGCGGTGCAGATCCGCCGCACCTCGTCGAGCAGACTCCCGGGGTCGGGCGGCGGCTTTGTGGGCATGCCTTCACCCTAGGGCCGCGAACGCCCGCCGTGGGGCCAGGGGCCGACTGCATTGAGGCTGGCGCCGACCGCCGTGAGGTGACAGCTGACTGCCGTGGGCTGGCGCCAGACCACCGTGGGCTGGCGCCAGACCACCGAGGGCCTGCAGACGGCCGCACCCACCGGTCCGTTGTTGCCGCGAGCTTGAATCGGCGGACAGACGTCAGGATTGGGTGCCAGCGATGTTGACCATCCATTCGATGCCGAATTTGTCCTTGCACGCGCCGAACTCGTCGCCCCACATCTGCTTCTCGAGGGGCATCGTCACCGTGCCGCCGTCGGACAGCTTGGTCCAGTAGCCGCGCAGCTCGTCGGCGTCGTCCCCGCTGAGACTGACGGCGATATTGGTGCCGGGTGTGTGCGTCATGCCGGGCGGCGTGTCGGCACCCATCAGGGTGTAGCCGTTTGGCGCCTCGAGCATGCCGTGCATGATCTGGTCGGCGATGGCGGGATCGGGTGCGCCGTACTCGCCGAAGGTGCTGATGCGGAGATCGCCGCCGAAGACGGAGTGGTAGAACTCCAACGCGGCGCGGGCGGTGCCGTCGGGGAACGAGAGGTAGGGGTTGAGGCGGCTGCTCATGAGCGGCTCCTTTGCCGTGCCGGACGGGCCGATGCAGGAGCACCATAGCGCTGAGTGGACCCGTCGCGGCTCTGATCGCCGTGAGCCGGTGGACAACCGCCCATCCGGGTGGCAGCGCCTATGCGGTGGCGCCCTTCCACTCGGCGGCGAGCAGGCCGTAGAGCAGGTCGTCGGTCCACTCGTTCTTGAGCCACGTGTGCTGGCGGCGGAGGCCCTCGCGGGTGAAGCCCACCCGCTCCAACAAGCGCGCCGAAGCGGTGTTGCGGGCGTCGCACTCCGCCGAGACTCGCAGCAGGCCGCGGGTCGTGAAGAGATGATCCAGCACGGCACTGACGGCCTCGGACGCGTAGCCGTGGCCCTGCCAGCGCGGATCCAGCGTGTAGCCGATCTCGGCCTGCATCAGGTTGTCGGCCAGATTGACACCCACGTCACCGATCAGCGCGGCCTCATCGGGGAGCTCTATCGCCCACTGGAACCAGCCTGGCTGCTCCGGGTCGGCCGCAACCATCGTCTGCACCGCATACCGGGCCTTGTCCAGCGAGTACGGCGAGCGCCACGACTGATAGCGGGCAACGTCAGGGTCTGACCGGTACGCCGCCAACGCCGCCGCGTCCTCGAGCCGGAACCGGCGAAGCACGAGCCGCTCAGTGGTGATCAGCACCCGTCGATCCTAGTCCGCTACCCGCTTGCAACGCCGGAATGGTCAGGTCTCCACCCGTCCCACCGATCGACTCCGACGCCCCTGGCAACACTCACGGAAGAGGATGATCATGCGGGTACGCGCCGTCGCGGCTGCCTTGCTCACCGCTGTCACCACCGTCGGCGCGGTGGCCGTGAGTAGCTCACCGGCCTCCGCCTCCGTCTCCGTCTGCAGCGCAGGCCCGGGATCCATGGTCATGACTTATGTCGGCAAGTGCACCCGGTGGGCGGTGCCGTTCCCCTCGGAGGTCTCGACCCTGCCGGTGGGCGAATCGGTGGGGTCGGACGTCAAACCGGCCCGAGTACTCGCCGACGGCGAGAGCGTCGATCCCATCGGCAACCCGGTCAAGCACGCGGTCTATGTGGTGCTGCCGTCCGGCTCCACCTCGATCATTCGGCCGATCTTCCCGTATGACGTGCCGGCCGGGCAGACGGACAGTGACTGTCTGGAAGCGCCGGGCGTAGTGGTCACCGCCGTGCACGGGGTCTGCGCGCGTTACCTCGTTCCGGAGCCGCACACCGCGGTGAACGTCCGAGCGGCGGCGCCGGTGGGAGCGGTACGGGCGGCCAAACTGGCGCAGGGCGCAGCGGTCCCGGCGCCTGCTGTGCGTCAGCAGGTCTGGGTGCACACCGACGAAGGCGTGAAGACCGTCTACACCCCGGCCGCGGCGCCGACCTGCGCCGGTCAGCAGAACGTGGCGGCGGTGAACGCGACCTGGGACGACACCTGCAAGCGTTACTTCATCCCGTACCCGCATACCCGGTCTGTAGCGCTGTCGGACCTCCCGGCCGGGGTGTCGCTGGCCCGGGAAGTGCCGGAGGGCCAGTCGCTGCCCGGCCCCGGCGTCGTCATGGCCCGCAACGCCGTCGCAGTGCCGATGAGCGGTGGCGTCACCTACACGATCTACACGCCGACTGCCGACCTCTCGGCGCAGGTCGGCATCGCCGGACCGGAGACCACGACCGCCGGAGTATCCGGCACCACCCTGACCGTGCAGGACAGTTCGACTGCCGTGACCGACTCGTGGTCGTGGGAGGCGGATGCGCCCTGCTTGCCCGTGTCGACGACCGAGCGGTCGGTGGCGGTGCAGTGTCCGAGCGACGTCACCGGTCCGGTCTCGGTCACCGTCACTGCCGGGACGGTCGACGGTGAGCGCATCACCGCAACGCGGCAGCTCATCGTGCAGCAGGCCACTCCCATGGTCACGCTCAAGGTGACCCCGGCCTCCGGCGGCCGCTACACCTTCAAGGCCGCAACCACCGTGCAGGGCAAGCCCTATCGAGCCGTCATCGGCGTGCAGGCCAGCGTTTCCGACGGCCCTTGGCGCACGGTTCGCACTCCCGAGGACGTGCTCTCGGGTGTCGTCTCCATGAGCCACAGGCCTACCGCCGTCACCCGCTACCGGGCCGTCATACGGGTGGGCGCGTCGGTGGTGACCAGCGCTCCGGTCACGGTCACCGTGGGGCGGCGCGAGAGTCGGATCCAGGTCTCGGCGCCCGCTACCGTCAAGCGGGACCGGAGCGTCACCGGCACCGCCGTGCTGACGTTCGACGGGAAACCTGCGGCCGGGCAGAAGCTCGTGCTCACGATCATGATGCCCGGTGCTAAGGCCGTCACCCGGACGGCAAAGACCGACGGCAAGGGCAAGATCGCGTTCACCGTACGCGCGGGAAGCCGAACCGGCCCCGGATACCTCTCCGTGCGCTATGCCGGATCGGCGTCGGCATGGGTCGCGGAGGACAACGTCATGATCGGGGTCGCGCGCTGACGACACCAAGCCCTGAGAGCTGGGCCACGATGCAGGCAGTGGTTCGGTGTGCGCGTACGAAAACGCGCCGCCTCCAGGGACCGGAGACGGCGCGAGACCGTGCCTGCAAAGCGTGACCGTGCCTGCAAAGCGCAGCTGGAAGGCTCAGCTGGCGCCGTTGGCCTGCCAGTTGAGGCGGACGAGGAGCTGGCGGGCGTCGTCGGCGACGTCCGCGTCGGCGATGATCGCGTATTGGGCGGCCTGCAACGAGCTGCGCGACGAGAAGTCGCGGCGGCCGCCGGTCATGGCCTGGGCGATGGCACCGAAGACCGCGCCCCACGCGGCGCCGATGATCAGGCCGAGCAAGATGACGCCGGTCCAGCTGGAGTCGCTGAAGAGGCCGAAGAACAGCCCGATGAACAGCCCGAACCAGGCGCCGCTGGCGGCGCCGGCGAGGGCGGCGCGGCCGATGGTGACCCGGCCGAGGACGTTCTCGACCAGGCGTAGGTCGGTGCCGATGATGCTGGTTCGCTCGACCGGGAACTTGTTGTCGGACAGGTAGTCGACGGCCCGCTGGGCCTGTAGGTAGTTCGGGTAGGTCGCCACGGACACGGTCGGGCCGGGGGAGCCGGCCTGTGCGGCCGGGTCGACGGCGGGGGTGGCCGGGACACCGGCCGGGCCGGGCGGGACGGTGCCGGTCGCGCCGGGCATGGTGGGCTGGGCGGGCATGGTCATGGTGTCCTCCTGCAAGGGGTGGGGGTGCCTAGGACGGTCGGTCGCCTGCGGCGAGGCGGACCCAGATAGCGAAGCCGCCGGCGACGGCGGCGGTGATCGCGGCGACGCCGGCCGCGAAGGCGAGGAAGCCGGGGACCAGGTCGGGGGCTGCCAGCTCGGACAGTGCCGTGGCGCCTAGGCCGAGCAGGGCGATGCCGCCGCTGATTGCGCCGACGACGGTGAAGAGGAGCATGGCCTTGCGGTTCGGGCGGGCCGCGACCCCGGTGATGCGGATGCGGCGCGCCCGGACGAAGGCCGAGGCGAGAGCGCTCCACGCCAGGACCACCAACAGGGCCGCGACGGTGTCGCTCGGGCGGTGCCAGCCGGCCCAGACGGTGGCGATCGCGATGATCGTCACGTACGCCGCCCCGGCCAGCGCGAGGGTGCCGCGGATGGCGAACGGCAGCACCAGGATCAGCGCGAACGCGACCGATGCCGCTGCGGTGGTGTGGCCGCTGGGGAACGAGTTGGGCGCCGGGAAGCCGTCCAGGACGGGTCGGGGGAGCCGCGCCTTCAGCAGCTGGGTGGTCAGGTTGGCGCCGAGCACGAGGACCGCCGCCGCGACCGCGAGATCGGCGCGGCGCCGGACCACGCCGATGGCCGCGGCGGCGAGGCAGACGGCGACCAGGCTGACCAGCGTCGTGGCGTCGAGGGCGCGCTGCAGGAAGTCCTCGATCTTCGGGTGGTGGACGTCCGCGCCGCGCATGACCAGCGTGTCCGCGCTTTGCCCGAGCGACGTCCGGACGCACACGTAATAGACGAGGGCGACCGCTGTGCCCGCGCACACGGCGACTCCGGCGTGGGCGAGCACGTGGGCGACGCCGCGGCCGCCACCCGCAGTGTCGGGTGGTGTTGCCTGCGCCGACCGTGGTGCCAAGGTCGTCATCGGCGGTGTCCTCCTGAACGTCACGACTGGGCGGTTCCGCATTGCCCAGCCGGTGCCGAGTTCAAGCGCGCCTGCGCTCAGGAGTGACTCGTGCAACGGGACTGCACCCATGATCGCTCTCGGACGGCAACGGCCTCCCTCGACCTTCGTAAGTGAGCCGAAGCACGGATGCCGAGGCCGCGACCGAGGGGACCTCTATGTTGCGCACCGCCCGCCGCTTGCTCACGGGGCCGCTGCTCGTCGCCGCACTCGGCGCCGGCGTGGTCGTGGCACCGGAGGCCGCTGCCGCCGCCGGGGTGTCCGCGACCATCAAGGTCAGCGGGTCGCTGCAGGTCCGGTCGGCGCCGTCGCTGGCGAGCAAGGCGGTCGGCACCCTGCGCAACGGCGCCAAGGTCACCGTCAGCTGCGCGGTCGCCGGGCAGACCGTCCGCGGCTCGGTACGCAAGACCAACCTGTGGGACCGGCTGAGCAACGGTCGGTACGTGTCGCACGCGTACGTGAAGACGACCCGCACCCTGCCGCGCTGCGCCACCGGCTCGGCCGTGGTGCCGCCGAAGGCGAAGCCGGCCACCTCGACCGCCAAGAAGTACGTGGTCGGTACGGTGCGCAGCCTCGAAGGCCGGGTCAACCTGCGCTCGGGCCCGTCGACCTCGTCGTCGGTGCTCGGCACGATCGCCGACGGCGCCAAGGTCGACCTGGTGTGTGCGGTGACCGGCCAGAATGTTGACGGTTCGGTGCGGACGACGACCCAGTGGGACGTGACGTCGACCGGGCGCTACATCTCGCACGCGTACATGTACTCGGGTCCGCTGAAGGCCTGCACCGGCTCGTCGGTGCCGCAGCCGACCGTGACGCTGACCCCGGAGCAGTTCATCAAGGCGTCGATCCCGGGCGCGCAGCGCGGTTGGCGCGAGTACGGCGTGCCCGCCTCGGTGACGATGGCCCAGGCGATTCTCGAGTCCGGCTGGGGCCGCAGCAGCCTCTCCACGGTCGACCGCAACTACTTCGGCATCAAGTGCCAGAACGGCAAGTTCGGCAAGCTGGCCAACGGCTGCCACGTCTACCGCACGCAGGAGTGCACGAAGGCCGGCAACTGCTTCTCGACCTCGGACGCCTTCCGGACGTACGCGTCGCAGTCGCACTCGTTCCGCGACCACGGCTCGTTCCTGCGGGTGAACCCGCGTTACGCGCCCGCCTTCGAGTACACCAAGAACGCCAACAAGTTCATCTGGAAGGTGTGGAAGGCCGGGTACGCCACCGACCCGAACTACTACACCAAGGTCACCGGCATCATGGCCTCCTGGAACCTGTACCAGTACGACACCTGGAAGTAAGGCGAATCTTGCTCACCCCCGTCGGCGGAACCCCTCCGGCGGGGGTGATTCGCGTTTTATGCTGCGTCCGGTGGGCACGGGGATGCAGCACAGTCGGATGATCGGCCCCTTTCTCGCTGCTCTCGTCCTGCTGCCCGGCGTCGCCGTTACCGTGCTCGCGGTAGAGGCCCTGCGCGCCCGACAGCACGAGGACGCCGCACATGTCATGGATCAGCGCACAGCGGTCGCCCGCGCGGCGGTCACCGGGGAGACCGGTCGGTACCGCGATATCGTCAAGGCGGTCGCCGCCGGGTTGGGCACGAACGACGACCTGACCCCGGCCTCGTTCGACGCCGCCACCGCCCCACTCGACAACGCCGGGCTGGTGGGTGCCACCTCGGTGGCGTTCGTGGTCGCTACCCGGCCCGACGAGGTCGCCGAGACCCAGCGCCGTTGGCGTGCGCGGGGCGTCGTCGGTCTCACCCTGCATCCCCGGGGCACGCCGGAACAGCACTTCTTCTCGGTGCTGCGGCGCGGGGTGAACGCCAACTCACCCGGCCAGTTCGGCCTCGACGCCTCGGCCGCGCCGGAGGCGGCCGCCGTGTTCGCCGAGTCCCGACGCACCGGGCAGCCGAGTGTGTCGGACGCGTACGTGCTGCTGCGCGACCGGGACCTGCCGCTCGCTCAGCAACAGCTGTCGTTTCTGTTCGTCGCGCCGGTCTTCGGCCTCGGGCCGCGGCCGGTCTTTCGAGGCTGGCTGGCGCTCGGCCTGCACGGCCGGGACTTCCTCGGCGGTGTGCTCAGCACAGCGAGCCAGGGCCTGCTGGACGGCGAGCTGTACGCCACGGATGCCCAGGGCCGCCGGGTCCAGGTCGCCGCCTTCGACGCCCGCGGCCGTCGTGACCTGGTCCGGCAGGCCTCCTTCCCGGTCGCCGACCGGCAGTGGGCTCTGACGACCGCTGCCGACTCGCGGTATCTGCCGGGTGCGCGCAGCACCTCGGCCACGATGGTCCTGGGCGGGGGGCTCCTGGTCTCGCTCATGCTCGCGCTGCTGGTGTGGGTGCTGGCGACCGGCAGGTCCCGGGCTCAGGCGCAGGTGCTGGTGGCGACTGCCGACCTGCGCGGTGCCGAGGCGGAAAGCCGGCGCCAGGCCGGGCTGCTCAACGCGATCATGAACAGCATCGGCGACGGCGTGGGCGTGGTCGACGAGAAGGGGGCGTTCCTGCTGCACAATCCGGCAGCGAAAGCGCTGCTGGGCGTGCCGGAGGACATTGACGGGCCGCAGGATTGGCAGGCGCACTACGGGCTGTACCGCTCGGATGGCCGGACGCCGTTCCCGGTGAGCGAGATGCCGCTGGTCCGGGCGCTGCACGGCGAGTCGTCGGACGGCGTCGAGATGCTGATCCGCAACGACGCCCGACCGGACGGCATTCTGGTCAGCGTCGACGGCCGACCGCTCGATCCCAGCGCCGGGCTGCTCGGCGCGGTAGCCGTCTTCCACGACATCACCGAGCTGCGGCGCTACGAGACCGATCTGGCCGTCTTCGCCGGGGTGGTGGCGCACGACCTCAAGGCGCCTCTGGCCGTGATCCGCGGGCACTGCGAGACGGCGGTCGACGAGCTCAGCGACGGCCTGCAACAACCCGAGGTGGTCGCGGCCCGGGCCTCCCTGGATCGGATCGCGCGGGCCGTGGACCGGATGGCCGCCATGATCGACACGTTGTTGGCGTACACGACGGCCCGGGATGCGCCACTGGCCCAACGCCCGGTGCCGCTCGGTCCGCTGGTGGCGGATGTGGTCGAGCACCGTACCGAGCAGCCGCGGCCCGTCGATGTGCCGGCGCCGGAGATCTACGTGGGCGAGCTGCCGGTGGTCGAAGCGGACCCGGCGATGTTGCGGCACGTCTTCGACAACTTGATCGGCAACTCGCTCAAGTACGTGCCGCCGGGCCGCCCCGCCCACATCGACGTCTCCACGGGCGCTGCGGAGCCGGGCTGGACCCGGATCGAGATCGCCGACCGCGGCATCGGCATCCCCGCCGACGACCAGCCGAACATCTTCGAGGCGTTCCACCGGGCGCGCAGCGCCGCCGGGTACGCCGGCACCGGGCTCGGCCTGGCTATCTGCCGCCGGATCGTGGAACGGCACGGCGGGGTCATCGCGGTCGCCGACAACCCCGGCGGCGGCACCCGGTTCTCGTTCACCCTGCCACTGGCACCGGTGCTGCTGGACGAGCGCGCTGCCCTGGCGCGGGCACTCGCCGAGCGGGCCGCCGTGCAGGAGGCGGCCCTGCCCGACTCCGCTATCGCGGGGGAAGCGCCGGCGCGTTCGGCATCAGCTCCGCCACGCAGGCCAGGAGCTGGGCCGGCAGAAATGGTTTGAGCAGGGTCGCGCTCGCGCCGACCTCCTCGGCGCGGGTGTCGCCCGGCAGCAGCGAACCGCTGGCCAGCACCACCGGGATGTGCTGCAACCCGGCGTCGGCCCGGATGGCCCGGCACAGGTCGAGCCCGTTCATCCGGGGCATGTCCACGTCGGTGACGACCACGTCCGGCTTGTGCCGCCGAACCGCTTCGAGCGCTTCCTCGCCGTCCGAGGTCGCCACGACCTCGTGCCCGGCCCGCTCCAACGCCCTGCGCAACACGAACAGAATGTCCTCGTGGTCTTCTGCGACGACGATCACGACGTCACCCGCCTTTCCCCGCTCCACCGGTCTCGACAGGGGTAAAGATCGTCATTGGTGGCTGGACACGGGCGGCGGCCGAATCGTTGCCGGATTAATCACGGGGCGCTCCCGGCGCCGATTGCCTATTGTTGACGCGCCATGTCTGTGACACCCCTGAGCGAGGATCTCGCCGAGCTCCGCCGCCGCCTCTCCGACCTGCTGCCCCGCGACGAACGCCGGCTCCGGCGCCGGCTCGACGGCCTCCGCAAAGTACGCGACGCTGCCGCGCGCACCGCCGCTCTGGCGGAGATCGCCGCTGAGGTGGTTCGCGCCGAGCAGCGCCGCGACACCCGGCTTGCCGCCGTGCCGCAGGTGTCGTACCCGCCCGAGCTGCCAGTCAGCCAGCGCAAGGACGACATCCTCGCGGCGATCCGCGACCACCAGGTCGTGGTCCTGGCGGGCGAGACCGGCTCGGGCAAGACCACCCAGCTCCCCAAGATCTGCGTCGAGCTGGGCCGCGGCGTACGGGGACAGATCGGGCACACCCAACCCCGTCGGATCGCCGCCCGCACCGTGGCCGAACGCATCGCGGAGGAGCTGGACACTCCGCTGGGCGGCACGGTCGGTTACAAGGTGCGCTTCACCGACCAGGTGTCCGACGACACCATGATCAAGGTGATGACGGACGGCATCCTGCTGGCCGAGATCCAGCACGACCGGCTGTTACGCCGCTACGACACCCTGATCATCGACGAGGCGCACGAGCGCAGCCTCAACATCGACTTCATCCTCGGCTACCTCAAGCAATTGCTGCCACAGCGGCCCGACCTGAAACTCATCATCACCTCGGCAACGATCGAGACCGGCCGGTTCGCGGAACATTTCGCGGGTCCGGGTGGGCCGGCGCCGGTGATCGAGGTGTCCGGCCGGACCTATCCGGTGGAGGTACGCTACCGGCCGCTCGTGGTGGAGACCGAAGAGGACCGTGAGGAGCCGCTCGACCAGGTCGACGGGATCGCCGCCGCGGTCGACGAACTGGGCCGCGAGAGCGACGGCGACATCCTGGTCTTCCTCAGCGGCGAACGGGAGATCCGTGACACCGCCGACGCCCTGAACCGCCGCGACCTGCGCAACACCGAAGTCGTTCCGCTCTACGGCCGGCTGTCCGCCGCCGAGCAGCATCGCGTCTTCGAGCGTCATACCGGCCGCCGCGTCGTCCTGGCCACCAACGTCGCCGAAACCTCCCTGACCGTGCCGGGCATCCGCTACGTCGTCGACCCGGGCACCGCGCGTATCTCCCGCTACAGCCATCGGCTCAAGGTGCAGCGGCTGCCGATCGAAGCGGTGTCGCAGGCCAGTGCCAACCAGCGCAAGGGCCGCTGCGGCCGGACCAGCGACGGTATCTGCATTCGGCTCTACTCCGAAGAGGACTTCACCGGCCGGCCGGAGTTCACCGAGCCGGAGATCCTGCGCACCAACCTGGCCTCGGTCATCCTGCAGATGACCAACCTCGGCCTCGGCGACCTGGCCGCCTTCCCCTTCATCGACCCGCCGGATCGGCGCAATGTCACCGACGGCATCAAACTGCTCGAGGAACTGGGCGCGCTCGACGGCCGTAAACTCACCCCGCTGGGCCGCAAGCTGGCCCAGCTGCCGGTTGACCCCCGACTTGCCCGGATGGTCGTCGAGGCCGGGGAACAGGAGTGCGTCGCCGAAATCATGGTGGTCGCCGCGGCGCTGTCCATCCAGGACCCGCGCGAGCGGCCCGCCGACAAACAGCAGCAGGCCGACGAGAAGCACGCCCGGTTCACCGACAAGGAATCGGACTTCTTCACCTACCTCAACCTCTGGCGTTACCTGCGCGAACGCCAGCGCGAACTGTCCGGCAACCAATTCCGCCGGCTGTGCCGCACCGAGTTCCTCAACTATCTGCGCGTCCGGGAGTGGCAGGACCTCTATTCCCAGCTCAAGCAGGTCGCCCGCGGACTGGACCTGGTGATCACCGAGGATGACGAGCGGGTCCCCGACGGGCGCCGCTTCCACAGCGCGATGCTCGCCGGTCTGCTCAGCCACATCGGCCTCAAAGACACCGACAAGCGCGAATATCTCGGTGCCCGGGGTGCCAAGTTCGCGATCTTCCCGGGCTCGGTGCTGTTCAAGAAGCAACCCCGCTGGGTCATGTCGGCCGAGCTGGTCGAGACGTCGCGGCTCTGGGGCCGGGTCAACGCCCGCATCGAGCCGGAGTGGGCCGAGGCGCTCGCCCCGCACCTGGTCAAACGCAGCTACAGCGAGCCGCACTGGGAAAAGAAACAAGGCGCCGTCATGGCGTACGAGAAGGTGACCCTCTACGGGCTGCCGATCGTGCCCCGGCGCAAAGTCGGCTACAGCAAGGTGGACCCGGCGCTGTGCCGGGAGCTGTTCATCCGGCACGCACTGGTCGAAGGCGACTGGGACACCCACCACGCCTTCTTCGCCGAGAACACCGCTCTGCTGGAGCGGATCGAGGAGATCGAGAACCGGGCCCGCCGCCGCGACATCAAAGTGGACGACGAGACCGTCTTCGCCCTCTACGACGCCCGGATCCCGGCCGACGTGGTGTCCGCCCGGCACTTCGACGCCTGGTGGAAGAAGGCCCGCCGAGACAACCCCCAACTCCTGACCTTCACCCGGGAACTGCTGGTCAACAGCGGCCGCGACGCGGTGGACCCGGCCGCCTACCCGGACGCGTGGCTCGCCGGGGATGTTCGGCTCCCGCTGTCGTACCAGTTCGAGCCCGGCACCGCCGCCGACGGGGTGACTGTCCGCGTACCGCTGCCGCTGCTCAACAAGCTCGACGGCGACGACTTCGGCTGGAATGTGCCCGGCCTGCGCCGCGAGATCGTGGTGGCGCTGATCCGGGCCCTGCCGAAACACCTGCGCACCAGCTTCGTCCCGGTGCCGGACTGGGCCGACGCCGTCGTGTCCCGGATTCCGGCTCGACGAGGCGCGCTCCCGGACGCCGTCGGCGACGAACTGCGCCGGCTCACCGGCACGGTCGTGCCCCGCGACGCCTGGCGGCCTGACCAGGTCCCCGACCACCTGCGCATGAACTTCCAGGTGGTCGGCGAGGACGGCACCGTGATGGGGGAGAACCGCGACCTCGACGTGCTGCGCGCCGCCCTGGCGCCGAAGGTCCAGGCCACCATTTCCGCCGCCGCCGGCAACATCGAGCGGCGCGGCATCACGACCGGCGATTTCGGTACGGTGCCGCGCACGGTCCAGCAGGTCAGAGGCGGCTACCAGGTCACCGTCTACCCGGCCCTGGCCGACGAGACCGACAGTGTGGCAATCCGCGTCTTCGAAACCGAGGCGGAGCAGCGGGAGGCGATGCGGGCCGGCACCCGCAGGCTGCTCCTGCTCACCCTGCCGCCCGCCGCCCGCTACCTGCAGGGCCGCCTGGACAACCGCGCCAAGCTGGAGTTGTCCCGGGGCAACCCGTACCGCTCGATCGCCGACCTGCTCGACGACTGCGCCGGCGCGGCGGTCGACCGGCTCGTGCAGGACGCCGGCGGTCCGGCCTGGTCCGGGCCTGCGTTCACCAAGCTGCGCGACGAGGTCCGGGCCGAGCTCGTCGACGCCACCGCCGCGGTCGTCACCCACGTCCGCGCGGTGCTTGCCACCTCGTACGACATCGGCCAGCGGCTCGCCACCACCCGTGACCCGGCGCTGCTGCCCGCCCTCGCCGACATCCGGACTCAGCTCAAGGCCATGGTCTACCCGGGCTTCGTGACCGACACCGGCTGGCGGCAGTTGCACCACCTGCCCCGCTACCTCAAGGGCGTGGCGTACCGGCTGGACCGTCTCGGCGGCAACCTGGCCCGTGACCGGCAGTTGATGGCTCAGCTGCACGAGGTCGAGGGGGAGTACCGCGAGCTGCGCAAGGAACTGCCCGTGGGCGGCCCCGCTGACGAGGGGCTTCGGGAGATCCGCTGGATGATCGAAGAGCTGCGGATCAACCTGTTCGCGCAGTCGCTCGGGACCGCCTACCCGGTCTCGGACAAGCGGATCTACCGGGCGATGGACCAGCTCCCGGCCTGAATCCGGGTCCCGCCGGGTGCGCTGTGGGTGCGGTCGGGTGCCGTTCGGTTACCTGCCTGTTATCCGCGCCCCCGAGGCCCTAGCGTCCTTCCCATGACGAACGAATTCCTCGCCTTCGCCCCGGTTTCCACCGCTCCCGCCGCCGACCCGGCCCGCGCGCTCCTGGACGAGATGATGGCGCGGGTGGGCGTCGACGGCCTGGTCGCCGCGCACGGTGACGCAGGTCTGCTCGCCCAGGTCGACCAGCACGCGGCCGCCGTTCGCGACGCTCTGGGACATGCCGGCCGCGCAGTCGACGCGGAGGGCCTGGCCGCGTACGCCAAGTCGATCGCCGCCGCCGCCGACCGGATGGGCCGGCCGGTGCCGGAGCCCGGGCACGCGTATGTGTCGGGCACGGCCTGGCTGCGCGCGGAGTGGCACCTGATGCGTCTGGTGGCCGTCTGCATGATTGCCGAGTCGGCCGGTCTGCTCTAGGTCCTGCCCGAAACGCCTAGTCGATGCATTTTGTGAGACTTAGGCGCTGAAAGTACCTTTCGTGGCATGCGCCTCGCCACGACGTTCGCTACCGCCGCTCTGACCGCCTCTAGCCTCGCTGTTCCCGCACTTGCCGCGCCAGCTCTCGCGGCACCCACCGCGACCGCACCCGTCACCGTTGCGCGCTACACCTTCGACACCGGCACCGTCGCCGGCGGCAAGGTTTCCGACCGGTCGGGCCGAGGCTCCGCCCTCACCATCCGCACCGCGGACCGCGGCCGCGTCAACTTCAACGGCACGACCGCCGATAAGTACGCGGCCTTCCCCGCACCGTGCGCCAAGAGTGCCACCACCTGCCCCCGCGCACTGCTGGAGGGCACCGACGACCCCGACCTCGACCCGGGCACCCGCCTGTTCCGGTGGGGTGCCACGCTGCGCCTGACCAAGGCCCAGGTGGCCGGCTCCTCGAACGTCATGCAGAAGGGCGTCGTCGACACCGAAAGCCAGTGGAAGCTGCAGATCGGCGCCAACCAGGCCAAGGCCCACTGCGTGGTGGTCGGCCAGGGCTCGACCAAGCCCACCGTCTACCTCGTGCGCTCCAGTGTCGGCGTCGCCGACAACAAGTGGCACGACGTCATGTGCCAGCGCTCCGGCAACCGTCTCACCGTCTATGTCGACGGCAAGGACCGCGGCCACATCACCATCCCGACCGCGCTGAGCATCGGCAACAACCTGCCCCTGCGCATCGGCGGTCCCAACTTCAACACCCGCAGCGACATGTACCAGGGCCTGCTCGACGACGTCTACGCCCGCCTCGGCTGAGCGCACGCCGCAGTGGGTCTTGGCTGGGCGCCGCGCCCCTAGACCCGGACCACCGCCGCCACCACCGGCCCGGAACGGCGGTGGTCCGGCCATGAAGGAGGCCGGGACCCCGGCAAGGGTCCCGGCCTTCTGCCTTTGCTTATCCAGCCGTGCTGCGCCGACAACTAGCCGATCAGCTGCGCCGGAATGCGTACGACCGGCCGGTGCCGGCTGTCGCTGCCCGGCCGGAGCGGGCCCACCCCGAACGTTCCCGGGCGGCCTGGCGGTCGTCCTGCGCGCCATGGTGGGCCAGGGCCGGCGCTTGCCGGTCACTTGGCGACGCCGTCGCAGTGGACAGCGCGGCGGCGAGGTTCTGGTGGGCGAGATCGTCCGGATCGATGTGGACGGAGAATGCGGCAGGCATAGTGGTGCCTCCTCACAAGAGCAAAGCGAATGCCGTGGTACGGCAAGCAGATCAGCAAAGCCCCGGGCGCCGGATGCGGCGGACCCACGGCGGACGGCGCCGCCGGCACAGCCCGAAGGGCGAGAATGCGGCAGAAGGCTGCGTCTCAGGAGGTCATGCGGCCACCGTAGCCCGATGGCGTGGACCGGTCCAACGGTTATCGGGGGACTCGGGACTGACCTTCGCCGAGCATCGCCGTCGCCGCCGGGTAATCACGGAGCTGCTCGCCGACCAGCCGCAGGCCCACACCGAGCGCGGCCGGTGGCACGTCGCGGGCCCGGAGCACCGCGATGGTCCAGTCCACGAAGTCGGTGAAGACCTGCGCGTCGCCGACATACAGGGCGGCGGCGAGGAAGTCGACGACGTGTCCCAGATCTTCGACCGTGGCGTCGGTTTGGCGCTGGTCGTACGCCGCTGTCGGCGGATAGGTGGCGGTCAGCCGTTCGAGGGCGGTGCGGACGAGATCGCCTCGGCGGCGCACGAGGTAGGTGTACTCGTCGTCGCCCAGGAACGCCGTGTCGTACGGGTCGCCCATGACCGGCGGCCAGTCCTCGGCGAGTCGGGCGGCAGCTTCGTTCGCGCCGGCTGCCCAGGCGTCAGCGCCCAGCCGCTGCGCCCAGCGACCGTCCGGGCCGAAGCCGCGGCCGCCCGCCATCACCGGCACCCCGGCGGAGCGGCAGGCCGTGATCGCGGCGTGCGCTCGGGGGAGTCGAGTGGCGATCATGCAGCTGAGGGCGACCGCGTCCGGGCCGGTCTGGTGCAGGTGGGTGACCAGATGGGGGCCGGGCACGCTGGCGCCGAGGAAATCGACCCGCCAGCCGTCGAGGCGCAACATCTCGCCGAGGATGCGGACCGGCAACGCATGCCACTCACCATCGACACAGGCAACGGTGACCCGTCCACGGGTGGGACGGATCTGGCAGCGCGCCGCCACCGCGGCGAGGGCACGTTCGCTGATCGCCGTCGCGGCGTGTTCCCGGGCGATCGTCCACGCGTTCGCCGCCCACAGCTCACCGACCCGGCCCTGGGCGGGCGCGATGAGGTCCAGCATGATGCGGTCGGCCGGGGCGCCGTCGTCGAGCAGCGCGGTGACGACCTCCACGGCGCCGTACTCGTCACCGTCGCCGAGGAGGCGCAGATAATGCTCGTGCAGGCCGGGGTCGTCGAGCGACCGGGACGTCGCCTGGGAAAAGACGGTCATGAGCGGGCTCGGTTCCTTCGGTCACCTCGCCGGGCGTCGATGGCGAACGGCGAGCCGGTCGGGGCGCCGGCACCCATGAGACTGAGCGGCGTTCGGGTGGGGGCACGGACGGCGAGCATGGCGATGTCGTCCCGGGTGCCGCCGTGCACCCAGTCGGAGACGAGCTGACGGATCCGTTCCACTGTGGCGTCGCCGGGCATGCCTTGGCAGCTCGCCAGCGCGTCGCGCAGCCGGGTCTCGCCGTACTGTTCCTGGCCGGTCACGCCGCCGCGAGCCTCAGTGAGCCCGTCGCTGTAGAGCAGGCACATTTCGCCCGGGGCCAGTTCGATCGCGCTCGGCCGGATGGTGATCTGCGGGACGACACCGATGAGGGTGCCGCTGACCGGGGCGGCCTCGACGCTCCCGTCGGCGCGGAGCACGAGCGGGGGCGGGTGGCCGCCGGTGGCGAGCTCCAAGCGGACCCGACCGTGCTCGGCCCGGCTGATCGCGCCGACGACCAGCGTGACGAACCGGTGCTGGCGGCTGCTGCCCAGCAACGCCTGGTTGAGCACCGTCAGCAGGACGGCGGGGTCATCCTCGACCAGGCAGAGGGCGCGCAGCGTCTGCCGGATCTTTCCGGTCAGCACCGCAGCCTCGGGACCCTTGCCGCAGACGTCGCCGAGCACGACCACGGTGTCGCCGCTGGCCTCGGCCGGCTCGAACACGTCGTAGAAGTCGCCGCCGATCCGCAGCGAGTCACGCGCGGCCTGATAGGAGCCGATCAGCTCGACGCCGTCCGGCCGGGGCAGCTCGGGCGGCAGTAGGTCGGCCTGCAGGATGGCCGTGGTGTCGACCTGCTCGCGATAGAGCGCAGCGGCGGAGATCGCGGCGCCAGCGCGGGCGGCGAAGATCCGGGCCAGCATCTCGTCCTCGGGAGTGAACCCGGCGCTGCGTCGGGCCAGGATGAGCGCACCGGCCGGCTCGGCATTGCCCGGCAGCGGGGTCACCAGCAACGCGCCGACCTCGCCGAAGCCGGCCGGCAGGAGCCACGACGGAATCTGAGCGGCGTCCAGCCAGCGACTGGGGATCGGCGGAAATCCGGCGAGTGCCTCTTCCAGCCCGGGAACCTCGTTGAGCACCTGCTCCCGCAGCGTGCCCTCTTCGACGGAGCCGTTGGCGACCAGGCGCATCCACTCGCTCTGCCGGCGCCGCGCGGGCAGCACGATCATGGCGGCGTCGGCCAGCTGCGACACGGCAAGTTCGACGGTGGTCCGCAGGCAACGACGCTGATGCAGGGAAGCGGACAGCCGCCGCCCAGCCTCGGCGAGAAACGCGCTCCGGTCCCGCTCGGCGCGATACTCCGCGGCGCGGCGCAGCTCCGCCGTGCAATCGCGCAGGTACCAGGCGTAGTGGTCCTCGTCCAACGGCCGCCGGCGGCCGTGGACCTGCCTGCCCCCGTACTCATCGGTGAAGGTTTCGGCGTTCGCCGCGACGGCGCTGGCGAGACCGCGCAGCGTGCCGTCCGTTGCGCTGCCGCCCAGCTGCAGGGCCGGCAGCAACTCCGACGCGGCGGCATTGACCAGCAGAATCGTGTGCTCCGCGGCGGTGCACAGCACGATAGCTTCGGCGGAAGCGTCCAGCGCGGCCAGCAGCAGCGCGGGAGCGGGAACAGCAACCGGCGGACCGGTCGCAGGGTCGTCCCTGCGGCGCTCGTCCGATTGCAGCGGAAGATGAGCGGTCACCACGGTCCTCCTCTCTGTTTTCCCGGCAGCGATCTCCACCACCCTACGCGCCAGGGCGGCCCACGGCGCGGCTCAGAAGGGTTAACCGAGGTCAGCGTCGACGACGACGGGTGCATGGTCGGAAGGTCCTTTGCCCTTGCGTGCCTCCCGGTCCACCACCGCATCCCGGACCGCCTCCGCAACCTCCGCGGACGCGTATACGAGATCGATCCGCATGCCCTTGTTCTGGTGGAACATCCCGGCCCGGTAATCCCAGTACGTGTACGGACGGTCACCCTTCATCGGCCGTGGCACGACATCCACCAGCCCCAACTCCCGCAAGTTGGACAGCGCGTCTCGTTCCGGCGGCGTCACATGCGTCGACCCGATGAACAGCGCCGGGTCCCACACATCCGCGTCGGTAGGCGCCACGTTGAAATCACCCGTCAACACTGCGGGACCGCTCTGCTTCGCCAGCGCCGTCCGCAACGCCGCCAGCCAGTCCAGCTTGTAGCGGTAGTGCGGATCATCCGGCGTCCGCCCGTTGGGCACATAGATCGACGTGAAGCGCACCCCGCCGCAGGTGGCCGAGATCGCCCGCGCCTCCGGATCGGGAAAGCCCGGTTCCCCGTCAAAACCCCGCCTGACCTCGGCCAGCCCGATCCGCGACAGCACGGCGACCCCGTTCCACCGCCCCTGGGAATGCGCGGCCGTCTCGTAACCCAGCTCGGCCACCTCCGCAGCCGGGAAAGCGTCCGCGGCCACCTTCGTCTCTTGCAGGCACAGCACGTCCGGTTGGGAGGTCGCCAGCCACTCGAGCAGGCGCGGCAAGCGAGCCTTCACCGAATTCACATTCCACGTGGCGAACCGCATAAATCACAACCTACCCGGCACCGTACGCGCGCAGCGCATCCCGGGACCGTCCAGCTCTGGTCCAGGCCCCGCGGTTGCTCAGGTCAGGTTCACCAATACCGGGTCGGTGACGTGCGCGTCGTGAAGCACGGCGCGTGTCAGCGCTCGTGGTTGCGGCGCTGGGCGCGGATCGGGGCAGGCTGCGGACGGGTGGCCGCGAGCACCGCGCCGCAGAGGCCGGTGGCGAGGATCATGAGTACGGTCACGAGCCACACCACTGAGCCGTCGGATCCGAGCAAAGTTGCCATGTGTCGCCTCCTCGTCCTCAGCTGATCGGCACGGCCGGGGCGCACGCAAGGACCCTGGCCGAAGGAATAATGCCGGATCTGTGGCAGGTACGCCAGAGGTGTACGAGACGTTTGTCACCTGGTGGGGAGGGTGATCGTCAGGAGTTGCCGGCGGCGATCGGGGCCGGGCCCGGGGCGTGCCGGTGGGCGGCCCAGTGCAGGACGAAGTCGGCGGGGTGGACACCTGGGCCCCACAGCCAGCCCTGGGCCTGGGTGACGCCGACCGCGGCGAGGGCATCGCGTTGGGCGCGGGTTTCCACACCTTCGGCGACGATGCTGAGGCCCAGGGCGCGGCTCATGGCGACGACCGCACGGACGATCTCTTCGTCTTCGCCGCTTTCACCGAGGCCGGAGACGAAGGATCGGTCGATCTTCACGCCGGTGACCGGGAAGCGGCGCAGGTAGCCCAGCGCCGAGAAGCCGGTGCCGAAGTCGTCGACCAGCAGGCGTACACCCAGTTCGCGCAGTTCGAAGAGCACGCGGGCGGCGAGCCCGCCACCGTCGGCCATCACCGACTCGGTCATCTCCAGGGCGACGGCAGAGGCCGGTACGCCGTGGTGCTGCAGTTCCCGGGCGACCACCATCGGCAGCTGCGGGTCTTCGAGCTGGCGCGGGGACACGTTGATGGAGAGGTAGAAGTCGCCGGTCACGGTGCCGTCAGCGCGCCACAGGGCAAGTTGGCGCAGGGCTTCGTTGCGGACCCAGGTGCCCAACGTGTCGATCAGGCCGGCTTCCTCGGCCACCGGGATGAAGGTCATCGGCGGGATGGGGCCGCGGTCGGGGTGGGTCCAGCGGACGAGGGCCTCGGCGCCGGTCGGGCGGCCCGAGTCCAGGTGCACGATGGGCTGGTAGACCACGGTGAGGCCGTCGTCGGCGAGGGCGGCGCGCAGCGCTCCTTCGAGCTCGATGCGCTCGCGGACCCGGTCGTGCATCGACACGTCGAAAATGGTGGCGTGGCCGGGGCCTTCGGCCTTCGAGCGGTACATGGCCGTGTCGGCGTCGCGGAGCAGGGCCTCGGTGGTCAGCGCGGGGTCGCCGCCACCGGGGGCGTGGGCGAGGCCGAGTGATGCGCTGATCACGACCTCGGTGTCGTGCAGGGGCAGTGGCGTCGCGAAGCAGCTTTGCACCCGGTCGACCAGGCGTAGCGCCCCGGTTTCCTCGCCGACGTACGCCACCACGAACTCGTCCCCGCCGACCCGGGCGAGAACTGTTCCGGTGGGCAGTGCCGCGCGCAGCCGGTCGGCCACCTCGATGACCAGCTGGTCGCCGGTGTCGTGACCCCACGAGTCGTTGACCCATTTGAAGCCGTCGAGGTCGAGGAAGCAGACCCAGACCCGGGTGGTCGCGTCGGCGGCCAGCGCGGCGACCAGCCGTTCGACCTCCGTGGTCGCCATCCGCCGGTTCGGCAGCCCGGTCAGCGGGTCGTGCATGGCCTGATGCTCGGAGTGTCGTTGGGCCGCCGCCTGGGCTTGCACGGCTGACACCGCGCGGAGCAGGAGCAGCGCCACGATCGACACGCCGCAGCAGGCGATGAGGATGCGGTTGCCGGCGGAGTGCCCACCCACCAGCACCAGCAGGACGAACGGGGTGGCGATGGCGGGCACCAACAGCGACATGCGGCGCCACGACCAGGCCTGCACCTGGTGCCGGTCGGCGCGCCCCAGCTCCGCCACGGAGGGGTGCAGAGCACTCAACCCGATCAGCGTGTACGAGAGCAGAAACGGCACATCGAGCAGCGGCGACGCGTACGTGCGCCCGGAGACGCCGATGATCGCGTACATGAGGTCGCCGGCGACCATCAGGCCGATGCCAGCGACCAGCGCGGTCAACACCGGCGGCCAGGTGCGGGCCGTGAAGGTCAGGTTGAAGCACAGCGCCAGCAACACGATGTCGAAGAGTGGGTAGAGCCCGGCGAGGAACGACACCAGGGCCGGGCGGTCGGCGATCTCGGCGGCCGGCGCGGCGAGCAGCAGGGCGCTGGCGAGCCCACCGGCCAGGCAGACGATGAGCCCGTCGAGGACGGCGTGCCGGGTGACGCCGCCGCGGGCTTTCAGCAGCAGCGTGAAAAACAGGCCGAGCAGGGCGTAGCCGGGCACGGTCGCGGCGTCTGCCAGCAGCGGCTGTTCGGTCACCAGCGGGCGAACGATGACACCGACGAGGAAGCACAGGGCGGACGCGCCCATCAGCGGCCAGGCCGCGCGGGGCCGGGCGGTGGACCGCAGCGGCACGGTGCCGCAGGCCACCACAGTGCCGAGGCCGATCAGGAGGAAAGCGGCGGTGTCCACGACCGAGGTGAGGTCGAGAACGTAGAGCACGGTCGCGGTTACGCCGGCCCCGCCGAACACCTGCCACGGCAGGTGGGCAGCACGGGACGAAGCAGCGGTTTGCACGCGCATCGCCCCCCGGCCCGCTCAACTCGTCAGCCGCCCCCGTGACTGATCGGGTGCCGGCCGGGCCGTCCCCGGCGGATTGCCGGACGTGGACAGCACCGGGCACGCGCAGCGCCGCGGGAGCGCACCCGCCATGGCGTCAGCCTCCACCGCCGGTGCCATGCGGGTCTTGCGATCATCATGCGGGCTAGGCGGGACGCGCGTACGCGAGTTGGCGCAGGATCTTCGACCAGAAGCCGGTTGGCGCAGCTTCTTCCACAATTCGCCCGGCTTCTTGTCGCGCCGAGCGGCAATCCGGGGGATCATCGGGGTAACGACTGCTCGGCCAGGCGAACACACCACCGCCAGGAGGAGTTCGCCACGACGCGATCCGCCGACGATTATCGATGGTCCCCGCCGGTTCACGGATCGGCGCGGCCGTGATCAATACCTCAGCGGTCGACCGTCTGATGACCCGCTCAGCCCAAGGGTTTACGGTGAACGGCAGGTTATTGGCGACATCTGCCGGTGAAGTGAGGGAAATACATGACGGATGTCAAGCTCGACCACCCTGGTGGCCAACTGTCTCTGCCGGTGCGTCCGGCGGTCGAAGGTCCCGGTGGCGTCGAGATCAGCGCCCTCCTCAAGGAGACCGGTTACGTCACCCTGGACCAGGGCTTCGTCAACACGGCATCGTGCGCCTCGGCGATCACCTACATCGACGGTGACGCCGGCATTCTGCGCTATCGGGGCTTCCCGATCGAGCAGCTCGCGGAGAAGTCCTCCTTCCTGGAGGTCTCCTACCTGCTGATCCACGATGCCCTGCCGACGCCCGCCCAGCTCGCCGAGTTCGCGGACAAGATCCGCGTGCACACGCTGCTGCAGGAGGAGATGCGCGCCTTCTTCTCCGGCTTCCCGCGCGACGCGCACCCGATGGCGGTGCTGTCCTCGGCGGTCACCGCGCTGTCCACGTTCTACCAGGACGCGCTGGACCCGACCGACCCTGAGCAGATCGAGATCTCCGCGATCCGGCTCATGGCGAAGCTGCCCACCATCGCGGCGTACGCGTACAAGAAGTCCATCGGCCACCCGCTGCCGTACCCGGACAACTCGCTCGACTACGTCGAGAACTTCCTGCGCATGACCTTCGGCCTGCCGACCGTGGAGTACCCGGTGGACCCGAAGATCGCGAAGATCCTCGACATGCTGTTCATCCTGCACGCCGACCACGAGCAGAACTGCTCCACGTCGACCGTGCGCCTGGTCGGCTCCGCGCAGGCCAACCTCTTCGCCTCGGTGTCGTCGGGCATCAACGCCCTGTCCGGCCCGCTGCACGGCGGTGCCAACTCGGCGGTCCTGGAGATGCTCGAGCAGATCCGCGCCGACGGTGGCGATGTCCAGTCCTTCGTCCGCCGGGTCAAGGCGAAGGAAAAGGGTGTCAAGCTGATGGGCTTCGGCCACCGGGTCTACAAGAACTACGACCCGCGCGCCGCCATCGTGAAGAAGGCTGCGAAGGAAGTTCTCTCCACGTTGGAGCGTCCCGACCCGCTGCTGGAGATCGCCTTCCAGCTCGAGGAGATCGCCCTCGCGGACGACTACTTCGTGTCGCGCAAGCTCTACCCCAACGTGGACTTCTACACCGGCCTGATCTACAAGGCTCTGGGCTTCCCCACGAAGATGTTCACCGTGCTGTTCGCGCTCGGCCGGCTCCCCGGCTGGATCGCGCAGTGGGGCGAGATGATGGCCGACCCGAGCACCAAGATCGGCCGCCCGCGCCAGCTCTACACCGGCGAAGCCGAGCGGCAGTTCGTGCCGATCAGCGAGCGCTGAGTTTCGTTCGTCCCGCGCGGCCGTCCCGGTTCTCCGGGGCGGCCGCGCGGCGTTTCGGGTAGCGGGCCGCAGTGTTTTCGGGCAGGAACGCGTGGTAAGTGGACCGCGTGGCACGATGGATAGGTTCACTGGACGCCGTCCAGCCAGGTAATGATCCGGGCGGCGCCGTCCTCCGCGGCGAGCCGCTGGGCGATCGTTTGCGCTCGCTGTGCGAAGGCGGGCTGGGTCGTGACCGCCGTCAGAGCCGCCGCCAGCCGGTCGGCGCGGAGCCGGGACAGCGGAATCGGCGCCGGGCTCACCCCGAGGTCGTGCAGCCGGCGCGCCCAGAACGGCTGGTCCGCCAGCACGGGCACGGGCACGGCCGGCACTCCCGCGCGCAGCCCGGCCGCCGTGGTGCCCGCGCCCGCGTGATGCACCACCGCTGCCAGCTGCGGGAACAACCAGTCGTGGGGCACCGGGCCGATACTCAACACGTCGGGGTCGTCGCCGGCGCCGCGCAGCCCCGACCAGCCGGCCTGCACAATGGCGCGGCGGCCGGTCTGCCGGATGGCCGCCCGGACCAGGCCGGACAGGCGGTCTCCGTGCCCGGGGGCCATGCTGCCGAAGCCGACGAACACCGGTGGCGGGCCGGCGGCCAGGAACGCGGACAGCTCCGGCGGCGGCGTCCACCCCGGCGGCCGCGCAGGCCACCAGTAGCCGACGACCTCCTGCGAGGCCGGCCAGTCCGACGGGCGCGGCACCACGACCGGGCTGAACCCGTGAAACGTCGGCCACCGATGCCGCTGGTCGTGCTGCAACCGGGAGAGGCTGCGGCGGGGCAGGCCCAGGCGGGACCGCAGCTCACGGACCGGACCGCGGTAGAGCGGGCGTGCCGCTGCTTCGGCGAGTCGGCCGGACAGCAGGTTGCCGAGCGGGCCGGCGGAACGCCCGCCCAGCAGCACCGGACCGAACGCGCCGGTGGGATGGATCGGTTGCAGGAAGACTCCTGCGCAACCGATGCCCGCGGCCTCGGCGACCTGATAGCCGAGGGGAGCGACCACTGTGGAGAGCAGGACGACGTCGGGTTGCGTCTCGCGTACGGAAGCGGCTATTCCGGCACCCAGCTCCGCGACCAGCGGGCGCGCGATGCGCAGCAGCTGGACCAACGCCCGGGGTCCGGTCCCCGAACCGCGGCCGTCCTGACCGTGGGCCTGCGGGAGGATCTCCCGCAGGTCGCCGGGCAGCGGCACGAACGGCAGCGCGACCTGGTCGCGGAAATGCTCGTGCGTGGCGACGGTGACGTCGTGACCGGCGGCTTGGAGCCGGGCTCCCAATCCCGTGTACGGGGCCACGTCGCCGGTGGAGCCCGACGTGACGATCAGCACCCGCACCCGCCCATCATCGCACCGGCCGCATGACCGGACGGCCCATCGGGCATGTTCCTGCTCGACGAGCCGGCAGTGGCGCGGGATTCGGGAGGATGCATGGACGTCGTCATCGGGATCGACACCGGAACTACTGCGACGAAAGCGGTTGCCGCCGGCCTCGACGGCGAGGTCCGCGCTGCCACGAGCGTGCACTATCCGCTGTCCGTGCCCGGCCCGGGCCGAGCCGAACTTGACCCCGCCGAGTTGCGCGACGCCGCCGCCAAGGCGCTCGTCACCGTGGCGCAGGAGTGCCGGGAGCGTGGCGACCACGTGCTCGCGGTCAGCCTCAGCGCCTTCCTGCACGGCCTTGCGCCACTGGACGGCAGCGGTACCGCCGCCGGTCCGCTCATGACCTGGGCGGACAACCGTTCGTCGCCGCAGACCGAGGCGATCGTCGCGTCTGGCCGCGCCAAAGCCCTGCAGGCCCGCACCGGCACGCCCGTGCATCCGATGTCGCCGTTGGCGAAGTTGGCCTGGTGGCGTGCGCACGAGCCGAGGATGCTGCGAGACACTCCGCGTTGGGGCGGCGTCAAGGAGATCGTGCTGGGCGGCCTGGCCCGGGCGGATTTCGTCGTCGACCTGTCGGTGGCGTCCGGCACCGGGCTCTACGACATCCATGAGCGTCGGTGGGATCCCGAGGCCCTGGATCTCGCCGGCATCGACGCCACCCGGCTCGCTGAAGTCGTGCCGACCACCACCGCTCTGCGCCTGCATCCCGACGTCGCCACCGCGGCCGGGTTGGCCCCGGACACCCCGCTCATCATCGGCGCCGCCGACGGGCCGCTCGCCAACCTCGGCGTGGGCGCCACCCCGCCCGGCGTCGCCGCGGTCTCGCTGGGGACGAGCGGAGCGTTGCGGACGGTCGTGGGCAAGCCCACCGCCGACGCTGCCGGGCGGCTCTTCTGTTACGCCCTCACCGAAGACCGCTGGGTGCTCGGCGGCGCCGTCAACAACGCCGGTTCGGTGGTGCGCTGGGCCGGCCAGACGATGGCGGAAGGCTTCGACCGTCCCGCCGCCGAAGGCGAGGACGCCGACGTCCGCGACGCCGCGCTGCTGGTCGAAGCCGCGGCGGTGGCGGCGGGCAGCGACGGCCTGCTCTGCCTGCCGTACCTGCTGGGGGAACGGGCACCGTGGTGGCGTGGCGGGATGCGCGGGGCCTATCTGGGGCTGCGCCGCGAACACGGCCGCGCGCATCTGGTCCGCGCTGCCGTCGAGGGGGTGTGCCAGCAGCTGGCCCTGGTCCGGGACACCTTCGGGGCCGAAGGGATCGAGCTGAGTGAAGTCCGCGCCACCGGGGGAGCGGTGGCCTCCGAGCTGTGGGTCGAGATCCTCGCCGCGACGCTGGACCTGCCCGTCGCCATCGCCGACACGCCGGAGGGTACCGCGATGGGCGCCTGCCTGCTCGGGCTGCACGCCATCGGCCGCCTGCCCGACCTGGACCGCGCCGCGGACCTGGTCGACGTCACCGCGCGCACCCACCCCGACCCGGCCGACGCGGCGCTGTACGGGCGGCTCCGGCCGCTCGTGGAACGGTCTGCACTGGCAGTCACCGACGTCCTGACCGAACTGGACCGGCTGGCGCCCTCGCCGCTGCCCGGCACCGAGAAGGCGGTCGGCGCCCGCGACGAGCACGTCCCCGACAGACCGCACTGATGCACCGGCGCCGCATTCGGCCGCCGGCCCGTGGAACAGGCCAGCCGCCGTGGGCGCAAGGTGGCGGGGTGCTCGCCGCGGGCCGCCCGCGCTGTCCTGCGAGTGCCGGGTGGCGGCCGGGTGAGGATGGCCACGACGGGTCGCGTTGACGGCGCGGGCGGCGGTGCGACAGAGTGACCGACGAGCGGTAGCGGAGGAACCCGGTGCAAATCCGGGACGGTCCCGCCACTGTGACCGGGCGGCTACGGCCGCCTGGGAGTCAGGAGACTCCTGCCGCTCGCTCCCTTTGACACGCGGGCGTGGACACCCGCGGGAAGGATCGTGGCGTGACGCCGTACCCGTTCTCCGCCGTCGTCGGGCTCGACGATCTGCGCCTTGCCCTGCTGCTCACGGCGGTGTCTCCGGCCGTCGGCGGGGTGCTCGTCCGCGGCGAGAAGGGCACCGCCAAGAGCACCGTCGTGCGCGCCCTCGCCGCGTTGCTGCCCGAAGTCGACGTCGTCCGGGGCTGCCGGTTCGCCTGCGACCCGACGGCGCCCGACTCCGGCTGCCCAGACGGCCCGCACGAGGCCGACGCTCCGCACGGGCACCGGCCCGCCGCGTTGGTCGAGCTCCCGGTCGGCGCCACCGAGGACCGGGTGGTGGGCACGCTCGACATCCAGCGTGCGCTCGCAGACGGTGTCAAGGCGTACGAGCCGGGTCTGCTGGCCGCGGCACACCGGGGCGCCCTCTATGTCGATGAGGTCAACCTGCTGCCCGACCACCTGGTGGACCTGCTGCTGGATGCGGCGGCGATGGGCCGGGCACATGTCGAGCGCGACGGCGTGTCGGTCAAGCACGCCTCCCGGTTCCTGCTGGTGGGCACGATGAACCCGGAAGAGGGCGAGCCGCGGCCGCAGCTCGTCGACCGGTTCGGGCTGGTGGTGACCGTGGCGGCCCCTCGGGACGCGGTGCAGCGGGCTGAGGTCGTCCGGCGACGGCTGGCGTACGAGGCAGACCCGGCCGGGTTCGCGGCCAGCTTCGGTGCCGCCGAGGAAGCTCTCGCCGCGCGGATTGTGACCGCGCGGGCCGCCCTGCCCGCGGTGCACCTGCCGGACGCCGAGCTGGACCGGATTGCCCGGGTGTGTCTCGCGTACGGGGTGGACGGCATGCGCGCCGACATCGTGGTGGCCCGGTGCGCGGTGGCCCTTGCCGCCTGGCACGGCCGGGACCGGGTCACGGCCGACGACATTCGCGACGCCGCCCGGCTGGCCCTGCCGCACCGCCGCCGCAAGGACCCGCTGGACCCGCCCGGCACCGATGAGCAGCGCCTCGAAGAGGCCCTCGAGCAGGCCGACGCGGAGGCCCCGCCGGAGTCCGACGACGACCCGGACGGCGGGCCCGACGGCGGCAGCCCGGACGGTGGGCCCGACAACGGTGGTGGGCCCGACAACAACGGTCCAGACAACGGTCCTGACCAGGGCGAGCCCGGTGGTAGCGGTCCCGGCAGCGGTGCTGCGGGTGCCGACCCCGGCGGTGGTGCGGATGACCGTGGTCCGGAGCCCGCAGCCGACCGGGATCCGCGGGACGCCGCGGATCCGCGGGAGCACACTGAGGACAAGCCTGGGCAAGCCGCCGGCGGTGCGGCGCAGGCGGGAACGGCGTACCGGCCGCGCACATTCCGCATCGGCGCGCGCGGTGAAGGCGGCCACGCCGGTCGACGCTCACCGGCCTTTGCGCGCCGCGGCCGCGTGGTCGGCTCCCGGGTGCCGCACGGCAAGCTGGCCGGGGCGCCGCACCTGCCGGCCACGCTCCGGGCAGCCCTGCACCGGCGGGCCACCGCGACACCCGTTCCCGGGTCGTTGCGGGCCGTCTCCTGCGTGCAGCCGCGTGACCTGCGTGAGGCGGTGCACGTCGGGCGGGAGGCCAACCTGGTCCTGTTCGTGGTCGACGCCTCCGGCTCGATGGCGGCCCGTCAGCGGATGACTGTGGTCAAGACCGCTGTGCTGTCGCTGCTGCGCGACGCGTACCAGCGCCGGGACCGGATTGGCATGATCACCTTCCGGGGCTCCACGGCCGAGCAGGTGTTGCCACCGACCTCCAGCCACGAGGTCGGTGTGCTGCGCCTCGCGAGCCTACGGACCGGGGGCCGCACCCCCCTCGCGGCCGGGCTGCGGCAGGCCGCCGCCACCAGCGCCACCGAGCGCCGCCGCGATCCGCGCCGCCGCCCGTTGCTGGTGGTCGTCACCGACGGGCGAGCCACCAGCGGCGGCGACCCGGTCGAGGTCGCGCCCGCCCTCGCCGGGGTCGCGACCGTCGTGGTCGACTGCGAGTCCGGCCCGGTGCGGTTGGGCCTGGCCCGCCGCCTGGCCGCCGCCCTGCACGCCGACGTCATGCCGTTGGACGCACTCGCTGCCAACGGGCCGGGCGCCCACGGATCCCACCGGAGGGCTGCCTGATGCCGCAGGGACAGGTCACCTCGGTGCCGAACGACGGCCTCACCACCCGCCAGCGTCGCCGCCAAGCCGTCCTCGCCGTGCACACCGGACACGGCAAGGGCAAGTCCACCGCCGCGTTCGGCATGGCGCTGCGGGCGTGGAGCGCGGGCTGGCCGGTCGGCGTCTTCCAGTTCGTGAAGAGCGAGAAGTGGAAGGTCGGCGAGGAAACCGCCCTCAAAGCCCTGGGCGCGGTGGACGGTGGCGCGCCGGTCGCGTGGCACAAGATGGGCGAGGGCTGGTCCTGGATCCAGCGCGCCGGCACCGAACGGGACCACGCCGCCGAGGCCGCCGAAGGGTGGGCCCAGATCAAGCGCGACCTCGCCGCCGAGACGCACACCTTCTATGTGCTCGACGAGTTCACCTATCCGATGAAGTGGGGCTGGGTCGACGTCGCGGACGTGGTCGCCACCCTGCGGGACCGGCCCGGCACCCAGCACGTGGTCATCACCGGTCGCGACGCCCACCCCGACCTCCTCGCGGCGGCCGATCTGGTCACCGAGATGACCAAGGTCAAGCACCCGATGGACGCCGGCCGGAAGGGCCAGAAAGGCATCGAGTGGTGATCCCCCGGATCGTCATCGCCGCGCCCGCCTCGGGACACGGGAAGACCACTGTTGCGACGGGCCTGCTGGCGGCGTACGCAAAACGGGGTCTGTCCGTCGCGCCCTTCAAGGTCGGGCCGGACTACATCGATCCCGGCTATCACGCGCTCGCCGCCGGTCGGCCCGGCCGCAACCTGGACCCGGTCATGGTCGGCGAGGACCGGATCGGGCCGCTGTTCGCACACGGCTCCGCCGGCACGGACCTCGCGGTCGTCGAGGGCGTCATGGGGCTCTACGACGGCCGGACCGGCGCCGGTGACACCGGTTCGACCGCGCAGGTGGCGGCCCTGCTCAACGCCCCCGTGCTGCTGGTCGTCAACGCCGCCGCGCAGGGTCGGTCGGTCGCTGCGCTGGTGCACGGCTTCCGCAGCTTCGGCAGCGTGCGGATCGGCGGTGTGATCCTCAACCAGGTCGGCTCGGACCGGCACGAGACGATCCTGCGCGAGGCGTGCGAAGAGGTCGGCACCCCGGTCCTGGGCGCCATGCGCCGCGCCGCCGCGGTCGAGGCGCCCTCGCGGCACCTCGGCCTGGTCCCCGCCGCGGAGCGTCGCGCGGAGGCGCTCGCGTCGGTCGAAGCCCTGGCCGCGCTCGTCGAAGCCTCGGTGGACCTCGACGCGGTGCACGCGCTGGCCCGCTCGGCGCCCGCTTTCAGCGCCACCGCCTGGAGCCCCACGGCCGAGGACCCGGTGCCGAGCCGTCCGGTGGTCGCGCTCGCCGGTGGCCCGGCCTTCACCTTTGCGTACGCCGAAACAGCCGAACTCCTCACCGGAGCCGGAGCGGACGTCGTGGTGGTCGACCCCCTGCGTGACGAAGCCCTGCCGCCCGGCACCCGCGCGCTGGTCGTCGGCGGCGGCTTCCCCGAGGTGTACGCCGCCGAGCTGTCCGCCAACGAGCCGTTACGCCGCGAGGTGGCCGCCCTGGCCGCGGCGGGCCGTCCCATCGTCGCCGAGTGCGCGGGCCTGCTGTGGCTGTGCCGCAGCCTCGACGGCGTCGACATGTGCGGCGTCCTGGACGCGGAGGCCGCCATGACACCGTCGCTGACCCTGGGCTACCGCGACGCCGTGGCTCTGTCCGACAGCCCGCTCCTGCCCGCGGGCGCTCGGATCACCGGCCACGAATTCCACCGCACGACGGTGCATCCGCGGTCAGGCTTGCTGCTGCAGCCGGCCGGGGGAGCGGCCTGGGCCTGGCGCGACGCCGACCCGGAGGGCTTCGCAACGCCCAGCCTGCACGCCTCTTACCTACACCTGCACTGGGCCGCGGACCACGCCCTCGCCCACCGCGTCGTCTGCGCCGCAGCTGCCGTCCCGGCGTGATCACGCCGCCTTCCGCCGCCGAACCGGCTGCTTTGCCCGGCGTCGTTGTCGGGATCGGTGTGCGGCCCGGTGTGCCGGCGGCGGTGGTGGACGCGGCGGTTGATGCGGCGTTGCTCCGGGCTGGGCTGAGCGCGGCCCAGGTCGTTGCGGCCGCGACCCTGGACCGCCGGGCTGCCCAGCTGGCGCCGGTTGTCGAGGCCCGGGCTTGGCCGCTGCTGGCTCTCGCGCCGGACCGGCTCGTCGAGGCCGGCACGCCACACCCGTCCGACCGGGTAGCCGAGCTCGCGGGGGTGCCCAGCGTCGCTGAGGCGGCCGCCCTCGTCGGGGCAGGTCCGGGCGCCTACCTGCTCCTGCCCAAGCAGATCATCGGGCCGGTCACGGTGGCGATCGCGCACCGCCCCTAGGGCAGCGGCCATTCGTGGACCGGCACGTTCTCGTGCATCGGCGGCAGGTAGCGACGCAGCATTTCGTGCAGGGCATCCTGCCGGTCCAGGCCGTCACCTTCGAGGGCGTGCAGGGTCTCCACCTGCCAGGTGGCGCCGTTGCGGCCGGTGAGGCAGCGTTGCTCGATGATGCCCAGCAGCCGCTCCCGTTCGGACTGGGACACCCCCCACTTCTCCAGGCCCTCGTGGGCGAGCGGCAGCAGGCGGCGCAACACCAGCTCCGACACGGGTACGTAGCCGAGGCCGGGCCAGAAGACCGAGGCGGCGATGCCGTGCCGGGCGCAGGAGTGGAAGTTCTCCTCGGCGGCGCTGAACGACATCTGGCTCCAGATCGGACGCTCAGCCTCGGCGAGCGTACGGACCAGGCCGTAGTAGAAGGCGCCGTTGGCGACGGTGTCGACGACGGTCGGGCCGGCGGGGAGCACCCGGTTCTCCACGCGCAGGTGCGGGCGGTCCTTCACGACGGCATAGATCGGCCGGTTCCAGCGGTAGACCGTGCCGTTGTGCAGGCGAAGCTCGCTGAGCTGCGGAATGTCGCCGCTCTCGAGGATCTGCTCGGGGTCCTCGTCGTCGCAGATCGGCAGCAGCGCCGGGAAGTAGCGGACGTTCTCCTCGAACAGGTCGAACACCGAGGTGATCCAGCGCTCGCCGAACCACACCCGGGGCCGTACGCCCTGGGCGCGGATCTCCTCGGACCGGGTGTCGGTGGCCTGCTCGAAGAGCGGGATCCGCGTCTCGCGCCACAGCTCCCGCCCGAAGAGCAGCGGCGAGTTGGCGCCGAGGGCCACCTGGACACCGGCGATGACCTGGGCCGCGTTCCAGTACGCGGCGAACTCGCTCGGACTCACCTGCAGGTGGAACTGGGTGCTGGTGCAGGCCGCCTCGGGGGCGATGGAGTCGGTGGTCACCGCGAGCCGGTCGATGCCGTCGATGCGGATGTCCAGGTCCTCGCCGCGGGCCGCGAAGATCTGTTCGTTGAGCAGTGCGTACCGGGGGTTGGCCGACAGCGCCGCACCGGTCAGGTGCTCGCGGCGCAGGGTCGGCAGGATGCCGATCATCACCATGTGCGAGCCGGTGGCCTTGGCGTGCTCCTCGGCGTTGTTCAGACTGGCCCGCAGTTCCCGTTCGAGGTCGGCGTTCTCGTCACCGGCCAGCCGTCGCGGCGCGACGTTTATCTCGATGTTGAACTGGCCCAGCTCGGTCTGGAAGTCCGGGTCGGCCAGCGCGGCGAGCACTTCCGCGTTGCGCATGGCCGGGTCGGCGTTCCCGTCGACCAGGTTGAGCTCGATCTCCATCCCGGTGAGCGGCCGCTCGAACTCGAACCGCGACTCGCGCAGCATGGCGGCGAACACGTCGAGACTGCGGCGGATCTTGTGTCGGTATCTGGTCCGGTCCTCGCGGGAGAACTCTCGGCTCTCGACCTCTTCGCCCACCGCGCACCCACCCTTCCGCGAGCCCACATCTATGATCTGCCCAGTCCGCCCTCGGCGCACGGCACGCGCCGACCTGTCCTTCGGAGGTGCGTGCGTGCGCCGCATACCTGCCCTGTTCGCGACCGTTGCAATCGCCGAGGCGGTGAGTTGGGCGCTGTTGCTTACCGGCATGTTCTTCAAGTACGTGGTGGTGCACAACGAGATCGGGGTGAAGATCGCCGGTCCGCTCCACGGGGCATTGTTCGTGGCTTACCTCGCGGTGACGGTGGTGCAGGCGCGGGCCGGGCGTTGGCGGTGGTGGGTGACACTGATCGCGCTGGCGAGTTCCATCCCGCCGTTCGCCACCATCGTTTTCGAGCGTTGGGCGCGCGCGAAGGGTCTGGTGCGGACGGCGGACGCGGAGCCCGTCAGCGACACCCTACAGAAGGTCACCGCTCATCGACACTGATCGCTGACTTTATCGCAGCCAGGCCGCGGCGACGGCGCCGGTGACGGTCAGGCCCAGGGTGGCTTGGATCAGCAGTCCCGGTCCGAGGTGCGACCACAGCGTCGGGATCCGCGGCGTGTACGGCTGCAGCGTCTCCAGGTTGATCAGCTGGTGCAGCCGTACCGGCAACTCGGGATCCTTCTGGGCGACCGTGCGCGCCTGGACGAGGTCGCCACGGTGCAGCGCTGACTGGGGCAGCTGTCCGTGCAGCTCCACCTCGTACGTCTGCCCGAGCTCGTCGCGCAGTCGCACCGGGGTGACCAGGAACTCGGGACCTTTTTTCAGGTCCTTGAACGAGCGCCGGGAGCCACCGCGGCCGCCTTGGCGGACGAGTGTCAGCAGCAGGGCGCCGAGAGCCTGTGCGACCGATGCCGTCAGGAACACCGCGAGGGCGAGTGGCTGCCCAACCTTCACTTCCCGCGTGTACGAGGGCAGAAATCCGACGAACCGTCCGGTGATGACCGGCCCGGCGTGTCGGAGGACCCGCTCGCGGAACAGTTCGGTGTCGTCCATCTCCTTATCGTACGGAGAGCGACTGCTTGGCAACCGTGAGTGAGTGCAGCTTCATGTCTCATTCGTCACCGGAGCGGGCATGATCGTTTGACCGGGATCGGACCGGGAATCCCTGCGGTCCGACTCTCCCAGGAAGTGGTGCATGAAACTACCCGCACCCCGCGGCACCCACTCGGATGTCGTCATCGCCGCCCTCACCCAGGACCCGCACCCGTTCACCGTGGCCGCCCCGGACTCCGAAGAAGACCTCCACCTCAGCCTCTTCGTCCTCTACGAACTGCACTACCGCGGCTGGGACGGCGTCGACGACCGCTGGGAATGGGACCCCGGCCTCCTCGGCGTGCGCGCTGGCCTCGAAGCCCGCTTCGAGGCAGAACTGCGCCGCCTGCCCGTCCCCGCGGACACCAGCGACGTGCCCCGCACCCTCATCGCCATGACCAACGAGTCCGGTGGTCCCTCGCTATCCGGATACATCCGCGGCCGCGCCACCCTGGACCAGTTCCGCGAATTCGCCACCCACCGGTCCGTCTACCACCTGCGCGAAGCAGACCCGCACACCTTCGCGATACCCCGGCTCAGCGGCGCCGCCAAGGCCGCCCTCATCGAAATCCAGATCGACGAGTACGGCCAAGGCACGGCCCGCCGCATGCACCAGGAGATGTTCAAGGCCACCATGACCGCGCTCGGCCTCGACACCACCTACGGGGCCTACGTCGACGCGGTCGGTTGGCAAACCCTGGCCAACAACAACCTGATGTCCCTCTTCGGGCTGCACCGGCGGTGGCGCGGGGCGCTCCTCGGGCACCTCGCCGCGTATGAGATGACGTCCACCGGTCCGAACCGCAACTACGGCAACGGCCTCCGCCGCCTCGGTGGTGACGCCGCGGCCACCCGGTTCTACGACGAGCACGTCGAGGCCGACGCGGTGCACGAGCAGATCGCCGCGTACGACATGTGTGGCTCGTTCTGCGCAGCCGAACCCGAGCTTGCCGCCGACGTGCTCTTCGGCGCCCGCTGCGTCCTCACGCTGGAGGACCGCTGGGCAGAGCACGTCCTGTCCCGCTGGGCGGCGGGGGAGACGTCGCTGCGCGCGTGAGCCGCTAGCTGCGGGCGTGAGCCGCTACCGGTTGCGAGGTGCGGGCTCGGCCCGGCCGGTTCCGGCGCGAAAACCGACCGCTTTGTGCGTACCGTCGCAGAAGGGTTTGATCGCCGACCGTCCGCACCGACACAGCGCAACCGTCCCGCGGCCCGGCTCGATGATCTGGCCGTCCGGGGTCCGCAGGGTGAACTCGCCGCGCACGATCAGCGGACCATCCTGGTATGGGACGACGACCGCGCCGCGCTCGCCCGCGTTCTCCGGGCTCACCGGCACCGACGCGGCCGCTGAGGTGTCAGTCATGGCGCTGCGATGCCCCCGGTCCGGCCCGGGGAAACGCCAACACCGGACCCGTCCGTCTACCGATTGCGCAAAACCGGCCCGGAGCTGCCCCGTTCACGGTGAACTTGAGGCGGAACGCCTGGCATGGGCGAGCTACGGGGGTGGAACAGCATGGGCTTGGTCGGCATGAAATACATCAACCCGGACAGCGTCCTCGCGCGGACGGCGTGGGAGATGGTCCAGGCACACGCGGGCGGACTCGGCCCGCACGACGGCATCACCATCTGCCCTGTCTGCGGCGAAGCCCTCCCCTGCACCGCCGGCCGCTACGCCGCCGAAGTCGTCGCCGCGGCCGGCCTCGCCGAAAGCTCCGGCCTCGTCCAGGCAGCACGCGGCGGCCCCGGCGCCTCCGCGCTCGGCCTGCCCACCACAGCCGTCCAACAGGACACCGTCGCCATGCAGTCCCGTCCCGGACCCGGCTACCTGCCGTCCACCTCCGCGGCCGACCTGCTCGCCACCCCGGCCACCCCGCCACCCACGTCGTCTTTCTCCCCGTACGCCTCGGCCCCCGGCTTCCCGCCCGCCGACGCCCCGCCCGGAGACACCCCTACCTTTCCGCAGCCCGAAGCGTCCCTGCCCGCACCGGCATACCATCCGCTGACCCCACCGACCTTTGACCGCGCCGCGCACCCGCCCACCCCGGATCCGTTGACGGCCCCCGACTTCGACCGTCCCGCGTACCCGGCCGATCCCGGACCCGAACCAACCGGCCTCTCCTTCTCCGCGCCCATGTCCGCGCCCCCGGTCCAGGGCCCGGTCCCCGCCTTCGACACCCCGACCATCAGCCCGCCTCGTCCCACGCCCGGCGTCGACGGACCCGGCTATGGCAATGCGGCGGGCTCTCCCGGCCTGGACCCCGCCGCGTTGTCGGCCGGCCCGGCGCCCGGCTCCGCTGCAGGCTCCGGGTCGGCCGGCCCGGCGCCCGGCTCCCCTGCAGGCTCCGGCATTCCCGGCCCTGGCCCCTACCCGGATGCTGCACAGGGCTCGGCCGGTCTCGGCGCCGCACCCAGTTCGGCTGTGCCCACCCCTGGCGCTACGCCCGGCCCGACCAGCTCCGGCGCGGCTAGCACTTCGGCCTTCCCTCCTGCCCACGCCGCCCCTCGCCCCGGACCGTCTTCGTCGGGCGGCCCCGCACACCCGAGCGCGCCCCCCGGACCAACCGGGCCCGGCGGTGTACCCAGACTGACTGGTCCGGCCGCTGCCCCGATCCCAGCAGCCGCCCCGCCGCAAGCCCATTCCGACGGCCCACAGTCCCGGGCTCCGCAACCGCACAGTCCGTTGCCGCACACCGCACAGCCACAAAACTCGCTTCCGCAGGCCCCGCAGCCGCAAAATCCCCTGCCTCCTGCCGCGGTCTCGCCCAGCGGTCACCCATCGGCCCTCACCCCGCCCACGCTCACCCCGCCCAGCCTTAGCCCGCCCAGCCTTAACCCGCCCAGCCTTAACCCGCCCAGCCCGGCCCGTCCGCCCGGCGCACCACCCGCGTCGCAGCCGCCTGCTGGTTCACCAGCCTCCGCCCCGTCCACCGCCCCGCCGCTGGCCGGCGCGATTCCGCCAGCTGTCCCGCAGTCCTTCGCAGCCGGACCCCGTTCATCAACCGTCAGCCCGCCACCCGCTGCGCCGCCTTCGGCGGTGCTCCCGCCCGCGCCCCAGGCGCCACCTGCTTCCCGCCCTAGCCCACCGCCCGTTGCCCCGCCCGCGGGTCACCCCAGTCCCACTCAGTCAGGTCTTGCCCAGCCGGGTCCCGCTCAGTCAGGTCCCGCTCAGTCAGGTCCCGCCCAGTCGGGTCTCGTGCAGTCAGGTCCCGCCCAGTCGGGTCTCGTGCAGTCAGGTCCCGCCCAGTCGGGTCTCGTGCAGTCGGGTCCCGCCCAGTCGGGTCTCGTGCAGTCGGGTCCCGCCCAGTCGGGTCCCGCTCAGTCGGGTCTCGTGCAGTCGGGTCCAGCCCAGTCAGGTCCCGCCCAGTCGGGTCCGGGTCAATCGAGTCCTGCCCCGCGCGGACCGGCGCAGCCGGGCCCAGCGCAAACCGGACCCGCCCGACCCGGACCCGGCATGCCCGGCGCCACTCCATCCGGTCTTGTCCCGCCCGGTGCGGTGCCCTCTGGCTTTCCTCAGCCCGGCCAGGTCCCACCAGGTCTCACCCAACCCGGCTCTGGACAGCCCAGCGACGGCATGCGATCCGGCTTGACTCCGCCGCCCGCCCAGCCAGGAGCCGCCCCTCCCGGTGGCGGAATTGCGGGGGCTGCCCACCCCGGCAGCGCCGCTCCGGTGGCGACGCACCCGTCGCCAGCGGCGCCTTCGGTGCAGGCTCCCGCTGGTGCCGTCCGGCCCGCTCCAGCGCAGATGCACCCTGGCATGGACCCGCTCCAGCTCGGGCCGCCGCTGTTTGCCTTGCAGAACCGTCCGCTGGACGCGCCGCGCTTCACCCCGTCGGTGCGCCCACCGGAGGCTGCGCCGCCTGCCCCCGTCCCGCCGAGGGTGGCTGGGGCCGCCGCCGCAGCACCTGCCGCCGGCCAGGCCGGTGCGGCACCCGCCGAGCAGCCCGCAGCCCCGGCCTCGATCCCAGCCGCCGCTGCCGGCGACGCACCCGCTGCGGCACCCGCCGCCATGACCCGCGCTGAGGCCGCCCGCGCAGCAGCCTTGGCCGCGCTCAGCGACCCGTCGCTTTCCGCCCCGGCGGAGAGCACTACGGCCTCGGCCCCGGCCACCCCAACGGACGCCGCTCCCATCATCGAGGACGCACCCACCAGCCAGGTTGCACCCGCTGACGCTGCGCCCGCTCCTCAGGAAGCGCGGGCGACCTCGACCACCGGTGCCGATTCGGCGTTCCGTACCGGGCCTCGTACGGCCGCGGCCCCTGGGGGTGCGGCCGCCGACAGCGCTCCGGCGGCGCCCAAGCCGTCGACCGCCGAGAGTGCGTTCCGCAATGCTGACCCGGTAGCCCGTCCACCGCTCGAAGCGCCGCAGCTGGGCCAGCAGAGCCGACGCCCGGAGGAGCCGGCAGCGTCCGGTCTTGCCGGCACCATGCTGGCCGGCTTCGTCGATCCGGCATCCGCTGACGCGCAGCCGGCGGCCGAGGCGCCAGCTGACTGGGGAGCGTCGAATCTTGACCAGGCGGTGGCCGCTCAGTTGGCCCAGCCGGCAACGGCTGCACCCCCAGTGTCGCCCGCTGCTGCGGCTGGGGGCCAGCCGGCCGCTTCCGAACCGCCGTCGGGTGGTTTTGACCTGTCGTCGGCTTTCCAGCGTCCGTCGGGAAAGGTCGACCGTCCGGCGCCCACTGCGTCACCGGCGCCCAGCATGAACGCGTCTGCTGCTGCGGAGGCGCCGTCCGGCCTGGGTCGGCCTGCGCCGGCTGCTGCACAGGCGGCTGCCGGTCTGCACGCGCCCGCAGCCTCGGACGCGCCGTCGGGCCTGGGCCGTCCCGCTCCTGGTCCGGCTGCGCCTTCTGGGCTGAATCGCCCGCCGGCGGCCGCGCGCCCGGGGCGGCCGCCGCTGGAGGCGCCTGATCTGGGGCAGATGAATCGCCGCCCGGACGATGAGGCGGCGCCGCAGGGTCCGGCCGAACGCCGCCCCGCGACCGCGGGAGGGGACGACGCGCCGAGTGGTCTGCCCGGTCGGTGAGTCACTCGGCGGCGCGACATTGGTGGTGCGCCGGCATGACAAGCAGGAAACAAAGCTGGTAACGAGTCGTACACTGAACGTCACTATCGTGGTCGATGCCTTTCGGTCTGTGCCGGCTGGGGGATCAGCGTCGCTGGGAGCGGGGCCCGGTGTCATTGCACGGGTCCGCCGTGCCCGGTCGAGGGGAAGCAGGATGCCCGCACAAGAGCAGTCACCGGCGCGCGCCCTCGAGGATCTCGACGCGGCGGCGGCCGAGTACGCCTCCCGGGCCGAGTGCGCCACCGCCGCGGAGCGAGCCGTCCTGCGTAACGAGCTCGCCCGGGTCTGCCTGCCGTTTGCCGGTCGGATGGCCCGTCGCTATCGGGGCCGCGGGGAGTCGTTGGAGGACCTGGAGCAGGTCGCGCGACTCGGCTTGCTCAAAGCCATCGACCGCTACGACCCCGAGCGCGGGTCCTTCACGGCGTACGCGGTCATCACGATTTCCGGTGAGATCAAGCGGCACTTCCGTGACCGGACGTGGGGGGTGCACGTGCCGCGGCGGATTCAGGACCTCAGCCTCGAGGTCGGCCATGCCGCGATGCTGCTGACGACGGAGTTGTCGCGAGCACCGACGACGGCCGAGCTGGCGGCGCAGGTGGGCGTGAGCGAGGCGGCGGTCCGGGAAGCGCAGGAGTCGGCGGCCGGGTATTCGCCGTCATCGTTGAACGCCCCGGCCGGCGGGGAGGGCACCGCCGAGTTCGGCGACCTGATCGGCGACCCGGACAGCGACCTGGAGATGGTCGATGACCGGCTGACGGTCGCTAAGCTGCTGCTGCGGTTGCCGGTCCGGGAGCGCAGAATGCTGGCGATGCGCTTCTATGGCAACCGGACGCAGGCGGAGATCGCCGCGGAGCTCGGCATCTCCCAGATGCACGTGTCGCGCATGCTGAGCCGGTCGCTGGCCTGGCTGCGGGAGGCGATGCTCAGCGACGTGCCGCCGCGCTGGGAGGGGGCGAACCCCGCCGAAATGCCGGGCATGCGGGTCGCGGTGGAGCAGGTCGGGACCGTTTTGACCGTACGCGTGCACGGCGAGGTCGACCGGGACACCGCAGAACGTTTGCGGACGTCCCTGCGCTACGGCATCTCGACGGCGGCGCCGGGTGCCCGGCTGGTGATCGACCTGACCGCCGTTCCGTTGGTCGACGCCGCCGGGGTTTCGGCCCTGCTCGATGCCGCTACGACCGCGGCGGACGCGGAGATCGACGTCGTGGTGACCGGCGCCCAGCCTTACGTTGCTCGGATTCTCGGTGTCTCCGGTCTGCGCGCCCAGCTGCGGTGACGCTCAGATCAGCAGTGATGCCCAGACGACCTTGCCGTCTTCGCAGGGCAGCCACCCCCATGAGTGGGCGCTGGCGGCCACCAGCATCAATCCCCGTCCGCCAGCCGCGGACGGCACGGTGGCGCCGGCGGGCACCGGGGGAGTGGTGGAACCGTCGCTGACGGCCAGGCACAGGAAGCGGCCGCGCAGGGTGAGTCGCAGGTCCATGATCGTGCGCGCGTGGTCGATGACGTTGCTGACGAGTTCGCTGGCGATGAGACTGGCCGGGGCGATCAGGTGCGGCACGTCCCACCGTATGCATGCTTCGGTGGCGACGTTGCGGGCCTGTCGCGCCGCCCCGAGCATGGGCAGGAGCTCATCGCACAGGGAGGCCGGCACCCGGGGGTCCTTCTCCAGCAGCTCTTCCGCCGCGGCCACCGAGGGCAGGACGGGCAGTCGCCGGTACGCCGCCATCGTGAGGATGCGCCGCGCCTCGGGCTGCGGGCCACAGACCAGCACCGGGACGCCGGGCCAGCGCTGCGCCTGACGGGCGACCGTGGCGAAGACAGCGAGCGCGAGCGGCTCACGGACCTCGAGGTCGGGAACGTTGATCAGCAGGGCGTCGGGCTGCTCGGCGAGGCACTTCATCAGCCGCATCCGGACCGTGGCGACGGTCGCCAGGTCGAGGCTGCCGGAGATCGTCACGACGAGCCGACCGGCGTCAGCCTGCACGAGCGCCTGAATGCTCACGCCGATCCCCCTGCCCGTTGATGCGTCCGGATACCCGCGGTCGCGCCGGGGAAACGTCAGAGGTCGTCCGCCTCCATGACGATGATGGCGCCCTCAGTGCCGCGTCCGGGGTCGATTCCCCGCAGCGGAGCACAGGCCACCCGGACGACGACGGCCCGGCCGCGCCGGTTGACCGCGTCCAGGGTGACCTCGCCGGACGCGCCGTCGTCACCCAGCGCACCGCGCAGCATCGGCCGGACCTGCTCGAACGGCAGGCCGATGTCGAGGTTGAGGAAATGGTCACCGACAACTTCCTCGGACCGCAGCCCCCACAGGTCTTCGGCCCGCCGGTTCCACATTCTGATCCGCAGGTCCGGGTCGACGACGGCCACCCCGGCCCGCAGGCTGGTCAGCACGGTCTCCAGGAACGAGTTGGCGTCGTCGAGCTGGGCGGTGCTGATCCGGAGCTGGTCGTTGATGCTCTGGAGCTCGTCGTTGGTGGACTGGAGCTCCTCGTTCATCGTCTCCAGTTCCTCATTCGTCGACTGGAGCTCCTCGTTGGTGGTTTCCAGCTCCTCGACGGTCGACTGCAGTTCCTCGTTGGTGGTTTCCAGCTCTTCGTTGGTGGACTGAAGTTCCTCGTACGCCGCTTCGAGCTGCTGGTTGGCGTGTTCCAGTTCGTCCTGGAGACGCCGTGCGGCGGTGACGTCGTGGAAGATCAGGTTCATGCCGAGCAGGCTGCCGTCGCTGCTGGTGAGCGGGCTGACCTGCACTTCGAGGTGGGCGATGTCGCCGTTGCGGCCGTACTCGACGTCGGTGACCCGCAGCGTGCGCCGTTCCACCTGGGCCTGCTCGATGTAGCGACGCAGCGCCACCGGCCGGTAGGACAGCTCGAGGTCGCGGAACGGGCGCCCGATGTCGCGGGAGGAGACCCCGAACATCTTTTCCAGCCGCCGGTTGGTCAGTGCCACGAGACCGTCGAAGGTGAGGCCGAGCTGGGCTACCGGGCTGGCGGCGAACGCCTCGTTGCGCAGCACGTCCATGCCGACGACGGCGCCCGCGGCGGCGGTGATCTGCTCGGGGAAGACTGTGCCGACGTTCGGCTGGATCCGGGGCACCCGCCGGAAGACGCGGCGCTTGAGGTCGATCGGCGTGAACAGGCTGCCGTGACTGAGCAGCATCTCGGCCTTGCCGAGGAAGAGCACGCCCCCGTCGGCAAGCGCGAAGTGGAACCGCGAAAGGATCTTGGACTGGGTCTCCGCGTTGAAGTACATCAGGGTGTTACGGCAGGTCAGCAGGTCGATGCGCGAAATCGGGGCATCCTGCACCAGGTCGTTGCGGCCGAAGATGATCGAGCGCCGGAGGTCTTTACGGAAGACGAACCGGTTGCCGGTCGCCTCGAAGTACTTGGTGGCGAACTCCGGCGGCACCGCCTGCATCTCGCGCTCGCCGTACGTCGCCTGCCGGGCCTCGGCGAGCTGCTCCTCATCGACGTCCGTGGCGTAGATCTTCACGCGCTCACGGAACGCCTCGATGCCCATCGCCTCGGCCAACGCGATCGCCAAGGTGTACGCCTCCTCGCCGGACGCGCAGCCCGCACACCAGATGCGGATCGGCGAATCGGCGGGCCGGGCCTTGAGGAGCGGCTCGAGGACGTCAGCCCGGAGGTAGTCCCAGGCGTCCGCGTCCCGGAAGAACCCCGTGACGTTGATCAGGATGGTGTTGAACAGCGCGGTGAACTCATCCGGATGCACCTGGAGATAGTCGGTATAGTCCAGGTAGTCGTCCGCGTCCACCTGCGACATTCGGCGGTTGACCCGGCGCATCAGGCTTGATCGCTTGTAGCCGGTGAAGTCGAACCCCCGGGACTCTTTGAGATGGACCAGGAGAGCCTCGAAGTCGGGATCGATCGGGTTCACGCCGCAGAACCTATCGCACACGGCGGGCCAGCTCAGGAAGGCGCTCCCGCGGTCAGCTTCGTCCACACGACTTTACCGTCCGGAACGGGCAGGACACCCCACGCGTCGGTCAATTCCCGCACCAAGTGCAGACCGCGACCGCCCGCCTCAGCCACCCCCGGAGCCTTCGGCCGGGGCAACTGACGACTGCCGTCGCGGACGGTCAGGCACATCCGGCCGTCCCGCAGGCCGAGCGTGAACTCCATCGTCGTGTGGGCGTGTCGGACGACGTTGGCGACCAGCTCGGTGGCGACCAGATTGACCGTGGCGGCGAGCTCGCGGACCTGCCAGGCCGTGCAGGCCTGGGTGACAAGGTGGCGCACCTGCCGGCACGCATCGGGTACGGGCCGCAGCCGCACCCGCAGCCGCCGCGGCTCGGGCTCGTCCTGTTGGTCGGCCAGCGCCTTCTCGCAGCTCTCCTCGGTGCTGACGGTGTGGCAGCCAGGCCAGTCTTGCAATGCCCGGGCGGTGTCGGTCTCCGCCCCGCACAACACCACCGGGACGGCGGGCCACTCGGCAGTGCGGCAGACGATCGAGCTGAGCACGTCCAGGGCGGACGGTTCGGCCACCCGCAGAGCGCTGACGTCGACGAGCAGCGACTCCGGTTGCGCGGACAGGCTCCGGGCCACGGCCCGTTCCAGAGCGTCGCCGGTCACCTCGTCGAGCACGCCACTCACCCGCAGGACCGCCACCGGGAGATCCTGCTCCGGCCGGCAGACAAGCTGGCGAGACATGGGCCCCCTTCATCGGCCGTCGTGTGTGCGTACCCTGCACGTCGCCCGCTCCCAGTGCCCTTCGCCGGGCCCTGGCAAACGCCCCGCGGAGGGAAAGCCCGGCGTTTCCGCGCGGGAGTCGGCAACCCACGCGCAGAAAAGTGAAGTACCGTATCGCGCCATGGGTGTGTCTCAGCGGCTGAAGAGCCGGTTCCGCAAGTTTCTGCAGCGTCCGGGCACCACGGTTGACATCGCGCCGTTGCAGCGGCGGTTGCCGGCGATCGAGGCTCGTGAGGATGCGCTGCGGGAGCTCGACGATGACGCGCTGACCGCGGCGGCAGGTGAGGCCACCAGCTACGAGGAGATCTGTGCGATCGGGCGGGAGGCTTCCCGGCGTGCGCTCGACCAGCGCCCCTACGACGTGCAGCTGGTCGGCGCGATGGCGTTGCTGTCCGGCGCGGTCGCCGAGATGGCTACCGGTGAGGGCAAGACGCTGACCGCGACGGTCGCGGCGTACGGCCACGTCCGCCTCGGCAACGGCCCGGTGCACATCCTCACCGTCAACGACTACCTGGCCCGCCGGGATGCCACCTGGATGGGTCCGGTCTACCGGCTGCTCGGCCTGACCGTCGGCTGGGTGACGGAGGCCTCGACCCCCGAGGAGCGTCGGGAGGCGTACGCCGCTGACGTCACGTATGTATCCGTCAGCGAGGCGGGCTTCGACTACCTGCGGGACCAGCTCGTCACGGACGTCGAGGACCGGGTGCAGCGGGAGCTGGCTACCTGCATCGTCGACGAGGCCGACTCGATCCTGATCGACGAGGCGCGCGTGCCGATGGTGTTGGCCGGCAGCACCTCTGTCGAGAGCGACCCGGTGCACGACGCCGCGGAGCTGGTCCGCGAGCTGCGCGCGAACAAGCATTACGAGGTCGCCGAGGATGGCCGCAGCGTGGCCTTCACCGAGGCGGGTCTGCAGGCCCTCGAGGAGAAGATGGGCCTCGACCTGTACGCGGACGAGAACGTCGCCCAGCTCTCCGCGGTGAACGTGGCCTTGCACGCCAAGGCCCTGCTGCGCCGCGACGTGGACTACATCGTGCGGGACGGCACGGTCGAGTTGATCGACGAGATGCGCGGCCGGGTCGCCCAGCGTCGCCGCTGGCCGGATGGCCTGCAGGCGGCTGTGGAGGCGAAGGAGGGCCTGCACGCTACCGCCGAGGGCGAGGTGCTCGACACGATCACCGTGCAGGCGTTCATCGCGCTCTACAAGACGGTCTGCGGCATGACGGCGACCGCTGTGCACGTTGGTGAGCAGCTCCGCGAGTACTTCAAGCTCGAAGTCGCGGTCGTGCCGTCGAACACGCCGAACATCCGCGAGGACGAGCCGGACCGGATCTACTCCGCGCACGACAGCCGGGACGAGGCGCTGGTCGAGGAGATCAAGATTGCCCACGAGAAGGGCCGCCCGGTCCTGATCGGCACCCTGGACGTCAAGGCTTCCGAGTTGCTGGCCAAGCAGCTCGCCGCGGCAGGCGTTCCCTCGGTGGTGCTGAACGCCAAGAATGACAGTGAAGAGGCCGCGATCATCGCGGAGGCGGGCGCGTTCGGCGCGGTCACCGTCTCCACGCAGATGGCCGGCCGCGGCGTCGACATCCGGCTCGGCGGCAGCGACGAGAAGGACCGGGAGAAGGTCGTCGAGCTGGGCGGCCTGTACGTGATCGGCAGCGGCCGGCACGACAGCCGTCGGGTGGACGACCAGCTACGCGGCCGCGCGGGCCGCCAGGGCGACCCGGGTGGCTCGGTGTTCTTCGTCAGTCTGGAGGACGACCTGGTCGCCCGGCACGCGGGTGATGTCCTGCCATCGTCGCCGCGGATGGACATGGACGGCGTCGTGCACGACGAGCAGGTCGACTACGCCGTGGAGCACGCCCAGCGGGTCGCCGAGGGCGTCAACCACGAGATCCACCGCAACACCTGGCGCTACAGCGTGGTGATCGAGGAACAGCGGTTGGCGCTGGCCGAGCGCCGAGAGCGGCTGCTGACCTCGGAGGTCGCCGCGATCATGCTGTTGGAGCGGTCGCCGGAGAAGGCGAAGGAGACCGACGAGGACGTGCTTTCCGACGCGGCCCGCTCGATCGCGCTCTTCCATCTGGACCGGCTGTGGGCCGAGCACCTGGCCGAGCTGTCCGAGGTGCGTGAGGGCGTGCACCTGCGCGCGCTGGGCAAGTTGGACCCGCTGGACGAGTTTCACCGGGCGGCCGTGCCAGCGTTCCAGAACGTCTTCACCGAGATCGAGCGCCGCACCCTCGAGACGTTCGAGGAAGCTGATCTCGCCGAGGGCTGGGAACCGGACCGGGCGGGCATGGTGCGTCCGACTGCCACCTGGACGTACCTCGTGCACGACAACCCGTTCGGCTCGGAGCTCGACCGGCTCATCGCGGCGATCGGTCGCCGCCTGACCTCGGGCAGCTGACTCCTCTCCGCTGTGTGTCGGTCCGCGTGGTGGGCGGCGAGGAGGTCGCCCACCCACCACGCGGACGCCGCAGTGTCTCGTAGCGCGGTCACTGCCCGGGCGGCTGCGGTGGGACTGGCGCCGGCCGGTCTAGCAGCGCGGTCATGTCCGGCAGGTTGAAGTACGCAGCGGTCTCGCGGGCGCTGGGGTTGCCGCCGTCGGGGTTGGCGCCGGCTGCGAGCAGTGCCGTCACCGTCGCCGTGTTCTTCCGGAAGACGGCGGCGGCCAGGGCGGTCTGCCCCCGATCGTTCACCCGCCCCGTGTCGGCATCGTGCGCCAGCAGGACCGTCACCGCCGCCGCATGGTTGTGGTACGCGGCCAGAATCAGCAGCGTGTCGCCCTTGTCGTTGGTCAAGTTCACGGGCAGCCCGTGGGCGAGTTGGGCGGCGAGTTCGCCGGCGTCACCGGATCGGGCGAGGTCGAACATCCGGTGCGCGAACGCGATCGTTTCGGCATCCATTTGTCCGGCCTTACCCGCCGGTCTCGGTGTTAATCTCCCCTGCATTCTGCGAGGGGGTCCAGGTGGATGCTGTGGTCAGCGACGGGGTGTACGTCGGGCGAGCGGGGGCGGACGGTGCCCGGAACCAGGGTTGGCTGCTCGGTCATTTCATGCCGCCGGGTGAGCTGCTGCACAGTGACACCGTCGAAGTGAAGTGGGGTGTGCACCCGCCGGGCGAGCGTCGCGCCGCCTGGGCCACCCAGGAGACGAGGACCGCTCTGCTGGTGCTGATTCGTGGTTCCTTCCACATCGAACTGCGGGATCGGACCGTGCTGCTGAGCGATCCGGGGGACTATGTGGTCTGGGGTCCTGGCAACGATCATTCGTGGCAGGCCGGTGAGCTCGAGACCGTGGTGTTGACCGTGCGGTGGCCTTCCGTGCCGGGGTGGCGGCTGCCCGGCCACCCCGCCGAAACCGCCGATTATTCACAACTGCAGGAAACGGCTGCCCGCCGTTAACCGGCGTGACGGTAATCGCATTCCGGGTGCGGAAAAACACGATGCATCCGTTGGTTATGGAACGAGTTTCCCACAGTGTGGATGCCTCCTTGACCGCCCGGCCGCACCCCCGGAAATATCGACCGCGGTTTAAGCGTGCATTAATTGGATCGCCGTTGTGAACTGCGGCGCAGCCATTCTTCCAACGCAGGAGGCTTCTTCATGCCGGTCACCGCCCTGCCGGGGCGTACGGGACGACATGCGCTGGGATCCGGCCGCATGGCCACGATCCGGCGCACCGCGGTCACGCCGTCGCCGGCTGCCGCCCTGACCGTGACGCTGAACATTCCGCTCTCCGGCGAGACTCTGCCGCCGCAGGCCCACCGACTGATCGAGGCAGTCCGTGAGCTGGTCGAAGCCGGCCAGGGCTCGGTTGCCCTCGAGCAGCCCCGCACCGAGCCGGTCATCCCGGCCTCCGAACCCATCCGCGACGGCGGCGTCGAAGTGCGTCTGCTCACCGCCTCGCGCCAGGTGCTGCTCGACAGTGTGCTGCTGCCGCTCACCCGCCTGGAGTTCGACCTGCTGCTGTTCCTGGCCGAGCATCCGCGCCGGGTGTTCAGCCGCACCCAGCTGCTCAACGCGGTCTGGGGCTACGAACACACTGGCGAGCGCACTGTCGACGTCCACGTGCGGCGCCTGCGAGTCAAGATGGGCTCGCACCTGCCGCTGATCACCACCGTCTACGGCGTGGGCTACCGTCTCTCCGACGAGGCCCGCATCGTGGTCCTCCCGCACGAGTAGCCCCGGAACTCCCGGCCGGCTGTCCGGGTGTCCAGCAGTCTGGACACCCGGCTCCGGGCCGGGCTCGGCTGAGTGCTGAATCGCGCTGCTCTAAGCTTTCGCGGTGCATGTGCGTCCCGTCTCGACCGAGCTGCTCGTGAGTGAGCTCGTCGATCGGCTCACCGGTTTGCTGCCCGGGCAGCGGGTGCGGGTGGCGATCGATGGCCCGGACGCCGCCGATCCCGGTGGTCTGGCCGCCGCCCTGCTGACGCCCCTGCAGGCGCGAAGCTGGCCCGCGCTGCACATCTCCACCGCCGGATTTCTGCGCTCGGCCTCCCTGCGCCTCGAGTTCGGCCGGACCAACCCGGACTCCTACTACGAGGGTTGGTTCGACGAGGCTGGGCTGCGCCGCGAGGTGCTGGATCCGGCCGGCCCGGCTGGCAGCGGCCGGATCGTCACTCGGCTCTGGGACGCTGCTCGCGACCGGGCGGCCCGCGAGCCCTACCAGGAGCTGCCGCCCGACGCGGTCGTCATCGTCAGCGGTCCGCTGCTGCTCGGCGGTGGGCTGCCGTTCGACTTCACGGTCCATCTCGCACTCTCCCTGGGCGCGCTGGCCCGGCGAACCGAGCCGGCTGAGCAGTGGACGCTGCCGGCCTTGGCGCGCTATGCGGACGAGGTCGCCCCCGCATCGTTTGCCGACGTCGTGGTGCGCCTGGACGACCCGCGCCGCCCGGCGCTGGTGCTCGGCGGATGAGTGAATCACCGGTGGCACCCCGGTTGACCTGCGACGCAAAAGCTGGTTGGCGCAGTCCGTGGCGGTAGCGTGCACTGACAGTTATGCTGCGGTTACTTTTTTGCGGGATCGGAGTTTCCGATCTTCGGCGGTGGGTATCTGGCGACCCCACGGTGGAACACCGGACGGGCCGGCACGGGAAGTTCCACCGGCAGGGGCAGAGGGAAGGGCAGGGGGAGCACATGCTCGTCAACAGCGCGGTCATCACGGGTAAAGGTGCCGACACCGCCAAGGGGCGCTCGACGGACGAGATCCAGCAGATCCGGGCGCTGTTGCAGTCCCGGTTCGAGGATCTGAACTCGGAGTACGAGGAAGCCGTGGCCGAAAACCAGCGGCTCCGACTCGTCGAAATCGGCGACGCCGCCGGTGACGACCAGGCTGACAGCGGCTCCAAGACCGCCGAGCGCGATGCGGCGACGTCGCTGCTGCGCACTCTGCTGGACCGGCGTACGCAGGCGGAGCTTGCGATGCAGCGGCTCGACGAGGGCACGTACGGCAACTGTGAGAACTGCGCCAACCCGATCCCGGTCGAGCGGCTCGAAGTGTTCCCCTCGGCCACGACCTGCGTGCACTGTAAGGCCAACCGTGAGCGTCGCGCGGGCTGAGTCCCGCCGCTCCTGATCGGTCCGCCGCCCATTCGGCCGGCGGACCGGTCCTCATCGGCACCGCGGCATGAAGCGATAAGACGTTGCTCGAATCAGGCTGGTACTCGCCCGCCGCCGACTACCCGAAAAAACGACTGGCGTATTACGCAAAACAGTTTCCGATCGTCGAGGTCAACGCCACCTACTACGCGCCGCCCGCACTCCGGCCGGAATCACTTTCAACATCAAGGCCTTTAGCCTGCCAACCGGCCATCCGACAAAGGTTGCGGCGATCTCCAAAGACCTTCGGCCGCCCACTCCTCGAGACCCCTCGAGAGCACCGGTGGCGAACTACGGCGTCGCCCTTCACCAGCACAGTCGCCAGATCCCTCGGTTAGTGGTGATCAAAACGGGGTATCGCGGTGACTCCACCGATGAAGGGCAGACGATCATGCGACTGAACGACGACGACATCACCGGCAGCAGCGCCACCTCGGGCGAAGGAGTGGCCGATGGCGGCGCCAACCCGAACGGCCAGGACGGTGGTGCGGACGGCGGCGCGGGCGAGGGCCCGGCGGACGGCGGCGCGAACCCGGCAGGCCACGACGGTGGTGCGGACGGCGGCGCGGGCGAGGGCCCGGCGGATGGCGGCGCGAACCCCGCAGGCCACGACGGTGGCGCCGACGGCAGCGCCTCCTGAGGATCTGCGCGATGACGTACCCGTCGCCGGACGGCACCGAAGACCGTCCGGCGGGCCACGCCGCTCCCGATGGGGCTATCGATTCGGCTCTCGCCCGGATCACCGCCGTCGACCCGGCGAAATTTGCCGAGGCGTACTGGGGTCGGCAGCCGCTGGTCACCCGCGCCGACGAGCTGGCTGGAGCGGACGGCTTTCGTGACCTGCTGTCCCCGGAAGCGGTGGACGAGCTGCTCAGCGAGCGCGGGCTGCGTACTCCCTTCCTGCGGGTAGCCGACCAGGGAAAAGTGTTGCCCGCTGCGTCGTTCACCGGCTCCGGCGGCGCCGGCGCCGAAATCGGCGACCAGGTCACCGACGACAAAGTCCTGCGCCTGTACGCCGGAGGCGCCACCCTCGTTCTGCAGGGCCTGCACCGCCTCTGGCCGCCCCTGGTCCGCTTCGCCGGCCGGCTCGGCGACGAACTGTGCCAGCCCCTGCAGGTCAACGCCTACTTGACCCCGGCCGGTAACCGAGGCTTCGCGACCCACTACGACACGCACGACGTGTTCGTACTCCAGGTGGACGGCACCAAGCGGTGGCGTATTCACGAGCCGGTCCTGCCCGACCCCCTCGAACGTCAGGCGTGGGGCGGCCGCGCCGATGAGGTGGGCGCCGTCGCCGAGGGGCCCGCCGCCCTCGATGTGGTGTTGGCCCCTGGCGACGCTCTTTATCTGCCCCGTGGCTGGCTGCACTCGGCCGAGGCGCAGGGCGAGCGCTCCCTGCACCTCACGTTCGGCGTACGGGCACTGACCCGCTTCGCGTTCGTCGAGGAACTCCTTGCCCTGGCTGCTGAGGACTCTCGGCTGCGCGCGACCCTGCCGTACGGCATGGACGTTGCTGACCCGAGTGCGGTTGCTCCGGAACTCACCGACACGGTCTCGGCCTTGCGCGAGTGGTTGCTCACCGCAGACCCGATCCGCATCGCCGACCGCCTGCGTGCCCGCGCCTGGCCCGCCCAGCGCCCGGCTCCGGTTCGCCCACTGGCCCAGCTCGCGTTCGCCGAGAGGCTTGCTCCCGCCGACCAGGTCAAGATTCGTGCTGGGCTGCGCTGGCGTCTCCACGACGACGGCTCCGATCAGGTGGTCCTGACCTTGGCCGATCGCACGCTGCGCCTTCCGGCCTACTGTGCTCCGGCTCTCCACTTCGTGCTCGACGGCGACATTCATCACGTCGCCGACCTCCCCGGCCTCGATGACGACGCCGACCGCCTGGTCCTCGTGCGCCGCCTCCTCCGCGAGGCGGTCCTCGTCCCGGCGTGACCGCTTCCGTTCCTCCGCGCGGACGTTCGTCGGCCAATGTCCTTCGCCGTCCGCCGTCCGCCGTCCGCCCCTCGACCACCATCGGCAGGGCAGCTTCCAGGGCCGGGTCCAGGCCCGCCACGAGCCTTTCCGGACTGACCGCGTCCGGCCCGATCGGTTAGCCGGCGCCGGCGCCGGCGTTGGCGCGGACCGCGGCGAGGATGATGCCGGCCGTAATGAGAGCGGCGATGAGGACGGTCGCCACGGACGAGGCATCCAGCGGAGTGCCGGACCGGTCTGCGACCCGTTTGGCGGTGACCACGGCCAGGATCGGCCCGAGCAGGGCGACGATGAGGGCCACCACCGGGAGGCCGACGGCCAGGTCGCCGCCGCCCTCGCGGCCCGCCCAGCGCAGCAACGACCACGCCGCAAGTCCGACGGCACCGCCGAGCGCGCCGAGCCCCACATAGAGAAAGGTGGCGCCTTTCAACGGCTTGGCCGGTGGCGTCCAGGCCGCCGTGGTGGCCGCTTCTTGGAGGAATTCCTCCGCGTTGCGATCGCGCTGGCGGGGGATAGCTGGTTGCGGCGCCTTGGCGAAGCGCTCGGCGGCTCGACCGGCTTTGTGGGAGAACTCCGCCCACATACCGGCAACCCGGGCGTCCACCTCTTCGAGGTCACGCTGTGCGGAACGAACCGCCTCGCGGGCCTCGCGGATGCGTTCGTCGGCCTGGCGTACCGCTTCGTCAGCCTCACGGGCCCGGGTGTCGTGCCACGTGCGCGCCTCGGCGCGGTGGGCGGCCGCTTCCTCGTCGAGGTTGGTGAGCTTGCGGATCACGCTGCGGTAGTCAGGGGTGCGGCGTTCGAGGACGCCTTCGGATTCGCTGTCGGTCATGATGGTCCATAGGGGATGATCACCTCGGCGCCGCGGTGCACCGAACGGTCGAAATGCAGGGCTCGCCAGGGCCGCGGGTACCAGGCGGGAGCACCGGCGCCCGGGAAGTACGGCGACAGTTCACTGCCGTGCACATCCAACGCCACCCAGGCTCCGACGTCGTCGGTCCGGGCCGCCTGGCCGCCCAGCGTGTCGCGTAGCAGGGCCGCTCCACGCCACCAGCCGAGCACGTGGACCCGCCGTTCCGGGCCGTGGCGCAGGACCTGGCGGAGCAGTTTCTGGGTGTGGCCGGGGGCCGCGTCGACCGCATAGAGGAAGAGGTGCAGGGGGCGGTCCGCGGCGGTGCCCTCGGTGGCCCGTGCCGCGGCATCTTCCAGCAGATAGTCGACGGTGTCACCGTCGTAGTAACCGGTGTCGGCGGGCAGGACGTCCTTCAGGGCCTCCACTGCGGCGTGCGCGTCCGTGTCCAGGCACGCCACCGCGAACTGGGCGGTGCCGGGCGCGAACTGGGCGGCGAGCGAGCGAGCAGCGGTGTGCAGGACGGCGCAGGCCTCGTCGACGCGCGTACCCAGAATGGCGATGTTGCGGCCCGGTGCCCGGCGCAGCACCGTGCGCGCGGACCGGGCCTCGACGTCGATCGTCTCGCCCAGCAGGACCACGGGGGCGGTGGTCGGCCCGTCGGTGAACCGTCGGAAGTCGGGACTGTCGCCGAGCCGGGGGATGGCGTCGCCGTCGAAGAGCCGCGGCGGAAGGAGATCTTGGGGGCGTCGGCGCCACAACCGATGCTGCAGGTCGCTCCAGCGGTCTCGGTCGCCGGCGTCTGGCAGGCGGACCACCCGGTTGGCCTCGATGGCGCCGGAGTCGGCGTTGACCACGGCGTGATAGCGCGGCAGGACCTCGGCCGCGGTGTTCTGCTCGGCCAGCACGCGGCGGGCGCGGGGCAGCGCGATACGCAGGGAAAACTGGGCCACCAACGCGGTCCGGCCCCACAGCTTTTCGATGCCGGACACGTCCTGGCTAGCCAACACCAGATGAATGCCTTGCGAGCGGCCACGCCGGGCCAGGTCCTCGAGCAGGTCGACGGCTTCGGCGGCGACCGCGTCCCGCCCGGCGAGGAGCACCTGGAATTCGTCGACGATCGCCACGATCCGGGGCCAGGAGCCGGTGGGGTCCTCGGCGCGCAGCTCGGCGAGGTTGGTCACCTCGTGCCGCTTGGCGGCGTCGGCGCGGGTGCGCAGCTCGGCGCTGAGAAAGCGGAGCAGAGCCAGGCCGAACTCGCGGTCGGTGTTGACGTTGACGCCGACCAGCCGGACGTGTGGCAGCCAGCTCGGGTCGCGACGGCCCGGGGCGAACCGGGCAAACGACACGCCTTCCTTGAAATCGAGCAGGTAGAACGCCAGCTCGGTGGGGGAGTAGCGGGCGGCCAGCGCACCCATCCAGGCGTAGATCAGATTGGTCTTGCCGGTGCCCGAGGGACCCGCGATCAGCGCGTGTGGTGGATAGTCGGACAGCGTCACGTGCACCGGAGCACCCTGCGGACTTTCGCCGAGCGGCGCCGTCAGCGCCCGGGCCGAGCTCTCCTGCCATTCCCGCTCGGGGAGCAGGCTGTCCAGGGGCAGCGGAGCTGGACCGGCCACGACAGCGTCGGCGATCTGCCGGCAGGTGTGGGTGACCACTGTGGCTGGCGGTCCCGGATCGAGCCGGACCGGCAGGTCGCCGGTGCCGCTGAGCCGGGCGTCGTCGCCGGGCAGCGCGTGCACCACTTCGATGCCCGGCCCGGTTTCCACCGGCAGGTCGCGCACCACCAGGTGGACGCCGCAGGCCGCGCCGGTCCGCAGGAGCCGGTCGAGCTGGCTGCGTTCGTGGCGGGACAGCTCGTCGACGCGACCGGCCCCGAGCAGGATCGCGACCCGCCACGGCTCAGGTCGGCGTCCCGTGGCAGCAGCCAACTCCCGCAGCGAGGAGTGTTCGCCGGCGAGGACCGTCTCATTGATCCGCCGAACGTGGTCGACCAGTTCGTCGAGGAGCGCGCCAAGCCCGCCCGGGCCGACGAACCGCAGCACCCCGGCCGGGGCCAGCGGTGCGAAGCCGGCCAGCCCGCCGCCCAGTTGCTCGGGGTCATACCCGGTGACGGTGACCCGGCCCGGTGCGGCGCCGCCCAGCATGCGCAGGAGCAGGCCTGCCACGACGTCGTCGCCGCTGGTTTTGGGGCCGCGGACCACCACATGGCCGTGGTCCAGGAGGGGGAGCAGGGCGGGCACTTCTTCGGCGTACGGCAACAGCAGCTCACCCACCCGCAGCTCCGGCGCGGGCGCGGGTGAACCGACGGGCGTGGGCCGCCACCGTGACCAGGGCAACCCGGCCGCGCCCGGGGCTGCAATGTGCGCAGTCTCGATCGCTGCCGCGGCTAGCTCGGCCAAGTCGCGCTCGCGCAGCTCGCCGATTTCGCGAAGCCGCTTGTCGCGCTCGAAGGCGAGGCGCTTGCGGCGTTCGCGGGCAGCGCCCACGATCCGGGTGCGCCGGGTGATCGCCGCGTCCTGCTCCGAGCGGGCCGCATCGAGGGCTGCCTCGGCGGCGCCGAGCGCATGGGACAGGGCAGCTCGGACCTCGGCGACCTGCTGGGCAGCCGACTCAGGCATCGGCACCCCGGGTCCGCAACGGCTCGGGCGCGTCCGGGTCCAGCGTGGCGGGATCGCGGCCGAGCCGGGCCAACAGCACGCCGGTCAGCACACTCGCGGTCACCGCCGAGTCGGCGGGATGGGCAGGTGGCTGGGCGGGGGCCGGTGCCCGGCAGATGCGGGCGAGTAACGCGTCAAGAACGGCCGGCGGGGTGCCCGGTAGCAGGGAGCGCACTCGGCCGCCGGCAGCGGTCTTGAGTCGGGACAGGTCCTCGGGGCGTGGCTCGTGGCCGAGGAGGTCGCCCGCGAGCCGGTGCAGGACCGGGGAGCTGGCCGCGGACAGGCCGAGGCCGGTAGCGGCGTCGACCCGGTGCAGATCCCGGCCGAGCCGGGCGCGGTCGCCGGAACGCACCCCGGCGGCCACCCGGCGCAGCAGCTCGGCGGTCCCGCCGGGACGCTCGGCCGACGGCTCACCCCGCTGCGGAGGCGGCGGAGACTCGCCGGTCAGCTTGGCGATCCGGTCCTGCCACCATGGTCCGAGCTTTTCGGGCGAGGGATCTTCCTCCGGCTGGTCCGGCCGGGGCGGAGCGGGCTGGCGCTCGTCCTCGCGGAGCCCTTCCTTGTCGTCGGTGCTCGATGCGGGGCCGCCTGCGCCCGACAGGCCGAGCGCTGCGAGATATTCCGCGATCGCGTCCTCGCACAGGCGCAGGGCTGCCGCGGCATGCTCGGCGTGCTCGGTGGCGTTGCCGAGCTGCGGCACGCCCATCGGGTCGACCGAGGCCTGCCGCACCCAGTTCAGCAGGTCCGAGGCGCTGCGCAGCCGCTCCATGGCGACCGACACGAGGCCCGTTGGCAGCTCGTCCGAGGTGGCCCGCAGCTGGGCGCCGAGTTCCTCCAGCAAAGACATCGGGTCAGAGGGTCGCCGTGTAGGTCTGCGCCTGCTCGACCGCTAACAGCGTCGCGCCCAGGCATTCCTCGAGCTGCTGATCGGCCTGGGACAGCGAGGCGTGCGCGGCGCCGACCGCGTCGTTGGCGGAGCCGTCGAGCGCGGCGGCCAGACTCTGCTGGGCCTCGCCGAGCTTCTCCCGGGCCGCTTGGATGGCTGCCTGCCCCTCGGAGACCTGGTGGAGGGCGGCATCCACGGCCGCTCTGACCTCGGCGACGCTGGCCACTCGTGCAGCCTCCCGGTGAAATCGTCACGGTGTTACGGGTTCAGCTTAGTCGTCCACGATGGTCGGGTCGTGCCCGCGTGTGCGATTTCCGCGCGGCACGCTGGTGGGGCCACGCACCTCGGCGCCCAAGGCGGTCACCCGTTCGCGCAGCCCGCGATCGGCGGTGATCACGACGACGCGACGGCCGCTGCCCTCCGTTGTCACGAGCGCCACGATCGCGTCGTCGCCGGACCCGACCGCGCGCTCCAGGCGTACGCCGGGAGTGGCGGCAATGTCCCGGGCCTGGCCTTCCACGACCAGGACGAGTTCCACGGGGCCGGGGAGGTCCGGCAGTCCGACCGCGCCGATCGGCCGCAGTGCGTCCCGCAGGCGAGCGTTCGCGCCGGCCCGGTCCTTCCACCAGCCGTCCGGCTTCGAGCCGACGACGTTGGCGGCGTCCACGATCAGCAGTGGCACCGACATGGTGTTAAGCGTCGCACGCAAGCGACCTGCGACGGCTATCCGACACCTGCTTAGCTGAGGGCCTGTCCTGCCGATCATGACGGCCTGCGCCGGGCCCAGCTTCCGCCTCGCGGCGCGGTCCGAACGGGGCGAATACAACACCGGTATTCGACCGCCGGCCCACTTGCGAGACGAAACCTGGACTCCGGCTCGGCGACGCCATGATCGGCAGGACAGGCCCTAAGCCGCTTCGCCGCGCACGATGGCGAGTTGTGAGGCGCCCAGCTGGGGGTGGTCGGCGAGCCAGCCGAGGTAGTGCGGATTGCGGGCCGAAGCCTCCAGGTAGGCCTCTCGGGCCATCTCCATCAGCCGGGGCGCGACCTGCGCGGCCGGACTGTCGGGGTGCCAGCCCAGCACCTGTCGCCAGCGCAGCGGTGCACCCTTGATCGGCAGGTGCACCAAGCCCGCCGGCGGTCGGAAGGTCGGCTGGCAGAGCGCCAGTGCGACCCCGGATTCGGCCATGTCGACGCAGCCCCGGATGTCGGTTTCCAGGATCCGTCTGGGCGTGAACCCGGCCCGGGCGCAGGCCGCCGCGAAGCAGTCGCCGAAGCAACCGCCGCCGGGGCCGCCGGCCCACTGTTCCTCGGCCAGCTCGGCCAGGTCGACCTCCAGGCCCTTGGCCTGCGGATGGTCTTCCTGCATGAGGACGCAGACCCCGTCGACGGCGATGGTCTGCCACACCAGGCCGTAGTCGGCTGAGGGGATGGCGTCGCCGCACACCCCGACCTGGGCGTAGTCCAGCTTGCCCGCCAACACCATGGTGGCGAGTTCGTCCACGTAGTACGACGCGTGGGTGGAGATCTGCGCGTCGGGCTGAGCCTCGGACAGTCGGTGCACCATGCCGCCGATGACCGGCCCGCCGATCGAGCCGATCCGGTAGCGGCTCATGGCTTGGTCGGACCCGGCGCCGGCAAGCCGGGCCGCCTCGTCCTGCAGACCCTTCATGGCGGGTAGCAGGACCCGGGCGCGGGAGAGCACGAGCTCGCCCAGTGCGGTGGGACGAGCGCCTCGTCGGTCGCGTTCGAAGAGCGGGCCGCCCAGGGTTCGCTCGATGCGTTGCAGCTGCGCGGTCAGGGCGGGCTGAGCGAGCCCGAGCAGGGACGCCGCCTTCGTTACGCTGCCCGTCTCCGCGATGGCACAGACCACCTTGAGATGACGCAGCTCCAGGTTCATATCGTGACGGTAGGACCTTCGCGGGATAACGGCTAGACCTTCAGCCGACCAAAGATCCTCCACTTGTGACAAACGGGTTAACCAAAAGGACAGAAGCAGCTAACCCGTACGTTCGTACGGAAAAAATTATGAACGGCATTTATCACTATCAGTACGTTCAGAGATCTTGCGGGTAGGTGGTGCGCCCCGCCGCCACGTCCCTGATCTTGTCCACGATGGCGACCGCCGGATCCACAACCTTGTTCCACGGCGGCGCGGACGGTGTGCCCGGGTGCGGCCGCGTGGGTGCCGCTTCCTCGGCCAGCTCCACCCGGTTACCCAATCGGATCAACTCCTCAGCCGACGCCATCCGCGCCAGTAGTGGCAGGAGCTCGCCAGCCGCGGCGTCCGCGTGCCGGCGCAGACGCCGCTCGACGTCCTCCGCCCGCGCCCGCCAGACCTCACCACCGGCCGACTCCAACAGGCGCAGCGATTCCAGCAGGGCGCGGTCTTCGGGGATCTCCCGATCGATCAGTTCATCGCCGTCCGGCACGACCGACCGAATCGCCGGATAGACATATTGCTCCTCAGCGGACAGATGGCGCGAAAGAGTGGCGCTGACCACCTCGGCGAGCACCCGACGTCGGCCCGCATCGGTGCCGTCAGCGGTCAGCTCAGCGCAGAGCTCGAGCAACTCGCGATGCTCACGAGAAACAACGTCGGCCACATTCGGGCCGGTGGACTCGCCGCCAACCGGCGGCAGGGGAGGCAGATGTACGGACACCGCCGCGTCATACCCGCCGAGGATCTCCGGCCAAACGCCTCCCACCCGGAGCTGGTAAGAAGAGCGGATGGAACCAGTCAGCGCCGCCGACGAGGTCGTGCGCATCTGCCGTGACCTGCTCCGGATCGACACCAGCAACACGGGTGACCCACGCACCACCGTGGGTGAGCGAGTCGCCGCCGAATACGTCGCCGAACAGCTGACCGGGGTCGGCATCGAGTACGAACTACATGAGTCCGCACCAAAACGGGCCAACCTCGTCGCCCGCATTCCCGGCCGAGACCGAAGTCGCGGCGCCCTGCTCGTGCACGGCCACCTCGACGTCGTCCCCGCCGACCCCAGCGAATGGTCGGTGCCGCCCTTCTCCGGCGAGGAAAAAGACGGCTACCTGTGGGGCCGCGGCGCCATCGACATGAAGGACTTCGACGCGATGATGCTCGCCGTCGTCCGCGACTGGCAGCGCAACGGCATCGTCCCGCCCCGCGACATCGTCCTGGCCTTCACCGCCGACGAAGAAGCCGGCATGGAATACGGCTCCCAGTTCCTCGCCACGCAGCACGCCGACCTGTTCGAAGGCTGCACCGAAGCGATCGGCGAAGTCGGCGGATTCTCGTACACGATCAACGACGACCTGCGGCTCTACCTCGTCGAGACCGCCGAGAAGGGGATCGACTGGCTGCGGCTGCACGCCAAAGGCCGCCCCGGGCACGGCTCCTTCGTCCACGACGACAACGCCGTCACCGCCCTCGCCGAAGCGGTCGCCGCGGTCGGGCGGCACAAATTCCCCATGGTCATCACCCCGACCGTGCGGCGGTTCCTCGAAGAGGTCTCCGAGGCGCTCGGCGTCGAACTCGACCCCGACGAGCCCGAGCTCGCCATCGCCAAACTTGGCCCCATCGCCAACCTCATCGGCGCCACCGTGCGCAACACCGCCAACCCCACCCGGCTCGAAGCGGGCTACAAAGACAACGTGATCCCCGGCCGGGCCTCCGCCACCATCGACTGCCGGACCCTGCCCGGCCAGGCCGAACTGTTCCTCGAACAGCTCCGCGACGTGATCGGCCCGGATGTCGAGATCGAACACCTGCAACGGCAGGACGCCCTCGAAACCGGATTCGACGGCGCACTCGTCGACGCGATGGGTGCTGCATTGCGCGCCGAAGACCCCGGAGCGCGCGCCGTGCCCTACATGCTCTCCGGCGGCACCGACGCCAAAGCGTTCACCACCCTCGGCATCCGCTGCTTCGGTTTCGCGCCGCTCAAACTCCCCGCCGACCTCAACTTCTCCGCATTGTTCCATGGCGTCGACGAGCGCGTCCCCGTCGAAGGACTACAGTTCGGCGTGCGTGTGCTCGACCGCCTGCTGCAGGCGAGCTGAAACCGCCCGCCCCAGGCGAGCTGATGAGAGGACTTCACAGACCATGACCGACCAGTACGCGGAGCTCGACGCCGCCCTCGACCGGGTCGTGGAAGCCGCCAAAGCGCACCTCGCCGCCGTCAAAGCCGCCCAAGGCCGGGTCGACGACGACGACGTCTGGCAGGCCTACGTCAACCTCAACAACACCTCCTTTGCGTACGACGAGCAGCTGCTCGACGCGTTCGGCGAAGTCACGCCCTGGGACGTCGAATCCATCGACCCGGACGAAGCCGACTCCCGCTTCGGCACCGGTGGCCCCGCCGAAGGCGGCACCTCGGACCCGTACCCGCAGGTGATCTCGGTCCGGCAGCGGCGGGACTACCGCGTGCCCAGCGTGGCCGCACTGCTACGCGTCGCCGACGCCGCCCGGCGCAACCTCGTGCCGGACGACGAGGAAGCCGGCGCGGTCGAATCGGTGGGCGAGGCCGTGCTCGAGCTGCTGCAAGCAGGGGACGGGTCGCTGTCATCGCTGGACGTTCCGGAGTTGGAGCCGTTGGACGGGCTGTTGACGGTTTCCGAGGTGGCTGAGCCGTTGGATCTTGAAGCTTTCCCGGATGAGGACGGGGCTGGGCCGTTTGCGCCCAACCCTGACGATCAGCTTGTCGGGCGGCTGGATGAGCACCCGTTCCTGCCGGATGAGGAAGACGAGCACGCGGGGCACAGCCATTGAGTTGTGGCTCTGAGCTGTGGCTCTGAGCTGTGGCGCTGGTTGCGGGGCGCGGGCTGGGGCTGGGCTGGTTGCATACGGCTGCTGAGCTGATGGCCTTCGCTTCGCTTCGGCGGCACTGCGCCCAAGGGCGGGTCGGTGTCGAGGACACCAAAACACACCACGGCAAAGGGCGCCTAGTGTGTTTTGGCGCCCTCGACACCGACGGGCGCAGTGCGACTTTGGTCGCGGCTACACCATGTGGGGGTATTGGCCATTATCAGGTGATGGACCGGCCTCGGGTTTGAGTTCTTAGCCCCAGGTTTGGGGTCTCAGCCCCGGGGTTAGGTCTCGTCTCCCAGGTTTGGGGTCTCGTCTCCCAGGTTTGGGGTCTCGGCCCCCAGGTTTGAGGTCTCGGCCCGGGTTGGACGTCTTGGCCCCGGTTTGGGGTCTCGGCCTCCGGTTGGGGGCTGGCCTTGGGGGCGTGGGTTAGACGCTGAGGCCGGGTTGGGGGGTGGTGCTGAGTTTGCGGCGGAGCATGACTTGGCGGGTGCCGTCTCGGAAGAGTTGGACTCGGGCTAGTTCCCAGCCGGAGAATTCGGCTTGGATGGATAGCTGCGCCGTTGCGGTCAGGCGATCGACATTTGCTGGCAACCTCAGCGGCGCGTATTCGTAGTCCATGGTTTTAATATGCGTCAGCGGCGGGTGGGCCACCAGCCCCCGGGCCGGTCAGGCCCTCGCGTTCGGGGTAGCCGATGCCGATTGCGGAGACGTCGTCGAGGGCGTGGGCGATCTCGGGGGGCAGGGTGAGGTTGTTGCTGAGCAGTGCGCCCTGGAGTTGGCCGGCGGTGCGGGCGCCGAGGATGGGGGCGGCGACGCCAGGGCGGTCGCGGATCCAGGACAGGGCAACCTCGAGCGGTTCGACGCCAAGGCCGGCGGCCGCGGTGACCACTGCTTCCACGATGCTGGAGCTGCGCGGCTCCAGGTAGGTGCGGACGAACGGCGCCAGGTGGTCTGTGGCGGCGCGGGAGTCCAGGGGGCGGCCGTTGCGGTATTTGCCGGTGAGGACGCCGCGGCCCAGCGGGGACCAGGGGAGCACGCCGAGGCCGAGGGCCGCCGCGGCCGGGAGGACCTCGCGTTCGATGCCTCGCTCGAGCAACGAGTATTCCACCTGGGTGGCGACGATCGGGGTGCGGCCGGGGAATGCCCGCTGCCAGGTGGCGACCTGTGCGGTCTGCCAGCCGGCGAGGTTGGAGACGCCCACATAGCGGACCCGGCCGGTGTGCACAGCGTGGTCCACCGCCGCCAGGGTCTCCTCCAACGGCGTGTACGGGTCATAGCCGTGCAACTGCCACAGATCCACGTAGTCGGTGCCGAGACGGCGCAGCGACGCGTCGAGGGTGCGCAGCAGGTGACCGCGGGAGCTGTCGCGGCGCCGGTGTGGGGAGTGGCCCAGGCCAGCCTTGGTGGCGATGAGCAACTCGTCGCGCGGCACCAGGGGACCCACCAGGGTGCCGATCACCGTTTCGGCGGCGCCGTCGCCGTACACGTCGGCGGTGTCGAGCAGGGTGCCGCCGGCGTCCAGGAAGAGCTTGAGCTGGGCGGCCGCGTCGTCCGGATCGGTGTCGCGTCCCCAGGTCATGGTGCCGAGAGCGAGCCGGGAGACCGACAGCCCGCTGCGGCCGAGCGGTCGCTGTTGCATGCATGAACCTTATTCAGCCGACACCATCGGCGATACGCCCCGGGGCCGTCGACAGCGACCCCGGCCACCGGAGATCACCGTACGTGTTCGCCTAGGCTGCCTACTGCGGAGCATCGGTGCTCCCGGCAGGGGAACGGGAGGATCCGTGCGGCTCGGACTCAACCTCGGTTACCAGACCTCGTGGACGACACCCGCCGATCATCTGGCCATGGCCCAGGAGGCCGACCGGCTGGGCTATTCGGTGGTGTGGGCGGCGGAGGCGTACGGCTCGGATGCGCCCACCATGCTCGCTTGGATCGCCGGGCAGACCGAGCGCATCGACGTCGGCGCCGCGGTCATGCAGATTCCGGCGCGTACGCCGGCGATGACCGCGATGACTGCCGCCACCATCGACACGCTTTCCGGCGGGCGGTTCCGGCTTGGCCTGGGCGTTTCCGGCCCGCAAGTCTCCGAGGGCTGGCACGGCGTGCGGTTTGCGAAGCCGCTGGCGCGCACCCGGGAGTACGTTGACATCGTCAAGCTCGGTATCGCCCGCAAGCCCGTGGCCTACGACGGGGCGCACTATCAGCTCCCGCTGCCGAACGGGGCCGGGAAGGCGCTGCGGCTGGGTTTTCATCCGCCGCGGAAGGCCGTACCCATCTATCTTGCGGCGGTGGGGCCGAAGAACCTGGAGTTGGCCGGCGAGATCTCGGACGGCTGGCTGGCGATCTTTTTCGCGCCGGACGCTGCCGAGGAGAGCTTGCAGCACATTCGGCGGGGCCGGGAGAAGGTCGGCGCGACGCTCGACGGCTTTGATGTCTGTCCCAGCGTGCCGGTCATGATCGGCGACGATGTGGCGGCCTGCGCTGATGTCATCCGCTTCTATGCCGCGCTCTATGTCGGCGGCATGGGCAGCCGCGAGCAGAATTTCTACAACCAGCTCGCCGTGCGGATGGGTTACGCGGACGCGGCCAAGAAGGTCCAGGACCTGTATCTGGGCGGCCATCATCGGGAGGCGGCCGAGGCGGTTCCGCAGGACTTCATTGAGCGTACGTCGCTGATCGGCCCGAAAGAGCGGATCACGGAGCGGATCCGGGAGTACGCCGCCGCGGGCGTGAACACGCTCTCTGTCAGTCTCTTCGTGCCTGATCGCGACAGCGGTATCGAGAATCTGCGCGCTCTGGCCGAGTGCTTCGAGGCGTCGGGCGTGGCCGGGTAGCCATGGCGACTCTTTTGCTTCTGCGGCACGGGCGTACCACGGCTAATGCCGCCGGTGGCCTGGCCGGGCGGCAGCCGGTCGAGCTCGATGACACCGGCCGTGCCCAAGCCGTCCGGGTGGGTGAGCGGCTGCGGGAGCTGCCGTTGGCCGCGGTGGTGTCCAGCCCGCTGATCCGCTGCCGGCAGACCCTCGACCTGGCGCTGCCGGGTGTGACCCCCGAGGTCGATGAGGGGCTGATCGAGTGCGGGTACGGCGACTGGGAGGGTCGGCCGCTGAAGGACCTTGCCAAGGAGCCGCTCTGGCCGGTCGTGCAGCAGCATCCGAGCGCCGTGGTGTTTCCCGGCGGTGAGGCGATGGCGGCCATGTCGGCGCGGGCGGTGGCTGCGGTGCGGCGCTGGGACGCCCAGGTCACCGCGGAGCACGGCCCCGAGGCGCTCTGGCTCGCGTGCAGCCACGGCGACGTGATCAAGGCGATCGTGGCCGATGCGATGGGCCTGCATCTGGACGAGTTTCAGCGCATCGTGGCGGATCCCGCCTCGTTGAGCGTCATTCGGTACACGCCGACTCGGCCGTTCCTGGTCCGGTTGAACGACACCGCCGAGCTGGGCGGGCTGGTGCCACCCAAGCGTACGGATGACGCGGAAGTGGATCCGGCTGCCCAGTCGGACGCAGCCGTCGGCGGTGGGGCCGGCGGTGGCGTGACATGAGCACCGGGTGTGACCTCGCAATAGACGTGCTGTAATCGTCGGCGGGCCTCGCGTTGCGCCCTCGGCGAACCGGCCCGGTGCGCTGCGCGCCCACGCGTGCGGGCGGATAGGGTCGATGGCATGACCCACCAGGTGCATGCCTTCGAGCCGCCGGAGCGGTTCGTCGCCGGGACGGTGGGCGAGCCCGGGGACCGGACGTTCTTCCTCCAGGCCCGCGGGGGCGGCCGAGTGGTCAGCGTGGCACTGGAGAAGGTCCAGGTGACCCTGCTCGCCGAGAAGCTCGAAGAGCTGCTCACCGAGGCCGGCCGGCGCTTCGGCGTCGAGCTGCCGGAGACCTCGCCGCTGGCGATCGCCGACAACGAGCCGCTGGATACCCCGGTCGACGAGGAGTTCCGCGTCGGCACGCTGGGCCTTGCCTTCGACGTCGACACCAGCACGGTCGTGATCGAGGCGATCGAAGCCGGGGAGGCCGACGCCGAGTCCGAGCTCGGCGGCGACGAGGACGACGACGCCCCGATCGAGGACGAGGACGACGAGGACGACGAGCCCGACGACGACCTCGACCGACTGCGGGTGCGCCTCACTCCCGAAGCGACCCGGGCGTTCATCCACCGGGCTCGGCGCGTCGTCGCCGCCGGTCGACCGCCGTGCCCGCTCTGCGGTCAGCCGCTCGACCCGGCGGGCCACCTCTGCCCCCGGCACAACGGCTATCACCGGTGACGACGGAGTCCGCATCCGTGCTCGCCGAGGAAGATGCCCTCGCGCTGCTCACTCAGGGGACTCTGGAGATCGAAGGTCGGCTGGTCGACGCCTCCAACACCACCCTGCGCGCCGAAATCACCCTCGACGGGGTGACCCGCCGCTGCGTCTACAAGCCGGTGCAGGGCGAGCGGCCGCTGTGGGACTTCCCGGACGGCACGCTCGCCGGCCGTGAGGTGTCGGCGTTTCTGGTCTCCCAAGCCACCGGCTGGGGTCTGGTGCCGCCCACGATCCTGCGCGACGGCCCGCTCGGGCCGGGTGCATGTCAGCTCTGGATCGACGAACCCGCGGACGCCGAGAGCCTCATCGGGTTCGTCCCGGCCTACGACGTGCCGACGGGCTGGTTCCCGATCGCGGCGGCCCGCGACGAGGACGGCGACGCGTACGCCCTGGCGCACGCCGACGATCCCCGCCTGGCTCGCCTCGCCCTGCTCGACGCGGTGATCAACAACGCCGACCGCAAGGGCGGCCACGTGCTCTACGCCGCCCACGGCGCTGTCCTCGGCGTTGATCACGGGGTGTCCTTCCACGTGGAGAACAAGCTACGCACGGTGCTCTGGGGCTGGACCGGTAAGCCGATCCCGGCCGAGTCCCTCGACGTGCTGCGGCGACTGGGCGACTCTCTCGACGGAAAGCTGGGCGAGAGCCTCGAGGAGCACCTGACGATCTCCGAGGTGCAGCACGCTCGGCTGCGCGTACGGCGCCTCGTCCGGGCCGGTTCCTTCCCGAAGCCCCCGCAGGAATGGCCAGCCGTGCCGTGGCCGCCGATCTGACCGCCGCTTGAGAGGACCGTTGAGTCTTTACTCACGCCTCTGCGGAAGTGCCGGTGGGGCTCGATAGGCTTTTGACCATGGACGCTTGGACCGGGCACGACGTGCCGACCCTGCCGGGAAAATCCGCTCCGCCGGCCCTGTTCGACTCCGCCCGCCGCGAGATCGCCCGCACCACGGCGGGACCGACGGCGTCGATGTACGTCTGCGGCATCACGCCGTACGACGCGACTCACCTGGGCCACGCCGCCACGATGATCACCTTCGATCTGGTGCAGCGGCTGTGGCGCGACGCCGGGATCGACGTGCGCTACGTGCAGAACGTCACCGACATCGACGACCCGCTGCTCGAGCGGGCCACCCGGGACGGCGAGGACTGGGTTGTCCTGGCGATGCGCGAGACCGCCCTGTTCCGTGAGGACATGGAGGCGCTGCGGATCATCCCGCCGGCCCACTATGTCGGTGCAGTGGAGTCCATTCCTCGGATCGCCGCGCATGTCCGGGAGCTCGTGGCGGCCGGCGCGGCGTACCAGCTCGGTGATGGCACCGGCGACGTCTATTTCGCCATCGAGGCGGCCCCGGCCTTCGGCTACGAATCCCACCTGTCCCGCGAAGACATGCTCCGGCTGTCCGCCGAGCGCGGCGGCGACCCCGAACGCCCCGGCAAGCGCGACCCGCTCGACCCGCTGCTCTGGCGCGGCGCCCGCGACGGCGAACCGGCCTGGGACGGCGGCGACCTCGGCCCCGGCCGGCCCGGCTGGCACATCGAGTGCGCGACCATCGCCCTCGGCCTGCTCGGCTCCACGATCGACGTCCAGGGCGGCGGCAACGACCTGCTGTACCCGCACCACGAATGCTCCGCGGCGCACGCCGAGCGGCTCACCGGCGAGGCGCCCTTCGCGGCCCACTACGTGCACGCCGGCATGATCGGCCTCGACGGCGAGAAGATGTCCAAGTCCAAGGGCAACCTGGTCTTCGTCTCCCGGCTCCGCGGCGACGGCGTGGACCCCATGGCTGTCCGACTCGGCCTGATGACGGGCCACTACCGCAGCGACCGGCAGTGGACCGACGACGTCCTCAAGGCGGGCGAGCAGCGCCTGGCCCGCTGGCGCGAAGCGGCCGTGGCCCCGACCGGACCTTCGGGCGACGGCCTCCTGGCCGCGCTCCGCGAGGCCCTCGGCAACGACCTCGACACCCCGGCCGCGCTCGCCTTGGTCGACGCGTGGGCAGAGTCTGCCCTGGCCGGCGGCGGCACCGACCCGGCTGCCCCCGCCCTGATGGCGCAGGCCGTCGACGCCTTGCTGGGCATCCGGCTCTGAGCCGAACCCGGTCACCGCGGTATCCGGGCGGCGATACCCACCTCCCGGATACGCGCGATCACTAGCCGACGGGGTACTGCACCCACAGGTTGATTCCGGGGCTGTCGCAGTTGTACTGCAGCAGGGTGTTCCCGGTGACGTGGCGCGCATCTTTCACAGTGATGCACCGGCTGCTGTTCACGTTCTTGATCCGGAAGACCTTGTCGCTGGTGTACTGCCTTCCGCCGATGGTCATCGTGAAGGTGTTGCCGGCAGCCCAGACCGGCTCGTAGATCCAGCGTTCGTTGGGCCCGTCATTGCAGGCGTACTGGATGATCGCCGCGCTGTCGCTGTGGGACGCGCCCTTCACCGTCAGGCACTTGCTGCCGTGCCGGTTGAAGGTCCAGTACGACAAGCGGTCTCGCTTCTCGTTGTACCACTGCTGGTTGGTGCCACCGTGACACGTGGAGATCGTCATCGTAGTGCCGTTACTGGTGGACATCGGGTTGTCCATGCAGAGCGGCACGCCGCCCGGCAGGGTCGCGAGGAGGTACGGGCCGTACCGTTCGCCGACGGCGAAGGCCGGCGCCTGCGTGAACAGCGCGATCGCGCCGACCACGACGACGGCGATGATGCTCTGGAAGAAGCGTCGCTGCATCAGGTGAACCCTTTCGACGGCAGGGTTCACCACCCGGGCTGCTTCCCGGCCGGACCCCCGATCTCGTCGATCATTCCGCAGGCGCTGGACCCCTGCTGTCCCCTGTGGACATATCCGGCGTCAGGCCAGGCTGAGACCGGGGTCGGGATCCGGTTCGGGCACCGGGGCGGGGATCCGGTATTCCTCGGTCAGCGTCGTCATCGGTCCGGGCCAGGTCGCCTGGGCGACTTCGATCGGCTTGCGGGTCTCGTCGAAGGCGACGTGCACGAGGTGCAGCACGGGCGTGTCGGGCCGGATCTGCAGGATCTCCGCTTCTTCGCGGCTCGGCTGTCGGGCGCTGATCGTGTCCGTCGCCGAGGCGTAGCGGCGGCCGATGGCCTCTTCGGCTTCCTGGTAGAGCGGGCGCCCGAAGGCCTCGACGCGTTCCAGTGAGGTGCCGGTGGCGTCGGTGACGCGAAACCAGGATGCGCCGACCTCGACCGTGGCGTCGTCGGCGCGGACGAGGTGCCGGCGGACCAGCATTTCGGTGCCGTCGCGGACGCCGAATGCGTCGGCGACCTCGGGTGGTGCGGCCTCGCGGCCGACTCGGGTGAGCTGCTGGCGATAGCGGGCGGCGAGGTCGGCGTGGTAGCCGCGGTGGGCGCCATACCGGCCGCGGGAGAGCCGGTTGAGCCGGCGCCGGGTGCCGCGGACGTACGTGCCGGAGCCCGGCTTGGTGATCAGGACGCCTTCGACGCGCAACTGGTCGACCGTGCGTTGGACGGTCTGCTTGGCAACGCCGAACATCTCCGCCATCGCCGGGATCGAGGGCAGACGTTCGCCGGGCTGCCAGTCGCCCCGCCGGATGCGTTCTTTCAGCTGGGCGGCGATCTGCCGATGCGGGAACTCGGCAGCGCCGGGGTTGATCGTCATGCTCCGACCTCCAGACCCTAGGTTCCTAGGATGCCCTACGCGGTGTACGCAGAACGACTGCGACACGCCGCCGAATGGGAAGGAAGAACGGAGGAGTACACCGCCATCACCGGAGAAAAGAGGTCACCTAGGCTGTCTCGCCATGGAGGCTCTGCGGTTGATCCTGCGCTATGCGCATCTCATCGGCTTCGCGCTGCTGCTTGGCGGTGCGATTGTCCAATTCGTCTCGGCCAAGCTGCGGATCAACCCGGCGATGCTGTGGGGCGCGGTCATTCAGGTGCTGACCGGCCTGGCGCTGTCCGCACCCCTGCGGGGTGGGGGAGACGCCGAGCCCAGTCCGGCCAAGCTGGCCGTGAAGCTGGTCATTGCGGTGCTGATCTTTGTCATGGTGTTCGTGCCATGGCGGCGCAAGCGCGAGGACGTGAACCGCGGGCACTTCATCGGCATCATCGCCATGACCTTGATCAACGTGGCCGTCGCGACTTTCTGGCGCTGATGCGAGTGGCGGCCCCGCGACAATGCGGGGCCGCCACAGTCACGTTCACCAGGAGCCGGCCGTGGGTCCGGCCGAGCCGCCGCGTCGCCGCAGGTATTTCTCGAACTCGCTCGCGATCTCATCGCCGGTCAGCGGCTTGATGCCCTCGTCGCCGACGCGTTCCTCGAGTTCGCGGACGTACTCGCCGAGTTCGGCGTCCTGCTCCGCCGCTGCGCGCACGCGCTTCTCCCACTCATCCGCCTCTTCGGCCAGGTCGGCCAGCGGGACCGGCAGGTCCAGGACGTCCTCGAGCCGACTGAGCAGCGACAGCGTCGCCTTGGGGCAGGGCGGGTTGTTCGCGTAGTGCGGGACATGCACCCAGAACGACAGAGCGTCGACCTGAGCGCGCCCCGCGGCCTCCTGGAGGACGCCGACGATGCCGGTGGGGCCGTCGTAGCGGGTCGGGACGACCTTGTACTTCTCGGCGACTGCCTTCTCCGTCGCGGTGCCGCTGATCGGCAACGGCCGGGTGTAGGGCACGTCCGCGAGGAGGGCGCCCAGCAGCACGATTCGGTCGACCTCGAGGCTGTGGCAGACCTCGAGGATCTGCTCGCAGAAGGTGCGCCATTTCATGCTCGGTTCGATGCCCCGGATGAGCACGACGTCACGGTCAGTGCCGGGCGGGCTGGCCACGCTGAACCGGGTGGTGGGCCATTCGATCTTGCGGGTCTCACCCTCGGCCATGGTGATGGTCGGCCTGCTGACCTGGAAGTCGTAAAACTCTTCCGGGTCGATGGTGGTGATCTCTCGCGCCTGCCACACCTGCTCGAGGTGCTCCACCGCGGCCGTCGATGCGTCGGCGGCGTCGTTCCACCCTTCGAAGGCGGCGATCGCCACGGGGGAGCGCAGCAGGGGGAGGCCGTCGAACTCTGTCACGATGCCAACCTTTCGTACCTCAGTACCCAGAGCCTACGTGCCGTCACCGAATCCCACTCGGCGGCCGCGCCGGGTCACCGGTCGATGCGCCGCAGCCCCTCCTCGGCCAGCTGCCATCAAGGGTGATCTTTGCCACTGCGGGACCCAGGTAACCTGGTCCGTTCAGTGGTCGTCCGGGGCTTGCCCTGCCTGATCGGCGGCGGTGGCAGCGCCCCTCTGCCAGCTATCGACCGGGCGTGCACGCCGGACCCGCCACATGGTGGAGCTTCCCGCCGTTTGTCCAGCTTTCCGGGCTGAGACTGCGCTAGAGGACGCTCTCCGGTAATGTCCGCGCGTCTCAGTATTCATGTATTCATCACCACGGTGGAGTTGTGGCATGGCACAACGGTTCACGCTTGACGAGATCCGCACCCGTACTTATAAGGATCGCGACGCGTGGTGGACCGTGTGGCTGGTCGACCCGTTGGCCTCGCGGCTGGTGTGGCTCGTCGCCCCGGTGCGCTGGATCACGCCCAACCTGCTCACCATGGGCGCCTTCGTCCTCGGGCTGGTCTCAGCCGTCTGTTTCGCCCTCGGTGATTATTCGTGGTTGGTCGCCGGCGCGCTGATCTTCCATTTCAGCTTCGTGCTGGACTGCATGGACGGCAAGATCGCCCGGCTCAAGGGCACGGGCTCGGTCTTCGGCTCCTGGCTCGACTACGTCTTCGACCGCCTTCGGGTGGTCGTCTGCGGCGTCGCCCTCATGTACGGCCAGTACGCGCAGACCGACGACGTGCGCTTCCTCTGGATGGCCGGCGTGGTCATCTTCCTCGACGGCTTCCGTTACCTGAACGCCCTGCAGATGGGCAAGGTCAAGAACGACATGCGCCGCCGCCTCGAGGCTGCGCACGGCGAGGGCTCGGGCCGCCCGATGTTCGTCGAAGAGACCGGCGTCGAACACCCGGCAGGCGCGCTGAGCGAGACCGGCACGGCCACCGACAGCTCCGGTCAGGAGCGGCCTGTGGTCGACGTGTACGGCGATTTCCGCACGAAGTTCAGCGCCTTCGTCCGGCTGCGCAACCTGCTGGTCCGGCAGCGGATCCGCGCACACCTGTTCAGCGGCATCGAGTTCCAGATGTTCATCTTCATCATCGGACCCGTGACCGGGCAGATCATCGCCGTGACCGTCGTCTCGGCGGCCCTGCTCACCGCGTTCGAGCTGCTGCTCATCTACAAGTTGTGGACCGCGACCCGCGCGTACAGCCGGGAGATGGCGAAGATCGGCGTGACCTCGGAGGCGCAGGCCGAGGCGGTCGCGGCCGCAGCCGGCGTTGAGCCGATCGAGCAGGTGGACGACCCCGAGCAGCTCAGCACCGACACCGTCGCCCTCCCCACGATTACCGCCCGGCACTGATCGCCCGGCACTGATCGCGGCTTGGCCGTCCGGCACTGATCGCGGCGCGGCCGCCTGGCCCTGCTCTGCCAGGGACAGTGTGGGCGGAGCGTGGCAAGCTGTCCGGCCATGGAGGCTCTGGCGATCGCCGGCGGCGCGGCGTTGTGCATGGGCGCCGTGGTTGCTCTGGTGGCCGTGGCACTGGCCGCCGGGCGGCGCCGGGAGCGGGACCGCCGCCAGGCGCTGGACCTCTGGGCGGCAGCCCGGGGCTGGACAGTGGTGGTCAAGCCGGCGGTCGACTGGGGCTCGCGCCTGCCCGGCCGGAACCGGCGGGGGGTGACCCTCGCGCTGACCGGGCCGTTGTGGGGCCGCCGCGCCAGCGTCGCCGACTACTCGTACACCGAGGTCACGTCGACCGGCGGGGCGGACGGCACGAAGACGACGACGCACCACTTCACGGTCCTGGTGGTGCATCTGGACCGGCCATCGCCCTTGCTGGGGGTGGCACCACGCGGGACCTTGGACAGGTGGGGTCGGGCGTTGTTCGGGGCGGGCGCGACGCTGGGGCACGAGGAGTTCGACCGGGCGTTTCGGGTGGTCGGCGACCCGGGCGCTTCGCCGTACCCGTTGAGTCCCGCCCTGCTGGCCGCCCACGTGGCCGGCGCCGCGCCGTCCTGGACGGTGTCCGGCACCGATCTGGTGACCTGCACGCCGGGGCGGCTCAAGGACCCGCAGACGATTCCTTACCTGCTCGGCTCGCTCTACCGGGTAGCGGATCTGCTGACCGGCCGTGCGCCGGTCGCGGGGCCGACATAATCGGACTGTGCGAGATCATCCGCTGGAGGTCGGGGAGGACGCGACCACCTTCTTCCAGCCCCGGGCCATGGTCTTCGTGACGATGCTGTGGGTGCTGACCCTGGGCTGGCTGGCCTGCGGTGTGCTCGTCCTGCTGGTGGCCTATCTCGTCGGGGTACGCCCCACCGTCGATGACCTCATCCTGGCGCTGGAGAGCTTGCTGATCGGCCCGGCGGTGGCTTCCGGAGCCATCATCCTCATTGCCTGGCGCCGGCTCGGCTGGCTGAAGAGCTCGGTGCGGGGCATCGAGTTCGGCGCCACGGGTCGGCGGGGCGTGCATTTGCCGTGGCGGGCGGTGGCATCGGTGGGCCTGCGCCGCTGGGGGCCGTTCACCGAGCTTGTGATCACCCCGACCGCTCCCGGCGAGGTGACCGAGCTGCCCGGCCCGGGGCGGCGGCCGCGGATCCTGCGCCGCGATGCGGGTTCCGCGTACCTGGTGGACGTGGGTTTGATGTCACCGGGGCCGGAGACCTTGCTGGCCGAGCTGCACCGCCGGATCCCGAGCCGGGTGTGAGGGGTTCGACTAGCGCGCGGCGACGCTGGGAGCGCCGAAGGTGACCGGCACGCCGGGGGAGTAGAGGACGCTGTCGGGTGGGCCGGACAGCTGCGGCAGGCCGGCGGCGCGCAGGAGGCCGTCGTTCACTTCCAGTGCCTCAGCCCGGTGCAGCGGCCAGCGTGGGTGTTCGTTTGGCAGGTGCACCGTACGGCTCCAGGCCCGCGTGTGCAGCCCCCAGCGGGCCGTCAGGAAATGCTCCAGCGGGGTGGGCTCGCCCAGCGCTGCGCCGACGCGCACGGAGAACGCCGTGGCTGCTCCGCGCGGTCCCGGCCAGCGGCGCCTGCTGGCGTACCGAAGAATGCCTGACTCTTTGACCAGCGACATGCGTGACCACTTGTACGGCAGCCGCAGCAGCCCCTGCGCGGTCAGCACCGGCACCAACCGTTCGGCGTCCAGCGACAGGAACACCACCGCCCGCCGGCCCCGGTCGTCGACGCTGTAGAGCCGGACGTTCGTCTCGAGGAACGTGCCCAGGTAGGGCAGGCCCGGTCCGCGCAGCAGTCCGAGTCCGACCATGCGGAAGCCGATGAGCCCGACGTAGGTGAGCCCGTCGAGCGTGTCCGGCACGGTGCCGCGCGGCAGGAACGGCGTGACGGTTTCCGGCGGGACGGCCCAGTGCAGGAAGGCCAGGTCTTCCCACCGTTGGACCAGCCAGGGGCGCCGCACCGGCCGCGACGTCTCGGGAGTGACGTCCTCGATCCGCATCTGCCCATCATGGCGTGGGCGCGCCATGATGGGGGCATGCCGGTGCCGCGTCAGCGACTCGTCGTTCCCGCCCTCTGCGTTTCCGTGTTGGTGGCGCTCGGCTGTGTGGCTGCGCCGCAGGCGCCGTCCGGGCAGCCGCAACGTCCCGCCCCGACCGCCACCGCGGCCGGGGAGCAACCCGACACCGACGTCGACGGTACGGACACCGTCGAGGAGTTCCAGGCCGACGTCGAGGCCGCCCGGGTGATCGCCGAAGCGTACTGGTCCGAGAAGTTCGACGCGTCCGGGCTGGCGTTCCAGCCGGTTGCCGAGCTGATCCCGTACGTGCGGGAAGGCCAGGTGGCGTGCGGCGGGCAGGGTTTGGGCCTGAACAACGCGGCGTACTGCTCGGCCGGGGATTTCATCGCCTACGACGCGCGGTGGGCGTTCGGGGCGTTCCGGCAGATCGGCGACGCGTTCATCTTCTACCTGCTCGGCCACGAGTACGCGCACGCCATCCAACGCCGGTTGCGCATTCAGCAGCAGTTCACCATCGAGCAGGAGTTGCAGGCCGACTGCATGGCGGGTGCCTACCTGGGCGACATGGAGAAGGCCGGCCGGCTGCGGCTGGCGGCTGGCGACCTGGAGGAGTTGGCCGCCGGGCTCGAAGCGGTGGGTGACGATCCCGGTCAGCCCTGGTTCGCCGAGGGCGCCCACGGTACGGCAAAACAGCGCACCCGCGCGTTCAGCAACGGCTACAGCCAGTCCCTGGAGCTCTGCAACCTGTTCTGATCGGCTGTCGGGGCGATCACATCAGGCCGCGCCGGGGCGGGTCAGCGGGCGACAATGGCTCGTCCGTCGACCCAGCGACGCGGGAGGCCCGCCCTGACATCCTCATCTCCGGCAGCAGTGTTGTTCGACATGGACGGCACCCTGGTCGACAGCGAGAAGGTCTGGGCCGTCGCCTTGCGCGAGCTGGCTGTGCACGCGGGCGGCGAGCTCAGCGAGACCGCCCGGCTCGCCATGATCGGCGGGAGCATGGCTGTCTCGATGCAGCTGCTGCGCGACGACCTGGGCCAGCCTGACCGGGACGAGGCCGCGGACGTGGCCTGGTTGCAGCACCGCGTGGCGGAGCTTTTCGCGGCCGGTCTGGTGTGGCGGCCGGGGGCGATGGAGCTGCTCCGGGCGGTCCGGGCGGCCGGGCTGCGCACCGCGCTGGTCACCTCCACCGGCCGCCGCCTCGTCGAGCTCGCCCTCGACACGTTGGGCCGGGAGAATTTCGACGTGGTGGTCTGCGGCGATGAGGTTTCCGCCCCGAAACCGGACCCTGCGCCGTACCTGACCGCCGCCCGGCTCCTCGGGGTGCCCGTCGGCGCCTGCGTCGCGATCGAGGACTCGCCGACCGGCATGGCCAGCGCGGTCGCTGCCGGCGCGGTGGTGCTCGCTGTGCCCGCCGAGCTGGAGTTGCCGCCGACCGACGGTGTCCACCTGCGTGACACTCTCGTCGGCGTCGACGCGGCCTATCTTGCCGGCCTGCTCGCCCGCATCCCTGGTTGAGCCGCCGACAGCCGACGCCCGCCCCGTCACGATCGACGGAACGGGCGTCGGTGCGGTCAGTCGTGGGCGATGGCGCCCAGGACATTGAGGCGGGCGGCGCGGATCGCGGGGAGGACCGCGGCGATCACCCCGACCAAGGCGGCCAGGACCAGATAGGTGCCCATGCGGCCCCAGGGCAGGACCAGTTCGGTGATGCCGTCGCTCTCCAACGCCCGGGTGACCGCCGCGCCCATGCCGGCGCCGACTGTCACGCCCAGCAGGGCACCGAACACGGAGATCACCACCGCTTCGACCGTGACCATCCGCATGGTCTGGGCGCGGCCGAGGCCGACGGCGCGCAGCAGGCCCAGTTCGCGGGTGCGTTCCAGGACCGACAGGGCCAGGGTGTTGATGACCCCGAGGACGGCGATGAGGATGGCTAGCGCCAACAGGATCTGGATCATCGTGATGAGCATGTCGAAGGTGGCGGCCTGCTGGTTGACGAACGCCGCCGCGTCCGTTGCCGCTACCTCCGGACTGTCCGCCACCAGCGCCTTGATCTGCGGCAGGACCGCCGCGACGGGCACGCCGTCAGCGAGCCGGACGGCGCCGAGGACCGGCTGCGGAATGCCGAAGTCCTTGGTGGCCGCCGCCGGCAACATGATGGTTCCCGGCAGCGCCTCCTTCTCGTACGTCGCAGCGACGGTGTAGGTGCGCGGTTCGCCACGGGACGTCTGCACGCTGACCCGCGAGCCGACCGCCCAGCCCCGCTCGGTGGCTTCCGCCGCGCTGACGGCGATCTGGTCGTCGGTCAATGTCGTCAGCGTGCCCCCGGCGGCACTGGCCCCGTACGTCTGGGCGAGGGCGGCCAGGTCATCGGTGGCGTTCACGTACGCTTTGGCGCCGTCGATGAGGACCTGGTCGCTCCACAGGCCGGCGGCTGCCCGTACCCCGGGGATCTGTGCGGCCTTGCCCACGACGGCCGGGTCGAACGTCGGTGGGCGGGGGCCGTTCTGGTCGCCGCTGATGATGATTTCGGCCTTGAGCACCCGGGCCGCCTCCGCTTTGAGGCTGCTCTTCGCCGAGTCCATCACCACGGTCACGCCGGTGATGAGCGCGATGCCGACCATGAGCGCGGCGGCGGTGATGGCCGTCCGGCGCGGGTTGCGGCCCGAGTTGAGCCGGCCGAGCCGGCCCGGCAGCGACCAGGAGAACAGGCGCCCGAGCAACCCCACGACCGGGCGGCTGATCAGCGGTGTGAGCAGCGCGATTCCCACGAAGGACAGCAGGACGCCGCCGAGGATCAGCCACAGTTCGTTGCCGGCTTCGCCGAAGAGGCCGAGTCCGAGCGCCGCGGCGCCCAGGGCGGTGACCACCCCGCCGGCGGTGCTGAGTTTGGTGAGCGGACGGTCCGGCGTGGCGACGTCCTGCATCGCCGCGATCGGCGCGATCCGGGCCGCGCGCAGGGCCGGCAGGACCGCGGCGACAACGGTCACCACCACGCCGACCACAAACGAGCTGATGATGGCCGCTGCGGGCACCCCGACCGGGGCGAGTTCCAGCCCGCCACCACCGGCGAAGCTGCTGAACAGGTAGGCGAGCCCGGCGCCGACCCCGACTCCGGCGGCCAGGCCGAGCACCGCCGCCACGAACCCGATCGCCACGGCCTCGACCAGCACGGACGTGATCACCTGCCGGCGGTTTGCACCCAATGCCCGCATCAGCGCCAGTTCGCGGGTGCGCTGCGCGACGATGATCGAGAAGGTGTTGAGGATCAGGAAGACGCCGACGAACAGCGCGACGCCCGCGAAGCCCAGCAGGATCTGCCCGAAGAATGCGAGCCCTTCCTGCAGCGAGGCGGCGTTCTCCTCAGCGAGCTGGTCTCCGGTCTTGACCACATAGCCGGTGCCGAGGGCGGCGCCAAGCCGGTCTCGCAGCGCCTCCGGCGTCACGTCGTCGGCGGCCTCGACGCGCACCGAGCTGTAAACCCCGGTGCTGCCCAGCATGAGCTGCTGAGCCACGGGCTCGGTGAAGGCGACCTCCTGGACCCCGCCGAGGCTGTCCCGGTCGCCGCTGTAGCCGAAGATGCCGACGAGCGTGAACTGCTTCTTGGGCTCCAGGGTCAACACGCCCACCTGGTCGCCGACCGTGAGGCCGGCGGACGTCGCCACGGTCGCGTTGACCGCGATCTCGCCGGCGGCAGTCGGGCCTCGGCCCTCGCGCAACCGGAGGAGCTCGTCCTCGCCGGTCCAGGCAACACCCATCCGCGGCGGCCCCGCGGAGGTCAGCACCTTGCCGTCGCTGCCGATCACCCGGGCGCCGTCCGCCTCGACAAGACCGACAGCCGCCCGTACGCCGGCCACGGTCTTGATTTTGTCCACGGTGTTCGCGGGCAGCGGTGCGGCTACCTGCTCGCCGTCGAACTCGGCGACCTCCACCTTGGGTTGGGCGACGACCCGGACGTCCGTGGTGGAATAGGCGCTGGCGAACACCGCGTCGAACGACCGGCTCAGCGTGTCGGTGACCACGAAGGCGCCGGCCACGAACATGACGCCCAGGACCACGGCCAAGCCGGACAAGATGAGCCGCAGCTTGCGCGCCAGCAGGCTCTTGAGGGTGGCGCGCAACATCAGAGCATCACCGGTTCGGCGGGGGTGTCCAGCCGCTTCATCGTGTCGAGCACCCGCTCCGCGGTCGGGTCGGTCAACCCGCCCGCGATCTGCCCGTCGGCGAGGAACACGACCCGGTCCGCGTAGCTCGCCGCGACCGGGTCGTGCGTGACCATCACGATGGTCTGCCCGTGCTCGCGCACGCTGGCCCGCAAGAACGACAGCACTTCGGCACCCGAGCGCGAGTCCAGGTTGCCCGTCGGCTCGTCGGCGAAGATCACATCGGGCCGCCCCACCAGCGCCCGCGCGCACGCGACCCGCTGCTGCTGACCACCGGACAGCTGACTGGGTCGGTGCGACAGCCGGTCCGCCAACCCGACCGTCTCGATGACGGTGTCCCACCACTGCGGATCAGGCTTGCGCCCGGCGATGTCGAGCGGCAGCCGAATGTTCTCCTGCGCGCTCAGCGTCGGCAGCAGGTTGAACTGCTGGAAAATGAACCCGATCCGATCGCGTCGCAGCCGGGTCAGCGCCTTGTCACCCAGCTTGCTGATCTCGGTCCCGCCGACGTGCACCGTCCCGCGGTCGACCGTGTCCAAGCCGGCCAGGCAGTGCATGAGCGTCGACTTCCCGCTGCCGGACGGCCCCATGATCGCCGTGAACTGCCCGCTGGCGAACTCCGCGCTCACCCCGCGCAGCGCGACGACCTGCGCCTCGCCCGAGCCGTAGACCTTCCACACCGCGTCGGCTCGTGCCGCCGCCGGATTCGTCGATGTCACTGTTCCCCCTGGATCGCGCCGGATGAGCGGCGACGGTGGACCGGCCGGGCAGTGCGCCCGACCGGCCACGTCAGTCTGCTGGCGGGGAACTGCCGAAGCGTCCGCCTGCGGGCGGAGAGCGACGCGGAGATTGCGGTGCGGGTCGCCACCCAGGTCAGCTCAGGGTTACCCCTGAGGACGGACCACCCCTTTTTCGTACGCCCACACGACAGCCTGCACGCGGTCACGCAGCCGCAGCTTCGTGAGCACGTGGCCGACGTGGGTCTTGACTGTCGTCTCACTCACCAGCAACGCCCGCGCGATCTCGGCATTCGAGTGCCCCTTGGCGACGTGCACCAGGACTTCGCGTTCCCGTTCGGTCAGCGTCTCCCACTCGGACCTGTCCCCGGCCGTCACTTCCGCCGCCGGTATCAGCTCCGCCATCCGGGTCAGCAGCCGGTCCAGAATCCGCGGGGCAACCACCGCACCGCCGGCCGCCACTGTGCGTACGGCAGCGATCAGTTCCTCGGGCGGCAGGTCTTTGCACAGGTAGCCAGACGCGCCGGCCGCCACCGCCGCCAGCACGTGCTCGTCGGCGTCGTCGCTGGTCAGCACCAGCGCCCGCACCGGCAGCTCGGACTCGACGATCCGGCGCACGACGGCCAGCCCGTCGAGCCGGGGCAGGCGCAGGTCCATCACGACGACATCGGGCAACAGCCGGCGGGCCAGGTCCACAGCCTCGGCGCCGTCCCCGGCCTCCCCGGCGACGGAAATGTCGTCCGCGGCTGCCAGCACCGTGCGCAACCCGGCCCGCAGCATCGGCTGCTCATCAGCGAGCAGCACCCGGACCACTCGCCGGGCGGTCCCGCTCACCCCAGCACCCGCCGTCACGCCCGCCTCCAGCTCGCCCATTTCGGCGCTCACCCTAAGCGATCGGCCCCCGTCATCGACCTCGAGCACCCACCAATGCCGTCCGGGCACCTGCCGCCGCCTCCCGAGGGCCCTGCCGACCTGAGCAGCTCGGGCTGGCTGCTTCCGCCGCGAGTCGCCGTCAAGCCGTCAAGGCGGGCGGGCCGTCGAGCAGGCAGGGCGTCTGGGCGGGAGAGGCGTGAGGCCGGCAGGGGCGTAGGTGGGCGGGGCTTCTGGGCGGGGGGCGTCTGGGTGGGCGGGGCGTGAGGCCGGCAGGGGCGTGAGGCCGGCAGGGCGTCAGGGCAGCCGCGGTGCCGGCATGGACACCTCTGCCTGCGGTGACAGCTCTTCATCGCGGGGTGACGGGTAGGGCGGTGGGGTGCCGCCGAATTCGGGGCAGACGCGTTGGTGGTGGCACCAACCACAGAGGCGGCTCGGTTTGGGGCGGAAGTCGCGGTCTTGCTTGGCGCGTTCGATGGCGTGGGACAGGGCCACCAGTGTGCGTTCGAAGCGTGCCAGCTCCTCGGCGTCGGGGCTGTAGTCGCAGACCTCGGCATCCTTCAGGTAGAGCAGCCGCAGCACCCGGGGGACGACACCTCGGGTGCGCCACAGCACGAGGGCGTAGAACTTGAGCTGGAACAGGGCCCGGCCTTCGAACGCCTCGCGCGGCGCGCCGCCGGTCTTGTAGTCCACCACCCGCAGGTCGCCGGCGGGCGAGACGTCGAGCCGGTCGATGTAGCCGCGGATCAGCAGCTCGTCGTCGACCAGCGTCGAGACCAGGCTTTCCCGTTCGGCCGGCTCGAGGCGCTGCGGGTCCTCGACGGCGAAGTAGCCGTCGAGCAGGTCGGCCGTGCTCGCCAGGAACGCCGCCAGTCGATCGGCGGCGACCGGCTCGGGCATGCCGGGGAACGTCTCGGCGTGCGCCCCCTGCACTGCCGTGTTCGGGTTGCCGACCGTCTTTGCGGCCGTCGGGCTCGCACCCGGGTCGGCCGGCAGCAGGGTCGCTGGGTCCGTGCCGGCCGATGATGCGGGCGGCGATGGCCGGGTTGTCGAAGGAGGGGGGCCGCGATGTGCGCCGGAAGTGCTGGCTGGGTCGGCGAGGGCGGTCGGGTCGGCGGCCAGGGGGTGCTCGGCGATGGAGACCGGCACGATCCCGTCGTCGTCGGCGGCGAACAGTGCGGCCAGCTCCGGCTCTTCGGCCACCAGGCGGTCCCACTGCGGCGCGACCAAGGCGGCTGCGGCAGCCGGGGTGCGGTCCGGGGCGGGGAGGTCGAAGAGGCGTTCGAGCACCGCGTGCACGAGCGTGCCGCGGGCCTGGTCGCGGGAGGGCTGCTCGGGCAGCCGGTCGATGGTGCGGAACCGGAACAGCAGCGGGCAGGTTTTGAAGTCGGCGGCGCGAGACGGCGACAGTGACGGCCCTGGATGCCGCTGCGGCTCGGCGGTCGACTGCTCGGGGCCGGTCGGAGGCGCGCCGGGTGCGGCGCGATGAGGGACCGTTTCTGCCGTCATGGGGTTAAGGCTAGGGGAGGGGTACGACGAAACCCGGCAGCCGGGTGCTCTCAGGCGCGATCCGTAGCATCGACGCCGTGGACGACACAGGGCAGGTTCGGGGTGGCGGCTGGCTGATCGGGCGGGTGTCCGGCATCCCGGTCTTCGTCAATGCTTCGATGCTGCTGTTGGCCGTGCTGGTCACCTACGTGTACGGCGGTTTCGCGCAGCGCCAGCTCGGTATCGCGCCGCCGCTCGCGTACGCGGTGGGCCTCGGTTTCGTGGTGTGTCTGTTGGGCTCGGTCCTGCTGCATGAGCTCGGGCACGCCTTGACCGCGCGCCGGTTCAAGATCGGTGTGCGGGGGATCACGCTGGAGCTGCTCGGCGGCTACACGGAGCTGGATCGGGAGGCCCCGGCGCCGCGGGTCGACGCGCTGGTGGCCCTGGCGGGGCCGGCCGTGTCGCTGATCCTGGGTGGGCTTGCCACGGTCGCTGCCGTGACGCTTCCCGACCGTACGGTAGCGGGGGAAATCGCCTTTCAGCTCGCCGCCAGCAACATTCTGGTGGCGGTCTTCAACGTGCTTCCCGGCCTGCCCTTGGACGGCGGGCGGGCGCTGCGGGCCGGGCTGTGGGCTTTGCTGCGCGACCGGAACCGGGCCACTGAGGTGGCTGCCTGGGCGGGCCGCGGCCTCGCGCTGGTGACGGGCTGCGCGGTGGTCCTGTTGTTCCAGTCGCGCGTGTTGACGCTGTTCGGGCTGGTGTTCATCCTGCTGGTCGCCGTGACGCTGTGGCGCGGGGCAGGACAGTCGCTTCGGCTCGCACGGATGACGCGGCGGTTTCCTCTGATCGATCTAGCCGTGCTGGCCCGGCCGCTGGTCGCCGTACCCTCGGGCACGTCGATTGCGGAGGCACAACGCCGCGCTCATGCGGCCGGCCCGACCCGCGCGGGGCTTGCTGTTGCCGATGCGAGCGGTCGGATCGTTGCCCTGGTGGACGGGACCGCGGCGGCGGCCGTGCCGGTGGAGCGGCAGCCGTGGGTGAGTGTCGACGCGGTGGCGCGGGACGTGTCGGCGCTGCCGGCGTTGCGGGTGGGGTTGGCCGGCGAAGAGGTGGTCCGGGTCGTGCAGGCCCACCCGGGTGCGGGGTACCTGGTGACCTCAGGCGAGGATGTCGTCGGCGTTTTGCACGTCGCGGACCTGGTGGAGCTGCTGGAGCCGCGGCGGGTCCAGCGCCGCACCGCAGCGAGGTAACGAGAGAGGGATCTGTGACTGTTCAGGAAGAAGCCGCCGCCGTGCCTGCCCATCGGGGGCCGTTCCGCCCGGGCGACCGCGTGCAGCTCACGGATCCCAAGAACCGCATGCACACCATCCTGCTCGAGCCGGGCAAAGAGTTCCACACGCACCGCGGCGCGCTCGCGCACGACGCGCTGATCGGCCTGCCGGACGGCAGCGTCGTCACGTCGACCGGGGGCACGGCGTATTTGGCGTTGCGTCCGCTGCTGTCCGACTACGTGCTGTCGATGCCGCGCGGGGCGCAGGTCATCTACCCGAAGGACGCCGCGCAGATCGTCGCCATGGGCGACGTTTTCCCCGGCGCGAAGGTGCTGGAGGCGGGCGTCGGGTCGGGCGCGCTCACCTGCTCACTGCTGCGGGCCGTCGGGGAGCACGGTGAGCTGCATTCGTACGAGCTGCGGGAGGACTTCGCCGCGATCGCCCGCAAGAACGTGGAATCGTTCTTCCGCGGACCGCACCCGGCCTGGCACTTGCACACGGGCGATGTCGCCGGTGCCGCCGAGACCGGTTTCGACCGCATCATCCTGGACATGCTGACCCCGTGGGAAGCCCTCGACATGGTCGAGAAGGCGCTTGTGCCAGGCGGCGTCTTCATCGGGTACGTGGCGACCACCCCGCAGCTTTCCGAGCTCGTCGAGGCGTTGCGCGAGCGCGGTGGCTGGACCGAGCCGCGGGCGTGGGAGTCGCTGGTCCGGGACTGGCACGCCGACGGCCTGGCCGTGCGGCCGGACCACCGGATGATCGCGCACACGGCGTTCCTGGTGTCGGCCCGCAAGCTGGCGCCGGGTGTCACGGCTCCGCCACGGCGGCGCAAGCCCAGCAAGGGCGCCGAGGCGTACGCGGCGCGCAAGGCGGCTCGGGAGGCTCTGCACGCCCAGCAGGCGGAGACGTCGGACGATACCGGGGTGTGACGACGTGGCGCCCATCCGGTAGTTTCCGTCGCGGGTTCGATGGGTCATGGGGAGGGAACGGGTGGGCGCGATGAGTTCTCCGCCGTTCGGGGGCAGCAACGAGATGCCGGCGGTCTTCCCGGACTGGTCGCCGTACGAGGATCTCGACTCGGCCGCCCGCGCCTACCTGCGCGACCCGGAGGTGGCGCTGGACGCCCTCTTCGGCGTGCTGCGGGGAGCGTCGGTGCTGTGTTTCACGCTGGAGCGCTTCGTGAACGAAGTGAACGGCGTGTGGCAGGAGGTCGTGATCTGCGACGGCAGCCGCCTGGTGCTCTGGCACGGCGAGGACGTGGCGCCCGGCGACGGCCCCGTCGGCTCGATGACGTCATCGCTGCGGGTGGTGCCGTTGTCGACGGTGACCGAGGTCGGCTGCCGGCGTCGGCTGACTCGGACCTCGACGGGGCAGGCGCGGGTCGACAGCATCGACGTCTACCTGCTGCTCAGCTCGGTGGATGACGCGGTGCCCCCGCCGGGCATGGCCGAGGAGGAGGGTCGAGCGGCGCTGCGGCACGACGCGTTGCGCTTCGGGAAGACCCTCGATGACGGCGGTCCGGGGCAAATCGCCCGCTTGGAGGAGTTCTCCCGGATTGTCGCATCTTTGGTCGGCCGTCCCACACTGTGACAATTTCCACCCGGTGAATCCGGGCTGTACGGGCCTCGAAGAAGGCCGGTACACCCGTGATCAGTCCGCGTCTGGGCCGGCCACTTCGACGCCATCCGAGGCGCGCACCACGTGGATGCAGTCGCCCGGGCACTCCTTGGCGGAGTCGATCACTTCGAGGAACAGCCGGGTCGGCACCGCGGTGCGCGCCCCCGGATCCTGCAGCAGCTCACCGCCGCTGTCCTTGACGTATGCGAGCCCGTCGACGTCGAATTCGAAGACCTCGGGGGCGTACTGCACGCAGAGCCCATCGCCGGTGCAGAGGTCCTGATCTACCCAGACCTCGAGTTCGTCAGTTCCGGTCGGTGCAGACACCGAATACCTCCCACGTTTCGCCCGCTCCGACCGTACCTGAAGGGTCTGACCGGCTGGTGCCCAGACCTCGCCCAAACGATCAAGGTTCAGTGACGAGGGTGTTGCATATCTCGTAATCCGCGCCACAACCGCTAGTGTTGTCTCAAGACGTTCGAGCCCCCGGGGAGGTGGGACGTGGCACGTAGCGACGAGGCGGATTCACGCGCCGCACGTTGGGAGAAAGAGGCCAACGATCTCTCCAGCCAGGTCGCGTTCCTACAAGAGGAACTCGCACTGGTACGGCGCAAGTTGACCGAAAGCCCCCGACACGTCCGGCAGCTCGAGGAGCGGCTCGCGGCGACGCAGGCGCAGCTGGCCCGGCTGACCGAGAACAACGACAGGCTTGTGGCGACCCTCAAGGAAGCCCGGGCTCAGATCGTCACTCTCAAGGAAGAGATTGACCGGCTCGCCCAGCCGCCGAGCGGCTACGGCGTTTTCCTGGCCGCCCACGAAGACGGCACCGTCGATGTCTTCACCGGCGGACGCAAGTTGCGGGTCGCCGTGTCCCCGAGCCTCGAGGTCGAGGAGCTCAACCGGGGACAGGAAGTCCTGCTCAACGACGCGCTCAACGTCGTGGACGCCTTCGGGTACGAGCGGGTCGGCGAGGTTGTCCTGCTCAAGGAGGTCCTGGCCGGTCCCGGCGGCGAGCGCGGCGACCGCGCCCTGGTCGTCTCGCACTCCGACGAGGAACGGATCGTCCATCTGGCCGATTCGCTCGAGATCGCGAAGCTGCGGGCCGGCGACTCGCTCATGATCGAACCGCGCTCGGCCTATGCGTACGAGCGCATTCCGAAGAGCGAGGTCGAGGAGCTGGTCCTCGAGGAAGTGCCCGATGTCGACTACACCGACATCGGCGGTCTGCACTCGCAGATCGAGCAGATCCGCGACGCGGTGGAGCTGCCCTTCCTGCACGCCGACCTGTTCCGGGAGCACCAGCTGCGCCCGCCGAAGGGCATCCTGCTCTACGGCCCGCCCGGCTGTGGCAAGACCCTGATCGCCAAGGCGGTCGCCAACTCGCTGGCGAAGAAGATCGCCGAGCGGCGCGGCGAGGAGAAGCACACCAGCTACTTCCTCAACATCAAGGGCCCGGAGCTGCTCAACAAGTACGTGGGTGAGACTGAGCGGCACATTCGCCTGGTCTTCCAGCGGGCGCGGGAGAAGGCCGGCGAAGGCACACCGGTCATCGTGTTCTTCGACGAGATGGACTCGATCTTCCGGACTCGTGGCTCCGGCGTCTCCTCTGACGTCGAGAACACCATCGTTCCGCAGCTGCTCAGCGAGATCGACGGTGTCGAGGGCCTCGAGAACGTCATCGTCATCGGCGCCTCCAACCGGGAAGACATGATCGACCCGGCGATCCTGCGGCCCGGTCGGCTCGACGTGAAGATCAAGATCGAGCGTCCGGACGCGGAAGCGGCCAAGGACATCTTCGCCAAGTACATCCTGCCGGGCCTGCCGCTCAGCTCCGAGGACCTGGCCGAGCACGGCGGCGACGCCGACGTGACGGTCGCGGCCATGATCGAAGCGGTCGTCCTGAGGATGTACACGGAGTCCGAAGAGAACCGCTTCCTGGAGGTCACCTACGCCAACGGTGACAAGGAAGTCCTGTACTTCAAGGACTTCAACTCCGGCGCGATGATCCAGAACATCGTGGACCGCGGCAAGAAGATGGCGATCAAGGAGTTCCTCACCTCCGGCAAGAAGGGGCTGCGGCTGCAGCACCTGCTCGACAGCTGCGTCGACGAGTTCCGCGAGAACGAGGACCTGCCCAACACCACCAACCCCGACGACTGGGCCCGGATCTCCGGCAAGAAGGGCGAGCGGATCGTCTACATCCGTACGCTCGTCTCCGGCGGCAAGGGCGCCGAGGCCGGCCGCTCCATCGAGACGGCCAGCAATACCGGTCAATACCTGTAACGCACGCGACGAAACGCGGGCGGGGGCCATCCTCCGCCCGCGTTTTCACATTTCATTTCCTTCGCAATCCTCGCTCTCCGTGGTGCCGACGGTCAGCTCTCGTCCTGCTCGGCGGCCCGTTAACCCCCACTTGTGACAAAAGTTCGCCACTGAGCGTGGCGTGACGCGTACGGCCCGAGGCGAGAACCGATACGGAAGCGTCTAGGCTCGATACATGGGCAACGGCAGCACAGTGGCGGGCGGGGTGGTCGCATGAGTGTTCGGCGGATTATGGGCACCGAGGTCGAGTACGGCATTTCCGTGCCCGGCCAGCCCGGTGCCAACCCGATGGTGACGTCGTCCCAGGTCGTGAACGCGTACGGCGCCCGTCCCGAGTTGAACCGCGGTGGCCGTGCCCGCTGGGACTACGAAGAGGAATCGCCGCTGCGTGACGCGCGCGGCTTTACCTACTCGGGCGCAGCCTACGACCCGGCCGATGCACTGGCCGACGAGGACCTGGGTCTCGCCAACGTGATACTCACCAACGGCGCCCGCCTCTACGTCGACCACGCCCACCCGGAGTACAGCACTCCCGAGTGCACGAACCCGCTCGACATCGTCCGCTGGGACAAGGCCGGCGAACGTGTGATGGCCGAGGCCTCCCGCCGCGCCGCGACCATCCCCGGCACGCACCGCATCCAGCTCTACAAGAACAACACCGACAACAAGGGTGCGTCGTACGGGTCGCACGAGAATTACCTCATGCGGCGGCAGACCGCGTTCGCCGACATCGTCGCCCACCTCACGCCGTTCTTCGTCACCCGGCAGATCGTCTGTGGCGCCGGGCGGGTCGGCATCGGCCAGGACGGCTCCGGTTCCGGCTTCCAGATCTCGTCGCGCGCGGATTTCTTCGAGGTCGAGGTCGGCCTGGAGACCACGCTGAAACGTCCGATCATCAACACTCGCGACGAGCCGCACTCGGACGCCGACAAATACCGTCGGCTGCATGTGATCATCGGCGATGCGAATCTTTCCGAGATTGCCACCTACCTGAAGGTGGGCACGACCGCCCTGATCCTCAACATGATCGAGGAGAAGGTCTTCACCGGCGAACTCGGTGTGGCCGACCCGGTCTCCGAGCTCAAGGCGGTCAGCCACGACCCCTCGCTCAAGCACCTGATGCGGTTGCGTGACGGCCGTCGCCTCACCGCCCTGGACCTCCAGTGGGCCTACTACGAGCGGGCCAAGGCCTTCGTGGACGAGCGGTACGGCGCAGACGTGGACGAGCAGACCGCGGACGTGCTGCGGCGCTGGGAGAGCATCCTCGACCGGCTCGGGCGCGACCCGATGACCTGTTCCGACGAGCTCGACTGGGTAGCCAAACTGCGCCTGCTGGAGGGCTACCGCGAGCGTGAGAGCCTGCCCTGGTCGTCGCCCAAGCTCCAGCTGGTCGACCTGCAGTATTCCGACGTACGCCCGGAGAAGGGCCTCTATCACCGGCTGGTGGCCCGGGGCTCGATGAAAACGCTCCTCGACTCGGACGACGTCGGCCGCGCCATGGTCGAGCCGCCCGAGGACACCCGGGCCTACTTCCGCGGCCAGTGCTTGGCCCGTTATGCGTCCGAAGTGGTCGCTGCCAGCTGGGACTCGGTCATCTTCGACATTGGTCGGGAGTCGTTGGTTCGCGTCCCGATGATGGAGCCCGAGCGGGGCACGAAGAAGCACGTCGGCGCTTTGTTCGACAAGTGCGACACGGCCAAGGACCTGCTTGAGGTGATCACCAGCCGGTGACCCGGTTCGCTGGTCGAGAAACACGCGGACGGGCAGGCGTTTTCGTCGTACCCGCGAGGTAGGTTTTTCCCAACCCGAACCGGTTGGGTCTTGAAGGGGGACACCGATGGCAACGCGAGACACCGGCGGTCAGTCGCAGTCCGGCAAGGGCAAGCGCGACGAGGAGATCGAGGACGTCACCACCGAGGCGAACCCCGAGGTGGCCGAGCGCCACGCCGAGATCACCGAGGACGTCGACGACCTCCTCGATGAAATCGACTCCGTCCTCGAGGAGAACGCCGAGGAATTCGTCCGGGGATATGTGCAGAAAGGCGGCGAGTGAGGCCTTTGTCCGATTAGTCTGACCCGGCCGACTCGCCTTTCCTGTCCACCATTTCTCCCCTGAGGTCCGCGGCGATCGTGGCTGCCGCGCCTGCCGATCCTGGCGCGGCGCCGCACTGCCGGCGGTCCCTGAGGCCGGTGCGTTTTGTGGGGCCGGCGATCCACAACACGTCGACCACGATCATCGCGCCGACGTCGGTAAGCGGGATATCGTGCTTCCACTGCGACGGCGGATTCCGCGCCGACGCGATGACATATCTGAAAGGAACCACGTGGCAGCGGGCTTTGATCCATCCGGGCGTCTTCCAGATGTGTTCACCAATGCGGGGACGTCATCCTTCACGCAGTTCCTGAGTCAGGCTGCGCCGGAGCTGCTGCCGGGCCGCCGGCCGCTGCCGCCGGGGCTGTCGGCTGACATTGCGCCGCACGGCACGACGATCGTCGCGATTGCCACCACCGAGGGTGTCGTGATGGCCGGTGACCGGCGCGCGACCATGGGCAACCTCATCGCCAGCCGGGACATCGAGAAGGTGCACCCCGCCGATGCGTACTCGCTGATCGGCATCGCCGGCACCGCCGGCATCGGCATCGAGCTCATGCGCCTGTTCCAGGTGGAGCTCGAGCACTACGAGAAGATCGAGGGCGCCATGCTGTCCCTCGACGGTAAGGCCAACCGGCTCGCCGCGATGGTGCGCGGCAACCTCGGCGCGGCCATGCAAGGTCTGGCCGTGGTGCCGCTGTTCGCCGGCTTCGACCTGTCCCCGGCCAACCCGGGCCGGGTGGGGCGCATCTTCAGCTTCGACGTCGCAGGCGGCCTCTACGAGGAGACCGGCTACGACGCGATCGGCTCCGGTTCGCTGTTTGCCAAGTCCGCGCTCAAGAAGAAGTACCGGCCGGGAGTCAGCACCCAGGACGCGATTCGCCTTGCGGTAGAGGCGCTCTACGACGCCGCGGACGACGACACCGCGACCGGCGGGCCGGACCTCACCCGCAAGATCTACCCGGTGGTGATGACCGCGACCGTGGACAGCACCCACCGGCTCACCGAGGCCGAGATCGACGCGGTGGCCCAGGACGTGGTCGCCGGACGGATGGCGAACCCGGGCGGCTGAGTTCCGCTCCGGATCCGACGACGAAACCACCGCCCAGGTCATCGAAGGAGTACCACCCGTGGCCATGCAGTTCTACGCCTCGCCCGAGCAGGTCCAGCGGGACCGCTCGGAGTACGCCCGCAAGGGCATCGCCCGCGGCCGGTCCGCCGTCGTGCTCACGTACGAGGGCGGCATCCTGCTGGTCGCCGAGAACCTCACCTCACTGCGCAAGCTCAGCGAGCTCTACGACCGGATCGGGTTCGCCGCGGTCGGCCGCTACAACGAGTTCGAAAGCCTGCGCCGCGCGGGCGTGCGGATGGCCGACCTCAATGGCCTCTCGTACGACCGTCGCGACGTGACCGGCCGCGCCCTCGCCAATGCGTACACCCAGACGCTGGGCGCGATCTTCTCCGAGACGCAGAAGCCGTACGAGGTGGAGATCTGTGTCGCGCAGGTCGGCGCCACCGCGGAGGCTGACGAGCTCTACCGCATCACCTACGACGGCTCGGTGATGGACGAGCCGGGCTTCATGGCGATGGGTGGTTCGGCCGAGGCCATCTCCACCGTCCTCAAGGAACGCCACGATGTCGCGGCCGACCTGCCGACCGCGCTGGCGCTGGCAGTCAAGGGGCTGGGCAGCGTCGGCGGCGAGAACGGGGCGGCCCGCGAGCTGGGCGCCGGTCAGCTCGAGGTCGCCGTGCTGGACCGCAGCCGCAAGGGCCGTGCCTTCCGGCGCATCGCCGGCGCAGCGCTCGAAACGTTGCTCGAGGGCGGCAAGGATCAGCCGGAGCCTGAGGTCGGCGAGGCGGGTGACACGGCCCCGCCAGCGCCCGGTAACGACAAGCCGACCGTTTCGGCGGCCTCCGTCGATCTGGAGGGCAACCCCGAGGACTCCGGCGACAAGGCCTGACCACCGCGCGCACCACAGGAGGCGGCCGAGTTTGGCCGCCTCCTTTGCCATGGAACGGGGGCGCCAGGGAAGGGGCGCCATGGAACGGGGGCGCCAGGGAACGGGCGCCATGGAACGGGCGCCATGGAACGGGCGCTGTGGGGCGGCGCCGTGGAACGGGTCCGGCACCGCGCGACGTGGATCAGGGCAGTGGCGGAAGCGGAAATATTCATCGCGGTGACGGTGTCGGTGCAGGTCCGCGGCCTGTCAGCGAGGTGTGCCGGGCAGGAAGCCGGTGAAAGGCCGCGCGGTCCCTGCCACAGGAACCCCTTGTGCCGCTAATGTTTCGTCATGGAACGGCGAATTTTCGGCCTCGAAACCGAGTACGGAGTCACCTGCACCTATCGGGGGCAGCGGCGGCTGTCGCCCGACGAGGTGGCTCGCTATCTGTTCCGCCGAGTGGTGTCCTGGGGACGCAGCAGCAATGTCTTCCTCCGTAATGGTGCCCGGCTGTATCTCGACGTCGGTTCCCACCCCGAGTACGCGACTCCCGAGTGTGACTCGGTCACCGACCTGGTGGCGCACGACCGTGCCGGCGAACGCATTCTCGAAGGCCTGCTGGTCGACGCGGAGAAACGGCTGCACGACGAGGGCATCGCGGGGGAGATCTATCTCTTCAAGAACAACACCGACTCCGCCGGGAATTCGTACGGCTGCCACGAGAACTATCTCGTGTCCCGGCACGGCGAGTTCGGCCGGCTTGCCGACGTGCTCATCCCGTTCCTCGTCACCCGGCAGCTGATCTGCGGCGCGGGCAAGGTCCTGCAGACCCCGCGCGGTGCCGTGTTCTGCCTGTCGCAGCGGGCCGAGCACATCTGGGAGGGGGTCTCCAGCGCCACCACCCGCAGTCGGCCGATCATCAATACTCGCGACGAGCCGCACGCCGACGCGGAACGCTATCGGCGGCTGCACGTCATCGTCGGTGACTCCAACATGAACGAGGTCACCACCCTGCTGAAGGTCGGCAGCGCGGACATCGTGCTGCGGATGATCGAGGCGGGCGTGGTCATGCGGGACCTCACCCTGGAGAACCCGATCCGGGCGATCCGCGAGGTGAGCCACGACGTGACCGGGCGACGCAAGATCCGGCTCGCCAATAACAAAGAGGTCAGCGCCCTCGAGATCCAGCAGGAATACCTGGCGAAGGCCGTGGAGTTCGTCGAGCGTCGGGGTGGTGACCCCACCGCCAAGCGGGTCGTCGAGCTGTGGGGGCGGGTGCTGTCTGCGATCGAGAGCGGCGACCTCGACCCGGTCTCCCGCGAGATCGACTGGGTGTCGAAGCTGAAGCTGATCGAGCGCTACCAGGCGAAGCACGAAATCCCCATGTCGCACCCGCGGATCGCCCAGCTCGACCTGGCCTACCACGACGTGCGCCGCGGCCGCGGCCTGTACGCGCTGATGGAGAAGCGTAAGCAGGTGGACCGGATCTCCAACAACCTGGAGATCTTCGAGGCCAAGGAGACCCCGCCGCAGACCACCCGGGCGCGGCTGCGCGGCGAGTTCATCCGGCATGCCCAGGAGAAACGGCGCGACTTCACGGTCGACTGGGTGCATCTCAAGCTCAACGACCAGGCGCAGCGCACCGTGTTGTGCAAGGACCCGTTCCGGGCGTACGACGAGCGGGTGGAAAGGCTGATCGCCAGCATGTGAGCGGGGACGGCTAGGCTGGTCGGGCTATGACTTCACCGTCGCATGAGCCCGACCAGTACCCGCCCGGGCAGCAGCCTGAACGGACGCCCGAGGATGTTCGGTGGCGGCGCGTGGAACGCCGCCGTGAGCGCATCCGGGCGCAGATCGCGCGTGACCGGGCGGGCGGCCACAAGGTGCCCACCTGGGTGCTGGCTACCATCCTGGGCCTGATTCTGGCCGGCTGGTTGTACCTGATCTTCTTCGACTGACCGGTTTTGCCTCGGCGCCCGGGATCGGGAACGCTGGCCGGTATGTCTGACATCATCGCTCCCGCGATCAGTGACTATCTGCTGGCCCACTGCACCCCCGCCGACGACGTGCTGCGTGACCTGGCAGCCGAGACCAGCGCGGCCTTCCCCGACGACGTCAGCATGCAGATCAGCCACGACGAGGGTGAGTTGCTCTCCCTGCTCGTGCGGCTGACCGGCGCCCGCACCGCGGTCGAGGTCGGAGTTTTCACCGGCTATTCGGCGCTCTGCATCGCCCGTGGGCTGGTCCCGGGCGGGCGGCTGATCGCCTGCGACATCTCCGAGGAATGGACGGGCGTTGCCCGCAAGTACTGGCAGCGGGCTCAGGTGGCCGACCGGATCGACCTGCGGATCGCGCCAGCCATCGAGACGCTGGGGGCGTTGCCCGCTGACCCGGTGATCGACTTCGCCTTCATCGACGCCGACAAGACCGGCTACCTCGGCTACTACGAGGAGCTCGTGCCGCGGCTGCGGCCCGGCGGCTTGATCGTGCTCGACAACGTCCTGCAGCACGGCCGGGTGGTGGAGGACGGACCGCAGTCCGATAGCGTGCTGGCGATCCGCGAGGTCAACGACCGGGTGGTCACCGACGAGCGGGTGGAGTCGGTCATGCTGCCGATGCGCGACGGCGTGACCCTCATCCGCCGCCGCTAGGCAGCGTCGCCGGCGCTGACCCCGAGCAGGGACGCGGCGTGCCGGCCGGCCACGGCGGCGGTGACGAAATAGGCATGGTCCTCGGTGAGGCCACGGCCCATCGTCGACAGCTTCACCGGGCTGGCCTGCAGCGCCGCGTCCAGGCCGCCGGTTTCCACGTCGACGATCCGGTGCAGGATCGCCAGCGGCGCGAGCGCCTCGGCGACATCCTTGGCGAGATCCACCGGCAGGTCGGCCGGGATCGGCAGGTCGGCCGGGACAAGCGCCACTTTTCCGTACGCGGTGAGGCTGTGGTGTGACACCCCGCGGTGCCGGGCCCGACTGTCGGCATCCGAAATGCGGAGCGAGCCGACCGGGCGGCCGCCGAGTGCCACCACGGCATTGATCGCCTCGCCCAGCGCGACGCCGGAGAAGCCCCACGGCGAGCCTGTGCCGAGGTTGCCGGGTCCCTGCGCGACGATGGTGATGTCTGCGCCCAGGACGTGCCGGGCGGCGAGCAGGCCGGTGTGGACCGTGCTTGCCTCCAGGTCACCGCCGAAGGCCTGGCCGGTCGTGACCGTGCCACACAGGTGGTCACGCAGGCCGGCCAGGGTGCGGGAGAACCAGGCGGGCAGTGCGCCGCCGTCCGTCAGCACGTACGCGACCCGAGCGTCCGGCCGGTCGGCGTGGATGCCGGCCAGGATTGCGGGCAGGGCGGAATGCAGGTCGGCGGTGACGACCGGCATGCCGCCGACGTCAGTGGCGCCAGCCATCGACTCGTGGTGCGGGGAAGCCTCCTCGTCCACGCCCAGCAGGATCGGCTGCAACGGCGTGTAGCGGGCCTTGACCAGGTGGCCGTTGTCACGCGTCGTTCCGTCGCTCACCGGGTCCGGCGGCAGTCGGTCGGGCAGGGCCACGACCAGGGCGTAACCGCCGGTGCCGAGGCCCATCACCAGCGCGCCCACGTTGAGCAGGACGCGGTCGCCGGTGTGTGGTGCGCCGGTCAGCGCCGGGTAGGCGAGCGCCTTGACCGGGCCGTCGTCGGTGTCGACGACCAGTTCCACGGCGCCGTGCCATTCCCGCCGTACCGATGAAACGACTCCCGATCGCCAGCGCACCATGGCGGCGACCCTATCTGCCCGCTCGGTCGGCGCTCGGCAGGGCGCCGGCGACGACGGGTGGTTACCTCCCGACGGTGACGAATAACCGTCTGCGCGGCCGGGCTGCTAGCGTCTCTTCTCGTGTCGCGGACCCGTACCGAACGCCTGGTGAACCTGGTGATCTGTCTGCTGTCCACGCGACGGTTCCTCACCGCCGCGCAGATCGCCGCGACCGTGCCCGGTTACGAGCACGATCCGGAGGACCCGCGCGACCACGAGGCGTTCCAGCGCAAGTTCGAGCGGGACAAAGCCGAGCTGCGGGAGCTGGGCGTGCCGTTGGAAACCGGCCTCGCCAGCGCCTTCGACACCGAGCACGGCTACCGGATCGCCCACCGGGAGTACGCCCTTCCCGACATCCCGCTCGAACCGGACGAGGCTGCCGCGGTGGGCATCGCTGCCCGGTTGTGGCAGCACGCCGGGCTGGCCGCTGCGGCGTCGTCCGGCCTGGCCAAACTGCGGGCAGCCGGTGTGGAGGTCGACCCGCAGGCCACGCTCGGCATCGAGCCCGTGGTGACCGTTGACCCGGCGTTCGCGCCGCTCACCGCCGCGGCCCGGGCGCGCCGCGCGGTCACCTTCTCCTACCGTGTGCCCGAGGTCGACGAGCCCTCCACCCGACGTCTGCAGCCGTGGGGCGTCGTCTGTTGGCAGGGCCGCTGGTATGTCGTCGGCCATGACCGGGACCGGGATGCCACCCGTTGTTTCCGACTGTCCCGCATCGTGGGGCAGGTCAAGGCCGCCGGCCCCGAGCACGCGTTCGCCCCGCCCGCCGACGTCGACCTGATCAGCCACGTCGCCCGCTGGTCCGGTCCGGTCGAGCGGACCGGTCGCGCCACCGTCGTGGTCCATCCGGGCCGCGCCGCCGGGCTGCGCCGGCTGTCGGTGGAGACCGTGCCGGGTCCGGGCGGCGATCGACTGACCATTCCGTACGGGGATGTGGAATGGCTGGCGTCACGACTGGTCGGTTACGGCGCGGACGTGCGTGCTGACGGTCCGCCGGAGCTGCGCGAGGCCGTGATTCAGCAGCTCAAGGAGGTCGTGGCTCGGCACGAACCGGCGCGGGCCGAGGTGCCGTCGTGACCCCTCAGCAGCGCGGGCCGGCGACTCGGGCATCCGCCGACCGGCTCGGTCGACTGCTCAACCTCGTGCCGTACCTGCTGGCCCGGCCGGGTATCGCGGTGGCAGAGGCAGCCGCCGACTTCCGGATCACCGAGCGACAGTTGCGCGAGGACCTGGAGCTGCTGTGGGTGTGCGGGCTGCCCGGGTACGGCCCCGGCGACCTCATCGACATGGCGCTCGACGGCGACCGGGTGACCATCACCTACGACGCGGGCATCGACCGGCCGCTGCGGCTCAACCCGGACGAGGCGCTGGCCCTGGTGGTGGCGCTGCGGATGCTGGCCGAGACGCCGGGCATCGGTGAGCGGGACGCCATCGAACGCGCGTTGGACAAGATCGAGAACGCGGCGGGCGACCTGGGCGACGCGCCGGTGGCGGTGGCATTGCCGGCGGGCACCGAGCGGCTTGACGCGGTTCGGGACATTGTCGAGCGCCGGCGCGCCCTGCGGATCACCTACTACACGGCCGCGCGGGACGAGACGACCGAGCGGGTGGTCGACCCGATGCGGGTGCTCATGGTGGGCAACCGGGCTTACCTGGAGGCGTGGTGCCGTCGCGCCGAGGGCACCCGACTGTTTCGGCTGGACCGGATCGACGCGTTCACCGAGCTGGATGAGCCGGCTGCGCCGCCGGCCCGGGCCGTCCCGCACGACCTCAGCGACGGCGTCTTTCATCCCGGTGCCGACCTGCCGCTGGTCACCCTGCGGGTGGGTCGCGGCAGCCGCTGGATCACCGAGTACTACCCGTGCGAGGAGGTCCGCCGCGACGGCGATGAGTGGGTGGTGACGATGCGGGTCACCGATCTCGGCTGGGCGCAGCGGTTCCTGCTCGGCGTCGGACCGGATGTGACCGTGGTGGGACCGGCTGCCCTGGTGGAGCGGATTCGCGCCCAAGCCACGACGGCACTGGACCAGTACGCAGCCCCGGCACCGCACGTGCCCTAGGCTGTCCGCCATGGTGTTCTGGATCGTCTTCGCCGCGGTGATCGTCCTTGCCCTGATCATCCTCGGCGCAGCGGCTGTGTCCGTGGTGGGACGCCTTGCCGGCCTCGACCGCGCCTTGCGCACATTGTTGCGCCGGCAGGAGCAGACTGCGGGGCTGCAGGAGCAGGCCGCCGTGCTGCAGAAGACCCTCGCCGGCCTGCAACAGCGCGCCGAGACGGCGCAGGAGCAGGTCGCGATCATCAAGGCGGGACGCGGCGCAAAGTAGCGCGCAGTTCGCGCCCAGTTGTCCGAAAATTCCTCGGGTCGGCAGACAAACAACGGATGCGGCACGGGCCACTCGCAGTGCGCCCACGTACGATGGACGCGCACCACGCATGAACCATCCTGAACCGAGTGGAGTTTTCCATGGGCGCCCTCAAGCCATGGCACCTCATCGTTGTCGTTGTCGTGCTCGTGCTGCTGTTCGGCGCGAAGCGTCTCCCGGACGCCGCCCGTTCGCTGGGGCGGTCGCTGCGGATCATCAAGGCCGAGACCAAGGGTCTGGTCGACGACGACAAGGTTGCCGAGAAGGCCGAACCGCAGTACTCCCGCGAGCCGCTGCACCCCACCGAGATCCGCCAGCCCGGCTACCAGCAGCAGCCCGGTTACCAGCAGCAGCCCGGTCAGCCGTACCAGCAGCAGCCCGGTCAGCCGTACCAGCAGCAGCCTCAGCAGCAGCCGCCGTACGTGGACCCGGTGCAGCGCACGAACGACCGCTGACACACGGTGGCCATCTCCCTGCGACGTAAGGGTCCGAGCAAGTTCGAGCAGGCCTCCGACGGCTCGATGACCCTGATCGAGCACGTCCGGGAGCTGCGGAACCGCCTCTTCTGGGCATCGCTCGGCATCGTCGTCGGCCTGATCGTCGGTTTCCTCCTGAGCGGCTGGGTGTTCGACGTCCTTCGGGACCCGTACTGCTCGCTCGACAGCTCCTGGGAAACCAACGCGGACGGTCAGCGCATCTGTAACTTCGTCGTGCTCGGCGTCGCGGATCCGCTGCTCGTCAAGCTGAAGATCTCGCTGTACGTCGGGCTCGTCGTCGGCTCACCAGTCTGGCTGTATCAGCTCTGGGCGTTCATCGCGCCGGGCCTGCACCGGCACGAACGCAAGTGGGCCTACGTCTTCGTCGCGATCGCGGCGCCGCTGTTCACCGGCGGTGTGATCCTGGCTTTCTTCGTCATCAAGCACAGTCTCGCGTTCATCCAGACGGCCGGCATCCTGGGCATTACGACCCAGCTCGAGGTCGGCGCTTACGTCGAGTTCGTGACGAACATGCTGCTCATCTTCGGGCTGGCGTTCGAGTTCCCGCTGGTGTTGTTGATGCTCAACTTCACCGGTGTGGTGTCTGCACGGAAGCTGCTCGGCTGGTGGCGGATCGTCGTCTTCCTGTCGTTCGTTTTCGCCGCGATCGCCACCCCGGACCCGGGACCGTTCGGCATGTCCCTGCTCGCCGGCTGCATGATCCTGCTGTACTTCATCGCGGTCGGAGTGGCCTTCCTCAACGACAAGCGCAAAGGCCGGGGCAAGGAGATCTATGCCGGTCTGGACGACGACGAGACGTCCGAGCTGGCGGAGGAACGGGTCCCGGTTGCGGTGTCGGACCGCATCGACGCACCCACGGCGGTCGAGATGCCCGCGCCCGTGGCGAAACCGTTGCCGCTCGACACCCGTTTCGACGACATGACCTAAGCCCTCGGCCGGGGTACATTCCCGGCTGTGAGCGGCATGGACGACATCGCGGTGCTGGCCAATCCCGGAGCGGGACGCGGCCGGCACCGCGGCGTGTTTTCCGCGGTGCTCGACCGGCTCGGTAGCCGCGGTGGCACCGTGCGGTTGCTCGAAGCCGGCAGCGCGGAAGACGCCGAGAAGGTATGCCACCGCGCCGTCGCCGACGGAGTGGGTGCGCTGGTGGCAGTTGGTGGTGACGGCACCCTGCACCGGGCGCTGCAAGCCGTCGCGGGCACCGACGTGGGTTTCGGTGTGGTCCCCGCCGGCACCGGCAACGACTTCGCGGCCGGCACCGGCGTGCCGGCACATCCGCTGCTCGCTGCCGAGGAGATCGCCGTCGCCCGGGAAGCCGGCCGCCACCGGCCCATCGACCTCGCCCGGATCGAGACTCCGCAGGGCGACGTCCGTTGGTTCGGCGCCGTCCTGGCCGCCGGGTTCGACGCGATCGTCAACGAGCGGGCCAACCGGCTGCGCTGGCCGCGCGGGCCGCGCCGCTACGACCTCGCGATCATGCTGGAGGCCGTCCGGCTGCGCCCGCGTCGATACACCCTCGACCTCGACGGGGTGGACCACAGCTTCACGGGTGTCCTGGCCGCGGTCGGCAACTGCGCCAGCTACGGCGGCGGGCTGCGGATCTGCCCGGCCGCCGACCCTGCCGACGGGCTGCTGGACGTCGTCGTCGCCGCCCCGCTCGGGCGCGTCGCCCTGGCCCGCCTGCAACCGCGGGTCCGGCGCGGCACCCACGTCGACGATCCGTTGATCACCAGCTACCGCGCTCGCCGGGTCCGGATCGACACGCCCGGCATCGTCGGGTACGCCGATGGCGAGCGGGTCGCCGCCCTGCCGCTCGAGATCGGCTGCGTCCCGGGTGCTGTACGGTTGCTCCGGTAATTTCGGGGTCAGTCTCCTCAAGTCCGGACCGAACAGCTTGGCGAAGCCGCAGAAACTTCCCCAGGAGGCAGCATGTCGGTCGGTTCGCTCAGCTCCAGCACCATCTCGTCGGCCTACCTCGCGTCCGCCGACGCGGGTGCGGCGAAGAAGGCGCCCGAAGCCGGTGTCGAGCCGACCATCGCCGACCACGTCGCGGCTCAGGACGAGCAGCAGCCCATCCGCAGCGTCAACACCACGCAGGGCACGCTGGTCGACACGTACCTCTGAGGTCTATCCGCACCCGGCCAGCGCCAGTGACGCGCCCAGGCCGTTCGTCCGGCCCGGCTCAGCCGCCGGGAGCACCAGGGCCGCGCAGCCGGCCTGCACCGCGCCCGCATCCGCCGGGCTGTCGCCCACCATGAGCGTGTGTTCCGGATCCACGCCCAGCATGCCGCAGGCGCGCAGGAAGATCGCCGGGTCCGGCTTCGTCCGGCCCACCTCGTACGACAGCGCGAACGCGTCCACGAGCGGCTCCAAGCCCCAGGCGGCGAAGTGCGGGCGAATGTCGAAGCCGATATTGCTCACCACACCCACCTTCACGCCGGCGTCCCGCAGCGCGCGCAGGGTCGGCAGCGTGTCGGCGTACGGGAGCCAGCCGTCCGGGCCGAGCAGCCGGTCGTACAGCGCGTCGGCGATGCCCGCCACGTCGCAGCTCACCGTCTCGGCCAGGCCCGTGTAGGCGGCGCGGTGGCTGTGCTCGTACAGGTCGCGGTCGGCCCAGTGCTCGGCGAGATGGATCGGCACCCGGTGCGGCAACGGACCGCCAGCCCGCCCGGCGGTGACGAGCCGGTCGGCCAGAATCGTGGCCTTGCCCCGGTCCAACTCGGTGCCGCACGCCGCCGCGGCTGCGGTTACCCAAGCGACCGGTTCCTCGACCTGGGCGAGCGTGCCGTGAAAGTCGAAGAGCACCGCGTCGACCTGTCGGCGCGACGGGGTTGCGGTCGAATCGGCGGCATCCGGCACGTGGTGAACCATACCGAGACGCCCTGAGCGGCCCGCCGGCAACCGCCCCGCGAATTATGGGCATCGTTGTGTCGGACCCACGCACTAGCCTGGTGTTCATGACAACCCCTGCCGAGCGCTACGCGGAGTCGAGAAGGCGGGCGGCCCGCGCGGCCGAGTTCCCGGCGCTGGACGACTTCATGCTCGACGTCGGCTTCGACCTGGACGATTTCCAACGGCAGTCCTGCGAGGCCCTGGAGCGCGGCAGCGGTGTGCTGGTCTGTGCCCCGACCGGCGCGGGCAAGACGGTGGTCGGCGAGTTCGCCGTCCATCTCGCGCTGCGTTCTGGCAGCTCAGGCACCCGGCGCAAGTGTTTCTACACGACGCCGATCAAGGCGCTTTCCAATCAGAAGTACCACGACCTGGTGGAGCGTTACGGCGCTGAGCAGGTGGGCCTGCTGACCGGTGACAACGCCATCAACGGCGACGCGCCCGTGGTGGTGATGACCACCGAAGTGCTGCGCAACATGCTCTATTCCGGCTCGACGAGCCTGCACGGCCTGGCCTATGTCGTGATGGACGAGGTGCACTACCTCGCCGACCGGTTCCGCGGCGCCGTCTGGGAAGAGGTGATCATCCATCTGCCCTCGACGGTGACGTTGGTTTCGCTGTCCGCCACGGTGAGCAACTACGAGGAGTTCGCGGACTGGCTGGTCACCGTCCGCGGCCAGACCGAGGTGGTGGTCAGCGAGCACCGGCCGGTCCCGCTCTGGCAGCACATGCTGGTCGGCAAGCGGATGTTCGACCTGTTCCACGACGCCGACGCGGCCCGCAAGCACGACGTGCACCCCGAGCTGCTGCGCTACACCCGGGAGATGCTGCGCCGACTTGAGCTCACCGAGCGTACGGCGGGGCCGGGCTGGCAGGGGCGTGGCGGCGGGCGTCCGCGTCGGTGGCAGCCGCCGCCGCGCGCCGAGGTGGTCGACCGGCTGGACCGCGCGAATCTGCTGCCCGCGATTCTGTTCATCTTCAGCCGGGCCGGCTGCGACGCCGCCGTCCAGCAGTGTTTGGCCGGCGGACTGCGCCTCACCGACGCGGACGAGCGTGCCGCGATTCGCGAGATTGCCCAGGCCAAGGTCGCGGCGATTCCGGCGGAAGATCTGTCGGTCCTGGGTTACTGGGAGTGGCTGGAGGGCCTGGAGCGCGGCGTCGCCGCCCACCATGCCGGGATGCTGCCCGCCTTCAAGGAAGCCGTCGAGGAATGCTTCGTGCGCGGCCTCGTCAAGGCCGTCTTCGCCACCGAGACCCTGGCCCTGGGCATCAACATGCCGGCCCGCTGCGTGGTGCTGGAACGCCTCGTCAAGTTCAACGGCGAGGCGCACGTCGACCTCACCCCGGGCGAATACACCCAGCTCACCGGCCGGGCGGGACGGCGCGGCATCGACGTCGAGGGGCACGCAGTGGTGCTGTGGAGCCCCGAAGTGGACCCGCGGCACGTCGCGGGGCTCGCCTCCACCCGGACCTACCCGCTGCGGTCCAGCTTCCGGCCGTCGTACAACATGGCGGTCAACCTGGTGGGCTCGGTCGGCGCTGAGAAGTCCCGTGACCTGCTCGAGTCGTCGTTCGCCCAGTTCCAGGCGGACCGCTCGGTCGTCGGCCTGGCCCGGCAAGTGCAGCGCAATGTCGACACCATGCGCACGTACGGCGAAGATTCCGCGTGCCACCACGGCGACTTCGACGAGTACTTCGGCATCCGCATCGCCATCGCCGACCGGGAGCGCTTGCTTGCCCGCCAAGGCACCGCCCAACGCCGTGCGGCGGCGGTGTCCTCATTGGAGAAGCTACGCGTCGGTGACGTGATCCGGGTGCCGCAGGGTCGCCGTGCCGGCCTGGCCGTGGTGCTGGAACCGGTGTCGGGTGGGTTCGGCGAACCGCGGCCTCTGGTGCTCACCCAGGACCGCTGGGCGGGCCGGGTCAGCCCGGCTGACTTTCCCGGCACGGTGGAGGTGCTGGACCGCATCCGGGTGCCCAAGCACTTCAACCCGCGCTCGCCTGCGGCCCGGCGCGATCTCGCCGCCTCGGTCAGCGCGACCGGCCTCGACCGGCACGACCGCGCCGCCGGACGCCGCAGCCGTGCGAAGGGCCAGCCCGGCGAGGACGCCGAGATCGCCCTGCTGAAGGTGCAGCTCCGCCAGCACCCCTGTCACGCCTGCCCGGAACGTGAGGACCACGCCCGTTCGGCGGAGCGTCGGCACCGGCTGCAGCGTGACACCGACGCGTTGCGCGACAAGGTTGCCGGGCGCACCAGCTCGCTGGCGCGCACGTTCGACCAGGTCTGTGCGGTGCTGACCGAGCGGGGCTACCTGTCGCCCACCGGCGAGGTCTCCGACGCGGGTCGCATGCTCGGTCGCATCTGGACCGAGGCCGACCTGCTCGTCGCCGAATGCCTCCGTCGCGGCGTCTGGGAAGGCCTCGGCGCTGAGGAGCTCGCCGCTGCGGTCTCCATGGTGCTCTACGAGTCCCGCCGCGAGGGCGACGACCGTGCCTCGGTCCCCAAGGGCGCCACCACCGCAGCGGTCGACGCCTGCCAGAAGCTGTGGGCCGAAATCGAGTCCCAGGAAGCGCGGTACGGCCTGTCCCTCACCCGCGAACCCGACCCGGGCTTCGTGTGGCCGATGTACCGCTGGGCCCGCGGTGAACCACTGGCCCGGGTGCTAGCCAGCGGCCACAACTACGACTCCGACATGCCGGCGGGCGACTTCGTCCGGTGGGCCCGCCAGGTCCTCGACCTCCTCACCCAGCTCAAGGACGCCTCCGCCGCCTCCCCGAGCGTCCGGGAAACGGCCCGCAAGGCGATCACGGCGGTCAACCGGGGGGTGCTGGCCTACCAGACGGCGCTCTGAGTTCTCTCAACCAGGTCTGTTTGTCGCCGATCCAAGTGCCACCCGGCGTGGGTCGGCACCAGGGCAACCGGACGGCACCCGTCCAGGTCCTTGGGCCGCACCCTACGTCCGTGAATCTTTCTCCCATGCCCGGCCGACAACGCGGCCGGACAGACTGTGGGGGAGAACAAGATTTTGCGTCGCTCGGCCATCTCGAAGAC
>NZ_JBITBX010000009.1:204639-343774 GCF_044452725.1 Actinoplanes sp. NPDC051859 | reverse complement strand
CCTATTCGCCATGCTCCGCGACCGCAGCCCCTACCAAACACGACCGAGCGACCACGCTCTCGCCGCTTGACGAAACCCATAGGGACACCCCCCCCTCCCACCTGCCCGACCAGCGGAAACAATACTGCGGGAAGATCCTTCACTGCGAGGGCGCGCATGTCTCGTCGAAGATCACGGCCAGCAGCTGATGACCGCCCAGCCAACCCTCACCGAGGTCCTCGGACGCCAACCGGCTGTTGCGGAACTCTTCCCCAGGTTGGCTGGCAGGGTGCGCTCAGTCCAGCTTAAAGTCGCGACGAGCATCGATGCCAACGGTCCTGAGGCGCGTTCTGAGCCCTCCACTATCACCGCCGAGCGCACCACCGGATGTCGGCAGTGTGCGACATCCCGTGAGTTCTCGCCGGGACGAGCGCGAACGCCGCACCGGACACGATCCAGGACCAGTACATGATCGGCCAGGCAATCCGGCTGCACGAGCGGACCGCGAACGGGAAGGCGAGGCATCCGACGGCGGCGAGGCCGTACAGGACGATGGCGAAGAACAGGTTCTCGATCATCGGCCAGTCGTGCAGCAGCCCGGTGATCGGTTCTTCGGCCGGCGCCGACGAGACGACGTTGAAGCGGGCGATGGCGGCGGCGCACCAGGCGAGGACGATACCGAGCCAGAACACCACCCAGCTCGCCGGACTGAGCGCCGCGCGGAGCCGGTCCTGGTTGATCGGGCCGCGGGTGCGGGCGAGGTACCAGGCGGCGGCGAGCAGCAGCACGCCGAGCATCAGGGTCGGTTCGCCGAAAATGCTGTCGATGTAGTCCTTGGCGGGGGCGAGGGGGTGCCACACGGTCATGACGAAGCCGAGGCTGGTGCAGATCGCGCCGAGCATCCCGAACGTGGCGGCCCAGCCGCCTGCCTCACGGTCGCGGTTGACGAGCAGCAGCGGCGGGCGGACGTCGCGGACGACGGCCCAGAAGCGGGGGACGAGTACGAGGGCGAGGCCGGCGGCCACGCCCATGGTGGTGTTGAACATGATCAGTCGCATGAGGCCCGACGCTCCTACTGCGGGAGGATTCTCCCGACCGGCCCGTAGCCAGCATCGGCGTTACACGACCAGCGTAACTCGACATCAGGCCCCTTCCGATCATGGCGGCAGTGCGTGATTCTGACTCTTGGTATGGCTATGAATCCTGGAAGGGCCCGTCTCTCCAACCGGGAAACCTGGCTATGCACGAGTGAACGAGCCGCAAAGCTGTTACTGAGCGAAAGGCGGGCCTGCATGACGCCCGAACTGACCTACTAGGCACCCAACTGTGGGAGAACTCGCTGGCCTGCTGGCCGCGGTTCCCCCAAGTGCGATCCCAGCCCTGTTCGCTTACCTCCTTGCACGCCAGGCTATAGATGCAGTCACTACAGTCCTGCTGGCGAGACGGGTAGAGGAGCGCGGCGGCGAGGCCGAGATCGACGAGAACGCCGTTGGTCGTCGCAGAATACGGATTGCCATTCATCCAGTGGTTCCGCGCGGGGACGCGAGTGAACCACCCACAGAGCAACAACCGAGCGAGCTGCCGCCATCAAGGCCGGCTCGTCGGAACCGCCGCAAGCCCCGGAAGCGGGGTGGCGGCCCATGACATGAACGCTGGGGTGTGGCACCTAGGATCCGGGTACCACGCCCCAGCTTTACTGTTAGAGCTGCTCTAGGAATCATGGGTGATCCGCGTCGAGATGGGCTCCAGCCGATCCCACCAGACGCAGCTCTACATCGAGATCGGGCGGATGGTACCGCCACCGCCGTTACGGGCGTCAGCGATCTCCGCATCGGTCTTCGTCGCGTGTTCAGTCGAAGGCCGCCTGGTGTTCTCGTACTCGAGCAGCCACACGGTGGTGCTCCGGCGGTTACCGCATCCGCATCCGGCCATCAGCTCATCTCCTTCGACAGTTCGGTGGTCACAGGCGAGGGGTGGACTTCGGCGGCCAGGGCATCGACGACCGAGCGCCGGTCCCGGCCGATCGTCCCGGCGATCTGGTCGACCTGCCGGCGCCGGGCGGCCGCGTCGCGTTCGGCAGCGAACCCGGCCGCGACGGCGCGGCGGACGGCGGTGTCGAGGGCGGCGGAGTCGGCCATGACGAGCCCAGTGCGCCGCCGCGGGGTGGTGGTGGAGGGTTGCCAGCCGGTCCAGCCGGAGGCGACCAGGGACACCGACCGGCCGCCGGCGGACCGGCCGCGGACGACGGGGAACCCGCCGACGTTGACGCACAGCGCCGCGACGAGCTGGCGTTGCCCGCCGATGACGCGCCAGTCCCCGGACAGCGGGGAGCGGCGCAGCAGCTGCACCTGCGCCGCAGTGGCTTCGGGCACGAGGGACCCTGCGATGTAGATGCCGTGCGGGTCGCGGCCGGCACGGACGACGGCGACTTGGGCGCCAGTGTGGTCGTAGTGCTCGACCGCGGCGGCGGCGCTGGCGGACAGGTCGGCGTGGCCGGTGCCGGCGGTGAGGTGCCCGACCGCGATCAGGTCACCTTCGGCGGTCTGGATCTCGGGGCGGTGGAACCAGTCGAAGCCGCCCTCGGTCGGGGGCAGCACGCACTGCCCGCCGGGCAGGAAGGACAGGTGGCAGTCGTTGTCGGCGAGGTGGCCGAACACGCGGCCGTCGGCGGTGACGGTGACCGGGGTCAGCTCTGACAGGCCGGGGTCGCCGAACCACGCCCGGGGCGGGTACAGCGGCGCCGCCGCCTGCGCGGGCGGACCGCCCGCCGTGACCGCGTCCTCGGCAACGTCAGCCGCGGTGTCGCCGTCGGTGAGGGCGATGCGGGCCTGCGGGAACGCCTGCGTCCCGACGAGGGTGACGGCCATGACCCGGCCACGGGTGACCAGCACCGTCGGTTCTTCCCCGGCGTCGATGAACGCCTCGAACTGCTCGTCGGTCATGTCTTCGATCAGCACCCCGGCGGAATCCATCAGCGTCCACTCGAAGTCGTCCAGGTCGACGGACGGGTACAGCACCCCGGCGCGCAGCAGCTCCAGGGCCTCGCCGAGTTCGGGGACGGCGGCGATGAAGTCGCCGCTGCCGGTGAGCTGCCCGTCGTCGACGGTGCCGGCGGTGATCCGGCCGATCGTGACCGCGCCCTCATGCCCGGGCGCGTCTTCGCGGGCCCACCGCAGCGGCAGCGGGAACTCCCGGAACGACCAGGCCCCGTCGAGGGCGAAGACCCTTCGGTCTCCGGAGACCTCGCCGAGGGGTGCGAGGATGCCTTCCCATCTGGCCATGCCAACTCCATCCTCCGCGGCGGCGGCCGCGGTCACGGTGGTGCCGGCCGGGCGGCCGGTCCAGGGATGCGCGGGGAGGTCGGGCAGCGGCTCGCCGGCCGGGACCTCGATCATCGTGCAGCGGCACGCCACCGTCAGGTGCGGCGGCGCCGCCGGGTCGCCCGGGTAGCGCAGCGGCACCCCGCCTGCGACGAACACCCCGTCGAGGGGGGTGCGGTGCCCGTCGAGGGCGCGGTGCGCGTCGCGGGTCCGCTCGTCGTGGGTGGCCACCCACACCTTGTCCAACTTCTCGTCGAGCGCGGCGGCGGAGGTGAGCCAGCCGGTCAGCGTGCCGGCGTTGTACGCGCCGATCGTCTCCGTGCGGGCGATCGTCTGGGCGCGGCCGTCCCACGCGTCGGCGCCGAGCAGGTCGGCGACCGCGTCACGGATCCGCGGGATCGACGCGCCCTGCCCAGCGAGTTCCGTGATGGTGGCCGTGACCTGCGTCCACGCGTCGTCGGGGATCCCGGCGAGCCGGTTCGGGAGCTGGTCGAGGTAGTCGGCGACCGCGTCCTGCACGGCGAGCAGATCCACGTCGGTTCCGGCGTCGATCACGCCGGTGCGGAAGATGTCGGCGACCTCGGGCACCAGGTGCACGGTCATCGCGTCCAGCCACGCCTGCCCGGCCCCGGCCAGCGCGGACGGGTCCGGAGGCAGCGCGGCCGCGGTCAGTGCCGGCAGGGTCAGGCGGCGGGCCGCCGCCAGCCAGGCGGTGAGGGCGGCGCGGACCGCGGCGTGCAGGCGCTGCTCGCACCCGGCGAGCCGGGCGGCGGAGACCAGCCGCGGCAGCTGCCACCCGCCGCCGTTGTTCGTCTGTGGGTCGCCGGTCATGCCGGCACCAGGTCGCCGGCCCGGTGGGCGAGATGCGTGCGCAGGGCGTCGGGGTCGTGGCGGGCGCCGCTGACGAGCAGCCCGCCGACGTACGCCGCGAGCTGCGCGGTCAACACGTCCGGGTCGACGCCGAGGCGAGGCGCGACGGCCGGGACGGTGGCGAACGCGCCGTCGAGCAGCCGCGGCACCGCGTCGACCGTGGCGGGCCGGACGGTGTGGTACTCCCAGGCGGGCAGGTCGCGGTGCTGGTAGCGCTGCCGGCCGAGGATCCGTTTGCCGGCCAGCTCCAAAGCCTTGAGCACCAGGGCTTCACACGCGGCGACCACCGGCTCGGCCCGGTCCGCCGACGCGGCGAGGGCGGCCTGGTCCCGGCCGGGTGGCGCACGGTCCGGGTCCTGCACCGCAGGCGCGGGTTCCTCGGCACGGGGCGCCGGGTTGACCGCCTGATCCCGGTCGAGCAGTAGCCGCACGTCGACGTCCGCGGTCACGCCGGCGAGTTCCAGCAGCCGGGTCACCAGCAGCGGACCGGCCTCGGGCACGGTCCGCAGGATCTCCAAGAGCTGGCGCAGTTCCCGCTCGACCGGCTCGGGGGCGTCGTTGTCGGAGAATCCGGTCTCACGGCGCAGCGCCTTACCGGACAGCTCCCCACGGTCGAACAAGTCCTTGGCGTCGCTGCCCCGGTCGGGGGCCTGGGTGAGTTCACTGGTGTCGTACCAGACCACCCACGAGCGGGGGTCGTCGACGACGCCGTCCAGGGCGGGCCACAGCATCTGCTGCGTCACCGCCGCGCACAACAGTTCCAATTTGGACTCAACGTGGTACTTGATGGTCGCCTCGTCGAGTTGCCACGCCGACCAGTGGTTCGTCTCGGCCATCCCGAGCAGCACCTCCGGCGGCACATCCAAGCCGAGGGCGAGGCGCCGGATCGCCCCGTCGAGCAGGCCCGGCACCGACGCCGACAGCTCGGTGGCGAACGACAGCAGCCGCGCCTTCTCCAAATGCTCGGCCGGGCCCTGCACCACGATCGGCACGAGGGCGGCGACGGAGTCCCGGTCACGCACGGCGGTGGTCATCGCCTCGGTCAGCGCAGCCAGGAACGAGCTGACCCCGTCCTCGGGCTGGTCCTGCTGGTCGGAGGCCGCGAACGACAGCTCGTTGGGCAGCAGCAGAATGCCGGCGCCGGCGAGACGGGAGTCGATCTGGCTCTGCACGTACTGCGAGAGCCGTTCGATCAGGCGCAGCACCCTACGGTTCGCCTGAACCTGCGACTTCGGCAGCTGGTGCTTGCGCGGAGACGGCACCCAGATCCGGACGATCACCGTCTCGTCGGCGGCCAGCTCGCGCGGACCGTCGCCCTGGTCGAGCAGGTACTGCCCGGAGCGCTCCTGCAGCTCGTCGTTGGAGGCGATCAGCCACTGCTCGCGCTCGCCTGCGCGGCCGGTGCTGTCGCGTTCGGGTTCGCCGATCAGGTAGCACTCGCCGGGCACGCCGAGCTGCACCCCGACCTGATGCAGCAGTTCGGGCTGCCGGGCGGGGCCCCCGAGGAACGTGTCGTTGATGTCGCCGGGCGCGGCGCTGTCCGCGGATTCGATCGGGTCGCCGTGCTCGTCGAGGCGGGTGATGTACAGCCGCGAGCGGGACATTGCTTTCGCGATCAGGTCCACGATGTACGCCAGCTCGCCGCACTCCTCGTAGTGGCGCCATGCCTCGTCCTGCCACTCCTGGCGGCCGATGCGGCGCACCGACCCAGCAGAGTCGTAGCGCATCCGCGCCGCCGACGCCACCACGGCGGTGGCCCGCCCGACGGGGGTGTCGTCGCTGGGTCGCCTCCCCCACCACGCCACGGACTATGCCTCCGGCTCGGCGCGCACCAGCAGCCCCGTCGCGTACGACAGGGCCAGCGCGGCCGTGGGAACGTCCAGCCACCAATGGCCCGACCAGCGGGGAGCCGACGATGCCGTCCACCAGGTGGCGGCGGCCGGAGCGGCGACCCACACGGACACGCACCAGCGGCAGTACAGCAGGTACGCCCACATGCTTCCGGCAGGAAGGCGGCGCACCACCGAGGCCCGCACCGGTTCGGTGATCTTGTCCGCGCAGACGAGCCGGGTCAGCCGGGCCACGGCGAGCACAACGATCGCCACCTCAAACCACACCACCATGACTATGAGCCTAACAGTGTGACTGCGGCCGTATAAAAAGCGGAGACTCTCCACCCTGGTTCGGGAGGAGAGTCTCCGCCTTTCGGCCGCAGCGCGACCCGACTGCTTACTGCGCGTATTCCTCGCCGGGAGTCACCGCTGTGCCGTCGTCCTGCTCGTCGGGCCACGTGGCACGGTAGTGATCCGGCACCAGATCCCCGCCGCGCTCTGCGCGCCAGGTGGTGTCCTGGAACTGCATGCTGGCCAGGAAGTCCGTCGCCCACTCCTGCGCCCTGTCGACCTCGTCGGGTCCGGCATACAGTTCACCGATCGCCGTACCGAAGTCGTCATGGATCAACCACCACTGCGGCTTGCCGTCCTCGTCAACCGGGAACAATGCGAACACCGGCTCCGCATCATCACCGTCGTCCGCACCTGCCTCGGGTTCGTCCTGCGCGTCCGAGTCGACGTCGTCGACCTCCATCACGTAGTAGGTGGTCGACGACTCTTCATCGCGTTTCTCCTGCCATTGCTCGGCGACAAAGCCCTCGTCCTGCACTTCCACCACCGCCCACTGCTGCACCTGGCGGAGATCATCGGAGACCAGATCGCCGATGTATTTGCCGTGGCCGGTGACGAGCTCCCAGCTCGCGCGGTCACCCTCCGAGACGGGCCACAGCGTGAACACCAACCGCTCACCGGCCGCGACCTGCTCGGCCTTGCGCACCTGGGAGCGCCGTTCGGCCGCCGCGCGCCGTTGGACTTCTGCCGCAAGGTCCGACGCCCGCACGGTCAGCCTCTCGTAGAGGTCGGTCTCGGCCGGCGACAGGCCGTAGCCCTGGGCGGTCAGCCGGTCGAACCAGTCGATTGCTCGCTGCGGTTCCGTCTTAAAAGTCCAGCCCAAGATGCTGACGTCGGCGATGTGTTCTTCCTGGTCGGCGATCCAACGGCACACCTGCACCCGCTGCAACCGGTCCAGCCGGGCGGTGCTCAGATTGTCGAGCGATCCGCCGGCTAAGACCGCCATGTAGTCCTGCGTGTTGCGGGCCATCAGCTCAGACGGATTGACCGCCGCGGTCCGCGTCGCCTCTTCGAGCAACTCCTTGGCCGCTTTCGCGCTGCCCCACTGTTCTCGGATGAATCTGCGCCGCACCGGCGCTGCCACGTCCAGGGCGGCCCGCCGCTGGTCTTCGGCCTCTCGCGTCTGCTCCACCGCCTTCTGCTGCTCCGCAGACTTGAAGGTATTTCCCCGCGGCCGCGTGTACCCCATGCCTTCCGGATCCAGACATACGTAGACGACGCTCACCGGGGCGTTCTGCATGTCCACGAACGCAGCAAAGCCCTCCTGAGTTTTCACCGCCTTTTCGTCCAGCCGGTTCCCTTCGGCGTCGACCAGCTGGTTGACGCCAACCGCCTTCGACTCGTACGGCCACGCCTTCGGCCTAGGCACCTCCCGAACTCCGGCCGCCTTCAACTCGGCCTTCAACTCGGCGGCCCGCGCCTTGTCCTTGCGCTTCTTGCGCTCCACCGCCATCTCATGCCGGGCCCCCCAGGCAGTGCCCGCCGCGGAGATGATCCGCTGCTCTACCTTCGGGTCATCCTCGAACTCCTTCAGCGCCAAGATGTCGTCGAAGTTCAGCTGACCCGCGTCGGCCTTGGCCTTCACGTCGTCACCCATAGCGTCGAGGCGGATCGCCGCCCTCACGTGCTCGATCTTGATGGCGGCGCGGCGGGCGATCTCAGCCGGCGCGATATCAAACGCGGCGAGCTGGGCGTAGCCCTTGCTGCGTTCGCTGACCGTCAGGTCCGTGCGGTGGTCGTTCTCGCCGAGCATCGCGAAGATCTGCTCGGCGGGACGGTCCACTAGATCCGGTCGCACCAGGCATGGCACCAGCGGCGCACACGCCGGGTTCCACTCACCGGCCTCCAACGTGGCGGACGCGGCCGCCGTGCGGCGGTGCCCGGCCACTACCCGGAACCGACCCTCATCCGCAGGGATCACCGTGAGGGCTTGGAGGACGCCCTCCGCCGCGATGCTCGCCTGCAGCTCGCTCAGGTCGCCGAGGTCGCGGCGCAGGTTGCCGCGGTGCCCCAGCAGGTCGCGCGGGTCGAGATATAGCAGGTAGCCCTTCGGGTTCGCGGCACCCGCCTGCACCTCTTCGCCGGGCTCCACGAGCCTCAAGCCTTGACGGTTCTCCGTTGTGGTCGCCACGTGAAGATCCTCCCCATTTTCGCAGCTCAGAGGGTCTGAGCTGTATATATTCATTGTATCATTTGATCACGCTCAGTGACATGAGAAGATCCTCTCGATGAATCGGTTGGGTGGTGGCGGGATACCTTTCTCCCGAGGAGCAGTCCGCTGTTTGTCGGACCCGGCATCTAGCCTTTATCTGTGACCGACACCCTGCTCCGATCGCTGCGCGAACATTTGCTCGATGAGTCGCAGCCACTCGCGGGCCTACTGCGCAAGTGCCTTCTGCTTGGAGCCGAGACCGGCTCGGAGACGCTGCGATCCTGGGCGCGCAAAGAGCTCAACGGCTACGGCGACGACGATGAGGTGCCGGCGTACCGCAGGGTCCCCAGTCCCGCAATCTCCATGAACTCAATCAGCGGAAACACGTGGTCGAAGAACCGGATCGTCGACCGATACCAGCTTCCGGTTGACGCCCAAGAGTTCATACCGGACCACATGTCGTTCAAGCACCCGATCGAGGAGCTGGAACGGCTCGCCGACCAGAAGCAGATGTTCTTCGCGTCACCCGCCCTCGCCTACGCCCAAACAGTCTGGAACGAGGAACTCGGCCCGTTCCAGGAGGTCGTTGGCCTGTCCTACGTCATGAGCGGTTCGGTGCTCGCGGGCATCCTCGGTCAGGTCCGCACCAAGCTTGTGGATGTAGTCGCGGATCTCACCGCCGACACGCCGCTCTCCGAGCTTCCCAAGAAGGGTCAGGTCGACGCCGCAGTGAGCCACCGCATCGGGGACGTCTACAACACGACGATCCAAGCAGCCACAGGACCCGTCGCCATCGGCGCCAAGGCCAGTGCCAGCGCCAAAGGTTTGAGCGTTGAGGATGCGCTTCGGCTGCTCGACAAGGTCCAACAGGTAGCAGTCGACATCACCGAAGCCCAACGGGCGGAACTCGTTGAAGCCGTGGCCGACCTGCGGACAGCCGTCGAAAGCGATGAGCCGGACACCGGTGAGGTAGTAAAGAAGGCCGGGAAGCTCCGTGCGATTGCCGACAAAATCGGTGTCGCTACGGTGACAGCAGCAACCGATGGGGCCACCCAAGCCCTCATTGACCTGGCACTGAACGGCGGGTTTGGCTGATGCCGAACCGGCAGTAAGCCATGCGCAGGCAGGGCGGTGCGGATCTCGTCGGCCTGTTCATCTGCGAGATTCGAACCCCCGAGCCGACAATCCGGAACGAACATCCCGAGTCGACAACGGAGACGCGACGACCGCGCGCCGGGCTTCTCGCACCCGCAGGTACGCGACGCCGTGCACGAGCGCGTCGAGCCGGTCCGGGGAGTGCCCGGACTCGGGGGTCCAGGTGGTGAGCTGGTCTTCCAGCTTAGCCATCGTCCCGACGTGGTGGACCCGGGGCGGGTCGACCTCGTACCTGGCCGCGACCGGTTCGGCCCGGACGCGCTTCGACACCCGCGCCTGGACCACGTCGAGGGGTGCATCGCCGCCGGGCAGGAGTCCTTCGGCCTGCATTGCCGTCCAAGCGTCGACGAGGATGTCGCGCATCCACGCGGACGAGCCTTCGTAGATGACGAGGTCGGCGTCGACGTCGAGGTAGCACTGCCAGATTCGGCGGGCGGCGGCCATGCCGGCGACGCGCATGCTGCGGTCGGCCAGCACGTAGTGGTCGCCGTCGACACCGCGGCCGACCGCGACGATGCCGGTTTCGTCGGAGGTTTCCGACACGGTGTCGGCCGGGTCCACGGACACGACGGTGCGGGTCAGTTCCGGCACGTCGTCGGCGTCGACGCGGCCCGCCTCGATCCACGAGGTCTTCCACAGGGCGCCTTCTACGTCGCTGAGCAGCTCCGCGTCGAGTTCTTGCCGGCCGAGGCGGGTGCCCTCGTACTGTTCGAGCAATTCCTCGAGGGCGTCCTCGGACAGGTTCGCCGCGTTGTCCAGGGTCCGGCCACGGGTCACGACGATCCGGCGCTTGCGGCTGGCCTTCTGCTTCGCGTGCCGGGTGAGCAGCTTCTTCACGTGCGGCAGCGGCTTCGGTGTTGTCGAGATGATCATGTGCGGGGCGGCGGCCTCGCGCATGCAGAACCATGCCATGTCGTACACGCCCTGCGCGGACTGCACCGGCCAGGCCGCGTACTCGTCAGCCCACACCCCATCGAACGCGTACCCGCGCAGCGTGTCCGGGTCCTGCGCGCCGAACCCGCGGATGATCGTCCCGTTGCTCAGGCGCAGCATGATGGACCCCGCGCCCCGGTTGAACTGGGCCACCTCCGCCGGTGGGATCACCGCGACCAGCCCGGCCCGCGGCGCCTCGAAGCAGATGTTCAACACTTCACGTTCGGTCTTGGCGATCACCGCATAGTGCCCGCGCGGCTTCCTCGCCCACCCCCGCATGGTCTCCGCGCCGGTGCGGGTCTTGCCGAACCCGCGGCCCGCCAGCAGCAGCCACACCCGGTATGCGGCGTCCGGCTCCAGCTGCTCCGGGCGGGCGTGCCGCGGCCAGTCAAACCGGACCGCCTCCTGCGCGTCGGTGACCGCGCGCAGATAGGCGGCCAGCTCGGCGTCGCTCATCATCGCCGGGTCGGGAAACGCCCCCACCGTACGAACCCGCCCGGCTGGTCAGCGCCGCTCGGCGCGGACCCGGTCGAGCCAGCGTCGCTCCACCCGGGCGCAGTGGAGCAGAGCAACCAGCAGCACCGCCATCGGGGTGTGAGTGAACAACGCGGCCGGCCAGCCAACCCAGGTGGCGACCAGCCACAACGTGACAGCGATCCCGAGTGTCCACGCGGCGATGAGGATCCGCAGCGCCCACAGCCGGCGGCGAATCACGGCGGCGTCTTCGCTGCGCCGCTGCGCCCGCCGGTACCGGCTGGTCGTGTACATCGACCCGGACGGACGCTCGGCCTGTACGCCGAGGATCGCCGTCACGAGCGGATCCGCGGCCGGGCGGCCGGGACGGGGTGCCGGCACCGGGTGGCGGCGGCCGTGGATGAGACGCTGCGCCGAGCGTGGCTGGGTGCCGGTCACCGCAGCACCGTCAGCAGCCCAAGGCTCATGGCCGAAGCGGCGAACAGGGCCGTGCCGATGCGCAGGCACAGCACCGCCCAGCCAGGGTCGGTGGTGGCAGCACGGGCGGTCTCGGGTTCAGTGCGGGGCGGGTGGGTCATCGCTGATCTCCTTGATCGTCGACGCTCGCAGCGTCGTCTTCCTCGTCGTCGGTGTCGTCGTCTGCGGTGCTGGGGAGGTCGCCGCCAGCGCGGGCGCTGGCCTCAGCGACCAGGGCGCGGAAGAACGCCGACCGGTCCGCCTCGCCCATGGCGGAGACCTCGACCTCGATCGGTGCGCCGTCCGGGCCGGACACTGCGGTCGCTGAGTCCGGCAGCCCGAGCGCGAGACGTTCCAGGCGGGTGGTGACCTCCAGCCAGCGCGCGATGTCGGCAGGGGTGAGCTTCGATGCGTCCAACGACTGAAGTCGTGTGACGACCTTCGATTGCAGGGCGGAGGCGAGGCGGGCGTGCCGTTCGGCCATCTCCCGGCGCCGCTCCGTCAGGGCTTCGCCGTACACGCGGTCCTGCTCGCGATCCCACGCCTGGGCGCGTTGCACCCACCGCCACGCGGCGGCGATCTTGTGGAGGTAATCCCGGGATTTGTTGACCTCGTCCGCGACTCTTGCCACGGTGCGGGTGCGGCCCAGATCCCGGTAGATCGTGAAGTAGGCGTACGACGGTCCGGGCTCCTGTTTCTGCCGGTCCCACGGCAGGACGGCCGTCTCGCTCACGATCGCCTCCTGCTCTCTGGTCGTCGCTGGGGATGGGGCGGCCCGGCCGGGTCCACGGGGGAAGACACACGGCCGGGCCGCCGGCTCATGCGGCGGGGCGGGCGCCGCGCATCGGCGGGCGGGCAATCGCGGCGGTGCCGCACCACAGGACGTCGTCGAGGGCGGTCAGCACCAGCGACGTCTCCCGCCCGTTCGGCAGCTCCCGCATCGCCACCGCCGCCAAATGTTTGACCTCGGCTCGCCACAGCTCGTGCCGTGCGGCGGTCTCGTCGTCGGTGGGCGGGTGGTGGTCGAAGCGGCGGTCGAGTTCGATGCGCTGCGCCTCGGTCAGCTCCGCGTACGCGTCGTCGGTGGTGCTCGTGGCCATCCCAGTACTCCTTTCACCGGCCGCGATGCTGAATGCGGCCGTATTGTTCTCGGGCATGCGGAAATCCGGTTCAGGCGCCGGCGAGGTAGTCCGCGGCGAACAGCTCCAGCGCCCGCCAGCGTTGTTCGGCGGGCACGTCACCGCGGCGTACCGCGGTGTCGACCGCGCGGGCGAACACCGCAGCGGCGTCGGCTGGCATGGACCGGGTCTCGAGGACGGTTTCGATGGGGACGAGCTGGCGGGCGTTGACCAGCGGTTCCCCGGCGTCCGGGTCGTACCAGACGCCGTCGCGCAGGTCGCCGAGGTGACGGTTGAACACGGTGAGGATGATGCCGAGCGCGGTGGCCACGTTGCCGACGTTGTGCGCGCCGTGGGCGGTCGCGAGCGCGTCCAGGGTGGGTTCGTAGTCGCGGTACGCGGCCAGCCAGCGGGCGTCCGCCTGGGTCAGCGACTTCGCCTCGTCGAGGGCCGCACGGGCGGCGTCGAGTTCCTGCGGCAGGAACACCAGCTGCACGGAGGCGAAGTCCAGGTTCGCCTCCGACAGGCCCTCCAGGTCCAGGTCGGCGAGCAGCCCGAGCTGCTTGTCGTCCAGGCCCGAGTAGGAGCGCCAGTCGACGTCGTCGAGTTCGTCGTACAGGTGCTTGAGGGTGGCCGGGTCGTCCTCGCCCTCGATGGCGTTGTGCGACAGCTGCAACGCGACCTGCCGGGCCCGCGACAGCGGCTGGTCGACCACCATCACCTCGACCGTCTCGACGCCGGCCTCGACCGCGGCCATGATCCGGTGGTTGCCGGACAGCACCACCCGCCGGCCGGCGGCGGTGTCGTCCCACACCAGTGGCACGCTGGTCAGGCCCCCATCGCGGCGCACGTTCGCTACGAGCCGGTCGAAGGTCTCTTTGCGCATGAACCGGGCGTTGACCTCCAACAGCGTCAGCGACTTCGGGTCGACGGTCTCGATGCGCCGGGTCAGCGGCTCCTGGTCGTCGGTCACGGCCGGCGGTCCTTCCCGTGCTTGCGTTTCCACTCCGCTAGGGCCTCGTCGCAGGACCAGCGCCCGATCGGGCCGCCGTACTGCAGCTGGAAGCGGTGCACCCCGTCCGCGGCCGGCTCCGTGCGCTTCTGCAGCTTCACGCCGGGGATGCCGCGGCCGTACTTCGCCGAGTTCGGATGGTTCGTGAACGCGGTCGTCGACCAGGCGGTGATCCGCTTCGACAGGGAGCGCTGCAACAGCAGCTGCGCCTCGCGGGTCATCGCCGCCATCACGATCAGCTTCGACAGGCGCCGGTACCGCGACCACGACACCGGGAAGTCCGACATCAGATACGCGCAGGCCGGGTCGAACTTCGGCGGCAGGAACGCGAACGCCCCGACCAGCCGGCCGTCGACGGCGACACCGCAGGCGAGCAACGGACTTCCGGGCAGGATGGTCTTGGACATGAACTGGGAGCGGACCTGCGCGAACTGCCCGCCGGTCAGCGGATGCACGCTCATGTGGTCGCCCAGGTCGTCGGTGGGGCTGATCTTCGGCATCGGGATCGGCGCGGTCTGCTGCACCGGCCGCACTACCCGGCGCGGCCCGGACGACGCGTACACGTAGATCGGCAGGCCCCGGTTGGAGGTCTGCACCACCCCGCGCAGCTGGGCGCGCAGCTCGGGGCGTGCGATGTGCAGACCGAGGATCCAGTGCGGCCGGTCCAGCACCGCACCGATGATCTGCTCCTTGCCGTCCTCGTCCAGGGTGTCGTAGCTCGGGGCGGGCCAGTCGAAGAACTCGTCGATCGCGGCGAACTGCGACTCGTAGTCGCCGGCATAGAACGGCGGGAACATCGCCACCGGCGCATCCGCTGGCACGACGTCGCGCAGGTAGGCGCGCACGTCGCCGCAGTAGTACGACGCGAGGCGCACCGTCAGCGCGTCCAGCTTCGCGACCGTCTTGGCGTGCATCGTCGGGAACTGGCCGACCGTCGCGGCGACCATCCGCTCGTAATACAGCCCGGTCCGGCCGACGAACTGCAAGAAGCGGGTGCCGAGCATCAGTGAAGCGAGGGTGTCCGTCGACGTCGTCAGGTACGGCGCCAGCCAGGCCAGCTCCTCGCCGTGCTCGTCCTTCAAGGCGTACGGCAGCGGTTGCCCGGCCAGCCACCAGCCGATCGCGCTGGAATACGCCTGGACGTCGTTGCCGTGGATCGGGCGTTGCTCACCAGGGCGAGCGTGCAGTACCCGCTCGATGGTGAAGTTGCCTGAGCAGCCGACGAACAGGTCGGTGGCGGGCCAGCCGACCGCGTGCTCGTAGATGATCGCCCGCAGATCCGCGGGTATGGAGCCATGGAACATCGTGCCTACCCCGTCCCCCTCGGCGTCGGCCATTTTCGAGCGCCGGCCTGGAGTTGAACCAGGTCCTCCACCGTGGAACGGCGGCGTGCCACCCGCTGCACTTCCGGCGCAATGCATGCGACGATACACGACTGCGGCCGTATATTCGATGCTCGCTGATCTTCTTGTGATGAGAGCTGCGCCCCCCGGGCGCAGGAAGCGGTCGTTCGGTCACTGCGCGACCATGCGGTTCCTGGGTAGTCTTACGACATGACCGTGTCAGCACATGATGTAGCCGCCGAGCTGCGCAAGCGGCTTCCCGGGGTGGGCGTCAAGAAGCTGCACAAGCTCCTCTACTACTGCCAGGGACACCACGTCGCACACTCCGGCGAACCACTATTCTCGGAGACCATCTCGGCTTGGGACATGGGGCCGGTCGTGGGTTCCCTGTGGAAGCGCGAGGACCAGCGCCTAGATCCGCCGCCGCCTCGGCCCCTCGACGAGGGCGCACTCAACACGGTGGGATACGTCCTTAGCCGCTATGGAGCCCTCACCGGCAACGACCTCGAAACCCTCAGCCACGGCGAAGCTCCTTGGAAGCTGGCAGACCGGGACCGCGAGCCGCGGGGAAGCACCACCATCAAGCTCGACTGGATCAAGGGCTATTTCCAGACCGCGGGCGCCCCTGGCGACGAAGACATGGAACCCCTGGACAGCACAGTGGTACGCGCCTGGCTGCATAAGGCCGCCCAGAACCCCGGACCCAACGATCGGGACGACATCGCCCGTCTGAGGGCGAGGATGTCGCGGAGTGCCTGAGGGTTCGCCAAACTGGCAGCTACGAAGCTTCGATTACCACGCCGACATCTGGATCACCACCGAAGAGCCGGACCAGGACCTCATCAACCAGGTGCTCGAGTGGGTCCTGTCCCGCATGGATGACCCCTATCAAGGAGTGCAACGCGAAGCGGGCTTCCCGAATCTCTGGTGGGGACCCGTACCAGGTACCTCGTACGCCGGCACTGTCGTAGCCTGCTCGTACTTTGTCCTGGAGACGGAGCGCATTGTGCGGTGCACATCGATCGCCACTTTGAACCTCCCGATCTGAAGCAGGATGCCGCCCGCCAGGAGGCAAGCCGAGCGGCCGGAGAATCCCATCAACATCTGCGATCAGTGGCGCAACGTCCGCTGAGCAGCGAGCCCTACAACACCAATGGATGTGTCGGATCGTCGCGGCACGGGGTGATCTCGATGACCGACCACTCCCGCAGCAACTCTGGCGGGAGAAGGGCATGGCTGGCGACGACAGTCTGGAACCCGGCTGTGCGCTCGCGCAGCAACCGAAACATGCGGTGCACAAGCGGGCCGTGCAAGTACATCTCGACCTCATCGACGACCAGCAGCGTGGGCTCACTCTCGCTGCGAATCTGCGCAAGGGCGATTGCGGACTCGACAAGCACAATCCACATGGCCCCCCTGCTTGCCGACCCGTCGCATCTCACTGGATCAGACCACATGCTCAGCCTGATGGTGGGCACGCCATCACGCACCTCGACGCCATCAATCAGGCCCCGGACACGGCGCGGCACCTCAGCGAGGACGTCGAGGAAGAGTTGGTTGGAGAGACCGAGTTCGCGGGCAAGATCGTGGGAAGTTCGAACGCGAACTTGAGCGTCCCGGACAACAACCGTGCGATAGGGCGCGGATACGACCGGCGATGGCCGGTCGTCCAAACTAAGCCGCATCTCTCCCGAAGGCGCATCTAGGCACAAGGTCCGCGGCTGGGGGTCAAACCACCGGACATCCGCGTGCATGCCGTTGTCCCAGCGTCGGTTAGCCAGATACCCCGGCTGCTCGGCGCAAGCCAGCAGATCCAGCAGCGTGCTCTTCCCGGCGCCCCTCGTGCCTCGTACCAGGTTGAGCATCGTCAGAGGCACGCTCCGGGAGCCAATGTTCCCTGGGCCGCCGCGAACAGATATCTCTGTGATCAACCCCGTCCCTGGAGGCTTGAGCCCTCGCATCTCCAACCGGAGGTACGCCTCGTGCACGCTGCGCCATTGCAGAAGAAGCGAGGCCGGGAACGCCGCGCCCCTATTCGTGTCGACCAACCGGCCGTGATCCTGACACAGCCAGATCCCATCGGCCGGCTCCTGCCGCTGGGCGGCCGACAGACCACCAGTACCGCGAGGGCCGCCCGGAGCTGCCGAGTAGATGTGAGCAGCTACGCCGATGCAGGCAACGTCCAGTGGTCCGGCTCCGGGGCCAAGAGTTGGCCGACGGCAGTCCGGCTTCGAGCAGCGGTATCCCGCCCGCTCTGCGATTAGCCTGCGCACCTTCGCAGAAAAATCGGCGCGATTGTTCGGCACTGCGGCATCGTGGCATACCTAGCGAACTGTGTCGAGGACGACAATCCTCTCGATCTTTCTCCCCAGGGAGCAACGCCCCACCAGTAGGCGATGCCGCCCTTGATGGAGCGCTGTACGAACTACCATGCATGGGGAGCGCCTCTCGATCCAGCACTACCCAGCGTGAGCGGTAGGACGGGGCTGACAAGCTCGCCGGAGAGGGCGGGAGTCACCGCCCTCCGTCGCCGCGCCGTATATGCGCCGTCGGATGATCCGGAGCCGGACTGGAGACGGGCTCAAGGGCAGGTCAGACGGACTTCCCGATCTTGGGGTGAGCTGGTCTTGAAAACCGGTAAGGGGAAACTCTTCGTGGGTTCGAATCCCACGCCCTCCGCTTTATCGCCCCGCGGCCGTCACCAGTCCGTGGGGAACCAGGTCGGCCAGATCAGCCGCGCCGGCACGGCCGCCATGACCAGGACGACCGTTGCCGCCAGCCCGAGACGGACCGGGCGTAGCCCGCGCCACCAGGGCAACAGCCACATGGCGCCCCAAGTGACGACGAAAGCTCGCAGCCCCCAGCCGAGCCAGCGCAGCCCGGCTTCCTCGCAGCCATTCAGTTCCTGGCTTATGCAGAACGCCGTCATCGAGTAGCCATAGGGCGAGCTGTCGCTGTAGCCCTCCACCACCAGGACCAGCAATCCGAAGGCTACGGCGGAGCCGACGAGCAGCGCAGCGAGCGGAGTCAGCAACCAGCCGCGCACGTCCCGGCTCCGGTCGAAGCGGCGCCGGTCGGTCGGCGCCCGCGGACCGTCCACCGCCGCGGTGCCGGCATCGGATGGTGGTGGTACCCCCGTGAATTCATCGATCATGGAGATAGCCTGCCACCGATTCCCTGCGGCTGGGGGGCAGGCGGCAACGCTCCGGCAACCCCCGCGCGCCCGGAAATCCTTCCGTACGCGCGCACGCTGGGCGGAGCCGGGCGAGGGATGGGGTGCAGTTCACATGAGTAACGTGCCGTTGGTGGCCGACTGTCCTACCGAAGCCGCCGCTCTGGAGGCGTCGATCCTCGCGCTGGAGAGCTCCTCGCCGGTGCTGGTGGACCGGCTGGAAGAGTCGGTGTGCGCCGCCGCTGAGCTGCGCGCCGCTGAGCTGCAGCGGGTGGACTTGCAGATGCGGGCCCGGCTGTTGCGTGCTGACGCGCTTGCCCGCAGTGGCGATACCGCCGAGTCCGCGCGCATCGCCAACGAGGTGCACCCCTGGGCAGTCGAACAAGATGACGACCACATCTTGTCGCGGAGCCACCGCCAGCAGTCGGTCTTCTTTCGGGCCATCGGTGACCTGGGTGACGCGCTGACACACGCCTTGCAGTCGGTGGCGCGGACCTCGACTGACGGGCCGCCGGGCCTTCGGACCAAGCACCTGATGACATTGGCGATCTGCCTCGCCGAGACCGGGTCCGGGGATGACGCGTTGCGCCGGTTCGGCGAGGCGTTGGCGATCGCCGCTGAGGCCGATGACGGCGAGCTCATGCTGCATGTGCTCAACAACATGGCGTACTGCCGATATTCGCTAGGGCATGCGGGGGAGGCGGAGGAGTTGGTTCGGCGGATGTACGCCGTTGCCGACCGGCACGCTCTGCCGTTGACCGCGCAGGCCCGGGACACCGTGGCGCGAGTGGAGATGCTGGCTGGTCGGCTGGCCGAGGCCGAACGCACGCTCGGGCCGGTCCTGGACGGCTCGGCCGCCGAGTCGCTGACCGACGGCGACGCCCTGGCGACCTGCCTGCTGACAGCCGCCGAGGCGCAGCGCCGGCAGGGTGCCTTCGACCGGGCGAGGACCACCCTGGAGACCGCCCGGACGCTGTGCGCCGATCGGCAGCTCAGCTCCTGGCTGGTTCAGGTTCGGAAGGAGTTGGCCCGGCTGCACGCCGACACCGGCGACTTCCGGGCGGCGTACGAGGAGTTTGTGGCGTTCCATGAGGGGTCCGAGGAGCTGCACAGCGCGCACCGCGACGCCCGTGCCCGGGTGTTGCAGGCGATCTTCGAGACGGAGGAGGCGCGCCGGTCGAGTGAGCGGTTCCGCGAGATGGCTCACCGTGACCCGCTCACCGGCCTGCACAACCGGCGTTACGTTGACGAGTTGCTCCCCGGACTGCTCGCTCGCTCCGGCGAAGGGCGCACACCGCTGTCCGCCGCGTTGATCGACCTCGACTATTTCAAGCGGGTCAATGACACGCTGTCGCACCAGACCGGCGACGAGGTGTTGCAGGAGATCGCCGCCATCCTGTCCGGGGCCGCCGAGGAGGCGGAGCCCGGTGTGGCAGTGGCCGCTCGGCTCGGCGGGGAGGAGTTTCTCCTGGTGCTGCCCGAGCACAGCGGCGACGATGCCGTCCGTGTCTGTGAACGGCTGCGGGTGGCGATCGCCGAGCACCCGTGGCAGCCGTTGACCGGAACGCTGCCTGTCACGGTGAGCATTGGCCTGGCAACGGTCACTGATGGGGCGGTGACAGCTTCGGCGTTGCTGTCAGCCGCGGACCGGAGTCTCTATCTGGCTAAGCGCACCGGCCGGAATCGGGTCTGCGCAGACCAGATCTAGGCGGCCAGCCGGGCGCGGTGGCGGCGTACGGCGTCCCGGTTTGCGCAGGCGGGGCTGCAGTAGCGTTGGCGGCCGGTCCGGCTGGTGTCGGCGTATGGGTGGTTGCAGCCGTCCGCCGAGCAGCGGCCGAGCCGGTGCATGCCGCGCCCGGCAAGGTGCATCGCGGTGCCGACGCTGATCAGTACGCGCAACTGGGCGGACACCGTCAGGTGCGGGTTGCGGTAGTGCAGGTGCCAGCCGCTGCCCGCATGGTTGGTCAGTCGCGGGTACGCCGACGCGTGCATCAGCAGGTCGTTGAGCAACCGGGCGCGGGTGTCGTCGTCGGCTGCGTCGACGACGGCAAGCCAGTCCGCCAGGAATGCGCGGGTGTCGGCCAGGTCTCCTTCGGCGACCGGCTGATCGAGGCTGACTCCGGCCGCACGGCAGCGGTCGGCGAGGTCGTCCTCGGTGGTCGGTGGGTTTGTCACCAGGTCGACGGCGAGCCGAACTGGATCTTCGCCGTAAGGGTTGATGTGCACAAGGGCATTACATCAGGCTGGTCGGCATGCAGGAAACAGAGCACAGCTGGCAGACCGTTTCGAGCCATTGGACGAGCGAAGGGCTGCTCCGCTATCAGCGTTGCGCGTGCGGCCAATGGCGGGTTGCCCTCAACGGACAGTCGAGCCTGGCAGCGGTGTGACGGCGACCGGAATGCCGTTGAGGACGCTGTTGCCGGAGAGCGCATCCGTGGCGTATTCGTCGGTGAGGACGTTGCTGTTGACGCCGGGCCGCTGCGCCGCGACCGTCAGTTGGGTGCCTGGCACGCCGTGCCCCCAGCCGTGCGGGAGGCTCACCACTCCCGGCATCACCTTGGCGCTGATTTCGACCCGGGCCACCAGGGTGCCCGCCCGTGAGGTCACTGCGGCTTCCGCGCCGTCCTCGATACCGAGCCGCACAGCATCCTGCGGGTGCAGGTGCAGCGTGCACCTGTCGCGGCCTTTGACCAGCGCGGGCACGTTGTGCATCCAGCTGTTGTTGGAGCGCAGGTGCCGGCGGCCGAGCAGGACGAGGTCGGCGGGGTGCCGGTCGAGGGCTGCGTGCAGTCGGGGCACGTCGGCAGCGATCGGGGCCGGGCAGAGCTCGATCGCGCCGGACGCGGTTTGCAGGATTTCGGGGATGCGGGGCTGCAACGGACCCAGGTCCACGCCGTGCGGCTCGGCGCGAAGCCGGCTCAGGGACAGGCCGTCGGGTCGGGCGCCGAACTGGTCGCCGTACGCTCCGATGCGGAGGGCGATGTCGAGCAGGCGCTCGGCGGGGTGGTCTCCTTGCACCAGGTCGCGAAGCTCGGCCGCCGGGCGCCCCAGCGCGGCAGCGGCCCGGTCAAGCGCCGATGCCAGCAGCTGAGCGTGGACGTCGCCGCCGGTGGCGAGCGCGGTGAGGCGGGCGAGGATGTCGCATTCGTCCATCGCCGTGGGGTCTGGCGGAAGCACCGGCGGTGAGTACGCCGCGAAGTTGCGCACCGCGAGCCCGAGGAACGAGAAGTCGTAGTGGCCCTTGCGGCCCGCGTCGGTGGGCGGGAGAACGACGTCGGCGTGCCGGGTGGTCTCGTTCAGGTACGGGTCGACGCTGACCATGAAGTCCAGCCCGGCAAGCGCCCGGTCGAGGCGGCCACTGTTCGGCGTGGAAAGCACCGGGTTTCCGGCCACGGTAATAAAGGCGCGCACCTGCCCGTCTCCCGGAGACTCGATCTCGTCGGCGAGGGTGGCGACGGGGAACTCGCCTTTGATCTCCGGTAGGCCGCGCACGCGGCTGTGCCAGCGTCCGGTCCGGAAGCCGCGTCCGCCGCGGGAGCTGGCTCGCACGTGGGCGGCCAGCGGAAACATGGCCCCGCCCACACGATCGAGGTTGCCGGTGAGGACGTTGACGACGTCGACCAGCCAGCTCGTCAGCGTGCCGAACTCGACCGTGCAGGTGCCGATCCGGCCGTACACCGCGGCGGTGGGTGCGGCGGCGAGTTCCCGGGCGAGGCCGCGAATCCGTGGGGCGGGGATGCCACAAGTCGCGGCGACCGTCTCCGGCTCGAACGGTTGGGCCAGTTCGCGGACCTCGTCGACGCCTGTCACGTGCTCGGCGAGCCGGCCCAGGTCGGTCAGGCCCTCGGCGAAGAGCGTGTGGACGATGCCGAACAGCAGGTACGCGTCGGTGCCCGGTCGGATGAAGAGGTGCTCGTCGGCGTGCTCGGCCGTACGGGTGCGGCGGGGGTCGACCACCACGAACCGACCGCCCCGGGCCTGGATTGCCTTGAGGCGCCCGGGGAAGTCGGCCGCGGTAGCCAGGCTGCCGTTCGACTCCCAAGGGTTGGCGCCCAGGACGAGCAGCAGATCCGTCCGGTCCACATCGGGCACCGGAATCGCGAACGGGCTGCCGAACAGATAGCCACTCGACACGTGTTTCGGCATCTGATCGACGGTGCTGGCGCTGAAGATGTTGCGGCTGCCCACCGCCCGCAGCAGCGGCGACAGGTAAAGCCCTCCCGCCATCGTGTGCACGTTGGGGTTGCCGAGGTACAGCGCGACCGCGTCCGGGCCGTACCGGTCAAGGAGGGGGCGAAGTCCGGCCGCGACGGCCGCGAACGCTTCTTCCCAGGTGACCTCTTCGTGCCGGTCACCGCGCCGCAGTAGCGGTCGGCGCAGCCGGTCCGGGTCGTCGCTGAGCTGGCCGAGTGTGGCGCCTTTGGGGCAGATGAACCCGTGGCTGAAGACGTGCTCGCGGTCGCCGCGGGCGGCCACGATGCGGTCGTTGGTGACGGTCAGCTCCAGGCCGCAGGCGGCCTCGCACAGGGGACAGGTCCTATACGCCGTGCGCGTCATGGCCACGGCGGTATCCAATCACGGACTCGGTGTGCCGGAAACCGGTGTCGACGGGAGGAAGAAGAACTTGCCCTTGTCCGGGACGCCGGCGCCCTGGTGGATCGCTCGCACGCCACTCGCCGGGCTCTGGGTCACATACGCGTCGTCGACCGTACGGATGGAGAAGAAGGGTTTGCCGTCGGCGGCCGTGCCGGTCTGTGCAAAGCGGAACAATTGGGTGGTCTTGGCGGCGTCGCACGGCGCTGTGATGACGGCTTCCGCCTGGCCGACCTCGACGCAGACTGGGCTGGGCAGGCGGGCCGTGCGAATGTGGAAGCGGTCGCCCTCGATCTGGTCGAGGACGAAGTGAGCGCGGTCACCGAAGTCGTCGGAGAGCTCGATCCAGCCGTCAGCACCGACGGCGAGGGTGGCCTGGCCCTTGATCGGACGCAGTAGTCCACCGGGATCTTTGGGGGAGGCGGCAGTGGGCCGCCCGGCATCGCCGCAGGCCTGCTGGGTGAGCAGGACGGCCACCAGCGCTGTGCCGGCGCCGACGAAGCGTCCGGGGTGGGACACGAAGCTCTCCTCCCGCAAGGTGCCGTCCCCATGATGGCCGGTCGTGTCCAGGGACGTCACTCGGGCGGGTTGACGATCATCTGGGCGCCCTCACCGCGTTCGGACAGCCGGTCCTGCGGATTGATCAACTTGCAGCGTTGCAGCGACAGGCAGCCACAGCCGATGCAGCCGGTGAGCTGGTCACGCAGCCGTTCCATCACGGCAATGCGGTCGTCGAGCTTGCGTCGCCACCGCGCGGACAACCGCGCCCAGTCCGCCTTGGTCGGCGTGCGGTTCTCCGGCAGCGCGGCCAGCGCGCCGCGGATCTCCTCCAGCGACACCCCGACCTGCTGGGCGATCCGGATGAACGCCACCCGGCGCAGCTCGTGCCGCTCATAACGGCGCTGATTGCCACCGGTCCGCGTCGAGCGGATCAACCCCTCCCGCTCGTAATAGCGCAACGCCGACGGCGCCACGCCGCTGCGGACCGACATGTCGCCGATGGTGAGCAGTTCCACGGCCAGCCTTCCTTGAGCTGAAGTCAACTTCAGGTTGCAGGGTGAACTCTATGACGACGACAGCAGTGCGGACCGATCCGCTCCGACCGCTTCTGACCCGCATCACCGGCGACCGGAAACACGCACCCAGCGCCTACTCGACGCTGGACGTGCTGTGGGTGCTCTACGACCGGGTCCTGCGCATCACGCCGGAAACCGTCGACGAACCCGACCGGGACCGGTTCCTCCTCTCCAAAGGGCACGGGCCGGCCGCCTACTACGCCGTCCTCGCCGCCAAGGGCTTCATCCCGGAATCCTGGCTCGACGACCTCGCCAGCGACACCAGCCGGCTCGGCCACCACCCCGACCGCGTGCTCATTCCGGGCGTGGAGATCGGGACCGGGTCGCTGGGTCACGGCCTCGGCCTCGCCGTCGGCACGGCATTGGGCCTCAAAGCTCAGGGGTACGAGCAAACGCGCACGTTCGTCCTCGTCGGCGACGCCGAACTGGATGAAGGAGCCAACCACGAAGCCATCGCGTACGCGGCGGCGACCGGGTTGCCGCTGACCGCCATCGTCATCGACAACCAGTCCGCGACCCATGGCTGGCCGGGCGGCATAGCGAGCCGGTTCATCGGCTGGAGCGTGTCCGTCGTGGACGGCCGCGACCGCGACGCGATCGAACACGCCCTGCAGCCCGACCAGCGCCGCCGCCGGCCGCACGTCGTCATCGCCACCGTCGAGCCGAAGGGCAGCTGACCATGCGCGACACCTTCATCGCCACCACCACCGCCATCCTGGGCGAGGACCCGCGCACGGCCGTCGTCCTCGCCGACATCTCCGCCGACGCCTTCGCGCCGGCGCTGCGCCGCCACCCCGACCGCGTGATCAACGTCGGCATCCGGGAACAACTGATGACCGGCGTCGCGGGTGGGCTCGCGCTCACCGGCATGCGACCGTACGTGCATTCGTACGCCCCGTTCGTCGTGGACCGCGCGTACGAGCAGATCAAACTCGACCTCGGCCACCAGGACGCCGGCGCGGTGCTGGTCAGCATCGGCGCCTCGTACGACGCGTCCGCCGAGGGATACACCCACCAGTCACCCGGCGATGTCGCGCTGCTCGACACCCTCGACGGCTGGACCGTGCACGTGCCCGGCCACCCCGACGAGGTGCCGGACCTGCTGCGCGCCGCCGCCCGGCACGACGACCGCGTCTACGTCCGGCTGTCCTCGCAGAGCAACCGGCACGCGTACCCGGGCACCGACCTCAAAGTCATTCGGCGCGGTCCGCTAGGTGGGGCAGTGGTGCTGGCTGTCGGCCCGATGCTGGATGCCGTGCTCGACGCCGGACTCGACATCACGGTGGCGTACACGAACACGCCCCGGCCGCTCGACACCGGCCGGCTCCGGGAGCTGGTGACCTCGGACATCGTCGTGGTGGAGCCCTACCTCGCGGGCACGTCCAGCCGGATCGTGTCGGCGGCGCTGTCGGCCGTGCCGCACCGGGAACTGCACCTCGGCGTCAGCCGCTCGGAGGAGCGCCGCTACGGCACCCCCGCCGATCACGCACGCTGGCACGGCCTGGACCCGGCCGGGCTGCGCGCCTCGATCAGCGCCTTCCTCGACCTGCGCTAGCGGCGGTACGTCCGTGCCGGCCTGGTCAGCGGCATCGACGGCCCGGACGTAACGGCCGTCACGCACTGAATTCCTGTTCAGCCGGCCGGTCCACGGGGCCTGGAAGGTCTGCCAGGACGGCCCGGTGGGCGCGGAATCATTCGATGTCCGTTTCCCGTGCGCGGGGCCGGTCAGGCGGCGATTTGCAGACCGGATCGGCGCTCGCGGAAGACGTGCTGGAGGCAGGCGTCGAAGTGCCACACCCGGTCCGGTTCACCGACCCGGGCCCGGAAACGTTCGCGGACGCCGTCGACTGCGGTCGCCGCAACCTCCACCGCGGACCGGCGCAGGTCGGGGCTCCAGGTCACGTCGCTCAGATGGCGCAGGTTGGCGTTGAGATGCAGGCGCAGCCGGTGCAGGACCCGGGTTTCCTGGGTGATGACCAGACGGCGGTAGGTCAGCAGGAGCAGGAAGTCGCCGGCCAGGGGTCTGTCCGGATTGGCGCACCGGGTGACCAGCACCGCCGTGTCATCGGGTTCCACACAGCGGCGGAAGATCGGCATGTGCCGGCTCACCGTGGCGATGGCGATCTCGGCCTCGGCGGCCGCGGGCAGGAACGTACGGGAGAACACGTCCATGTGGCGTTTAACGGCGCCGCGCCAGGGAAAGGCGCGGCGCCCACGAGATGAATATCGAATTACAGAAGCTCGACCACCGTGGCGTTCGCCATTCCGCCGCCCTCACACATGGTCTGCAAGCCGTAGCGGACACCGTTCTCCCGCATGTGGTGCAGCATCGTCGTCATGATCCGGGCACCGGAGGCGCCGAGCGGGTGACCGAGGGCGATCGCGCCGCCCCGAGGGTTGAGGCGGGCCGGGTCGGCGCCGGTCTCCGCCAGCCAGGCCAACGGCACGGGCGCGAACGCTTCGTTCACCTCGTACACGCCGATGTCGTCAAGGCTGAGGCCCGACTTGGCGAGCGCTTTCGCGGTGGCCGGGATGGGCGCGGTCAGCATGATGACCGGGTCGGCGGCGGCGACGACGGCGGTGTGGATCCGGGCCAGCGGCCGCAGGCCGTGCGCGGCCGCCCAGCGGGACGTGGTCACGGCGAGCGCGGCCGCGCCGTCGGAGATCTGCGAAGCGGACCCAGCCGTGACCACGCCGTCCGCCTTGAACGGGGTCTTCAGGCCGCCCAGCTTCTCCAGTGTGGTGTCACGGCGGATGCCCTCGTCGCGGGTCACGTCACCCACGGCGACAACCTCGGCATCGAAGTCGCCCGCGTCCTGCGCCGTGCCCGCGGCGTCGTGGCTGCCCAGTGCGTACTCGTCGAGCTGCTGGCGGGAGAAGCCCCAGCGCTCGGCGATCATCTCGGCGCCGACGCCCTGGTTGAAGACGGCGTTGCCGTAGCGCTCCTTGAGCGCGACGCCGTGCGGGTCGGCACCGGCCGCGCTGGAACCCATCGGCACCCGGCTCATCGACTCGACACCGCCGGCAACGACCAGGTCGGCCTGGCCGGACAGCACGGTCGCGGCGGCGAAGTGCAACGCCTGCTGGCTCGATCCGCACTGGCGGTCCATGGTGGTGGCGGGCACCGACTCGGGCCAGCCGGCCGCGAGCACAGCATGCCGCCCGATGTTCCACGACTGCTCACCGACCTGCGAGACGCAGCCCCAGAAAACGTCCTCGACGTCGACCGGGTCGAGACCCGACCGTTCGCTCAAGGCACGAAGCACCCCCGCCGAAAGATCCACCGGATGTACGGCGGACAGCCCGCCGTTCCGCCGTCCCACCGGGGTCCGCACCGCTCCGACGATCACCGCATCACGCATACCGCCGACGGTACGCGAGACTGTGACCATGGCAGCCCTGCAATGGCGTGTGAAACCGGTCCTACCCGTCGCGAAACTGCTCGGTGCGACGGCGGTCATCGCACTGGTGCTGGTGTTCGGCAGGCGCGATCCGATCCAGTGGGCGTTCGCCGCAGCAGCCGCACTCGGCCTTTCCGGCTGGGCGCTGCGGGACCTGATCCGTCCGGTCCGGCTGTCGGCGGATCCGACCGGTGTCACTGTGGTCACCGGCTTTGCCGCCCAACGACACCTGCCCTGGCCGCAGATCGAACGAATCCGGGTGGACCGCCGCGAGCGCCGGGGGATCCGCAGCAACCTGCTGGAGATCGACGCGGGGGAGAACCTGTACCTGTTCAACCTGCAGGAGCTGAACGCCGATCCTGCAGACGTGGCCCAGAGCCTCGAAGACCTGCGGGCGTCGTTACAGCAGTGACAGCGTGCGCAGGACCGCAGCCGCGAGCAGGGCTGCGAACACGACGGCGATGCCCCCGCCCTGCACCAGATTGCGCTTCTCGCGGGGCGCATAAGCGAGGATGGCCCCGACCAGGCCGCCCACCAGCAGGCCACCGAGGTGACCCGCCTTCGAGATGTTGCTGATCACGAACGTGAAGATCACGTTGATGACGATCACCGGCAGGATCGGCGCCACGCTCAGGTTGAGCCGCTTGAGCAGGACGAAGAGCGCCGCCATCAGGCCGAAAACCGCGGTCGACGCACCCGCTGTGGGCACATTCGGCTCGGTGAAGACGTACGCGGCGACGTTGCCGCCGAGCCCCGCGAGGAAGTAGAGACCGAGGTAGCGCAACGGGCCCAGCGCGCGTTCGAGCTCCCGGCCGAGGATCCACAGGGCGTACATGTTCATCAGCAGATGCAGCACGCCGTAGTGCAGGAACATCGCGGTGATCAGGCGATACCACTCGTGGTTGCCGGCGATGCCATGCACCTCGACCTGGCCGGCCGGTCCGTACGCCGCGGCGCCGAGCACGCTGCCCCAGTCGGTCAGCGGGGTGCTGTCGCCGAGCAGCCCACCCATGCCGCCGCCCGCGATGGCGGTGGCGCCACCGGAGAGCACGGAGACGAGCATGACGAAGACATTGATGCCGATCAGAATCTTGGTGACCAGGCCGGAGCGGCCGGCCGCACTGCCGCCGAAGGCAGTGCGGGCCGACCGTTGAGTGCGCCGCCCGTCGGCGACGCACTCCGGGCACTGGTGGCCGACCGAGGCCTCGTTCATGCAGTCCGGGCAGATCGGCCGCTCACAGCGGGTGCACCGGACATAGGTCTCCTTCGACGGGTGTCGGTAGCAGACCGGAACCGTCACCGGAGACTCACTCATGGGTGTAAAGGTACCCGGGAGGGGAAACTAGCCCGCGACGCGCTCGATCTCGACGCGCTCGATGACGACGTCTTCGCGGGGGCGGTCGCCGGGGCCGGTCGGGGTGGTGGCGATCGAGTCCACGACCTTGGCGGACTGCTCGTCGGCGACCTGGCCGAAGATGCTGTGCCGGCGGTTCAGGTGCGGGGTCGGGCTGACCGTGATGAAGAACTGCGACCCGTTCGTGCCCGGACCGGCGTTCGCCATGGCCAGCAGGTAGGGGCGGTCGAACTGCAGCTCCGGGTGGAACTCGTCGGCGAACTGGAAGCCCGGGCCGCCGCGGCCGGTGCCGGTCGGGTCGCCCATCTGGACCATGAAGTTCGCGATGACCCGGTGCGAGATGGTCCCGTCGTAGTACGGGCCGCTGCCCTTCTGGCCGGTCCGCGGGTCCGTGTACTCCTTGGTGCCCTCCGCGAGCTCCACGAAGTTGCGCACGGTCGCCGGCGCGTGGTCCGGGAACAGCGCGAGCCGGATCGGGCCGTGGTTGGTGTGCAGGGTGGCAAAAAGCTTCTCAGCCACGGGTACTCCTAACGGGTGTCACGGTCGCCGATCCGCTCCATCAGCGGACGGCGCTGGACGGTTCTTTGCAGTTCGGATCCTGCCGCATGTGTCAGAACGGGGTGCGCGGGGGTACCCAAGGGGGCAGCATGGACCCGGGAGAGAACCACAGGAGGTGCACTGGTGTTCGCAACGATGCGACGGAAGAACCGCAACGCGAAGATGAAGCGCGAGCTGGGCCAGAGCGTTGATCACTTCAAGCGTGCGGCCTCGATCGCCGCGCAGGAGACCAGCGCAACCGTAGGGCCGAAGATCGCCGCAGCCCGCGACCGCGTGCAGCCGGCGGCCGACAAGGCCAAGGACGCGGCGAGCAGTGGCTGGGACAGCGCCGTCGCGACGATCGGGCCGCTGGTGGCCGCGGCGAGCGAGAACGCCAAGCAGGCCGGGAAGAAGTCGGCCAAGGCGAACAAGCGCGCGGTCAAGGCGGGCAAGAAGAACGCCAAGAAGCTGGAGAAGCGGGCGAGCAAGGCCGTCAGCGGCAAGAGCAGCAAGCGCAGCAAGCTGTTCAAGCTCGCGCTGGCCGGCGCCGCGGTCGGCGCGGCCGGTGCCTACGTCATGCGCAAGCGCCGCGAGGCCCAGTGGGATGAGTACGACCCCAAGTCGCTGAGCAGCACCGGCTCGGACGACGCGGCCTTTGAGCCCGCGGACCTGTCCGGCCCGTCCGGCTTCGTCACGCCGGCTGGCAGCAAGGGCCCGGCCGTGGGCGGGGTCAGCGCCAAGCCGTCACCGGCTGCCGGCGCCGACCCGTCCGAGGGCAGCCAGCCTGCTGCGAAGAAGAACAGCCCCGTCGAGGTAGCTCGACTGGCGAACGGGAAGAACAAGAGCTGACCCCAGCGGTCGCCGCAGGTAACGGCGGGCGAGTTCCCCGGCACGGGAGTTCGCCCGCCGTTCGCGTCTGCCGGGCGCACTCGGGCCCTGGCCGAGCTATCTGGCGGCGGCTTCCCGGGCGCGGGCAGGATCAAGCGCAGGACCCTGCGGCAGCAGCGAAACTAGCTGACTGGGCACCGACTGGGGCTCGACGTTGCCATAGCCGAGCTTGCTCAACAAGGCACGGCTGTCCAGCGCGTACCGGCGGCCGGTGTCGGTGATGATGCTGACTGTGCCTCCGCCGGGCGGCGCAGTCGGCGAGCCTGCGGCAACCACCACTGCTCCCTTGCCACGCGGCACGTGCACCCGGTCAGCCTGCTGACTGTTGGACGCTCCCGGTGCGCCGGTGACCGCGACGCCGGGCGGCAGAACCGGACCGATCTGAACCCGGATCTCACCGCCTGCGGACGTCAGGCAAACGCTGTCGGGGCCGTTCAGCAGCACCGGCAACCCGGCGGGCAGACCAGCCGTGTTCGCGTCGGCGACGAGCTGCGTCTGGGACCGGGTCATGTTGCCGTAGGTGCTGAGGGCCAGCGGGGTGGCCGGGGCAGCGCCGGGCTCGGCCTGCATCAGGCTGGCCTGCACCTCGGTGAGATCGGCGACGCCGTCGTTGAGCACCACACCCCACTGGGCGCTCGGGTTGCCCGCGTTCTCAATCCGCAGAATCAGTCCCACGGTGAGATCCGGGAACGCGGCGGACCGCTGGCCGTAGCCCTGGATTGCCGGCGCCCGCAGGTCCGCCCCGATCGGCACCGCGTTGATCCACGCCGGGGCGACCGGAAGGGCCGCTGTCTGGTTCCACCGGAACCACACCCGGGTCTGCTGCACCCGGTCGGCGGGGACCAGGAAGCGCTTGTTGTTGTAGATCAGGAACGTACGGTTTGCCGGATCGGTCACCAACAGGCCGCGGAGCTCATCGGCCGGCGTGTCCGCGCGCGGCTGTGGCAGCTCGGTGCCACCACTGACCCCGGCACCGATCGACAGGATGCTCTGCGGGGTGGTCGCGCCCGGCTGCCCGGACTGGGAGCACACGGTCCACACGTTCGCGAGCAAGCCACCCTTAGCCGCGGGCAACGAATCGGGGGCGTCCGGGATGCCCAGTGGCTCGCCCAACGGCACCTGGGCCAGGCTCTCCCGGGAAGCGCTCTTCAGCTCAGGCGTGGCGGAATCAGCAATCAACAACCCCGACGCGTAGTTGAGCACCGGGTGCAGCTTCTGGTCGGACTTGAGATAGACGTACCGCGCGCCGGTGCCCTTCTCGAGGAACACCACCGCTTCGTTCTTCGGATTGACCGAACTGCGGCCCGTGATCAGCCCGTAGATGGCGGCGCCGCCGACGGCGAGCGCAGCCACGACGATGCCGATCAGCACGGTAGTGCCAGCCCGGCGCAACGGGGAACGATGCGGGTCAGGGTCGTGCGACACCAGCGCGGCCACTACCCGCTGCTGCGCGTACTGGTACGAGTGCAGCTGATCCTGCCGAGACGGCACGCGACTTCCCTCCCCCGCGGTGACCTCGCCACTCTAGAGGCCCCGGGCAGCAGGTGGGGTCCCGCCTACAGCCAACCGTTACGGCGGAAGGCCCGGTAGAGCAGGACCGAGATGCCGAGCATGACGGTGACGACACCCGGATAGCCGTACTGCCACTGGGTCTCGGGCATGTGCAGGAAGTTCATGCCGTAGACGCCGGCGATGGCGGTCCAGACCGCGGAGATACCGGCCCAGGCGGCGATCTTGCGCATGTCGTTGTTCTGGTCGACGGTCACCTGAGCCAGCCGGGCTTGCAGGATCGAGTTCAGCAGGTCGTCGTAGGACGAGACCTGTTCGACCGTACGCGTCAAATGGTCTTGAACGTCCCGGAAGTAACGCCGGATCTCCTTGGGCACCATCCGGTTCTGCGGCGCGGTGAGGGTCGCGAGCGGGCGCTGCAGCGGGACGACCGCGCGCCGGAACTCCACGATCTCCCGCTTCATCTGGTAGATCGCTTGCACCGGGCTGCCGGAGTCGCGCGAGAACGCACCCTCCTCGATGGTGTCGAGGTCGAACTCCACCTGGTCCGCCACCTCGACGTAGGCGTCCACCACCCGGTCGGTGACCGCGTACGCGACTGCCCACGGCCCTTGGGCGAGCAGGTCGCCCCGGGCCTCCATGTCGGCCCGCACGGGCGCGAGTCGGGTCGCGTCGCCGTGCCGCACCGTGATGACGAAGCGTTCGCCGACAAAGATCATCATCTGCCCGGTCTCGACCACCTGGGACGTCTCGGTCAGCTCGCCGTGCGGCACGTAGCGGGCGGTCCGCAGCACCAGGAAGTGCACGTTGCCGAACTGCTCCAGCTTGGGCCGCTGCTCAGCCTTGACCGCGTCCTCCACGGCCAGCTCGTGCAGGTTGTACGTCCGCGCGACAGCTGACATCTCGGCCTGGGACGGCTCGTGCAGGCCCAGCCACACGAACGCATTGTCGCGGCTGCAGGCGGCCTGCAGAGCCTCGTCCGGGCTGAACTCGCCAGGCTCGCGGCGGCCGTCCACGTAGACGCCACAGTCAACGACGGCGGTGCCGGTGAATTGCTCGCCGGGGACGGAAACTCGCTCGTCGGCGGTGCCGAGGAACCGGTTCATGGCCCGTACGGGTGCGGTCCAGGCGCGCGACAGCGATCTGTTCACGCCGCTGGACCGGATGCGGCGCAGGCTGCTCTCGCTCACGTCTGCCTCCCCTGCGAATGCTGATGCGGTGGCGGGCTCGCCCGAGGGTACGCCGCTCGGTTGCCCGCTCCGCCGGCCGCTCAAGCCCCATTCGCCCCAGACGTCAGGTCAGGCTGCGCCCGTGAGGCACCGGGGTCGCCGGCGCCGCGGTGGCGCCGGGCGGACCGGCCGCATTTCGGGGGGTGAAGGGTGCGAGCGGCCCGCCCGGCGCCGGGGGGGCGGGGTTGAGGTCATCGCGTCGCACCGCATGCTCGCGCGCTTGACGCCGCATGCATTGTGAGCCGAACGCCGGTCCCGGCGAAACCCGGAACCGGCGCATAAGCCCAAGTGTCAGAAACCCGACAGTCGGGCAGGTATCAGGCACGCACCTGATCGATGGCTGCCGCCAGCCGGCGTACACCCTCATCGATCTGGTCCACCGTCACCGCGGAGAAGGCCAGACGTACCGAGTGCTGACCGCCCTCGAGCAGGAAGTCGCTGCCCTTCACGATGGCGACGCCCTTCTTCATCGCGGCCGAGAACAGCTTGTCCACATCCACGTCCTCCGGCAGGTCCACCCAGAGGAAGTAGCCGCCGTCCGGCTCGGTGAAGGTCGCGCCCGGGATGTGCGTCCGGATCGCGTCGGCCAAGACCTTCGCCCGCTCGCCCAGCGCCGCGCTGACGGTCTGCACGGAGCGGTCGATGTCCCCGGAGAGGCAAAATTGGTGCACGATCGCCTCGGACACCATGCCGGGCGAGATGTAGAGGTTCGTCGCCTTCTTGGCGATCGCGTCGATCAGCGCGGCCGGACCGACCAGGTAGCCGACTCGGACACCCGGACACACCGTCTTCGTGAAGCTCGACGCGTGCACCACGGAGGCGTTCTCATCCATCGACAGCATCGACGGCAACGCCTCGCCCCGGAACCGGATGTCGACGTACGGGTCGTCCTCGAAGATCACGAAGCCGTACTCGGCGGCCAGGGCGAGCAGCGTGCGCCGCTTCTCCAGCGACAGCGTGACACCGGCCGGGTTCTGGTAGTTCGGGATGATGTGCGCGAGCTTCGGGCGTACGCCGCTTTCCAGCAGTCCGCGCAGCTCGTCCACGTCGATACCGTCCGGCTCGATCGTCACCGGGTGCACCTTGGCGCCCAGGTTCTGCAGGTTGAGCAGCGTGCGGTCGTACGTCGGCTTCTCCACGATCACGTCGTCGCCGGCCTGGACCAGGTGGTGGAAGAGGAACGCGTCCGCCTGCAACGACCCGTTAGTGACGATGACCTGGTCAGCGGTGACCCGGTGCTTGTCCGCGATCCACTTCCGCAGCGGAACGTAACCGACCGACGTACCGTATGCGGTCACTCCGGCGGGGTCTGCGTCAAAGGCGCGCGCGGCCGCGGCCTTGAGGCCGGCCACGTCGACGATGTCCAGGGACGGGGCACCCCGGGCGAATGAGATCAGCTGCTCAGCGGTCATGCGCACCAGCTTACGAGCCGGCTGCTCTCACTTTCTTGCCGCGTACCATGACCCACTGCCGCCTCGCCGGTGCTCCCGTACCGCCCGGCCGCCGCCGTATTTTCTCCCGCGCTGCGGCGCTGACCGGCGCAAGGTTTTCCACAGCTGGCCCGCTGTGGTCCTGCACACTCTTCGTATACGGCCGCTTCGCTATTCTCGGCAGGCACCCCCCTCGACCCGGAAGGAACCACCCCATGATCGGCTTGGTACTCGCCGCCGGCGCCGGACGCAGGCTGCGTCCGTACACGGACACGCTGCCGAAGGCGCTCGTCCCCGTGGACGGGGACACCACGATCATGGACATCTCGCTGCGCAACCTGGCCGCCGCGGGCCTCACCGACGTCACCATCGTCGTCGGTTACTGCGCCAGTGCCGTCGAGGAGCGCAAAGACGCCTTCGAGCAGAAGTACGGCGTCAAGATCAGCCTCGTGCACAACGACAAGGCCGAAGAGTGGAACAACGCGTACTCGCTGTGGCTCGCGCGTGACCACTTCGCCCAGGGCGCGCTCCTGGTCAACGGCGACACCGTGCACCCGGTCAGCGTCGAGCAGAACCTGCTCGCCAACCGTGGTCCCGGCATCCTCCTCGCCGTCGACAACGTGAAGAAGCTGGCCGACGAGGAGATGAAGACGATCTTCTCCGCGGACGGCAAGCTCACCCGGATCACCAAGCTGATGGACCCGGCCGAGGCCTTCGGCGAATACATCGGCGCCACGATCATCGAGGCCGAGGTCGCCGCCGAGCTCGCCGACTCGCTCAAGGCCACCTTCGAGCGCAACCCCGACCTCTACTACGAGGACGGCTACCAGGAATTCGTCAACCGCGGCGGCGAGGTCCGCGCGGCGACCATCGGCGACATTCCCTGGGTCGAGGTCGACAACCACGAGGACCTGTCCAAGGCCCGGGACATCGCATGCCGTTACTAGCCCGCAGCGTCCAGACCCCGCTGCACATCGACGTCCGTCGCGGAGCGGTGACCGACCTCGGCGCGATTCTCGCCGACGGCCGGATCTCCTCCGGCGGCGACGTCGCGGTGGTGGTCGGACCGGGCCAGGGCGAGAAGATCGCGGAGCTGATCCGCCCCTCGCTGACCTCAGCCGACGTCTTCATGACGACGGGCGGCACCCTCGACGCGGCGATCGAGCTGGGCGCCAAGCTGCGGTCCCGGCACTACGACGCGGTGGTCGCCATCGGCGGCGGCAAGACGGTGGACACGGCGAAATACGCCGCGACCCGCTTTGCGCTGCCGATGGTCTCGGTCGCGACGTCGCTGGCTAACGACGGCGTTGCCTCGCCAGTCGCCAGCCTGGTCAACGACGGCATCAAAGGCTCCTACGGCGTGCATATCCCGATCGCCGTGATCGTCGACCTCGATTTTGTGGAGAACGGGCCGGAGCGGATCAACCGGGCTGGCATCGGCGACGTGATCAGCAACATCAGCGCACTCGCCGACTGGGAACTCGCCCGCGAGGTTCGTGGCGAGCCGGTGGACGGTCTCGCCGCCTCATTGGCCCGCATGGGTGCCGAAGCTGTGCTGACCATGCCGGGCGACATGCACGACGACGCCTTCGTCACCGTGCTCGCCGAAGCACTGATCTCCAGCGGCCTCGCGATGGCGGTGTGCGGCAGCAGCCGACCCTCCAGCGGGGGCTGCCACGAGATCATGCACGCGACCGACTCGCTGTTCCCCGGCACCGCCTCCCACGGCGAGTTGGCCGGGCTGGGCGCCCTGTTCTGCACGTTCCTGCGCGGCGACGAGCGGCGCTTCGCGCAGATGTCGGAGTGCCTCGAACGGCACCAGCTGCCGCGGACCCCGGCGGACGTCGGGCTGCGACCGGAGCAGTTCATCGAGATCGTGCAGTTCGCGCCGAGGACCCGGCCGGACCGCTACACGATCATCGAACACCTGGCTATGTCCGACGACGAAATCGGCAGGAAGCTGAACGAATATGTCGACGCCGTCGCCGACCGCTGACTCCCGCGGCTCCGCCCCGGTCCCCGGCCCCGGCCAGGCACCGGGCGGCTCCGGACCGATCCGGCAGGGCGGCAACCCGCCCGGATCCGGAAATCTCGGCAGCGCCGGGGGGTCGAGCAGCGCCGGGCGACCAGGCGGCGCGCGGGGACCGGGCGGCGCGGGGGGACCGGGCGGCGCGGGGGGTTCGCCAGCCGGCGGGCCAGACCAGACCCGGATCGCCCATGACCCGCGGGCGGGCGCGGCAGGGACTGCGGAGACAGCGGCACCCACTGCGGCCGACTACTACGCCGTGAACCGCGGCGGCGGTCTGTTCAGTGAGGCGATCAGTCAGCGGCTCGGCGCCAAGATCGCGGTGTTCGCCCATAAGCGGCGCCTCGCACCGACCGTGCTCACGGTCGCGAACCTCGGGCTGAGCTGCCTGGTCTCCTTCGTCGTCGTCGCGGCCGCCGGCCCCGTCGCCGACAACAGCGTGTGGGCCTGGCCGGTCGGCGTGCTCGCACTGATCGGCTGGCAGTTCGCCTACGCCCTGGACTGCGCGGACGGTCAGCTCGCCCGGGTCACCGGCCAAACCAGCCCGGCCGGCGGCCGCGTCGACGTCCTTTGTGACGTGGCGGCCCAAATCGCGTTGGTGGCGGCCATCTCCGCAACCGCCGAGGCACAGATCCCGGCCACGCCGGCCTGGCTCATCGCCGCGTTCGCGGGCACCTGGATGGTCAACCTCGTCACCTCGGTCATGCAGTCCGGCGCGCAGGCCTCCAGCATGATCACCAGCCGGTCCCTCCCCGTCCGCGTCGTGAAACTGGTCCGCGACTACGGCGCCGTCATCGCCCTCGCCGGCGTGGTCCTCACCGTCGCGCCCCAGGCCAGCATCTGGTTCATCGGGGCCTTCACCCTGATCAACGGCGCCTTCCTGGCGGCCAGCATCGCCTTCTCCGGCCGCGAATCCCTCCGCGGCTGACCTCACCAACGCCTACAACCCGCACGCAGCAGCCGCCAGCCCAGAACTGGCAGCGCTTCGGGCGCACAGACTCGCGACGCGACCCGGCAGACTCGCGGCGTGGCGCACGGACTCGCGACGTGGCGGGCGAACTCGCGACGTGGCGCACGGACTCGCGACGTGGCGCACGGACTCGCGACGTGGCGGGCAGACTCGCGACGTGGCGGGCAGGCGGCGCTAGCGGGAGCCTGCCAAATCGGCGTAGACGGCGAGCAGCTGCTTGGTGACCACGTCGGGGTGGAAGGCGCGGAGGTAGCGCTGCCGGGCGGCCGAGGCGAAGCGCTGCGCCTCCGCCTGCGCGATCGGCAGCGCCGCGGCCAGAGTCGCGGGGTCCGGGTGGACGGCCCAGCCCGCCGGGGCGGCCGCGTCGGCGAGACCCAGCAGGTACGGGATGCCGCCGACGTCGGTGCCAAGCACCGGGCGGCCGGCCGCCATCGCTTCCAAAATGACCGTAGGCAGGACGTCGTTCCAGGTCGGCACGGCCACGATCACGGCGGCGGCGTGCCGGGCGGCTGCCATACCCGCCCGGTCCAGGGCGCCGAGGTACGTCACGTCGGCGCGGGAAGCCGCGGCTTCCTCGGCCAGTTCGCGCAGGTCGCCGTCGCCGGCGATGCGTAGGGGACCGAGGGCGCCGTCCGGGTGGCGCTGCCAGGCGTCGAGGAGGAGAGCGAGGCCCTTCTCCGGTGACAGGCGGGCGGCGTACAGGAATCCCTCGCCGAGCGGGTCCGGATCGCCCGGGTCCGGCAGGCTGTTGGGCTTCACGACGATGCGGTCGTCCGGGATGCCGTAGTCGTGCAGGTGTTCGGCGATCCGCTCGGTCAGCGCGATGAAGCGGTCCACGGATTTCCAGGTGGGGCGGTGCACGGCCAGCGTGGTCGCCATCAGTGCGCTCTGCGCGGCCGAGCCGCGGTAGCACTTGTGCCGAATTGCGGGCCAGCCCAGCGTCTTGCCGCGGCAGTCCGTGCAGTTGTGGCCGTCGCGAAAATACAGGCCGGACGAGCAAACTTGCCGGTAGTTGTGGACGGTCTGCACGACCGGAACGCCGTGAGCGTGCGCGGTGCGGACCACCCACGGCGACAGCAACGGGTACGGGTTGTGCAGGTGAATCAGATCCGGCTTCTCCCGCCGCAACAGCTCGGTCAAGTCCTGTTGGGCGGCCCGGCCGTAGATGGGCGACACCGGCAGCAGCGCCTTCTGCACGGCCGGCAGGTCACCGATCGAGTCGGACGCGCGCTGGAACGGCAACACGTCGACGCCGGCCGCGGTGAGCTGGGCTATCTCGGTGTCGACGATGACGTTCTCCCCCGAGGGGATCGCTTCGCGGTAGCGATTGTGCGCAACGACGACCTTCACGGCGACAAACGCTACCGTGGAGGCGTGCCTGAGTTGCCCGAGGTCGAAGCGCTCGCCGCGTACCTGCGGGAGCGCGCCGTCGGCCACACCGTGGAGCGCTTCGAGGTGTCCTCGTTCAGCGCGCTGAAGACGTACGATCCGGCGCCGAGTGCGGTCGCGGGGCTGCCGGTCACCGACGCGGGGCGACACGGCAAGTTCCTCGACGTGTCGTTGGGCGACGAGCTGCATTTCGTCGTGCACCTCGCCCGGGCGGGGTGGCTGCACTATCGGGACTCCTTCAAGTCGCCCAACCCGCTCAAGCCGGGCAGTGGGCCGATTGCGCTACGCGTACGCCTGGATGACGGTTCCGGCTTTGACCTGACCGAGGCGGGCACCCAGAAGTCGCTGGCCGCCTACCTGGTCCGCGACCCGGCCGAGGTGCCGGGCGTGGCCCGGTTGGGGCCGGATGCGTTGGCGGTGAGCCGCGACGAGTTCGCCGAGCGGATCCGCAGCCGCAAGGGGCAGATCAAGGGTGTGCTGACCGATCAGGAAGTGCTGGCGGGCATCGGCAACGCGTACTCGGACGAGATCCTGCACGTGGCGAAGCTGTCTCCGTTCGCGCTGACCAGCAAGTTGACGGACGACCAGATCACCACCCTGTACGAGGCAATGCGTGAGGTGGAGACGGACGCCGTGACGCGCTCGGTGGGGCAGAAGGCGGCCGAGTTGAAGGGCGAGAAGCGCGCCGGGATGCGGGTGCATGCCCGGACCGGCTTGCCGTGCCCGGTCTGCGGCGACACCGTCCGGGAGGTTTCGTTCGCCGACAAGAGCCTTCAGTACTGCGCGACCTGTCAGACGGGTGGGAAGCCCCTGGCCGATCGACGCCTGTCCAAGTTGATTCGTTAGTAACTCAGCGTGAGTGGTTGATTTCCCGGGGGAAAGCGACCACAACGTCCCCTTCTACTCCCTCGTTCCATCGGTATAGTGGCCCGGTCCCACCGCTTCGTCCACGACGCAGCGCGGGACGGCCCCGCCGGAACCCCCCGGGGCCGTGGCGGTGCGTAATGTTCTCGGCTTGGGCGGTACGTGATGCGGGAGGACGTCAGCGAGGTGACCACGAGCCTCCAACGCCCGGCGACCAGCCCCAGCAAGAGCCGGAGCGGCATGCCGTACGACAGCTTTGAATGGCAGCAGGACCCACCGCCGACCAACGGCGTGGCCCGGTCCGCGTGGACCCGGTCGCACCGTCGACTGTCGCGCTGGCATCGGCCGTACACGGCAATCCTGATCGTTCTTGATTTTCTCTCCGCGATGCTGGCGAGTTTTCTCGCGGTCACCTTCATCGAGCAGGCCGGCTCCGGTTTCCAGGGCCGGGAGCAGATCTTCTACGCGGTAGCGTTCGCCGGAGTGCCGCTGGGCTGGGTGGCGATCCTCTGGGGGCACGGCAGCTATGACCGGCGCTATCTCGGACTGGGCAGCGAGGAGTTCAAGCGGGTCGTCCGCGCCTTCGTCACCGTGGTCGCCAGCGTGTCGCTGCTGGCCTTCGGCACCAAGACCCAGCTGTCCCGCATCACGATCGCCTACGTCACCATCGCGGCGCTGGTCTTCATCCTGTTCTGCCGCTACTCGGCCCGGCAGATCCTGCACGTGGCCCGACGCAAGACCGGCCACGGCGCGCACCGGATGATCCTGATGGGCACGCTGCCGGAGGCCCTCGAGGTCTACACCGCGGTCACCCGCAGCCCCGCCGCCGGCCTCATCCCGGTCGCCATCCACATCACCGACGGCTTCGCGGCCACCAGAGGAATCGAAACACCGGTCCCCGTGTACGCGGCCAGAGACGTCCTCACCCTCGTGCGGGAGGTCGGCGCGGACACCATCGCGGTCTGCGGCTCGGCCAGCGCGGAGCCGGGGGAGTTGCGCCGGCTGGCCTGGCAGCTCGAGGGCACCGGCGTCGACCTGGTGGTCGCGCCGCAGCTCACCGACATCGCCGGCCCGCGCGTGCACATCCGGCCGATCGAGGGCCTGCCGCTGCTGCACGTCGAGGAGCCCACGCTTTCCGGGCCGGGCTGGCTCGCGAAGAACCTGCTCGACCGGGTGGCCGCCGGCCTCGGCCTGCTGTTCCTCACCCCGGTGCTGGCCGTGATCGCGCTCGGGATCCGGCTGTCCGACCCCGGCCCGGTGTTCTTCCGCCAGCCCCGCGTCGGCCACGAGGGGCGTACCTTCCGGGTCTGGAAGTTCCGCACGATGTATGTCGACGCCGAGGAGCGCAAGGCCAGCCTGGAGGAGCTCAACGACTCCGACGGCATGCTCTTCAAGATGAAGGACGACCCGCGCATCTTCCGCTTCGGCAACAAGCTGCGCGCGACGTCGATGGACGAACTGCCCCAGTTGATCAACGTGCTCAAGGGCGAGATGTCGCTGGTCGGCCCACGCCCGCTGCCCGCCGACGACGGCGACTATCTGGGCGATGTCCGGCGGCGGCTCCTGGTCCGGCCCGGCATGACAGGTTTGTGGCAGGTGTCCGGCCGCTCCGACCTGTCCTGGGACGAATCGGTGCGCCTCGACCTCTACTACGTCGACAACTGGTCGCTCACCTACGACCTCAGCATCCTGTGGCGCACGATCGGCGTCGTCCTCAAGCGCAAGGGCGCCTACTAGCTCACCTGATCTCCGCGGCGGTTGCTTCGCGCTAGCCCGTCCTGGCCTTCCGCGTCGTTTGCCCGCAAAATGCGTGCGTGAGCGGTCAGGCCGGAAGTGTCCTCGCGGTCCTCGTCGTGCTCGCCGCCATGGCCGGGGCAGTCGTCGCCGTACTGCGGTTGCGGGCCCGGCGGGTGATCGCCACGGCCGGGCAACGCGCCACGTACGAGGTGCTGCACGCCGCCTCGCTCGCCGCCGAGCCGCTGCGCAGCGGCCTGACCACCGCGTCGGCCAGCAAGGCGGTCCGGCATCTGCGCCGCCTCGTCGGCGCGCCCGGGTTGATGGTCAGCGACGGTACGAACACGTTGGCCTTCGACGGCCGCGGCATCCACCACACCAGCCAGTTCGAGGCGGTGGCCCAGCGCGCGGTGAGCGGCAACCGGTCGATCGTGCTCGGCGCCGCCGACCTGCCCTGCGACCGGATCGACTGCGTCGTACGCGGGGCCGTGGTCACCCCGCTGACCGGCACTGACGGGCAGGCACTCGGTGCGCTGGTGGCGGTGGCTGACGACCAACCGGCGCCGGGGCTGGTGCAGGCGACCGTGGAGACTGCCCGCTGGGCTGGATCCCAGGTGGCGCTGGCCGAGCTGGACTCGTCCCGGGAACGGTTGGCCCGTGCCGAGGTGCGGGCATTGCGCGCCCAGATCAGCCCGCATTTCATCTACAACGCGTTGACGGCGATCGCGTCGTTCGTGCGTACGGATCCGGAACGGGCTCGGGAACTGATTCTGGAATTTGCCGAGTTCACCCGCTACTCGTTTCGGGCGCACGGCGAGTTCACGACGCTCGCGGAGGAGCTGCGGTCGATCGACCGATATCTCACCATCGAACGCGCCCGGTTCGGTGACCGGCTGCAGGTTCGACTGCAGATCGCCCCCGAAGTGCTGCCCGTGGTGTTGCCGTTCCTGTGCCTTCAACCGCTGGTCGAAAACGCCGTCCGGCACGGTCTGTCCCGTAAGCCCGGCGTCGGTATGGTGAGCATCGAGGCCCGGGACGCCGGGGCCGAATGCCACATCACAGTCGAGGACGACGGGGTCGGGATGGATCCGGCAGCGCTGGCCGAGGGGGTCGCCGAGGCCGCCACTAGCAACGGCGACGACGCCGGCCGGCACGTCGGTCTCTCCAACGTGGACGAACGGTTGCGCTCGGTCTTCGGTGACCGCTTCGGCCTGGTCGTCGAAACCGCGCCCGGCGCGGGAACGAAGGTGAGCATGCGAGTGCCGAAATTCCACCCGGGGGTACGCGCATGAACCCCGTCGAGCAGGACAGCCTTCCGCAGGAACTCCGCGTATGAGCCTCGTCGTGCTGGCGGTGGATGACGAACCGCCGGCGCTGGACGAGCTGGCGTATCTGCTCGGTGCTGACGGGCGGGTGGCGGCCGTGCACCGGGCCGGGGATGCCACCGAGGCGTTGCGGGTGTTGCGGGACACCGACGTTGACGCCGTTTTCCTGGACATTCGGATGCCCGGCCTCGACGGCATGGAGCTCGCCCGGATTCTGCACCGCTTCGCTCGCCCGCCGGCCATCGTGTTCGTCACCGCGTACGACGATGGTGCGGTGGACGCCTTCGACCTCGGCGTCACCGACTATGTCCGCAAGCCGGTGCGCGCTGAACGGCTGGGTGAATCGCTGCGCCGAGTTGCTGACCTGCGCGCCAACCGGCCCCCGCCGGCCCGACGCGAGGACGAGCCGAGCATCCCGATCGAGTTGGCCGGCACCACCCGCATGCTGCCCCGATCGGCGGTGCGCTGGGTGGAGGCGCAAGGGGACTACGCCCGGCTGCACACGGTCGACGCATCCCACCTGGTCCGGGTGTCTCTGGCGACGCTCGCCGAGCGCTGGGCGGACGCCGGGTTCATCCGCATCCACCGGTCGTACCTCGTGCAGCTGCGGCTGGTCGCCGAGCTCCGACTCACCCCCTCGGGGTATGTGGTCCTGGTCGGTGGCGTGGAGTTGCCGGTCAGCCGGCGACACACCCGAGAGCTCAAAGACCGCCTCATCCGTACGGCGAAGCACGGCTGGACGCGCTGAATCCACAGAGTTATCCACAGGTCCACAGCGTTGTCCCCAAAGTTATCCACAGGCAGCGGATCTTCACAAGGTATCCACACAACTCCACCCCCGGCCCTGCACGGCTGCTCAATAGGCTGCTCAGCGCAACGGCAGTCCGGTGCGTCACGGGGGTGCACCGGGTTATTACCCTCCGCCTTTCGCTCCTTGCCAACGTTTTCCCTGCTTGGCAGGCTTCGGCCCGGTCACGACATGGCTTCGGTCGGGCGGGTGGGGCGGCGGCGAGACGTTCGGCCCGGTAGCCGGCAGGCCTGAATCTGGGCGGTCCGGCACGGGCCGGACGGTCGGCCCGGTAGCCGGCAGGCCTGAATCTGGGCGGTCCGGCACGGGCCGGACGGTCGGCCCGGTAGCCGGCAGGCCTGAATCTGGACGGTCCGGCACGGGCCGGACGTCGGACCGGTGGGTAGGCACGGCGTGGTTCGTAGGTGGGGATGTGGAGGAGTCGGGATGGACGGCACGGTGGGAAGCAGTGCGCGGCGGGTGCTCGTCGTCGAGGACGAGCGGACCATTGCCGAGACTGTCGCCGCGCGGCTGCGGGCCGAGGGATTCGAGGTGCGGCTCGCAGGGGACGGCCCCAGCGCGGTGGAGGCGGCCCGACGGATCCAGCCTGATGTGGTCGTCCTCGACGTCATGCTCCCGGGCTTCGACGGGCTCGAAGTGTGCCGGCGCATCCAGGCTGAGCGGCCCGTGCCCGTGCTCATGTTGACCGCCCGTGACGACGAGACCGATCTGCTGGTCGGGCTGGCCGTCGGTGCGGACGACTACTTGACCAAGCCGTTCTCCATGCGGGAGCTGACCGCCCGGGTGCACGCGCTGCTGCGCCGGGCGTCCCGCTCGGCGGCGCCCGCAGCCGAGCCGGAGATGCTGCGCCTCGGCGACCTGGAGATCAACATCGCTGAGCGTCGGGTGCACCGGGCCGGGGCCGAGGCCCACCTCACCCCGACCGAGTTCGACCTGCTGGTTCACCTGGCCCGCCGCCCGCGGACGGTGCTGCCGCGGGAACGCCTGCTCGCCGATGTGTGGGGCTGGGCGGACGCCTCCGGCACCCGGACGGTGGACAGCCACATCAAGGGCCTCCGCCGCAAGATCGGCGCCGACCTCATCCGCACCGTGCACGGCGTCGGATACGCGCTGGAGACCGGCCGATGATGACACTCATCCGGCGGATAGCCGTGCCGTTGTTCGGTTGGCTGCCTCGGCCGCTCGACCCCGTACGCTCGATCAAAGCGAAGTTGTCCCTGGCCCTGGGCTTCGCCGGCGGAGTCGGCCTGCTGATCTTCTGGTGGAGCATCGACTGGATGCCGGTGCGGCTGTCCTGGTTTGCCATCGCGGTCGCACTCGGGCTGGTGACATTGCAGGTCATGGCACACGGGGCCACCGTGCCGCTGCGCGAGATGACCGATGCCGCCAAGGCGATGGCCCGCGGCGACTACACCCGCCGGGTCCGCGCTACCTCCCGCGACGAGGTCGGCGAGTTGGCCGCGGCGTTCAATCAGATGGCCGCTGATCTGGCCGCCGCCGATCGGCAGCGGCGCGAGCTGATCGCCAACGTCTCGCACGAGTTGCGGACGCCGATCACCGCCCTGCGTGGCCTGCTGGAGAACATCGTCGACGGTGTTTCCCGCGCGGAGCCCGAAACGATGCGCACGGCGCTCTCCCAGACGGAACGCCTCGGCCGGCTGATCGCCGAACTGCTGGACCTGTCCCGCCTCGACGCGGGCGTGGTGCCCCTGTCCACCGAAACCATCGACCTGGCGGACTTCCTCGACGGCGTCGTCCGCGAGGCTCGGATCAACGCCGTCGGCGCCGGTCATGACGTCCGGTTCGAGGTCACCGTCCCGCAGATCCACCTCACGGCCGACCGCGAACGCCTCCACCAGGTATTCGCCAACCTCCTCGACAACGCGACCCGGCACAGCCCGGCCGGCGGCACCGTTCGCGTCCACGCCACCCGCCACGACGATCATGTGCGGATCGCCGTGTCCGATGAGGGTGCCGGCATTCCACCCGCCGACCGACAACGCGTCTTCGAACGCTTCACCCGCGGCGAACGCGCCCAGGACGGCGGCACCGGTCTGGGCCTGGCTATCGCCCACTGGGTCGTCCACCTGCATCACGGCACGATCGCGGTCGCCGACCCGCCTACCGCCCGGCCCGGCTGCCACATCCACGTTTCCCTTCCGCTGCACCCCGCTTGACCGGGCTCGGTCTCGCCACTCGCCTCGACACCATCGCTGCAGCCGGGCTCCGCACCGGCACCCAGCCCGACACCTTCAGCTCCGGTTTGCCGGCCTGATCCGCAGGGGAATGACCATGCCCGACAACCTTCCGCCCGCGAAGCGACCTGCGGCTCAGTCCGGGCCGTCCGCCTCAGGCCAGCCGACACCCGCCGGGCCATCCGCCTCAGACCAGCCGACACCCGCCGGGCCGTCCGCGCCTACGGCCGCCGGGCCCCACGACGTCCCACCCGCTGAATCGTCCGCGACAGGAAAGCCGGAACCGGTGCCAACCGGGCTGTCTGCGCCGGGAAAGCCGTCACCGGCCGGAAGCCTGGACGTCTCACCGGTGGGCCTGCCTGCACAGGCGCGGCCGCACGCCTCCGCGCCCCACTGGACGTATCCGGCCGGGGCGGCGCAGATTCGCGGGGTAGCGCCGTTGTTCGGGCCGTGGGCCGATCGGTCGCTCTTTGGGCAGCGGTGGCCGGGCCCCGGACGGCATGCCTCGCCGGCGGCGCTCGTTGCTGTCCTCGGCACTGCCGTTGTCGCCGCGCTCGCCATTCCGCTCGACCGGGGCGGTCTTGGCTGGCTCGTCACCGTCACCATCGGGGTCGTTGCCCTGACCGCTGCCCGGATCTGGCCGGGGAGCCCCGGTCCTACCGCACCGAAGCCGGGCGTATCTTGGCAACCCAAGCCACTGAGTAAGGCCCGGTTCTTCTGGTCCGCCACCACCGTGGCCCTCCTGGCTGTCGGCACCTTCCGCGCAGCGGGGTGGCTGTTCTTCCTGTGCCTGCTCACGGCGATGCTGACCGGTGCTCTAGCCGTCGCGGGCGGCCGCTCGTCCCGCGGCATGGCGCTAGCGGCGTTCTTCGCGCCCTTTGCGGGGCTGCGGGCCCTGCCATGGCTCGCCCGAGGACTCGCGGCGGGCCGGCGCTCCGGCGGGAAAACGCGACTGTTCGCCACCATCGCGGTATCGGTGGCGTTGCTGCTCGTCTTCGGCGCGTTGTTCGCCTCGGCGGATGCGGCATTCGCCCGCATCGTCACTGCCGTGATTCCGGACATCGACGTCGCCACCGTCGTGCGGTGGATCTTCGTCTTCGGGGCGACCACCCTCGTGGTCGGAGGCGCCGCATTCCTCCGAGCTGCCCCGCCCAACCTGCCGGATTCCGCGGGTACGGCACCGCGCCGGATGGCCCGCCTCGAATGGGCAATCCCGCTGTCGCTGCTGGTCCTCCTCTTTGCCTTCTTCGTCGGCGTACAGCTCACCGTCCTTTTCGGAGGCTCGCGCCACATCTTCGGCCCCGACGGACCCACCTTCGCGGAGTACGCCCGCAGCGGGTTCTGGCAACTGCTCATCGTCACCGGCCTCACCCTGCTCGTCCTGGCCGGCGCCGCCCGGTGGGCACCCCGCGAAACGCGTACCGACCGGGTGCTGATGCGCACGATCCTTGGCGCGCTGTCCCTGCTCACTCTCGTCATCGTGGCGTCGGCGCTGCACCGCATGAACCTCTACTCCGACACGTACGGCCTGACCCGGCTGCGTGTTCTGGTGGCGCTCTGCGAACTGTGGCTAGGCGTGGTCTTCCTGTTGATCCTCGGCGCGGGCATCCGACTGCGGGCGGCGTGGCTGCCCCGGACGGTGCTGGCCGCCGGCGTCCTGGCCCTGATCGGGCTCGGTGCGGCCAACCCGGACCGGCTGATCGCCGACCACAATGTCGCCCGGTTCTCCAAGACGGGCAACATCGACACGGCGTACCTGTCCCAGCTGTCGGCGGATGCGGTGCCGGAGCTTGACCGCCTGCCGGAACTGGAGCGGATCTGTGCACTGGGACCGATCGCGCTGGATCTCGACGTCGACCGCGACGACTGGCGCGGTTGGAATCTGGGCCGGCACCAGGCCCGCGACCTGCTGCGGGACAAGCCGGTCGACGTGAACCGTACGTGCGCCGATCTCCCCGAAACCTCGCGGTAGCGGCCGACGCATTCTTGACATCGGCGGGGGAGCGGCAAGACTGCCGCACATGGGCGACGATCAGGAAGGTGCAAGCAAACCGCTGCGTACCCGGGTCGTGCTCGGTGAGGCGGCTGCGACCCGCGTCGGGTCGGTCGCACCGCAGGTCCCGGCGCGCCGGAGCTCGCCCGACTCGCCCGAGCGGGGCCGGACGGATCTCGCGGAACAGACGCCGGTCGGGGATGCGCTGGTCAAGGGGCTGGTGCGGGCACAGCTGGCGCTGGCCGTACGGCTGAGCCTGGTGGTTGTGGCCGGGTTGGGGGCGTTGCCGCTGCTGTTCGCGGTGGCGCCCACGGTCGGGCGCGTCACCGTGCTGGGCGTCAACCTGCCGTGGCTGCTGCTCGGGTTGCTCGCGTTTCCGTTCCTGGTCACGGTGGGTTGGGCGTACGTGCACTGGGCCGAACGCAACGAGCAGGACTTCACCGCCGTCGTCCGCAGGCCCGAGGGGTGAATCCGTACGTCGCACCCGGGCTGGTCGTGGTCGTGCTGATCACGGTCGGCATCGGCGCGTACGGGCTGCGGTTCGCACGGACCACTTCGGACTTTCTGGTGGCATCACGGTCGGTGAGCCCGGCGTGGAACGCTGCCGCGATCGGTGGCGAGTACCTGTCGGCGGCATCGTTCCTCGGGGTGGCGGGGCTGGTGCTGCGGTACGGCGTCGACGTCCTCTGGTATCCGGTCGGGTTCGCCGCCGGCTACCTGGCTCTGTTGTTGTTCGTGGCCGCACCGCTGCGCAGGTCCGGGGCGTTCACCCTGCCGGACTTCTGCGAGGTGCGATTGCGGTCCCCGCTGCTGCGCCGGTTGGCAACGGTGTTCGTGGTCTTCATCGGCTGCCTCTACCTGGTGCCGCAGTTGCAGGGCGCGGGCCTCACGTTCACCACGGTCACCGGCGGCCGGTACGAGTGGGGTGCGCTGCTGGTCGGGCTGGTCGTCACCGCGAACGTCGCACTGGGCGGGATGCGGGCGATCACCTTCGTGCAGGCGTTCCAGTACTGGCTGAAGCTGACTGCTCTTGCCGTACCCGTCATATTTCTGGCCCTGCAGTGGCAGGCGGATGGGCGGCCAGCTGTCACACCGCCGGCCGGACCGGTTTTTTCGGCCGCGACGACCGTCGTGGTCGAGCAGGACGCCCTGCTGGACGGCACGGTCCGGGTGCAGAAAGGCGAGGAGCTGACCTTCGCGGCCGGTGATCCGGTGCCGCAGGTCAGCTCGGTCGACGACAACCGGGGCACGGCCTGGCTGCTGCCGGGCGGTGAGGCGGGCCTGTTCGCAACGTATTCGCTGATCCTGGCGACGTTTCTCGGCACGATGGGCCTTCCGCACGTCCTGGTCAGGTTCTATACCAATCCGGACGGCGCCTCAGCCCGGCGGACGACCTTGGTAGTGCTGGCGTTGGTGGGCCTCTTCTACCTGTTGCCCACCCTGTATGGCGTCCTCGGTCGCATCTACACGCCGCAGTTGTTGATGACTGGACGGACGGACGCTGTGGTGTTGTTGCTCCCGGAGGCCGCGCTGGGCGGGGGACATCTCGGTCAGGCGCTCGGAGCGTTGGTCACCGCCGGCGCCCTGGCCGCATTTCTCTCCACCTCATCGGGGCTGTTGACCAGCGTCGCCGGGGTGGTCTTCACCGATGTGCTGCACGCCGACCGGGGCGGGTCGATCCGGGATTTCCGGGTGGCGACAGTGCTGGCAGCGCTCGTACCGATGGCGTTGTCCTTCCATGTCGCCGACCTGGACGTGTCGCGGGTGGTCGGGTTGGCGTTTGCGGTGGCGGCGTCGAGCTTCTGCCCGCTGCTGGTGTTGGGCATCTGGTGGCGGGGGCTGACGGATGTCGGCGCGGCGGCCGGAATTGTGGTCGGCGGCGGCGCAGCGATGGCCGCGGTGTTACTGACGGTGATGGGACCGCCGCTGGGCGGCTGGGCGGGCCAGTTGATCGGCCAACCGGCGGCGTGGTCTGTGCCACTGGCATTTGTCGTCATGATCGCCGGATCTTTGCTGACAAAGCAGCGAATACCCGCCAACGTTGGGTCCACCATGGTGCGGTTGCATGCGCCGGAATCGGTGCGGCTCTGATTTTTTAAGAGAGTTATCTGAACTGTTCAACCCCCACCCTCCGTAGATAACGATGCTGCAACGGGGCAGCTCGTCGAACGAGAGGGAGCGGTGTATGTACCGGAGAAGCAGGTTGACCGGCCGGACCCGCAAGGTGCTGATCGGTGTCGCTGCTGCGGCCCTCGCCGGCGGCGCATTCGCAGTCAGCACGGGCATCAGTAGCGCGGCCGAAAGTTGTGCCGGGTTCGACAACGCCCTGCAGCAGAACCTGAACTTCATCGCCGATCAGCAGGCCAACCCGGACGCGCAGTCCGCGGCCCGGATCGCGAACCGCCAGGCCGTGGTCGATCTCATCAACCTGCAACGCCGGGAAGCCGGTTGCGCCGGCAACGGCCAAGCCCAGAACAACGGCCAAGCCCAGAACAACGGTCAGGGCCAGAACAACGGGCAAGGCCAGGGGAATGGTCAGGGCCAGGGCAACGGGCAAGGCGCTGCGGGCGAGGTCGTCTGCAAGGGCTCGACCGTTACCCTCTCCGGCGATGGCGGCGCCCCGGCGGCTACCAGCGGCGACTTCCCGGTCGGTACCACCCTCAAGGTGACCAACCTGGACAACAACAAGAGCACCACCGTCAAGGTGGCGGGACCGTCCGGCAGCTGCGTGCTGCTGAACAACGCGGCGTTCGAGCAGGTTCGCGAGCCGGGCAAAAACGTCATTCGCCGCGCGGTCATCGAGCGCGTGGGCCAGCCCCAGGGCAATGGCAACGCCGGTCAGGGCAATGGCAACGCCGGTCAGGGCAACGGCAACGCCGGTCAGGGCAACGGCAACGCCGGCCAGGGCAACGGCAACGCCGGCCAGGGCAACAACGGCAATGGGCAGGGCCAAGGCAATAACGGCAACGGCCAGGGCAACAACGGCCAGAACCAGGGCCAGGGTCAGGGTCAGGGCGCCGCGGGCGAGGTCGTCTGCAAGGGCTCGACCGTCACTCTCTCCGGCGAGGCGGGCGCGCCGGCCGCGTCCAGCGGTGACTTCCCGATTGGTACCACCCTCAAGGTGACCAACCTGGACAACGACAAGAGCACGACCGTGAAGGTGACAAGTACGTCCGGCAGCTGCGCTCTGCTGAACAGTGCCGCCTTCGAGCAGGTTCGCGAACCGGGCAAATTTCTCATTCGCCGCGCTGTTATCGAGCGGGTCGGCTAAATCGCGGTAACGACCGGGTGAGGGGTTCGGGCCATGCACGGGGTGGCCCGAACCCCTTAACACCCACTAAGTTCTCGGGTTATGACCGTCCCCCACCAGCGCACCCATTCCGATTCCGCGCTGGCACTGCACGGTCTGGTCAAGCAATTTGAAACTAAAGTCGCGGTTGCCGGAATTGACCTCGAAGTCCCGGCAGGTTCCTTCTTCGGCCTGCTCGGCCCCAACGGCGCCGGCAAAACCACGACACTGTCCATGGCGGTCGGTTTGCTGCGGCCCGACGCCGGGCAGGCCCGGATCCTCGGGTACGACGTCTGGGCCGACCCGGTAGCCGCGAAAGCCCGCATCGGCGTCCTGCCCGACGGCGTCCGCCTCTTCGATCGGCTCACCGGCACCGAACTGCTCGCGTACCACGGGCTGCTGCGCGGGATGGACTCCGGCGAGGTGGAACGGCGCGCCACCGAGTTGATGGACGTCCTGGAGCTGGGCGCGGGCAACCGGACCATGGTGGTCGACTACTCGGCCGGAATGAAGAAAAAGATCGGGCTGGCCTGCGCGCTGCTGCACGCGCCGCGGCTGCTGGTGCTGGACGAGCCGTTCGAAGCCGTCGACCCGGTGTCGGCAGCCCTGATCCGCGACATCCTCCAGCGTTATGTGGCCGGCGGCGGCACCGTGGTCTTCTCGAGCCACGTGATGGCGGTCGTCGAGCGACTGTGCAGCCACGTCGCGATCATGGCCGACGGCGTCATCCGGGTCCGCGGCACGCTCGCCGAGGTCCAGGGCGACCGCTCCCTCGAAGACGTCTTCGTGGAAGTCGTCGGCGGCCGCACGGCGAGCGGCACGGAGCTTGCGTGGCTGTGAAAGCTCGGCATTTCGTCCGCCTCAAGCTGCGCATCACCGCCAACGGACTACGCGCCCAAGGCTGGCGCGTGGCGCTGTTCGTGCTGGGCGTGCTGTTCGCCGTTTTCGGGGCACTCGCCGGATATGCCGTCTTCAGCCTGCCCGGACTGATCGAGAAGCAGCGCGCGGCCGAAGCAGTCCTGCCCCTGGGCGGCGCCGTCCTCATTCTGGGCTGGCTGTTCCTGCCCCTGGTGTTCTTCGGGGTGGATGAGTCGCTCGACCCGGCCCGGTTCGCGCTGCTCCCGCTGCGCCGCCGTACGTTGATCAAAGGTTTGCTTGCGGCGGCACTGGTTGGCCTGCCGGCCCTGGCGACCTTTGTCGGGACGCTGGGCATGGTGCACACCGCGGCGCGGCTCGGCGGTCCGACCGCTGCCGTCGCCCAGCTGACCGGCGTGAGTCTCGGGCTGTTGCTGTGCGCGACGCTCAGTCGAGCAGTCACCAGCGCGTTCGCGACCGCGCTCCGCAGTCGACGGTCCCGAGACCTCGCCACCGTGCTGCTCGCCGTGACCGCCGCACTGCTCGGGCCGTTGCAGATCGCCGCGATCGCCGGGGCGGAGAACGCCGACTGGGACCGGGTCGCCGCGTTCGCGGACGTGGTGGCCTGGACGCCGCTCGGCGCGCCGTACAGCGTCGGCACCGACCTCGCAGCGGACCGGGCCTGGGCCGTACCCATCAAGCTCGGCATGGCCGTCGCCTCGATCGCACTCCTGCTCTGGTGGTGGTCGGCGACGGTCGAGCGGTCCATGGTTGGCACGGCGGGCAGCGCGCGGCCACGCGAGCGAGCAGGCTCGGCCCGCGGACCGGTCGCCCAACTCGTGCCGCGCTGGTTGCCGCAGACCCGGTTCGGCGCGTTGACCGCCCGCGAGATCCGCTATTGGTGGCGCGAGACGCGGCGGCGAGCCAGCCTGATCACCTTCGGCGTGGTCGGCGTCTTCCTGCCCGTGTTCGTCACCCTGGGCACCGAGTCGTTGGCCGGCCCGGCCACCATGCTCGCCTTCATCGGCGCGCTCGCGGCCATCACCCTCGCCAACCAGTTCGGCTTCGAGGGCAGCGCCTACGCGGCCAACATCGTCGCCGGCGTTCCGGGGCGCGTCGAGCTGGCATCGCGGGTCGCCGGTTTTTCCGCGTACGCCGGCCCGGCGCTCCTCGCCATCACCGTGCTGATCGGCGCCACGACCGGCCAACCCGCCGCCATTCCGGCCCTGCTCGGCACGGTCGTGGCCGCGTACGCGGTCGGTATCGCCGTCGTCCTGCCGATCTCGGTCCGGGCCGCCTACCCGCTGCCGGACTCCGCCAACCCGTTCGCCATGTCGTCCGGCGGCGGCATGGCGAAGGGCATGCTCAGCCTCGCGGCGCTGTTCGGCGCTGCGCTCGCGACCGCCCCGCTGCAACTGGGCGCGTGGCTCCTGGGCGACGCCTGGCTGTGGGTCGGCCTCCCCGTCGGCGCCCTCTACGGCGCTGCGGCGCTCGCCCTCGGCTTGCGGCTGTCCGGCCCCCTGCTCGACCGCCGAATGCCCGAACTGCTAGCCACGGTCAGCGCCCGCTGACGCGACCCGAGCCACGGTAAGCGCACGCTCACCCGGACCGGTCGCCACCGTCAGCGCACGCTGAGCGCTGACCGATCGCCACGTCAACGCAGCTCAAAAGGCCGCACCCATCGCGGCACGCACCTCGCGCAGGGTCTGATCGGCGAGCTCGTTGGCGCGCGCATTTCCGGCCCGCAGCAGCGACCGGACGAAGCCCGGATCCTGTGCGTACGCCGCCCGGCGCTCCCGGATCGGCGCGAGGAACTCGTTCACCGCCTCGGTAACCACCCGCTTCAGCGTCGCCGCACCGGCGCTGCCGAGCTCCTCGGCCACCGCGTGCGGTGACCGACCCTGGCAGAGGGCGGCGAGGTGGAGCAGGCCCGAGACGCCGGGACGATGTTCCGGGTCGTACGTGATGTGCCGGTCGGCGTCGGTGGTCGCCGCCTTGATCAGCCGTGCAGTCTCGTCCGGCGTCGCGGCCAGAGCGATCGCGTTGCCGCGGCTCTTGCTCATCTTGCGGCCGTCTGTCCCGGCCAGCACGGGCGCTTCGCTGAGCAGCCCCTCCGGCACGGGAAAGACCGGGCCGTAGCGTTCGTTGAAGCGCCGGGCGACCGTACGCGTGACCTCGATGTGCGGCAGTTGATCTTGACCCACCGGCACGAGGTTGCCCTTGCAGAACAGGATGTCCGCGGCCTGATGCACCGGGTAGGTGAACATCAGGCCGCTGACGGAGCTCTGCCTCGAGTGACCGATCTCGTCCTTGACGGTTGGATTCCGCTGCAGCTCCGGCACGGTGACCAGGCTCAGAAACGGCAACAGCAACTGGTTGAGCGCGGGCACGGCACTGTGCGCGAAGACCGTGGTCCGATCCGGATCCAGCCCAGCGGCCAGATAGTCGAGCACCAGCCCCTCGACAGTCTCGGCGAGTCGATCGGCGACGTCCCGATCGGTCAGCACCTGGTAGTCCGCCACGACGACAATCAGGTCGGCGCCGCGCTGTTGCAGCTCGACCCGGTTGCGCAAGGTGCCGAAGTAGTGGCCCAGGTGCAGCGGGCCGGTCGGCCGGTCGCCGGTCAGCACACGGGAGTCGGTCATGGTCATCGGTGTCTCCTCAGGGTTGTCGGACAGCCCCGGGACACAAAAAAACGGGCCGTCCGAACGGACGGCCCGAGCACGCAGAAGGGAAGCCGTCGCTAGGACGACCACCAGTTCTGTACGCGCACGGTATTCACGTCGCCCAGCATACGCCGGGCACCGGCAGAATGTTTCACGTGAATCATGAGACGGGTGGGCGCATCCACTCCACCGATCCGTTCGCTACGCCGGAGCAGGAGAAGTCGCCGATCCGGCGGCTGCGCGGCCGGCTTGCCGCACCCGTCACGTTGTGGACCGCGCCGGGACCGGCCGGACTGACGGTGTCGTCGATGCTCGTCGCTGACGGTGCACCCGGCCGGGTGCTCGGCCTGGTCGACGAGGAGAGCGACTTCTACGACGCGGCTCTGACCGCCGGACGGTTCGCCGTTTCCGCGCTCGGCCCAGCCGACCAGCAGCTCGCCGACAAGTTCGCGGGACTGATGCCCGCACCGGGTGGCCTCTTCGCGGGCGGCGACTGGACGGAGACGGCGTACGGACCGGTGCCACGGTCGGCGCCGACGTGGGCGGGTTGCCTGATCGACACGAAACGGGCGTACGGCTGGGCAATGTTGATCGAGGCGACCATCGAGACCGCTGAGTTCGCCGGTGCCGGCGAGCCCGATCCACTCCTGCATTTCCGGGGCCGTTACCGCAGGTTGGACCGGTAGGCGCAGCCCGGGCGCCGCTCGGCGCACCACGCGAACCGATGACCGGTCGCGCTCGGGTCCACTCCGTACGGTGCTCGCAGACCTGTCCCCCCACGAAGGTGGTGAGCCCGTTGACGACCGATGCGACCCCGGCCGAGAAGTACCTGGAGGTCCAGCGCTCCGCCGAGTTCTCCGCGTTGCGCAGGAAGCTACGCAGGTTCGTCTTCCCGATGACGATCGCGTTCTTCGTCTGGTACGCGCTCTACGTTCTCCTGTCCGCGTACGCCCGCGGTTTCATGTCCTTGAAGCTCGTCGGCAACATCAACGTCGCGCTGCTGTTCGGCCTGTTGCAGTTCGTTTCGACCTTCCTGATCGCCTGGTTCTACGCGCGGTACGCCGCACGGGAGCTCGACCCGATCGCCGACAAGATCGGTAACGAGCTGGCCGGGACGACCGTGCCCTCCGCTCGCAAGCCCGAGGACACCACGACGGACTCGGAGGCCGCCAAATGAGTCGTACCCTGACGATCACGCTCTTCCTGGTCTTCGTGGCGTTCACGCTGGGGATCACCATCTGGGCCAGCCGGCAGACCAAGACGGCGACCGACTTCTACGCCGGCGGCCGCCAGTTCTCCGGGTTCCAGAACGGCATGGCGATCGGCGGCGACTACATGTCGGCGGCGTCCTTCCTGGGCATCGCCGGCCTCATCGCGCTCTACGGCTACGACGGCTTCCTCTACTCGATCGGCTTCCTGGTCGCCTGGCTCGTGGCGCTGCTGCTGGTCGCGGAGTTCCTGCGCAACTCGGGCCGGTACACGATGGCCGACGTGCTGGCGTTCCGGATGCGCCAGCGCCCGGTCCGCACGGCCGCGTCGGTCTCCACCATCGTCGTGTCGATCTTCTACCTGATCGCGCAGATGGTCGGCGCGGGTGCGCTGGTGAGCCTGCTGCTCGGCATCAAGGCGGACACCACCTTCCTCGGCATGGACGCGGCCACGGCCAAGGTCGCCACCATCATCCTGGTGGGCGCGCTGATGATCGTGTACGTGGTGGTCGGCGGCATGAAGGGCACCACGTACGTCCAGATCGTCAAGGCCTTCCTGCTGATGACTGGCGCTCTGGTGATGACGGTGCTGGTGCTCGCGCACTACAAGTTCAACCTGTCGGCACTGCTCGGCGACGCCGCCGCCCGTTCCGGCAAGGGTGCGGCGTTCCTGGAACCCGGCCTGCGCTACGGCGTGGAGACGGCCAGCGCCTCGGCCACCTTCTACAGCAAGATGGACCTGCTCTCGCTGGGCATCGCGCTGGTGCTGGGCACGGCCGGCCTCCCGCACATCCTTACCCGCTTCTACACGGTGCCGACCAGCCGGGTGGCCCGCAAGAGCGTGCTATGGGCGATCGGCATCATCGGCACGTTCTATCTGTTCACCCTGGCCCTGGGCTTCGGTGCGGCGGCCTTGGTCGGCGGCACGGCGATCACCGCGCAGGACAAGGCGGGCAACACGGCCGCACCGCAGCTCGCCCAGACGCTCGGCCTCGACCTCTTCGGCGAGACCGGCGGCGCGGTACTGCTGGCGATCATCGCGGCGGTCGCGTTCGCCACGATCCTCGCGGTGGTGGCGGGCCTGACCCTGGCGTCGTCGTCGAGCGTGGCGCACGACTTCTACGCCAGCGTGATCAAGCGCGGGCAGGCGGGGGAGCGGGACGAGGTCCGGGTGGCCCGGATCTCCGCGTTCGTGATCGGCGCGGTCGCGATCATCCTGTCGATCTTCGCGCAGAGCCTGAACGTGGCGTTCCTCGTGGCGCTCGCGTTCGCGGTGGCGGCCTCGGCCAACCTGCCAGCGATCCTCTACAGCCTGTTCTGGAAGCGGTTCAACACGTCCGGCGCGCTGTGGTCGATCTACGGCGGCCTCGCCTCCGCGGTGCTGCTGGTGTTCTTCTCACCGGTGGTCTCGGGCGCGCCGACGGCCATGTTCCCCGACTCGGACTGGCACTGGTTCCCGCTGTCGAACCCGGGCATCCTCTCCATCCCGTTCGGTTTCCTCTGCGGCTGGATCGGCACCGTCATCTCCAAGGAAAGCGACGCCGACAAGTACGCCGAGCTGGAAGTCAGGTCCCTGACCGGTCACGGGGCGCACTGATCGCAGCATGCAGGGAAGGGGACCGGTGCCGGGTCAGGCGCCGGTCCCCTTCGCCTAGAGTTGGGCGCATGTCTGTGCAGCAGCGGTTCGGCGAGGGTCACCGGGTTCTGGTCAGCGGCGGGGCCGGTTTCGTGCCCTCCCACGTGGTGGACGCCCTCCTGGGCCGGGGCTGCACCGTCGTCGCCGTCGACAACTTCATCACCGGCTCGGCGGACAACGTCGCGCACCTCGCTGACGAGCCGCGGTTCACCCTCGTCGAGGCCGACGTTTCCGAAGGCCTGCCGGACCACCCGGCGCTGGCAGAGCGGTTCGACGCGGTCATGCACATGGCTTCCCCGGCCAGCCCCACCGACTTCGCGAAGCTGCCGCTGGAGATCCTCAAGGTCGGCTCGGCGGGCACGCTGGCGATGCTCGACCGCGCCCACGCGGACTCCGCCCGCTTCCTGATGGCGTCGACCTCCGAGGCGTACGGCGACCCGGCGGTGCACCCGCAGCCGGAGAGCTACTGGGGCAACGTCAACCCGGTCGGCGTGCGCGCGGTCTACGACGAGGCGAAGCGGTTCTCCGAGGCCGCCACGATGGCGTACCACCGGTTCCACGGGGTGGACACGGCCATCGTGCGGATCTTCAACACGTACGGTCCCCGGATGCGGCCGGACGACGGCCGGGCCATCCCGACGTTCATCTCGCAAGCGCAGCGGGGTGAGCCGATCACCGTGCATGGCACCGGCACGCAGACCCGGTCCATCACCTACGTCGACGACCTGGTGCGCGGCATCCTGCTGCTGCTCGACTCGACCGAGACCGGCCCCATCAACTGCGGCACCGAGCACGAGACGACCATGCTCGACCTGGCCGAGCTGATCGTGAAGCTGTCCGGCAGCTCGTCACGCGTCGAGCTGGTCGCCCGAACGGCCGACGACCCGGAGAAGCGCCGCCCCGACCTGACCTTGGCCCGCACCCTGCTCGGCTACGAGCCGGAGGTCGCGCCCGAAGAAGGCCTCCGCCGAACCATCGAATTCTTCGCAAACCACTAAATAAGTCAGGGTAGTGAACTTCTCACGAACGGTAATTGCCTCCTACGTTCGTGCCGACCCGGTGTTGATGCGAGCTTTGCCTGGTTGCGAGTACGTAACCTGAATGTATGTCTGCGCTCTCGTCTCCTTGGGATGACCCGGTCCGGCGGCCGGGTGCCATGAACCGTGCCTCGGTTCCCGGCTCCGGCGGTCGCATCAGCACCGACCGTCCCGGAGCGGGCCGCACCTACGGGGCAAGCCGTCCCGGGACCGGTCGTGCGTACGGCAGCAGCACGCGTCCCGCGGGCCGGACCTCCTACAACGACGGCGTCGACGACTACCCGTACGGCGGCGGCAGCGGACCGGGCGGGCCCTCGGGCCCGCCGCGGGGTCCGGGCAGCGGCCGGGGCGGAAGCCCGTACAAGGGCCGCCGCAAGCCGCGCTGGGGTCGCATCGCCATGGTGGCCGGCATCGCGGTCATCGTGATCGGTCTGGTCGCCGGCATCTCGCTGTACGGCTACGCGAACGGGCTCAACTCCGACCTCAAGCGGACCGACGCGTTCTCCGACCTCACCAACGGCCGGCCAGCCAAGACGGTCGACGGCGCGCTCAACATCCTGCTGGTCGGCAGCGACTCCCGCGACCCGGACGCCGTCCAGAACGCGTCCAACGAGTGGCGCGCGGACACGATGATCGTCATGCACATCCCGAAGAGCCAGGACTCGGCGCAGCTCGTGTCGATCCCCCGGGACCTGTGGGTGACCATCCCGCCCGAGAACAACGCCGACTGCGGCACCGGCAGCCGCGCCAAGATCAATGCGGCGTTCGCCTTCGGTGGCCTGCCCCGCGCGGTACGCACCGTCGAGTGCATGACCGACGTCCGCCTGGACCACGTGCTCGCCATCGACTTCGGCGGCTTCAAGGAGGTCACCGACGCGCTCGGCGGCGTGGACCTCAAGGTGGAGCAGAGCATCACGTCGATCCACAAGCCGTACCGCAAGTTCACCAAGGGCAAGATGCACATGAACGGCGCCGAGGCTCTGGACTGGATCCGACAGCGCAAGCAGTTCGCGCGCGGCGACTTCGCCCGGATGCAGCACCAGCAGGAGTTCCTCAAGGCGCTGATGGACAAGGCGGCCAGCACCGGCACGCTGACCAGCCCGTCGAAACTGAACGACTTCCTCAAGGCCGTCACCAACGCCATCACCGCCGACGAGAAGTTCTCGCTCACGGATATGGCACTGCAATTCCGTAACTTGCGTGGCGACAAGCTCAAATTCATCACCAGCCCCAACATCGGCAGCGAAACCATTGAGGGCCAGAGCGTCGTGGTCGCTGACCGTGAGAAAGCACTCGCTTTATACGAGGCGATGGCTGCCGACAAGATGGATGAGTGGTTGAAGACGAACACCAAGTCGGACCAGCAGTCAGGCGGCTGATCTTTTCGAAGAATCGGTCACACGGCGCGGGTCAGGCGGTTTCGCCTCCCGCGCCGTTTTCGTGTGAACGGCGCGACTACCGCTCGGCAACAAAGCCGGACAAGCGGAGCGCTGGGAGAATGCGTGGCGAAACGCAAGGGACCATTCTGGGCCAGAACCGCCGTGGTCCTCGGCGCAGTGCTGATGATGGGTGCCGGCGCCAGCATCGCCGGTACGCACTGGCTCGTCAGCAGCGCAACCGGCTCGATCAGTCAGGACACGCTGATCACGGGTGGCACGCGCAAGGCTCCCTCGGCGGGCGGCGGCAACATCGACGGCCCGGTCGACATCCTGCTGATGGGCGTCGACGCCCGCAAGCGCCTCGCCGAGGACGCCCTGCACGCCGACACGATCATCGCCCTGCATATTCCGGCCAGCCATGACCAGGCATACCTGGTGTCGATCCCGCGGGACACCAAGATGAAGGTGCCCGCATTCGCAAAGTCGAAATACCCGGGCGGGACCGCCAAAGCCACGGAAGCGTTCTTCTTCGGCGCCCAGAACGGCGGCGGGTACACCGGCGGCGCCCAGCTGCTCACCCAAACTCTCAAGATCAATACTGGGCTGACCTTCGACGGCGCGGCGATCATCGACTTCAGCGGCTTCAAAAGCGTCATCGAGGAGCTCGGCGGCGTCAAAATGTGCGTCGACCAGCGGGTCAAGTCACACCACATGAAGCTCGTCGACGGCAAGCCCCTCTACCTGGCCGAGGCGCGGCAGGCAGGCGGCACGAAGCAGGACATCTGGTACGAGAAGGGCTGCCGCCAGATGGCTGGCTGGGAAGCCCTCGACTACGCCCGCCAGCGGTACGGCCTCAAGAACGGCGACTACGACCGCCAGCGGCACCAACAGCAGCTCATCAAGGCGATCGCCAAGAAGGCGGCCAGCGGCGGAGTGCTGACCAACCCGTTCAAGGTCAAAAACCTGATCCAGGCGGCCGGCAAGGCGTTCGTCCTGGACACCGGCGGAGTGCGCATCGAAGACTTCATCTTCGGGCTCAAGGGCGTCGCCGCCAAGGACATGGTGCTGCTGCGCACCAACAACGGCACCTTCGCCGGCGCCGGCGACGGCAGCGAGACGATCACGCCCAAGAGCATGGAAATGTACGACGCCGTCCGGCGCGACCGGCTCAGCCAGTTCATCCTGGCCAACCCGGACGTCGTGGCGAAAGAGAAGTAGTTCTACGCTGGGCATCGTGTTCGGACCACAGGTACCCAGCGTGACGCCGTCGCAGGTCGAACCCGCGACCTACCTGCTCGACGTGCGCGAGCCCGACGAATGGCAGGCCGGTCACGCGCCAGACGCGCACCACCTGCCCATGATGGAAGTGCCGGCGCGGGTCGGCGAAATCCCCACCGACACCCCAGTCGTGGTGGTCTGCCGCTCCGGCGGCCGCTCCGGCCAGGTCGTCTCCTACCTCATGGGCAACGGCTGGGACAACGTCCGCAACCTCGACGGCGGCATGCAGGCCTGGGCTGCCGCCGGGCGCGACGTGGTCAGCGAGAACGGGCAGCCGGCCCGCGTCCTGTGACTCCCGGGCGGCCGCTGGTCTTCGCGCATCGGGGCGGCGCCGACGCGCTGCCCGAGCACACGCTGGCCGCGTACCTGCGGGCGCTCGACGAGGGTGCTGACGGTGTGGAGTGTGACGTCCGGCTGACCCGCGACGGGCACCTGGTCTGCGTACACGACCGCAAGCTCAACCGGACCAGCAACGGCACCGGCCGGGTCAGCGCGAAGACGCTCGCCGAACTGGACGCGCTCGACTTCGGCTCCTGGCACGCCTCCGCGGCGGAGCTGGACGAGCCGCTGGCCGACCACACCCGGCTGCTGACCCTGGACCGGCTGTTGGAAGCCCTCCGCGGCTGCGGCCGGCCGGTCCGGTTACTCATCGAGACCAAACATCCCTCCCGGTACGGCGCCGAGGTCGAGCGGCGGCTCGTGGACACCCTGCGCAGGCACAACCTGGTGGAGCCGACGGCGGCTGCGGGCGTACACGTGACGGTCATGTCTTTCGCGGCGCTTGCGCTGCGTCGGATCCGCACGCTCGCACCCGCCGTGCCCACCGTCTACCTGCTGGAGATCCTGCCGCCCGGGGTGGGCCGCGGTCGGCTGCCGTTCGGCGCGCGCATCGCAGGGCCCGGCATCAACCTCGTTCGGTCCCGACCGGCTCTCCTGGCGAACCTACGGGCGGCCGGTCACCAGACCTACGTGTGGACCGTCAACGACGAACCCGATCTCGCGGCCGTCCTGGCGCACGGGGCGGACGGGATCATCACCGACCGCCCCCGGTTCGTGATCGACCGGCTCGATGACGCACCCCGAGTGTGACGCCAGCCACTGTCGGCCGGAATAACCGCAAGATCGACGCGCAGCGGCCTGCCGAAAAGGGGAGAAGCGAGGCACACTCGCAGACATGCCGGTAAGACCCGACTATGCCGCGCTGACCCGGGGGCAGATCGCGCTCCTCGAGCGCATCGGCGCGGGCGACACCGGCCTCACCATGCTCGGCCGGCTCGTCCGGCTCACTCAGGACGTCCTCGGCGGGCTCGGCGCCGGCTTCGCCGAATACAGCACGGGCCACGGCCGGATCATCGCCGCCAGCGGCGGCTGCGCGGGCGCCCTCGGCCGCCGCGTCGGCGCCGTCGACATCAGCGGCACCCACCTGCTGCCCCTCGACGCGGTCGACGACGCGGTCGCGGGCCGCGGCGACAGCACCGACGTCGAGCACATCCTCGGCACACCATGTGAGATGGGCGGCGTGACGATCGGTGCGCTCTACGTCTCCTACGGCCCCGCCCCCGACGGCACCGCACCAGGCCCCGAGCACCACGCTGTCCTCGAACTGCTCGCCGTCACCGCCGCCCACATGTACGGCCGACAAGCCGGCCTCCCCGTGCACGGCGCCGGCCCGGTAGTCGCCGCCCTCGCCGACGGCCTGGCCGTCGTCGACCGCGACCGCATCGTCCAACTCTGGAACCCGGCCGCCGAACGCCTCACCGGCCACCCCGCCGCCGAAGCCCTGCACCACGAACTGCCCTTCCCCGCGCCGCCGCCCGGCCAGGTCCTCGTGCACCGGCTCCCCTCCGGCCGCCGCCTCACCATCACCGCCGGTGATCTCCCCCGCACCCCAGCCCTGCGCGTCGTCACGTTCCGCGACTCCACCGACCAGGACCGCCGGAACGAAGACCGCGACCTGTTCGTCGCAGTCACCAGCCACGAGCTGCGCACCCCCGTCACCGTGATCAAGGGGTACGCCGACACGCTCACCAACCACTGGGACACCCTCGGCGAACCCGGCCGCCGAGACGCCGTACGAGCCATCGGCGCCCGTGCCGGCGAACTGGCCCGCCTGGTCGACCGGCTGCTCTCCGCCACCAGCGACGACGGCGCCGGCAACGGCTCCCCACCCGCCCCCTTCGACCTGGTGGAAGGGCTGCGCACCGCCGCCGCCGAGCTGAGCGCCGGCCTACGCCGCCGCCTCGTCCTCGAAAACCTGCCCAGCGACCTACCCAAAGCCTTCGGCGACCGTGACTCCCTCGCCACGATCCTCACCGAGCTAGCCACGAACGCCGACAAGTACTCCCCGGCCGGCACCGAGGTCACCGTGACCACAGCGGCCGACGAGACCACAGTGACCTTCCGCGTCGCCGACCGTGGCATCGGAGTGCCCGCAGAACACGTCGAGCGTGCCTTCGAGCGCTACTGGCAGGGCACCGCGGGCGAAGGCGCGGGGCTGGGCCTCTACCTCGTTCGCCGGATCGTCGAACGCCAACACGGCTGGGTGTCACTCCGGCCGCGCGACGGCGGCGGCACCGTCGCGGAGGTCCGTTTCCCGCGCGCCTGACCGTCGATAATCCATGATCGATGTGGACACGGCGGGGCGCGTACCGCGGAATCGACCGGCACCGCCTAGGCTGATTCGCCGTGAGCAAGCGTCGAAAGAACCCCCGAGCCGCCGCCGACGCGGCACCCAAGCGCCAGAAGGTGCGCGACATCTTCGTCGCCCGGCCGTTCGAGGGCCTGGCCGACGAGACCGAATGGATCGCCCTGCGCGAGCTGGTCCCGGCCGCATCCGCGCCGCTGACCCTCAAACCGGAGATCATCGAGGAGTACGGCGACCGCCCGGTCACCCTCTCCACGGTCCTGCCGATGGCCTGGCCCGCGATGACCCGCCAGGACGGCCGGGTGTTCGTCGGCCTCCAGCGGCACATCCAGTCCGGTGACGTCTCCCGGGACATCGCCGAGGCGATCCTGTGCGCGCTGCGTACGGCGCCGGGTGCCACCGTGGCCGTCCCCGCACTGCCCGGCGAAGGCCCCCGCCTCCAGGACATCCTGGTCGACGGCCCGCTCGACGTGTCGATGCACGAAGGCTTCGAATACTGGCTCGACGCCGAACAGGCCGAGGACGCCAACGTGAAGGCCTCCCTCGAGCGCGCCAATGCCTCGATCTACCCGACCGTACGGTTGGCGGCGGCACACGCGGCGTACTGGTGCCGGGTGCCGGACAAGGCCCACGTCCGCTGGGTCCTGCCCGAGCCTGAGGACACCGCGCTGGACGCCCTCGCCCGCCTCTCCGCCGCCGGCGACCTGCTGCTCGGCGACGGCACCAAGTTCGCCGGCATGTTCCGCGCCCACGGCCTGCTGGTCCCGGTCTGGGACGTGCCCGGCGAGCCCGAAGGCGCCGACTGGGAACAGCCCCTCGCCGACTTCGCCAAGCGCTACGCCGACACCCTCGCCGAAACCGGCCCCCTCGACAGCGCCGCCCGCCGCGCCAAGCAAGGCCTGGTCGGCCGCCAGTTGACCTTGCGCTGATACATGGCCTCGCCTGCGGCTCGGCAGGCACTGCGCCCCTAGGGGTCGTTGTGGAGGACACCGAAACGAACTACGGCAAAGGGCGCCTAGTTCGTTTCGGCGCCCTCCACAACGACGGGCGCAGTGCGACTTTGGTCGCCGTTTCAACACCACGGCCGTTTCGACAACCCACGGCCGCCTCGGCACCACCGCCACCTCAACCACAACGGCCGTTTCAGCACACGGCCGCCTCGGCACCACCGCCACCTCAACCACAACGGCCGTTTCAGCACACGGCCGGGGCTTCGGCGCCGGGGTGGGGCCGCCTGGCGGTTATAGCGGGGAACGTTCGACCGGGCAGGACATGCATCTTGGGCCGCCGCGGCCGGAGCCGAGTTCGGAGCCGCTGATGGCGATGACCTCGATGCCGGCGCGTTCGAGTTGGGCGTTGGTTTCGACGTTGCGTTCGTAGGCGACGCAGAGGCGGGGGGCCAGGGCGAGGGTGTTGTTGCCGTCGTCCCACTGTTCGCGTTCGGCCGTTACCGGGTCGAGGCCGGTGTCGATGATGCGCAGCCGGTCGATGCCCATGGCCTCGGCCGCGGCGATCAGGAAGGGCCGGGCCTTGCCGACCGCAGGCTCGCCGTCTTCGCCCTGGGTCACCGGGTACGCCTGCAGCGTGTCCGCGATGTTCGGGTACATCACGACGGCGTCCACGTCGACCATCGTGCAGACGGTGTCGAGGTGCATCGTGGCGCGCTCTTGGGCGATCGGCACCGCGAGGATGGTGTGGGCGAGGCCGGCCGCGAAGACCCGGCGGGCCAGCCGCTCGGCGCCGGCCGGGGTGGTGCGCTCGCCGACCCCGATCGCCAGCACGTTCGGGGCGAGCAGCAGCACGTCTCCGCCTTCGACGTGTTCGAGGCCGGGTGTGTAGAGCAGCTCGGTGCCCACGAACCGTGGGTGGTACGTGTAGATGGCCTGGGTGAGTGTGGTTTCCCGGCCGCGGGCGGGCATGGCGAGGCTGGTGACGGCGACCCGGTCGCGGATCCACACCGACGAGTCGCGGGTGAACAGCAGGTTGGGCAGCGGGTCGATGACGAAGTCGTGCCGGTCCATCAGCTCGTAGACCAGGCCTCCGGCGCGGCCTGGTCCGGGCTTCACTTCCTCGTGGGCCAGTCCGGCCATCAGGACGTGGGCGAGCTCTACCGGTCCGAGATCGGCGAGATGCGCGGCCACACGTTCCCGGAGTGCGTCGCCGAGGCGGTGGCTTGCCAGGACGCCTTGGCTCAGTTTCTCGCGCGCTTCGGCGACGGCGAGGGTTTCCTCGAGGAGCTTGCCGAGGTAGAGCACTTCGACGCCGCGGTCGCGCAGTGCCTGCGCGAACTTGTCGTGCTCTTCCTGGGCACGACCCACCCAGGGGATGCCGTCGAAGAGCAGCGAGTCGTTGTTGCGCGGGGTCAGCCGGGCGAGTTCCGCTCCGGGCCGATGCAGCATGACGGTGGCGAGCCTGGCGACTTCACTGTCGACGTAAGGAGACACGGGGTCGAGCCTATGACCTTGCCGCCGATCCTGGGCGACGAGGCCATTTTGTCCTTACTGTCCGCATCCGTGCTGTGACCTTGCGCCGAGATCCGAGACATGGATGCGCGACAGTTAAGGCCACGCTAACTTGTTTGAGGACGTTTCGGATCCCAGGGGAGTCCTAGGTCGCGTGATGCACCATACGGAAAAAGAGCTTGTGCGTGAATGCGGCATTCATCCCCACTCATTCCGCTTTCTTTCCGGCGTGATGGCTTGCTTGAGTACCCACTCAGCCACTTACGGTAGTGACAAGAGAGCCCGATGGACCTTTTGCCGGAGGTCGCAGTGACTGTCTTCCCCGCACGCCCCGCCCTGCCCGTTCCCCATCGACCGCACACCCCCGCCATCGACCCCCGCCGCACCGCCCCACCCGCCGCGCTCGAGCCGGTCCGTCCGAGTCCCGTCGAATGGGCCCGCCGCCGCCGCGCTGAACGCGAGGCCCGCCGCCTCGAAGCCGCCGGCGCCCGCGCGCTGACCCGCCTCGACCGGCTCGGCCCCGCCTGGCACATCGTCGACTGGCCCCGGACCGACTCCCCGGGCTACGAGCACGATCCCAGCGACGACCGTGCGGGCTTCCTCGCCATCGGCCCCGGCGGCGTCTACGCCGTCACCGTCGCCGACCACGGTCGCGCCCGCGTGCTCATCGCCGGCGACGTCGTGCAGATCAACGGCAAACGTCCCGCGTACGTCGCCGAGGCGCGCCGCGATGCCCGCCGAGCCGGCCGCGCCATGAGCTCCGCCGTCGGTCTGACCGTCCCCGTGACGCCGGTGCTGGCCTTCGTCGGCAACGGTGTGATCAGCGTGCACGGTCTGCCGAAGGACTGCCTCGTCGCCACCCACAAAGAGCTTGACCGCCTCCTGATCGCCGGCGGCGCCCGCATCTCGCCGGCCACCGCTGGCAAGCTGTCCGCCGTGGCACAACACCCGGCCACCTGGTCCGACGCTCCGTACCGCCCCGCGGGGGACTATCGCTGGTACAGCGGCGACCAAACGGCCACTGACAAGCGCTCGGCCCGCCGGTAACGTTTCCTTCAGTGCACCGCTCTCATTTGCGGTGCACTGCCGGCCGTCCGCCGGTCCGGACATCAGGGAGGTGCGGGTGGCGCACGTCGAACTCTCACTCTCGGGAGCGTTCGTCCCCCAGGCGCGTACGCCGGACGAATCGGAGTTCGTGTCGAACATCGACCGCTGGGCAGCAACGGTGTGGCAGGCCGTGGAGCCTTGCCTCGTGATCGACGTGAGTGCCACCGTCGTCGCCGTGTCCCCCTCCGCCAGCGACCTCCTCGGCCTCGGCAAGGGTGCGGACGTGGTCGGTCGGCCGCTCCTGGGCGGCGAGGGCGCCCTGCGCCTGGTCGACTTCACCGCCGGCGGCGGCGATTTGAGCGAGCAGGAAATCGAGAAGATCCCGCCGCTGCTCGCGCTGTCCTCCGAGCAGCTGGCCCGCGGGCTGATGCGCATCCAGCAGTCCGCCGACGACCGCCACGTCACGGTCGACGCCGTCGCCACGCCGATCTTGGAAAACGCCCGCGTCGTGGCCTCCCTGACGTTCTTCTCCGCGATCCGTTACTGAGCGGCTCCGCGTTACCCGGACCTGCCTGTTCGGCTGCCGGGGCGGGCCAGGCAGCATCGATCAAGCTGGCCGGTCGTGTGGTAATGAACGCACCGGTAACCCCTGGGATGAACGGGGCCGCGCCCGTAGTGTGCCCTTATGCTCGATCTAGACCTGCTGCCAGAGGAGTACGCGGTGTGCCGGCTGCCAGCCGGAACCGCGCTGCCGCCCTCCCTGACCGCCGGTCCGGACGACAAGGGCGTCATCTCGGTGACCTGGTCACCGGACGAGATTTCCATCATCTGCCCGACGATCCGCGTCCCCGAGGACGCCACGGTCGAAGCCGCCTGGCGGTGCCTGCGCGTGGTGGGTCCACTGGACCTCGCCCTCACCGGCGTGCTGTCGTCCCTGGTGGTGCCGCTCGCCGAGGCCCGGGTGAACATCATCGCCTTCTCGACCTTCGACACGGACTACGTCCTCGTCCCGCAGGTACGCCTGACCGAAGCGGTCGACACCCTCACCGCAGCCGGCCACCGCGTCGCTGACTGACCCGACGTCGTCACCACCAGCGGCCTGTCCAAGCGGCCCGACGTCGTCACCACCACCAGCCTGTCCAAACGGCCCGACGTCGTCACCACCAGCAGCCTGTCCAAACGGCCCGACGTCGTCGGCGCACGCCGGGCTGCGATCCGCTGGCAGGCTGCCGCCGGGCTGCGCCGTCTCACCGCCGATGGGGGATCGCAGCACCCGCCCGCCCCGGGTCGACAAAGCGAACGGCGCTGCGCGGTGCGGGAAAAAGTGAACGGCGCTGCGCGGTACGGGAACCAGGTTCCTCGACCTGCGCTGATTGGGATAAATCACGCCAGATCTTTGCCTGCGCGACCCCTACCATGACCCCCGTGCAGGACAGGGGCGGCTGCTGGGGAGAGTTGCAAAGCGCGTTCCGCGCGGCGCTGCTAGGCATCTCGGCGCTGAGCGCGGCAGTGCTGCTCAGCGGATGCGGTAAGCCGCCCGCCCCGCCGGTAACCGCGCCGCCGGTCGGCACAGGCGACCCGTCCCCGAGCAACTCCGCAGGTTCCCCGGTCGGTGTGCCCGAAGCGCCGCCCGGCTTGTCCACGCTGCCGCCTGCCGGGATCCCCACGACCCTGCCAGCCGCGCCGCCCGTGGTTGTCCCGGCCTTGCCACAACCGCCACCAGGCGCCGGAACGACGCCCACGTTCGCCACACCCGTGCCGGCTACCGCACCGCTGTGCGGCAGCGCCGGGCCGGACGGAGCACAGGTCGTCGCCGTGGTGCAGGGAACGACCGGAATACCCGACCGTACGCTCAAGGCGGTTGCGGGGCCGTTTTGCGCGAACGGCTGGCAATTCACCACGATCGACGTCGTCCCGCGGGCTGGAGAGAAGAGGTTCGAGCCCATGTTCGTGGTGACCACCGGCAAGCCCGCCGCGCTGACACTGGTGGAAGCCGGAACCAACGTGTGCAGCCAGCAGGTACGCCAGGACGCTCCCACGGACATCCGCATCCTTGCCTGCGGCGCCTGATCCGCGGGGCCTTAGGGTGGGAACATGCCCGGAATGCCGCCGACCCGATTCGTGTACCTGGGGCCCGAGGGAACCTTCACCGAGCAGGCCCTGCGGATGATCTCCGCCGCCGAGCGCGGTATTCGGACCCCGGCGCGCAGCGTTCCCGAGGCGTTGGAGGCCGTCCGCTCCGGCGATGCCGATGCCGCCCTGGTGCCGCTGGAGAACTCGGTCGGGGGCGCCGTCCCGGTAACTCTGGACGAGCTGAACACTGGCAGCCCCCTGGTCATCACGCGGGAGGTGGTGCTGCCGGTCGAGTTCGTGCTCGCGTCCGCCTCGCTGACGCCGCTGGCCTCGGTCCGTACGGTCGCCGCGCACCCACAAGCCTCCGCCCAGTGCCGCAACTGGTTGCGCACGCACGTCCCTGACGCGGTCGTCGTCGACGTGTTGTCCAACGCCGCGGCCGCCATCGCTGCCGAGGCGGCCGAGGTGGACGCGGCGATCTGTGCGCCGGTCGGGGTTCCACGGCACAACCTCAGCGTGTTAGCCACCAAGATCGCCGACCACCCGGATGCGGTGACCCGGTTCGCCCTGCTCTCCCGGCCCGCACCACCCGCGCCGCCCAGCGGGGACGACATCACCTCGTTGGCCGTGATGATCTCGCATGACCGGGTCGGCGCGCTGCTCTCCGTGCTCACCGAGCTGGCCGTCCGGGGCATCAACCTGTCCCGGATCGAGTCCCGGCCGACCGGCGAGCAGCTGGGCGTCTACGTCTTCTTCCTCGACTGCACCGGCCACGTCGCCGAGCCCCGGATGGGCGAAGCGTTGCAGGGCCTGCGCCGGATCTGCGCGGAGGTCCGCTTTCTCGGCTCCTATCCGCGCCACCGCTGGTCCCCGCACTCGCAGGCAGAGCCGGCAGTGTCCCGCCCCGGCCTCACCAACGCGGACTTCGCCGACAGCGCCGCCTGGCTCGCCCGGCTCCGCACCGGCGAATACGCCTGACCGTCAGGCGACTGTGAAGGGCCTCCCCACCACCGGCAGTGCCACCGCCGGTGTTGATCTTCAAAGGCTGGACATTCACGCAGAGTGAAGGGGCCGGAGATCCGCCCATGAGCCGCTAGGCGATTGGATTTCCGGCCCCGGCTCGGCGGGAGCGGCGGCTTGCACCACCCACCGAGCTACGACATATAGATTTTGATCTTGAAGCCGCGGAGTCAGTGACCCAACAGGTTGCCGATGATGCCGCCCTGCTGCTGCTGGCCCTGGGCGGCGCCGGCGAGGCCGCCCGGCGGTTCCTCCGAGGGCTGAACGACGACGAAGCCTTGGCCGGAGAAGGTCATCGTGAAGCGCTCGCCGGTGCTGCGGCCGAGCAGCGTGCCGAGGCCGAACTGCTCGGCCTGGTGGTAACCGGTCTGCAGGTTGGCCGACCAGCAGATGGCGGCCTGCGGGTCCACGTAGGTGGGCTGGTCGACGGTCAGCACGACCGGGGTGCCCTTGGTCGTTACCGCGATCCGGCCGTGGCCGGAGAAGACGCAGTTGAACAAGCCGGCATTGGACAGCGCGCCCGCACCCTGCACCATCTTGATGTCGTAGTTGAGGGTCGAGTCGAAGGCGAGGACGTTGGCGCCGTTGATGGAGAGGCCGTCGCCCGGTTCGAGGTCGATGAGGTGGATGTCGGCGGCGTTCTCGGCGAGGAAGACGTCGCCGTGGCCCTTGATCTTCATCAGGGGTACGCCCTCGCCGGTGAGCTTCTGCTTGAGGAACTTGCCGAGGCCCCCGGAGCCGAGCGCCTCGAACTGGACCTGACCCTGGTAGGCGACCATGGAGCCGACGCGAGCCATGAACTCGCCGTTCAGTTCCGCCTTGAGCAGCTTGGAATTCTGGAGTCGCAGGCCCGGCTGAGACGATTCCTTTTCGAGGTTGTCGGCCGAGAACAGTTCGCTGCGCATGAAGGTCCTCCTGTAGGCGTTGACTCTCAGAGAGTAAGGCCGACCGGCAACTTTCAGCCCCAACCCAGCTCATGAAGCCGCTGGTCATCGATGCCGAAGTGGTGGGCGATCTCGTGCACGACGGTGATGGCGACCTCTTCGATGACATCGTCCTCGGTGTCGCAGACGGCCAGGGTCGGCAGCCGGTAGATGGTGATCCGGTCGGGCAGCACGCCGGCGTAGTCCCAGCCGCGGCTCGTCAGGTCGGTGCCTTCGTAGAGGCCGAGCAGGTCCAGGGTGCCGTCGGGCGGCAGGTCCTCGACCAGGACGACCACGTTCTTCATCTCACGCATCAGCTCGGCGGGCACCTCGTCGAGGGCGTCGCCGACCAGTTCCTCGAAGCGTTCACGGCTCATCTCGACCGACACGCGGCCCATTGTGCTCCACCCGGCTGCAAGCCCGAGTGGAGCACAAGGAACAGGAAACTCAGGAGAGCGTCGCGCGCAGGGTGATCTCGGCGCCGGGGGAGAGCAGGCGGGAGATCGGGCAGCCCTCCTTGGCCGCCTCGGCGACCTTCTGGAACGTGCCAGCGTCCACGTTGGGGACGTCGCCGACGGTGTCCAGCTCGATGCGGGTGACGCTGAAGCCGGCGTCGGTCTTGTCCATGTGGACCTTGGCGGTGGTCTCGACGGAGTTCGGGGTGAAGCCCTCGTCGGAGAGAGCCTTCGAGAACGCCATCGAGAAGCAACCCGCGTGCGCGGCGCCGATCAGCTCCTCGGGGTTCGTTCCCTCGCCCTCCTCGAAGCGGCTCTTGAAGGAGTAGTTCCCCTCGTAGCCGCCTTTGCCGGTCTTGATGGTCCCCGAGCCGTCGGTCAGGTTGCCCGACCAGCGGGCGGAAGCAGTGCGAATAGGCATGCCCAGAACGCTAGTCCATGTCGGCCGGGGGTGGCCGGTTGTCCACAGGCACGCCGCCGGCGGACGAAGATCCCTTCGGGCTCACCGTGACCCCGTCATAAAGCGGTCGCCACCGCCGGTAGGCTCAACAATCGTGATTGACCTGCGATTGCTGCGCGAAGATCCCGAGCTGTTCCGTGCCAGCCAGCGGCTGCGCGGCGAGTCTCCCGACAAGGTGGACGAGCTACTGCGCGCCGACGAGGAGCGGCGGGCGGTCACCCAGCGCTTCGAGTCCGCACGCGCGGAGCAGAAGACCCTCGGCAAGCAGGTCGCGAAAGCCTCCGGTGACGAGCGCACGGCCCTGCTCGCCCGCACCAAGGAGCTGGCCGCTGAGGTGAAGTCGGCCGAGGCCACCACGAGCGAGGCGGACGAGGCGCTGCGGCGCGCGCACCTGGCAATCCCCAACCTGGTGCAGGACGGTGTGCCGGCGGGCGGCGAGGACGATTTCGTCGTGCTGCGCGAGGTCGGCGAGACCCCCAAGATCTCCAATCCGCTCGACCACCTGGAGATCGGCGAGGCGCTGCGCGCGATCGACACCGAGCGCGGCGCGAAGGTGTCGGGCTCGCGGTTCTACTTCCTCACCGGCGTGGGCGCGCTGCTCCAGCTCGGCATGCTGCAGATGGCGATCGCGCAGGCGGTGGAGCACGGCTTCACCCCGTCGATCACGCCGTCGCTGGTGCGGCCGGAGTCGATGGAGGGCACCGGCTTCCTGGGCAGCCACGCCAGCGAGATCTACCGCCTGGAGGCCGACGACCTCTACCTCGTGGGTACGTCGGAGGTGCCGCTGGCCGCGTACCACTCGAACGAGATCATCGACCTGAACGGCGGCCCGGTGCGGTTTGCGGGCTGGTCGTCGTGTTACCGGCGCGAGGCCGGCTCGTACGGCAAGGACGTCCGGGGCATCCTGCGGGTCCACCAGTTCGACAAGGTGGAGATGTTCTCCTTCTGCAAGCCGGAGGAGGCCGAGGCCGAGCACCGCAAGCTGCTCGCCATGGAGGAGGAGATGCTGGCGAAGGTCGAGATCCCGTACCGGGTGATCGACGTGGCCGCCGGTGATCTCGGGTCGAGCGCGTCGCGCAAGTACGACTGCGAGGCCTGGGTGCCGTCGCAGAGCCGCTACCGCGAGGTGACGTCGACGTCGAACTGCACCACATTCCAGGCTCGGCGGCTGAACATCCGCTACCGGGACGCTGACGGCAGGCCGCAGACAGCCGCGACGCTGAACGGCACACTGGCGACGACCCGCTGGCTGATTCCGATCCTGGAGAACCACCAGCAGCCGGATGGTTCGGTGCGCGTGCCCAAGGCGCTGCAGCCGTACCTGGGTGGCCGCGAAGTGCTCGAACCTGCCCGCTAACCGGGAATACACCGTCCGGCTACCAATTGTCATTGCTGCTGGTAGCCGGGCCGGTGTAGCGTTTTCCTTCCGCCCTCCGCGGGGGTTACCCACCCTCGGAGGTTCTGATGGCCGAGCCCGGACTGCCGAAGCTCATCGCGACCGACCTCGACGGGACCCTCGTCCGCAGTGACGACACGGTGTCCGCGTACACCCACGAGGTGTTGGACCGGGTCCGCGCCGCCGGCATCCGCATCGTCGGTGCCACCGGCCGCGGGCCGCGGCTCACCGAGCTGACCCGTCATGACATCCGCGCCGCCGATTTCCTCGTGCTGGCGCAGGGTGGCTGGGTCGTCGACCAGAACGAGAACCAGCTGCTGCGCAGTGCCCGGCTGCCCGGCCGGGACCTGGCTACCGCGTTGCAGGACATCGAGGCCGAGGTCGGTCCGCTGTCGGTGATGGTGGAGGCGCTGGAGCACGACGACGCCCCGCTCTGGGGCGACTACGACCCGACCTGGCGCTATCCGGTAACGGTCGAGCCGCGCACCCGGACCGAATGCGTCACCAGTGACGTGATCAAGGCGTTCGCCCGCTCCTTCGACCGGGACGTGGACGACCTGCTCGCCGCGGCCCAGCGCATCGTCCCGCCGCACGTCGCGACGGTCACCCAGGCCGGCCTGAACTACATCGAGATCTGCCCGCCCGAGGTCGACAAGGGCACCGGCCTGGCGGTGGTCGCGCAGGCCGTGGGCGTGGACCCCGCCGACGTGCTGGTGTTCGGCGACATGCCCAACGACCTGCCGATGTTCGCCTGGGCCGGGTGGAGCCGCGTCGCGGTGCGCAACGCTCACCCGGCGCTGCTGGCCGTGGCCGACGAGGTGACGCTCACCAACGACGAGGATGGGGTGGCGGTCTATCTCGACCGGCTACTGTCGAGGTGATGCATGCGCCATTTCGCCTCGTCGCTTCGGACATCGACGGCACCCTGATCCGCGCTGACGGCACCCTCAGCCCCCGTACCATCGACGTCCTCGACCGGCTGCAGGACGGTGGCGTGCCGGTCGTGCTCGTCACTGGCCGCCCGGTGCGCTGGCTGCGCCAGCTCTATGACCAGATGGCCGAGCCGCTGCCCGCCGTCTGCGCCAACGGCGCCGTGGTCTACGACCCCGACACCGACGAGATCCTGCGGGCCGCTCCGCTCTCCGTCGAACTCCTGCTCGACGTCACCCAGCGGCTGCGCGAGGCCGTGCCCGACGTCGCCCTCGCGGTGGAGGTCGAAGACGGCAGAAGCTTCATGTACGAGGAAAAGTGGCCGTTGCGTTGGGACGGCGAGCACCAGGCCGTACGCATGCTGTCGTCGCCGGAGGAACTGACCACGGTCCCGGCGGTGAAGCTGCTGGCCCGCTCCGCGCAGCACGGCCCGGACGAATTCGCCGAGCTGGTGAGTCGCACCCTGGGCGAGTCGGCCGTGGCGACCCACTCCTCGGAGTCCGCGCTGGTGGAGATTTCCGCGGCGGGCGTGACGAAGGCGGCCGGCCTGGCCTGGGTGTGCGAGCGCGAGGGCATCGATCCGGCCGAGGTGGTGGCCTTCGGTGATATGCCGAACGACCTGCCCCTCCTTGCGTGGGCAGGCCGTTCCGTGGCGATGGGCAACGCCCACCCCGCCGTCAAGGAGGTCGCCGACGAGGTGGCGCTCACCAATGACGAGGACGGCGTCGCCGCCTATTTGGAAAAGCTGTTCGAGCTATAGGTACTGGCCGCCGCCCGGCCCGTCGCCGCCCGGCCCGGGCATGCCGGGAATGATCCCGTGCGGGCCGGCGGGCAGCGCGGGACGGCCCTGACCGCCGCGCATCTGCTCGAGCTGCAGCCGGGCCGCCATCTGCTGCGCCACCAGCGCCGCCTGGATGCCGTGGAACAACCCCTCGAGCCAGCCGACGAGTTGGGCCTGAGCGATCCGCAGCTCGGCCTCGCTCGGCGTGGCCTCCGCGTCGAACGGCAGCGAAAGTCGCTCCAGCTCCTCCTGGAGCTCCGGCGCGAGGCCGTCCTCCAGCTCCTTGATCGAGCGCTCGTGGATCTCGCGCAGCCGGCCTCGGCTGGCCTCGTCGAGCGGCGCCGCGCGGACTTCTTCGAGCAGCTGTTTGATCATGCTGCCGATCCGCATGACCTTGGCGGGTTGCTCGATCAGGTTGCCCGGCTCCTCGGCCGTCATGGTGCCGTCGGATTCCACGGTGCCCATCGGGCGGCCGTCCGGGCCCACGACGATGACGGAGCCGTCTTCCTTCTTGTCCTCGGTACGGGTGTCGTCGCTCATGCGATCCATCTTGCCTCGCGGGAACCACCGGCTCCCACGAGGCCCGACTCCGCTATGGCTGTTACGGACGCAGCTCGGCCACCGCGCACTTGATGCTGCCACCGCCGCGCTTGAGCTCGGCGAGCTCGACGTAGACCGGGTTGTAGCCGGCCGCGCGGACCTTCTCGCCCAGCGCTGTCGAGTCGGTGTTCAGGATGACGTTCTTGCCATCGCTGACCAGGTTGAGCGCGAAAGCCTCGGCGTCGGCGCGGTCGGCGATGATCGCGTCCGGGAAGAGCTGTGCGAGGACCCGCTGGGAGGACTCCGAGAAGGCCTCCGGGAAGTAGACGATGTTGTCGTCGTCGAGCGCGGCGAGGGCCACGTCGAGGTGGTAGTAGGCCGGGTCGACCAGCTTGAGGGAGATCACCGGGCGGCCGAGCACCTCCTGCGCCTCGGCGTGCGCAGCCGGGTCGGTCCGGAAGCCGTGACCGGCCAGGATCAGGCCGCCGTGTGCGTTCGGGACGTAGGCGAAGTCGCCCTCACCCTCGTTGACGTGCACCGGGTCGGCGAAGGTCCACGGGCCGCTGACGTAGAAGTCGCGGTGGGCGGCAGCCTCGTCGGCCCGCTGCGGGTACTTGAACCGGGCGCCGTAGACCTTGCCGTCGACCGAGAAGGCACCGTTGGCGGCGAAGACCATGTCGGGCAGGCCGGCGACCGGCTCCAGGACGTGCACGGTGTGGCCCAGGTCGGCCAGCGTGTCGCGGAGCAGGGTCCACTGCTTGAGCGCCAGAGCGGTGTCGACCGGGACAGTCGTATCCATCCACGGGTTGATCGCATACTCGACCGTGAAATGCTCGGGGGGACACATGAGGAATGTCCTGATTCGCGGCAAGCGCTCCGTGTAGCTCATGTTGTAAAGGGTAGGTACGCTGGGACAACCGAAACAGCTCTATCCCTTGCTCGTCGGAGGCGAATCGTTGCAGATGGACGCCGTAGACAAGCGAATCATTGCGTTGCTCATCGCGGACGCCCGCACCTCGTACGCCGACATCGGCTCCAAGGTCTCCCTCTCCGCCCCGGCCGTCAAGCGACGCGTCGATCGCCTCCGTTCCAGCGGCGTCATCAAGGGATTCACGACCGTCATCGAACCGGCCGCGGTCGGCTGGACCACAGAGGCATTCGTCGAGCTCTTCTGCACCGGGCGCACCACGCCGGCCCAGATCACGGTGGCGACGCGGCGACATCCCGAGGTCGTCGGGGCGTACACGGTTTCCGGCCAGGCGGACGCGCTCGTGCACCTCCGGGCGTCCGACATCGGGCATCTCGAGCAAGCCCTCGAGCGGTTGCGCGCGGAGCCGTTCGTCACCTCAACCCGCAGCATGGTCGTGCTCTCTCGGCTGGTCGAGACGCCGACGCCGGTGCCCACCACGAACTAGACCGGAACCGGGGACGGTCACGCTACGTCCCACCCTCATGTCACGCCGCCCACTGCTCTGCGCCGCGCTCGTCCTCGCGCTTCCGCTGGTCGCCTGCACGGCAGAGTCCGCGCCGCCCACCCCGCCGCCGCCCGTACCGGGACCGATGCGGCTGGTCGCCTTCGACTCGTGCCAGCAACTCGAGACGGACCTGAAGCGTGCGGCCAAGGCGTCGGTCGGCCCGTACGGTTTCCACGGCGCCGATCTCATGCCGCAGGCACTGGCAGCGGGCGGCGCACGCACGATGGCCGACAGCGCCACCGCCAAGGCCGCCCCGAGTTCTCCGGCACGAACAGCCACGAAAAGGACGCCGACGAGCCCGACATCGTCAAGACCGACGGGCGCCGAATCGTCACGGTCGACCGGGGCACGCTGCGGGTCGTCGACGCGGCGAGCCGTCAGCAGACCGGCAAGCTCGACCTGGGGCTGCGCGACGCCGGACCGGTCGAGCTGCTGCTGGCCGGCAACGTGGCGCTGGTGCTCGCACCCGGCGGCTGGGGCGGCGGCGACGCGGTAACCAAGCGACTCATGCCGACCAGCACGAACCCGCAGTTGATCTCCGTCGACCTGTCCGGCGCACCGCGGGTCGTCAGTCGCTACCGCGGTCAGGGCAGTCTGATCGACGCCCGCCTCACGGGCAGCACCGCTCGGGTCGTCCTGCGCACCACCCCGCGCGTCGATTTCCCCGCCTTCTCGGGAGACGAAGACGACCAGCTGTCCGCGAACCGGAGGGCGATCGGCAAGGCTCCCCTAGCAGCCTGGCTGCCCTCCTGGGAGGTCACCACCGGCGCCACCACCGAACAGGGTCAAGCGGACTGCGGGCGGGTCAGCCGCCCCGCCGACTACTCCGGCGGCGCGCTGGTCAGCGTGCTCACCTTCGACCTCACCCAGCCCGCGCTGGGCAACGGCGACGCGGTCACGATCGCCGCCGACAGCGACACCGTCTATGCCACCGGCAGCAGCCTCTACCTCGCCAGCGACCAACGCTGGCGGCTCGACCGGGGCCGGGCTGCGTTGCCGGTCCGGCAGGAGACCGACCTCTACCACTTCACCCTGACCGGCAACCAACCCCCCGTGTACGCGGCGGCCGGCAACGTCCCCGGCTTCCTCATCAATCAGTACGCCCTAAGCGAGTGGAACGGGCACCTGCGCGTGGCCGCCACGAACGAGCAAGCCAACGAGTCCGCCGTCTACGTCCTCCGGCCGGATGGCGACAAGCTGGTCCGCACCGGCTTCGTCGCCGGCCTCGGCAAGAACGAAAGGATCTATTCCGTACGGTTCCTCGGACCGAGGGGCTATGTCGTGACGTTCCGGCAGACCGACCCGCTCTACAGCCTGGACCTCGCCGACCCGACCCAGCCGAAGGTCACCGGCGAACTGAAGATCACCGGCTACTCGGCGCATCTCCAACCGGCCGGCGACGGCAGGCTCATCGGCGTAGGCCAGGAAGCGGACCCGAACGGCCGAGTGCGGGGCACCCAGGTCTCCCTCTTCGACGTCACCGACCCGACCGAACCCCGCCGCCTCGCCCAACACCACACCGCCGGCGCTCAGTCCGAAGCCGAATGGGACCCGCACGCACTGCTCTGGTGGCCGGCGACCAGCCTCCTGGTCGTACCCATTTCCGCGGCTGCCTTCGACGCCACCACAACGACAGACGGCGTGCTGGCACTGCAGGTCACCGACGCTGGCATGCGCCAGATCGGCTTCATCGGCCAGCCCGCGATCCGGCGGTCTCTCGTCATCGACGACACACTGTGGACAGTGTCGGATGCCGGCCTGCAAGCCTCGCTACTCTCCACGATGGAGAAGGTCGCCTGGCTGCCCCACGAGTGATCGCCACCCGCACGACCTGATGCGGCCGGGCGACCCGTTTGCTGGGCTGCCCGGCCCGGCGCTACAGGTACATCCCGGGGCGGTGGTCTCCGCTTTCGGCGGCCGGTGGGGTCTTGGTGGGGGTGGGCTTGTCACCCTCGCCGAAGAAGCGCTTGCCGCCGAACTCGCCGTGCAGCCGGTCGTCGAGCTCGTCGGCAAGGCCGGTCATCACCTGGACGGCGAGCATCAGGTGGGTGGCCTGGAAGTTGCGGCCAAAGACCGGAATCGACGCCCACACGGTGTCCTGCGCGCAGTAGAGCCGGCCAATCGGCATGCGGTTGGTCAGCTCGGACAGCTTCACGTAAAGCTGCTCGGTGGGCTCGACCTCGGTCAGGATCGGCGAGAAGACGTCGACCAGCGGCGGATTGTCGCGGACGCGCACGAACACCATCGCCGAACCGGCCCGGATGCCGATGTCGCCGTCGGTGTCGACCTGCAGCTGGTCGACGGTGGTCTTGGACATGGTCGCCACCACCGTCCGCACCCGCTCGTCAAGCGGCACCAAGTCATCGGCGGCGTTCGCCAGCGCCTCGGACAGCACGCCGTCCTCATCCAGGTCGTCGAGGCTCAACTCCTCGTCGATCGACGGCTCGTGCCGGGCCGTCGCCAGCGGCAACGCCTCGATCGGCTCATCATCCTCGTCATGCACCAGGTAGACCAGGAACGCCGGATGCGGGGCTCCGTACACGTCGCGCAGCGTCCGCGAAACCACGTTCGCGAGCTGCTTGGCCGAGGCCGTGTCGGTCCGCAGTCCAAACGAGTCACCCGACCCGGCCAACACCCCCGGCGGCGACCAACCCAGCGCGACCAGGTCAGCCACCGAGGCCCGATCCATCCGGAACCCCTCGGGCAGCGCCGCGTTTCCGACCGCCAGCGCCTCGACCACCCCGTCCGGCAGCACCCGCAGGCTCACGGAATACACGGCAGTCCCGGTTCCGGACGCGGTCGGATCAAGCGTCAGGTCAACATGCGCCCCCGCGCTCAAGGTCGGCAACAGCGCAGCCAGCGCCGCTGCGAACTCACGCCACGCTTCCGTCACCTTGGCCCGCAGATCGGCCGTGGTCGGCTCGTCGAGCAGGACGCCCTCAGGCTGATCCGGAGTGTTCTCCGCCGTCATGATCGTCACCTCCGCCCCGCCACCCTATCGAGCCGCCGATCCTCCGCACGGCCCTGTCTCTTCCCTAGTCTCTTCCCCGGGCCGACCCGCCGCTCTCACGACGATCAACACCTTCTCGTTCCCAGCCCGGCCGCTCATTGGTTGTCGTTGCCCGGCCAGTTCTTCGCAAGCGCGCTCAATCGGGCCGCAACGTCGGCGGGGTCGGCGCCGCGGCCGACGGCGATACCCATCAGATATGCGGAGATCGGCGCGCCTGGGCGCACCACGTTGTGCGCAACGTCCCGGGCGACGTCTAGGACCAAGGCCGTGGCGGACGGTTCGCTTGCCGGTTCCGGTTCCGGTTCCGGTTGAGCGGTGGCGGCGCGGCTTTGGGGGAGGCGGATGCCCGCCGGCGTCGCCGAGGGTGCGTCGGCGGTCGTCAGACCCAGCTCGCCGGCTGCGGCAGCGATCCATTCATCGAGGACATTCACCTGGCCCATTCCTCGGCGGTCCGCAGATCGTCGTCGGTGTCGCAGTCAAACCAGGGCGGCGGACCGGGCCGCCGCCAGGAGACCTCGATGAAGCGCAAGTGATCCAGCAAAGCATGCATCGACGCCCCGTGCAGGCCGCCACGCTCCTCCGCGAGCTTGTCGACCGCTTCCCGCAACGCGGCCGTACGCCACACCCCGCACAGCGGTTGCCGGCGGCCTTCCGCATCCCGATAGACCGCGCCCTCGAGCGGAGCGGACTCCACGGTGAGACGCAGCACGTCGATCGCCTCGCCGGTCAGCAACGGCAGGTCAGCTGCGAGCAGCGCGGTAAAGCTAACCTCCCGCGGCACCAACGCGAGCCCCGCCGCGGTGGCTGCCACCGGGCCGCCGCCCCGCGGTTCCTCACTGGTCGAGGCGACCTCGACGGGCAGGTCAGGCGGTACCCGGCCGACGACAACCTGAGGATCGGCATCATGCACCGCTGCAAGCACACGCGTCAGCATCGACTGCCCGGCCACCGGGATGGCAGCCTTGTCCGCACCACCCATCCGACGCGCCGCACCGCCGGCCAGCACCACCGCCGCGAATCCCCCCACGTACGTACCGTATCCCGCCGAGCCCCCGAGCGTGACCGCGCGGAGCCCGACAACCCGGAGAACGCTCCCAGATCGGTGTTCAGCCGGGGGTCAGGCAGTGCCCGCCCACGCAATTCCACTTCCGAAACCGTCGACTCGTCCGCGATTCAGACCAGCCGCCGGTCCAGAGCGGGCCCAGGCTAGGAGCCGGACGAGCCACCGGATACGGGCACCGGGCACCAGACACCGGGCACCAGACACCGGGCACCGGGCACCGGGCACCGGGCTAAGGGTCGCCGCTCGCTGATGCTGGGCTGAGCGCTGGGGGGCCGGAGGGGAACCTAGGCTGAGCGGCATGGCACGGACGACGAACCGGCGACCCGTGACGAAGATCGACTTGGCGGCTGTGGGGGGACCGCGGCGGCAGCCGGATGAGCTGGCCGCTGAGGAGCCGCTCGAGATCCGGCTGCGGAAGAAGCCGCTCGCCGTCACTATGCGGACGCCAGGTCAGGATATCGACCTCGCCTTGGGGTTCCTGTTCACCGAGGGCATCATCCGGGATGCCGACGACGTGGTGACCGCTCAGTTGTGCGCCGGCACTGACACGCCTAACACCTACAACGTCGTCGATGTCGTACTCGCTGATCAGGTGCCGGTGCCGGTGACCGATCCGAGCCGGAACTTCTACACGACCAGTTCGTGCGGGGTGTGCGGGAAGGCCAGCATCGATGCCGTCCGCACCCGGTCGCGCTTCGACGTGGCCGCAGATCAAACGTCGATCACCGCGCAGACGCTCGCAGATTTGCCCGGCACATTGCGTGCCGCACAGCGAGCCTTTGACCGTACGGGTGGACTGCATGCTGCCGGACTGTTCAGCACGAATGGTGAGTTGATCGTGGTCCGTGAGGATGTCGGCCGGCACAACGCGGTCGACAAGGTCATCGGGTGGGCCCTGCGCGCAGGACGTCTGCCGTTGTCCGGGCACATTCTGCTCGTGTCGGGGCGGGCCAGTTTTGAGTTGACGCAGAAGGCGTGGATGGCCGGAATCCCCGTGCTGGCAGCCGTTTCTGCACCGAGCACGCTCGCGGCGGAGCTGGCAGACGAGGCCGGCATTACCTTGGTCGGGTTCCTCCGCGGTCGGTCGATGAACATCTACGCAGGATCGCAGCGCGTAACCAGCTGAGTTCACTGCTTCTAGCGCTCCTCGGCAGCTCATACCCGGTCACAGGGTGGGAGGAAGCCGAGCTCTCGCGGCGCAGGTTGACCATTCGGTGTTGGCCAGCCGGACAGCACGGACGGGGAAATCGCTCGAAAGAGCGTGGCATTCATCGTCTGTGCCAGAGAGTACTGCGGGTCGGCATCGAGGGCCCGCTCGACCGCAATCGCCGCCAGCGCGCCCTGCCCGGCCCGCCAGGTGATGAAGGCGAGCAGCGACGCCGGAGCAGACACCCTTTCCGGGTGGACTCGGCGCACCACATCCGACCAGAGCGCTACTTGCCAATCGTCCGTGCCACTACGAATCCAGGCGTAGTCACGAACCGGCAGGAAGGCGAGCAGATAGCCGAGCCAAGCCACCTCATCGTCAGTCAATCGCCCACCGCTCCGATAACGGTGCTCTGCCGAGCGGACCGCAATCCGGCCCGCCCGAAGCGCTAGGCGCTCGGACCGGTGCAATCCCTTCGTCGAGGACACCGGTGTCGTGGTGGCCCATCCCGTTTCGGCGGGGCGGGCGATTGTCCGCTCCACGGCGTTAACCTCGTGGCTCGGCTCGGTGGGCGTCGCCGCAGGCTCGATCAGCGCGTGCAGACGGGCCCGGGCTCGTTCGTCCGCGGCGTCCATTGCTGCGCGTGCCGCTCCGCCCAGTGGCGCTAACTGGGACACCACGTCGGCGCGACTCGGCAGCGCCACGGCTCCCGCAAATGTCGCCTCGGCCGCCAGCACGCTGTCGGCCGAGTGGCACGGCCGGCCCTCCTCGGGGCAACAGGTGCGGTCAGCGCACAGATAGGACCAGAAACGGCCGTCGGCCACTCGGAACTCATCCATGATCCGCACGCCTGCGTCCGCCAGGGCATGGGACAGGCGGAGGAGCGACGGTGTCACTCGGGTGCTGTCGCCGTACCCGATGAGGGTTATCGCTTCGGGCTTTTGCTCGACGATGCGGCTCGCGAGGTGCAGGACCGGCGCTCTGGCCTCGATGTGGGACAAACCGAGGTCTGGGAGGTCGATGCGGGCCGCGAACGCGAGTCTCGCGTCCCTGACAGCAGCGACGACCAAGCTTTCCGATGGATGGAAGCCGAGCAGGAAGGGAACCGCGGCGATCAGGTCGGCGGGTGTGCGCACCTTGAGCTTCGTCATGGCGAGCACATTGGCCGAATTCAGCCGCCCGCAGCGCAGGAAAGGTCGCCGCCTGTGGATAACCAACCCTGCTGTGGATAACCCTCGATGGGCCGCCGCCGCGTGCCATGCTGCCCATCCGGCACAAGCACTGCGCAGCGATGCGTCCCGCTCAGCCGCCTACCCCTAGATAGCCGAGCCCGCCTCGAGAGTCAGGAGCGAAATTGCAGTTCGTGCAGCTCCAAGCCCTCTTGCTGCCAGTCGTGTGGGTGGCGGTCGAGGTCCATCGTGAGCTCGATCGACGACACCACGTCATAGCCCGCCGCGTGCAAGCTGCGAATGGCATCCACGTTGCGCGAGGCTGGGGAGATCGTCAGCGCCTGCATGTTGCGCTTCTTGGCCTCCTGGGCCACGTGCCGCAGCAGCTTGCGCCCCACGCCCTTGTGCCGATGCGAGTGCGTCACGACGACCGGCTCGACCTCGCCCGCGCGCCCCCGAATGATGAGACCGACCAGTCCGATCACGCCGTCATCAGCGTGGTCGGCAACCCAGAGTCCGCCCAGGTCGAGGCGAGTCAGATACTCCTCGAAGCCGGCGCCCCCGTCGTCGGACGGATCCCCGTACATCTGGTTGTGCTGAGCCGTCAATTCAGCCCACAGGCGACGGCCGGCACTGTGGTCGCTCGGCCGGTACGAACGCACAGCGACAGGTGTCATGCCGACATTTTGACTCCGATTCGGGCACGCCGTAACCCGAAGTGGAAGATAAGGCGGTGGATCTGCCGTATCTGCGCACGCACCCCCAGCATCTCCCGACATTTCTGACCCATCAGCGCATCCGTGAGACACCCGTGGGAGGAGGTAATGTCTGCCGGGCCTCCCGCTTGAGCTTGGACGATGGCGCTTCGCTGTTCACCAAGACCTGGCCGTCTGGAAGGCCTCCCGACCATTTCTTCGCCACCGAGGCGGCCGGCCTCGATTGGTTGCGCAGTGCACAGGCGGTGCCGGTCCCCGAGGTGTACGCGGCGCTCGACGACCTGCTCGCCCTCGAATGGGTGGACTCCGGTGTCGCCACCCCAGCCGCAGCCGAGCGTCTTGGCCGGGATCTAGCCGCGGTGCACCGCGCTGGAGCGGACTGTTTCGGGGCGCCGTGGACGGGATTCATTGGGCCGTTAGGGCAGGACAACACGCCCTCGGCGGGGCGGTGGGCCTCCTGGTTTGCGGAGCGGCGCCTGCAGCCGTACCTGCAAATCTCGGCAGATCGCGGGGCACTCTCCGCGGGCGACGTCGCGGTAGTGGAGCGCTTGCTGGCCCGGATCGACGAGTACGGCGGGGAGGAACCTCCCGCCCGAATCCACGGGGACCTGTGGCCGGGCAATGTGCTGTGGGCTGCGGACGGGCGGGCGTGGCTCGTGGATCCCGCTGCGCACGGCGGGCACCGCGAAACCGACCTGGCCCAGCTGGCGCTCTTTGGCGGTGTGCCGCATCTCGACGCGGTCATCTCGGCCTATGACGAGGTGTGGCCGTTGCAGGAAGGCTGGCGGGAACGGGTGGCTCTGCATCAGCTCCACCTGCTGCTGGTGCACACGGCGGCCTTCGGCGAGCGATATCGCGGGGCGGTGCGCGCCGCCGCTGACACGCTAAGGCGCTGACCTCTCCGCACCGACCGCACCGACCGCACCGACCGCACCTCAACGCCAATCGAGCTGGGTTGACACGCCGCCGAGGCCGCGTTTCGGTGCCAGCTTTTCTCCCGAGAAATGTCTGGGATGGCGGCTCCCCTCGGGCGAGGGATACGCGGTTATGACTCGGTTGGGGTGTGGTGTGTCGCAAGGGAGGTGCGGGTTGAGGCAAACGTCGTACCCAAGCGCTACGTTCGAGCTGTGACCGAGCTTGCTCTTCCAGTTGTGCCACCGCGGGGTGCCTTGGGTGGCGGGGGCCTGCTTGCGGACCGGTTTGGGCGCGTTGCGACCGACCTTCGGGTGTCGTTGACTGACCGCTGCAATCTTCGGTGCACCTATTGCATGCCCGAGGAGGGCCTGGCTTGGATGCCTCGGGAGCAGCAACTCAGCGATGACGAGGTGGGGCGGCTCATCCAGATCGCGGTGGAGCGGCTGGGGGTCACCGAGGTGCGGTTCACCGGTGGAGAACCGTTGATTCGGCGTGGCCTGGTGGGCATTGTGGCAGCCACCGCGGCGTTGCGGCCGCGGCCGCGGGTCTCGATCACGACGAACGGGGTCGGGCTCGAGCGACTTGCGCAACCGTTGCGGGCGGCCGGGCTTGATCGGGTCAACGTTTCGCTCGACACGTTGTCGCCGGCTCGGTTTGCGCAGCTGACTCATCGAGATCGGCACGCTGACGTGCTGAAAGGGATGGCCGCAGCGGCGGAGGCGGGGCTTACACCGGTAAAGATCAACACCGTGTTGATGCGGGGTGTCAACGACGACGAGGCGGCGGCGTTGCTGCGATTTGCGCTCGACCACGGGTACGAGCTGCGCTTCATCGAGCAGATGCCGCTCGATGCTCAGCACCAGTGGAACCGGCACGAGATGGTCACCGCTGCGGCAATCTTGGCGTCGCTGGAACCATACGGATTGCTGCCGGATCCGGTTTCACGTGGAACATCGCCGGCGGAGACGTGGCTGGTGCCGGGGCATGTCGACGCGGCCGGAAATCCGGCTCGGGTCGGGGTGATCGGCAGTGTGACCAGGCCCTTCTGTGGCGACTGCGACCGCACCCGGTTGACCGCGGACGGCCAGGTGCGTAATTGCCTGTTCGCCACCGGTGAGACGGACCTGCGCAGCCTTCTTCGCGCTGCCGCTTCGGACGACGAGATCGCCGACGCCTGGCGGGCAGCAATGTGGGGCAAGAAGCCCGGACACGGGATCGACGATCCGGCGTTCCTGCAACCCGCCCGGCCGATGTCCGCCATTGGCGGCTGAGCCATGCAGCCGACGCAACGAGTTCTGGTTCGCTACTTTGCTGGCGCCCGGGCGGCCGCCAACAACACTCGCGAGGAATTCGCCGACGCCGCCACACTCGGCCAACTGACGGAACTCCTTGGCGAACGCCACGGCGAACGACTCTCGCTCGTCCTCAAAGCAGCCAGCTTCCTCGTCGACGGCTTGTCCTGTCATGATCGGCGGGCAGCACTGACCGCCGGGGCGACCGTCGACGTCCTGCCGCCGTTCGCCGGAGGATGAGCTTGCAAAGCCTCCGCGCGCCAGCAGACGCGCTAGGACACCAGTGACACCATGGCGGATTCTTTGGGCGGCACAGACATAGACGCATGCATGGGCGCAGGTGCAGTTCGCAGCACGAAGGCGGGTGCAGGCCGCAGCAACGGGCGCGAATGGCAGCACAGCATGGTGCAAGTGCGGGGGCACGGGTGCGGGCCTCTGGCACAGGCGCGGGCCGCAGGCGCAAGCATGAGTGCGGGCCTCTGGCACAGGCGCGGGCCGCAGGCGCAAGCATGAGTGCGGGCCTCTGGCACAGGCGCGGGCCGCAGGCGCAAGCATGGGTGCAGGCGCAAGCATGGGTGCAGGCGCAAGCATGGGTGCAGGCGCAAGCATGGGTGCAGGCGCAAGCATGGGTGCAGGTATACAGCGGCGAGAGGTTGGGGTCACAACGTTAAGGGCACACGCCACGCCGTGCACTAGGACCAGGATCGGGTCGCTCCGAGCGGACAGCTGACGTCCGCTCATCATCCGCGGGAGTAGAAGTTGATCGCGTTCGTCGGGCTGATCATCGTCGTCATCGGCCTGATCCACCTGTACCTCTGGAAGCGTCTCGTCCGCGACCCGTTCCGCAGCGGTCGAGCCCGCCGCATCGGCGGTTTCGTCGCTGTGACGCTCGCGCTGCTCGCACCCGCAACCCTGATCGGGGTCCGCAGCGGCGCTGTCAAGTGGCTCGCCTGGCCGGGTTACCTGTGGATCGCGTTGATGTTCTACCTGCTGGTGATCCTCGCGGTGCTGGAGATTCCGCGACTCGCCTTCGGCATCTGGCTCCGCACCCGCGCGAAGACAAATGACTCAATCAGCACAGCGCGGGCGACCGACTCGCACCACACCTCTGCGCCTGATCAGCTCGGCGAGACTGCGAATGCTGAGCGCGGCGAGACTGCGAGCACCCCGCTCCGCGAAACTGCGAATGCTGAGCGCGGCGAGACTGCGAGCATCCCGCTCGGCGAGACTGCGAATGCTGAGCGCGGCGAGACTGCGAGCACCCCGCTCCGCGAAACTGCGAGTGCTGTGCGCGGCGAGCGAGCCAGCACCAATGCAGCCGGCCAGGACACCGCCGACCGGATCCCGATCGACAACAGCAAGGCCGATGACCCGGGCAGAGCAACCGAGCCGGCGACGCCCGCCGAACCGGTCGGGGTCGAACGGCGGCTGCTGCTAGCCCGGGGGGCGGCGATCTTTGCCGGCCTGACGGCGGCGGGCATCACCGGGTACGGCGTCAAGACCGCGCTGGGGACGCCGCAGCTTGATCGGGCGCAGATTCCGTTGGCGAAGCTGCCTCGGGCGATGGACGGCACCCGGCTGGCCGTGGTTTCCGACATCCATCTGGGACCGCTGACCGGCGTCGACCACGCCGAGCGGATCGTGCGACTCATCAACTCGGTCAACGCCGACTTTGTCTGCATCGTGGGCGATCTTGTCGACGGCACTGTGGGGGAGTTGGGGCGGTACGCCGCACCGCTTGCGGGGATTCAGTCCCGGCAGGGCGCCTACTTCGTCACGGGTAATCACGAGTACTACTCCGGGTTCGAGGAGTGGGTGGTCGAGGTGGATCGGCTCGGGATTCGGCCATTGCGCAATGAGCGGCTGGAGCTCGGGGGGCTCGATCTCGCCGGGGTGAACGACCTGGGCGGCACCGATTTCGGGGACGGGCCGGACTTCGCGAAGGCGCTCGGGGATCGGGATTCTGCGCGCCCGGTGGTTCTGATGGCGCACCAGCCGATCGCGGTGCACGAGGCGGCGCCGTTCGGGGTTGACCTGCAGGTGTCGGGGCACACGCACGGTGGGCAGATGGTGCCGTTCAACCTGCTGGTCAAGCTGGAGCAGCCGGTGGTGAGCGGGCTCGGCAGGGTGGACGGGGTGCCGGTGTATGTGACGAACGGCGCCGGGTTCTGGGGACCGCCGGTGCGGGTGGGGGCGCCTCCTCAGGTCACCGTCATCGAGCTCCGCAGCACCAGCTGATCGACCAACCTCCGAAACTTGAGCAACAAAGCTCACGTACGGTAGTCGGCGTACCTCTTCGAAGTGAATCTTGGGGTGTTCCGCCGAGCCACGGCGATCACCTTCGCAGGATTCAATCGTGGATCGGTTATGTCACTTCGCGCGTGGCGGCTTCTGGCGTGCGGCGCGCCCGTGACAGGATGCAGCGTGCCCTCGGACAGCGCAGGGTCCTCGGTTGCCGCGGACACGTACGTCGCGGATCTGCACATCCACAGCAGGTACTCGCGAGCTTGCAGCCGTGACCTCACCCTCCCCAACCTGGCCTGGTGGGCCCGGCGTAAGGGCATCGCTGTGCTGGGCACCGGCGATTTCACCCACCCCGCCTGGTTCGACCACTTGCGGGAAAGCCTGCGCCCGGCCGACGAGCCCGGCCTGTTCCGGCTCAGCGCCGAGGCCGAGCAGGACGTCACCCGGCGGCTGCCCGGCGCCTTGCAGAGCAGCACCAGCGCCGCCCGGTTCATGCTGAGTGTCGAGATCTCCACGATCTACAAGCGCGGCGACCGTACCCGGAAAGTGCACCATCTGGTCTATCTGCCCGACCTCGACGCTGCCGCGCGGTTCAACACGGCCCTGGGCCGGGTCGGGAATCTGACCGCCGACGGGCGGCCGATTCTGGGGCTCGACTCGCGCGATCTGCTGGAGATCGTGCTGGAGGCCAGCCCGGACGGCTATCTGGTCCCGGCACACATCTGGACGCCGTGGTTCTCGGCGCTCGGGTCGAAGTCCGGCTTCGACGCAATCGCCGACTGTTACGCCGACCTGGCCGACCACATCACCGCCGTCGAAACCGGGCTGTCGTCCGACCCGGAGATGAACCTGCGGGTCTCCAGCCTCGACCGCTACCGGCTGGTCTCGAATTCGGATGCGCATTCGCCCGGCGCGCTGGCCCGGGAGGCCACCCTGTTCAGGGGTACGCCGGACTACTTCGCGATCAAGGACGGGCTCGGCCTCGCGGGGACGCTGGAGTTCTTCCCCGAGGAAGGGAAGTACCACGCGGACGGGCACCGGGCCTGCGGCGTGAACTGGGAACCCGCCCGAACCCGCGAGGCCGGCGGCCGGTGCCCCGAGTGCGGCAAGCCGCTGACCGTGGGCGTGCTGAGCCGGGTCGAAGAGCTGGCCGACCGGCAAACCGGGGTCCGGCGCGACCAGACCGTTGAGCACCTCATCCAGCTCGCCGAGATCGTCGGCGAGGTCAACGGGGTGGGCCCGAAGTCGAAGACCGTCGAGGGCCAGCTGAACCACCTGGTGGCGACGCTCGGCCCGGAGCTGGACATTCTCCGCAAGGCGCCGGTGGACGAGATCGGCCGCCACGGCGGGGAGCAGCTGCGGGAGGCGATCGTCCGGCTGCGGCGGGGCGACGTGCGGCGAGTGCCTGGCTACGACGGCGAGTACGGCGTCATCACCCTGTTCGAGCCGGGCGAGCTGCGCACCAAGCAGAGCGCCCCGCAGGCCGAGACCCTGTTCGACATGGCACCCGTGCCGCAGCAGCGCCGCGCTGAGCCGGCTGTCGGGCGGGCCCCGGTGCCGAAGGTGAAAGAGCCGGTCAAGAAGAAGGCGCCGCCGATCCAGCCGCCGCCGTCCCCGCATGAGCCGTTCGAGCCGATGCTCGCCGGCATGGAAGAGGTCGGTACGGGCCTGCTGGACCGGCTGGATGCCATGCAGCGGGTGGCCGCGTCGGCGCCCGGCGGGCCACTGCTGATCGTGGCGGGGCCGGGTACAGGCAAAACCCGCACCCTGACGCACCGCATCGCGTACCTGTGCGCCGAGTTGAACGTCTTCCCGCACCGCTGCCTGGCGATCACTTTCACCCGGCGGGCGGCCGAGGAGATGCGGGCGCGGCTCGATGCGCTGATGGGGGACGTGGCCGAGGACATCACCGTTGGCACGTTCCACTCGGTGGGCCTGACCATCCTCAAGGAGAACGCGAAGGCGGCCGGGCTGGGAGCGGGCTGGCGGATCGCCGACGACGCCGAGCGGGCCGCCGCGCGGGAACAGGCCGGCGACGACGACACGGCGTATACGAAGCTGCTGCGTCAGCAGGACCTGGTGGATCTGGACGACCTGCTCACCTTGCCGGTGGCGTTGCTGCGGGACGACCCGGCGCTGGTCGAGCGGTACAGGCGCGAGTGGCAGTGGATCTTCGTCGACGAATACCAGGACGTCGACGACACCCAGTACGAGCTGCTGCGGCTGCTGAGCCCGGCGGACGGCAACCTGTGTGCGATCGGCGACCCGGACCAGGCGATCTACTCGTTCCGGGGTGCGGACGTCGGCTACTTCCTGCGCTTCGCCGAGGACTTCACCGATGCCCGGCTGGTGCGGCTGACCCGCAACTACCGGTCGTCGGCGCCGATCCTGGCCGCGGCCGTGCAGGCCATCGCGCCCACGTCGCTGGTCAGTGGGCGGCGGCTCGATCCGGCCCGGGTCAACCCGGAGTCGCCGCTGGTGGGGCGGTACTTCGCGGCGAGTGTGGCGGACGAGGCCGATTTCGTCGTGCGTACGGTGGACGATCTGGTCGGGGGGTTGTCCCACCGCTCGCTCGACTCGGGCCGGGTGGACTCCCGTTCGGTGACCCCCGGCGCCTTGTCCTTCTCGGACATTGCGGTGCTGTATCGGGCCGATTCGCAGGCCCAGGCCGTGGTGGACGCGCTGTCGCGGGCCGGCGTGCCGGTGCAGAAGCGCTCACACAACCGGCTGCGGGAGCGGCCGGGCGTGCAGGTGATCGCGCGGGAGCTGCGGCACGCCGACGGGCCGGGCGGTTCGCTGACCACCCGGGTGAAATCTGCCGCGCAGGTGTTGGCGCAGCGGTATGCCGCGCCGACGCTCGACGCGGAGCAGCTGGCGCCGGAGGACATCTGGCTGGCAGCCGACCTGTTGGCGCCGCTGGCGCAGCGGCTCGGCGACGACCTGCCGCGGTTCCTGCAGGAGATCGCGACCGGGGCCGAAGTCGACGCGCTGGATCCGCGCGCCGAGGCGGTCAACCTGCTGACCTTGCACGCCGCGAAGGGCCTGGAGTTCCCGGTCGTGTTCCTGATCGGCGCGGAGGACGGGCTGCTGCCGCTGCGCTGGCCGGGTTCGGCACCGTCCGACGATGATGTCGCCGAGGAGCGGCGGCTGTTCTTCGTCGGCCTGACCCGCGCGCAGGACCGGCTGTATGTCAGCCACTCGGCGCGCCGGTTCCGGCACGGCAAGGAGCGCGAGCCAGCGCCGAGTCCGTTCCTCGACGCGATCGACGCGGGCCTGTTCGAGCGGATGGGCGACACCGTGCCGTCCCGCCCGAAAGACCGGCAGTTGCGCCTGCTCTAACCGGCGGCCAGGCCGAGCAGCGCCCCGGCCAGCAGGGCTGGGCCGAACGGCACCGCCGTGCGCCGGTTCGCCCGCCGGGTGACCAGCAGAAACAGGGCGATCGGCCCGTTGATCAGGTGCGGCAACACCAGACCGGCGGCCAGCGCCGGCCAGCCGGCAAAGCCGAGTACAAAACCCAGGACGGTCGCCAGCTTGACGTCCCCCAGACCCAGTCCGTCGCCGGGCAGCAGCGCGATGATCGTGTACGCGACCAAGCACAGCACCGCCCCCACCACCGCCCGCCCCAGTCGCCCAGCCTCGCCGAAGAGCAGCGCACCGGCGCTCAGCGGCAGCACCGTCCCCGCCGCCAGCACCGCGACCACCGGGTTGGGCAGGCGCCGGCACCGCAGATCGATCAGCGCGAGCAGCACGCCGAGCAGCGCGGCCGGCAGCAGGATCAGCAGCAGCGCAGTCGCACCGAACGTGGCGCCGAGCAGCCCCGAGGCGAACGCGCCCACAACAACCGTCCACAGCAGCCGAGTTCCGGTTCGCGCCTCGGTGCAGGGGCACGCGGCTCCGGCCCGTACCCATCCGGGGAAGGGCTTGGTGCAGTGAGCGCAAGCCGACCGGGGCGGTGTGCCATGCGACACAGCGAGGCGCGCCGCCACGCGCGGCAGGAAAGCCGCCGCGGCGCCGCCGAAGACGGCCGCGCAGACGATCACCGGTACGGACACAAGGGGCAACGCTAGCCGCGGAAGGGCGCTCCGGCGCGTCTGGTTGCCGACAGTCGCGGTCCGCTACCTGCCGTCGGGGCGGTTGAACATCGGTCGGCGCGATTCCGGGAGGGAACGTACCGGCCGGCCACGCTACGGTGGCGTACAGCGAATCCCGCCTGGAGGAAATCCCGATGTCGCAGAACGGCCCGTACCCGTACCAGGGCTGGCCGCCGCCCGGCGGCTCGTCGGGGTCCGACGAGCCGTACACGGAACCGTCCGATCCGTGGGGTGACGCGGAGACCGCCGCAACGCACCCGGCGGACACTTCCTGGGGTGGGCATTCGGCGGCGACGCCGCTCACCGGGTCCGCTTCCTTCGAGCCGCCGTCGTTCACCGGCACGCCGCTGCACACGTCACCGCCGGGTTGGACGCCTCCGCCGCCGGTGCCGCCGCGCAAGAAGCGGAACGCGCCGATTGTCGCCCTGGTCGTGGTGCTGGGTCTGTTGATCTGCGGCGGGCTGGGCACCGCCGCCGTGCTGGTGTCGCAGGCGCAGAGCCAGGAGGCCAAGGGCCGCACGCCGACCGTGCCGGCGACCACGGCGACCAACCAGGTGGCCGCGCCCGAGCCGCAGTCCAGCACGGATGCCCGGTTCGTCCGCAAGGGTCAGTGCATCCGCAACGAGGGCACCACCGACGACAGCCCCAAGCTGAAGATCGTCTCCTGCGCCGGGGGTTCCTACGAGGTGTTGAAGCGGGTCGACGGTCGGACCACCGGGGAGGCCGACGCCGAGGACAAGTGCAGCAAGGTCGCCAACTACAGCAAGTGGTACTTCTACGACAGCGAGCTGGACAGCCTCGACTACGTGCTCTGTCTCCGCGAGTACGGCCGCGGCTGACGCCCTACAGCTCGTGCCACGGCCCGGGGTAGACCGCCTCGGTGCCGGCCAGCACCAGCACCTGCCAGGCGTCACCCAGGTCGGACCACGGGCTGCTGATCTTGTACGGCGCCGCCGGCACAAACCCGAACCGCCGGTAGTACGCGGGATCCCCCAGCACCAGCACCAGCCGCTCCCCAGCCGCAGTGGCGAGCCGCAGCCCCTCCGTGATCACCGCCGCTCCCAGACCCCGCCGCTGCTCCTCGGGCAGCACCGCGACCGGTCCCAGGGCCAAGGCGGGCGCCGAGCCCACCTCGATCCGGCTGAACAGCGCGTGCGCGACCACCCGACCGTCCACCTCACCGACCACCGAGAGGCCAGGCAGCCAGGCGTCGGACGCGCGCAGTGCCTCGACCAACCGCGCCTCGACGTCGGTCTCGAAGGCGGCAGTCAGCAGCGACCGGATCGCTTCGGCATCTTCCGGACGCTCGGTACGCAGATTCATGGTGGACCCCAGTCAGCTTCGAGGTGGGCATCGGACAACGCGGGTATAACGGTGTCATGAAGCCCGTACGCGCCGCCGCCCGTGCCATGCTCGGTGCCATCTTCGTCGTCAGCGGAGCCCGCATCGCGCTCAACCCCGACTCGAAGGTCGACCAGGCCAAGCGGGTCACTGACCAGGTCGGTCCGCTGATCGAGAAGCTGGACACCCGCCTGCCCAGCGATGCCCGCACGCTGGTCCGGCTCAAGGCTGCCAGCGACGTCGCCGCCGGGCTGATGCTGGCGACCGGCCGGTTCACTCGCCCGGCTGCCCTGGTGCTCGCTGCCGGGATTGTGCCGACCACCGTCGCCGGGCACCCGTTCTGGTCCATGCCGAAGCAGGAGCGCGAGCAGCACCAGATCCACTTCCTGAAGAATCTCGGCCTGCTGGGCGGCCTGCTGCTGGCGGCGGTCGACACTCAGGGCCAGCCCGGCCTGCGGTACCGGACGTCCCACGCGGTGGAGCGGTCGCAACGCTCCGCGCGCCGGGCATTGCGGACAGCCCGGCGCGAAGCGAAGATCGCTGCTCTGTCGGCGGCGGCCGCCCGCAAGCTCCCCGGCTGACTTAATCACCAAACCGGCCGTCCCGGCGTTAAGCAGCGCAGAGCATCGAGCGGACGAGCCACGGGGGGTGGGGCATGCCCGCGATGACACCGGCACGCCCCGTGACCTCCCGGTCCGTGGTCGTCGGACTCGCCGTGATCGGCCTGCTGGCCGCGCTCGCGACGATCGCCCAGCGGTACGGCTTCAGCGGCCTGGCCCTCGATCGCGGCGCCGCCGACAGCTGGCTGAACGGCACCGGCCTGTACGCGTACCGGGCCGGCGGCAGTCACTTGGGCACCGCGTTGCCGCCGGCCGCCGCGGTGCTCGTGGTTCCCGCCGCGCTGCTGCCGCTGTCCACCGCGGGCTGGTTGCTGGCACTGGCCGGGGCGGCCGCCCTGGGCCTTGCGCTGATCGTGGTGGCCGGCCCGATCGCCCGCCGTTACGGTCGCCGCCGGTGGCCGGTGGTCCTCGCCGCGGGTGCGCTGGCCCTGACCGCCGAGCCGGTACGGGCGGCGCTCGGCCTGGGCACCCTGGACCTGCTGGCTTTCGGCCTGATCACCGCCGACATCGTGGCCCTGCGCCGGCTGGCCTGGGCGAAAAGCCGGGCCCGCTGGTGGCCGCGGCCCACCGGGTCGCTCTCCTGGCCGCGCCGGTTCTGGACCAACGGCGGCTGGGCCGGTGCCGGCGTGGGACTTGCCGCGGCCCTGACCGTGAGTCCCCTGCTCTTCGTCGGCTACTTCGCGATCACCAAGCAGTGGCGGGCGGCGCTGACCGCCGTCACGACAGCCACCGTGACCGCCACGACCGCCGCGCTGATTGCCCCCCACGAGACGGCTGCCTGGTTCGGCGACGTGCTCTGGCGCATCGACCGCGCCGGGCCGGTGGACGCGACCGCCAACCAGTCCCTGGCGGGCGTGCTGGCCCGGCTCTACGACTCGGCCACCACACCGGTGCTGCTCTGGTTCTCGTTTTCGCTGCTGCTGGTGGCGGTCGGGCTGGTTCGGGCCCGGTCCGCGCACGCCGACGGTGACGAGATCGCTGCCTTCACTCTGGTCGGGCTGAGCGCGGCGATCGCCGGACCGGTCACCAACACCCACGAGCTGGTGTGGCTGCTGCCGACGGTCCTGGTCCTGGTCGACGCGGGTGCCCGGCGCCGCGAGACGGCCCGCCGATCGCTACCGGGCCGACCCCGGCAACCCGGGGCTGGCTTGTTCGCAGCGGCCGTTGCGGTCTATGGGCTGGCGGTGCTGGCGCCGATGGGCAGCTTCACCGACCCGGTGTCCCGCAACTCGTACGCACTAGCACTGATCCTGCTGGTCAACGCCCTGCCTTGGCGGCCTGGTGCGGCTCCGGCGGTGCCGGTCGACCGGTGGGCAGGCCGCCGGGCCAGTCGACGCGCGATGATCATTCCGCCACCGCGGGAACCCCTCGTCAGGGGCAGTTGACCCATTCTTCGGTGCCGTCGGTGAAGACCTGCCGCTTCCAGATCGGCAGCCGGGCCTTCGCCTCGTCGACCAGCCGGGCGCAGGCCGCGAATGCTGCCGCCCGGTGGGCTGTACTCACCGCGGCCACCAGAGCCACGTCGCCGATCCGCAGGGTGCCGACCCGGTGCGAAACGGCGACCGCGTAGACGGCGGGGTCGGCGGCAATCTCTTCGGCCACCTCCCGGAGCACGGCAGCGGCGGTCGGGTGGCCTTCGTACTCGAGGAGCGTCACACCCCGGCCGTGGTCGTGGTCGCGAACGACACCTTGGAAGGTGACGACCGCCCCGGCCCGCGGATCGGCGACAGCGTCCTCGTGCGCGGCCAGATTCAGAGCGACGTCACCGACCGCTGCTATGCGTACGGCGGTCATACCCGTTCTCCCGTCAGGAGAGGGAGCGGCAGGAACGGAACCAGGTCGCCGGCGACCACCCGCTGTTCCGGGCGGACGACGACGAAACCGTGCGAGCGGGCGAGGCCGCGGAGCATCGCCGAACCGGCGTGCCCGACCGGCGTGGCCCGACGACCGGCGGAGTCGAGGCAGGCCAGGGACAGGTGGGTGAAGTCGCCTCGGCCCGGCACGTCGGCGGCTGCCTCGACCAGTGGCAACTCGGGCATCGCCCGTCCGTGCAGGCCGGCGAGCAGCGGCGCTACCAGGGACACCAGCGCGATAACCGCGGACTGCGGGTTGCCCGGCAGCCCGGCGAGGAACCGCGGACGGCCGTCCGGGCCGGTGATCCGGGCCAGCAACATCGGGAAGCCGGGACGGACGGCGACGGTGTTCACCACGTATTCGGCGCCGAGGCTCGCCAGCGCGGGGTGCAGGTGGTCGACCGGGCCGTGCATCGTGCCACCCGTCGTGCAGACGACGTCGGCGACCGACAAACCCTGTCGCATCGCTTCGACGTGTGCCTCGAGAGTGTCGCGGACCGGGCCTCGCACCGCGCCAGCGTCCACTGTGGCTCCGAGCCGGCGCAGCCACGCCGGGACAAGTGGGCTCAGCGAGTCGCGCACCCGGCCCCCACCGGGCGGACCGCTCGTCAGCAGCTCGTCACCGAAAACGAGGAGCGCAGCGCGCGGCCGGGAGCGAACCGACAGCACGTCATAGCCGCAGGTCGCCGCCAGTCCCAGCACCGCGGGGTCGACGGGCGTACCGGCCGGCAGCAGCACTTCGCCCATCCGGGACTCTTCGCCGGCCGTCCGCCATTCCGGCTGGGCCCTCGGCGCTCCGCTCACCAATCCTTCGGCGTCGCGAGTGGACTCCTCGACTCGGATCAGCGCCTCGGCGCCGGCCGGAACCATCGCACCGGTGGCGATCTCGACGCAGGTGCCGTCCTCGATCAGCGGCGGCGGAGTGCCACCCGCCAAGACCTGGCCCACCGGTCGCCAGGGCGCGCTGCCACGGACCGCCCAGCCGTCGATGCTCGACGTGGGAAACGCGGGAAGATCGGTCAGAGCGACCAGTGGCGCAGCGAGCGTACGCCCGTCCGCCGCGGCAAACCCCACGGTTTCCGCAGGTCCCGCCGCTGCCCGCCCCGCCTCGTAGGCCAGGGTACGGGCCTTCTCCCAGTCGATCGGCATGCTCTGCTCACTCACTGGTGCAGCCTATGGTCGCCGCCTGCGAGCTGTTCCACCGCGTGGGCCAAGATCGGCCCCAACACCGCAAGACCGTCCCGGGCACCCCCCGAAGAGCCGGGCAAATTCACGATCAGCGTACGGCCGGACACGCCCGCGAGGCCTCGGGACAGCGCGGCAGCCGGCACCTTGTCACGGCTGTACGCGCGAATGGCCTCGGCGATGCCGGGCACCTCGAAGTCGAGGAGCGGCCGGGTCGCCTCCGGGGTGCGGTCGGTGGGCGTGATGCCGGTGCCGCCACTGGTCAGCACGACGTTCATCCCGTCGGCTACGGCCGCACGCAAGGCCTCGGCAACCGGTGGGCCGTCGGGCACCACGACCGGGTCGGGGTCGACGTCGCAGCCGAGTTCGCGCAAGCCGGCGACGAGGAGGGGGCCGCTGCGGTCCGCGTATACGCCGGCAGCGGCGCGGTTGGAGGCGACGATTACCCGGGCGCGGATCATGGGCGGTCCTGGGGGCGTACCCAATCACCGGTTTTGCCGCCCTCCTTGCGCAGGACGCGCACGGCCTCGATGCTCGCGGCCGGGTCGGCGGCCTTGACCATGTCGATCAGGGCAAGGCCGGCGGTAGCCACCGCCGTGAGCGCTTCCATCTCGACGCCGGTGCGCTCGGCGGTCTTAGCGGTGGCAACGATGTCCACGCCGGACTCGGTGATCGTGAGGTCCACCGTGACACCGTGCAGTCCGATCGGGTGGCAGAGCGGGATCAGGTCAGGTGTCCGCTTAGCGCCCATGATGCCGGCGAGGCGCGCCACCGCGAGCGCATCGCCCTTGGGCAGGCCATCACCCCGCAGCAGGGCGACGACTTCGGGGGTGGTGACCAGTCTGCCGGCGGCGACCGCCCGGCGGACGGTCACGGTTTTCCCCGATACGTCGACCATCCGGGCCGCTCCGGCGGCGTCGACATGGGTCAGTTTCGCGGCGTTCGTCACATGAGCCAGGGTATCCACCGGCTGGTCGGGCCGGTATTCGGCGCGCCCGCATTGGCGCATCGTCAGGGTGCCTCCACTTTCCGTAGCACTGTGGATTCGCAATCCGCTCTACGCGGTGAATTGGCCGCGCGAATCCGAACTGTTCACCCGGGAAGTCGTACATTCGTAACCGGTCCCGGCTGCAGCAACAGGGAATTCATCTCTATTAACGGCCCACGGACCTTACTGTCGATGTTGCAGAGCGTCATTGTTTGGCTACAGATCTGGAGGGTGAACCGGCAACCTCGCAATTCATGAAACGAGCGACAAATCATTCTTCCACCATCGCCGATCTGTTTCTAATGTCGTGCCCACGAAACCGAACCGAGTTCCCCCGGAAACGGTTCCGCCATTCCCGCAAACGGAGGTGCGCGATGCGTGAGCACGACTGGCACTGAATCAGGCCCACCGAGATCGCTACCCAGCGGCACTCAGGCATTGACAGACCGTGCGGGCAACGGGAGACCATGGAGACATGGGGCGTCCGCGGTGAACGACGCGAAGGCCGACAAGCAGCTCCGGCTGTATGTCGGCCTAGTCGCGTCTGCGGGGGTCGGCTGCCTCATTTTCGCCGTCCGAACCGCCGCGGCCGTTCCCACCGGGAAGCTGCTCTACCTGATCGCCCTGGCCGTCATCGTCGCCGCGGCCAGCGGCCCCATCAGCAGCCTCCGGGTCCGCGCCGACAGCCGCGGTTTCTCCGCGACCTCCGGGGCCATCCTGCTCGCCGTCGCCACAGCGCCGCTGCCCTGGGCGATCATCTGCACCGCCCTCGGCGTCCTGGGCAGCAAGATCCTGCTGCGCCAGCCGATCAAGGTCGTCTTCAACGTCGCCAAAGACGTCATCGCGACGACAGCTGCCGCCGCGACCGCCGCCGCGATCGGCATCCGGCCCTCCCTGGACCTCGAGGTGGACGTCCCCTCGATCCCGATCCTGTTCGTCGGCCTGGTCGCGGCGGCCCTCGCCTACGCGATCATCGACGAGCTCCTCGGCAGCACGGTGATGCGCCTCGCGACCCGAACCTCATGGCGCCAGGCACTGCGCATCAACCGCGACCTGGTGCTCCGGATCCGCGGCGTCAACGTCCTGCTCGCGCTGCTCATCGTGCTGGTGGCCGAGCAGGAAGAGCTGCTCATCCTGACGATGGTGCCGACCATCGTCGCCACGCAACTCGTCGCCAAGAACCGGATCCGGCAACGCGCCGATCAAGAGGCCTGGCGGCGCCTCGCTGGGACCACCGACCGCCTCAACGTCACCGACCTGTCCGCAGTCCTGCACGCCGCGGTCACCCTCACCCCCGAGCTCTTCTCCGCCGACGAGGCCGAAATCGAGCTCCGCGACGAAGACCCACCCCGCCTCATCCGCGGCTCGTCCGGCTGCGTGCGCTACGACGGCGTGGCGGCCGAGGCACCCGCCCGCGCCGGGTCGATGATCGCTGCGGAGCTCGACGGCCCCGCGGGCGTGCTGCGCCTCCGCTTCCGCAAACCCGTACGGCTGAATGAGTCAGAGCACTACAAGCTGCAGACCTTTGCCTCGTCACTGTCCACTGCGGTGGGTAACGCGCGGGCGTACGCCGAACTCAAACGGATCAACGCCGAGAACGCGTACGCCGCCACCCACGACCCACTGACCGGGCTGCCCAACCGCCGCGAGTTGCTGGAGCAGGCCAAGGGCATCTTCACCCAACGCTCGCCCGAAGGCATGTGCGCGCTGCTGCTCATCGACCTCAACCACTTCAAAGAAGTCAACGACACCCTCGGGCACACCGCCGGCGACAAAGTGCTGCACGAAGTGGCCCGGCGACTCGCCGCCGCCGCCCGCCCCGGCGACCTGGTCGCCCGGCTCGGCGGAGACGAGTTCGCCGTGTTGTTGACCGGCCTACCCGCCCCCGCCGTCGCCACCCACCGCGCCGCGGACCTGCTCGCCGTCCTCGACCAGCCGATCGACGTGGACGGCATGCAGCTCACCGTCGAAGCCGCCGGCGGCATCGCCCTGGCCCCGGGCAGCGGCGGCGTGCAGGAACTGATGCGCCGCGCCGACGTCGCCATGTACCAGGCCAAACGCGGCGGCCAGCGCACCGCCACGTACGCGCACGCCCGGGACACCGCCGACGTCGGGCGGCTGGTGCTCGGCGGCGAGCTGACCCGGGCGGTCACCCACCGCGAGTTCGTCGTCGACTTCCAGCCGATCATCGACCTGAGCAGCGGCGAGGTCGTCTCCGCCGAAGCCCTGGCCCGCTGGCACCACCCCGAACACGGCGACCTGACGCCGATGGAGTTCCTGGACACCGTCGAGCGCTCCGGCCAACTGAGCAGCTTCGTCGACGCCGTACTGGAACAGTCCTTGAACGCCGCCAGCGGCTGGCGGGAAGCCGGCTTCGACCTGCCCGTCGCCGTCAACGTGTCGCCGCGCAGCCTGCTCGATCCCACCTTCCCCGCCGCGGTCCTGGCCCGGCTCGCGACCCACGTCGTGCCGGCTGACCGCCTGATCCTGGAGCTCGCCGAGACGCTGACCCTCAGCCAGCTGGAGGTGGTCGAACGCGCCCTCGCCGAGCTCCGCGACGCCGGTGTCCGCCTCGCGCTCGACGACTTCGGCACCGGCGTCTCGTCACTCTCGGCACTGTCCCGAATCCCGGTGCACCAGCTCAAGGTCGACCGGGAGTTCGTCGTCGCCGTCGAGACCTCGCCCGAGGCGGCCGCGGTCGTCCGTTCCACCGTTGACCTTGCCCGCAGCCTGCACCTCACCGTCGGCGCCACCGGAGTGGAAAGCGAACCGCAACGCCTCACGCTGTGGGAGCTGGGCTGCGTCACCGGACAAGGCCACCTCTTCGCGCGCCCGATGGGCGCCGGCCGGCTGCTGGCCGCCCTGCAGCGCGGATCCGGCGGAAAACCGGGCTTCCTCGCCGGCCCGCTGCACAAGTCCGGATCCGTCGTCCGCATGGCGCGACGCCGAAACCCGAGATCACCTCTGCCACACTTGCCTGCGTGACCCTGCTCGCCCGCTTCGACCGCGCCCGGGGCGGTCTCGCCGGCGACGTCGCGCTCTACGGCCTCTCCGCCCTGTTCGCCCTGATCACCGCGCTGAACTCCACCCTGCTGCCGCACCGCGCCTGGGGTGCGATCGCCGCCTGGGGCTACCTGGCCGCGTTCCTGCTCACCGTCGGCCAGCTCGTGCTGCGCCGACCGGTGCTGCGCATGGCGACGACCTGGACCGTCTGGGGTGCGGTGGCCCTCCTGCCGTTGCTGGTGCAGTCAGTGCAGCGCGCCGGCGGGCGCACCGACCGCGCCCAGGAAGAAGTTCTCGTCGCCGAGCACATGGGGGAGCGGCTCGCGCACACCGGCACGCCGTACCTGGGGCCGGAGGCGATCGGAGCGCTGCCACCCGGGGAGCAGTTGCTGGGCTACGCGCCGTACCAGCCGGGCATGGCCGTCTTCGGGCTACCCCGGGCCGCCTTCGGCGATGCCTGGACCACGGACGCACGGCTCTGGTTCGCGCTGGTCACGGCCGCGGCCCTGGTGTTTTCCGTACGCCTCATCGCGCCGGAGCTGCGCGGCCCCGGACTGCGCGGCGCTGGGCTGGTCCGTGCGGTCCAGTTCGCCACGGTGCTGCCGATCTGCGCGTTGACACTGGCGACTGGCGGCGACGATCTCCCGGTGCTGGCACTCTGCCTCCTTGCCCTGGCGTTGTGCCCGTCGGGGCGATTCGCGGCGGCCGGACTCGCGGTGGGCGCCGCTGCAGCGCTCAAACTCTTCGCGCTGCCAGTCGTAGCGGTGCTGGCCGTCCTTGCCTTCGCCACCGGCAACCTGCGCCGGTTCCTGCCCGGCGCGGTGGGACTGCCGGTCCTCGCGCTGCTGCCCGCTTTCCTGGTCGACGGGGATGCGTTTCTCGAAAACGTGATCCGCTTCCCGCTCGGCCACGGCATCGTGACCAGCCCGGCACAGTCACCGTTCCCCGGCTATCTGATCGCCCAGGCAGTGCCGGGTGGTCGCTACCTCGCGGCGGGTCTGCTGGTGGCCGCTGCCCTGCTGATCGCGGTGCTGCTCGTACGCCGACCGCCGACCACCGCCGCGGCCGCCGCCCGGTTCTGCGGCTGGGGGCTACTGACCGCGATCCTGCTGATGCCGACCACCCGCTTCGGCTACCTGCTGTACCCGCTGGCCCTCCTCGCGTGGTCAGCTGGCCTGACATTCAGCAGACCCACAGGAACAACTCCCCCCAGCGGTGACCCGGCCTTGTACCGTTGATGAGATGCAGATGACCTGTCCCAAGTGTCACGGCGAGATGCGCGTGTATGAGCGCAGCGGCGTCACCGTCGACCAGTGCACGGAGTGCCGCGGCATCTTCCTGGACCGTGGTGAGCTGGAAAAACTCTTCGAGGCCGAGGCCAACTGGAACACCCGGCAGGCACCCCCGGCAGGAGCCCCGCCCCGTCCGGCCCAGGCACCGGGCGCACCCGCCCCGGGTGGGTACGCACCCCCGCCGCCGCCCCCGCCCGGTGGCGGATACGCGACACCGCCCGCTCCCGGCGGTGGCTACGCCTCCCCGCCTCCGCCGCCGCCCGGTGGGTACGGCCACGGACAGCCCGCGTACCCGCCGGCCGCAGCGGCGTACGGCGCCCCGCAGCACGGCCGGCCCGGTTACCACGGCCACTACCGGCACGGCCACGGGCACCACGGCCACTACCGCCGCAAGAAGAGCTTCCTCAACGAGCTGTTCGACTGACCCGACCCGTGCCGCTGCGGAGAACTCCTGCCGCGCCTAACTGCCGCGTACGCCGGGCTCACCACCCTCGTCGGTGAGCTCGGCGACGCGGATCTGCTGCTGCCCACCGCCTGTCGCGACTGGACGGTGTCCAACAGGGTCACGTGCGCGCCGTGCCGGATTTCCTCGCCACCCTGGTCACCGAGGCGGTCATCCACCACCGCGACCTGAGCCTGGCCTTGCCCAACGCCCCCGAACCCGCGGCGGACGCGGTCGCGATTGCCCGCTCCACATTGGATGGGCTGGCCGGGCGGACGGCATGCCGGCAGACTGGTCATCGCTCGAAGCCCTGCTCAAGAGCACCGGTCGACAACCGCTTAGCCGGGCCGACCGACAGACGCTCGGCTCCCGGGCCGGGCTGTTCCCACTGCTCGGCTGATCAGGACCGTTCCTGCGCTGCTACGGACTTTCCAGATCGGACAGTGCCGGCTGTCCGGACCTAGACGATGGCCATGTCCACGAAGCGCGACAGGTGGAGCTGGGCGGCCACCGTCACCGTGTCCGTCGGGCCGTTACGGTGCTTCGCCACGATGAAGTCCGCCTCGCCGGCGCGGGGGGATTCCTTGTCGTAGTAGTCGTCGCGGTGCAGCAGGATAACGACGTCGGCGTCCTGCTCGATGGAGCCGGACTCACGCAGGTCAGACAGTTGAGGCCGCTTGTCCGTGCGCTGCTCGGGGCCACGGTTCAGCTGACTCACCGCGATCACCGGGCATTCGATCTCCTTGGCTAGCAGCTTGAGGCCACGGGACAGCTCCGAGACCTCCTGCTGGCGGCTCTCCGTCTTCTTCGGCGAGGACATCAGCTGGAGGTAGTCGATGACCAGCAGACGCAGGTTGTGGCGCTGCTTGAGCCGACGAGCCTTCGCTCGGATCTCCATCAGGTTCATGTTGGGCGTGTCGTCGACGAAGATCGGAGCGGCGCTGATCTCACCCATCCGGCGGGCGAGCTTGGTCCAGTCGTCGTCGGAGAGCTGGCCCGAGCGCAGGGTGTGCAGGGGGACCCGGGCTTCGGCGGAGAGTAGCCGCATGACCATCTCGATCTTGCTCATTTCGAGCGAGAAGATGGCACTGGCATGGCCGCTCTGGATCGCCGCGTTGCGGGCGAAGTCCATGCTGACCGTCGACTTACCCAGACCGGGGCGGCCGGCGACGATGATCAACTGGCCGGCGTGCAGGCCGTTCAGCAGTCGGTCGAGGTCCGAGAAGCCGGTCGGGACGCCGGTCATCACGCCGCCCGAAGCGCCGACCGCCTCGATCTCGTCGAGGGTGGGCTGGAGCATGTCACCGAGCGCGGCGAAGTCCTCGCTGACCCGTTTCTCGGTGACGTCGTAGATGGCTTGCTGGGCCAGGTCGACGATGTCGTCCACGTCCCGGCCGCCGTTGCCCCCGTTGCCGTAACCCAACTGCACGATCTTGGTGCCGGCCTCGACGAGACGGCGCAGCACGGCGCGTTCCGACACGATCCGGGCGTAATAGGCGGCGTTGGCCGCGGTCGGCACACTCTCGATCAGGGTGTGCAGATACGGCACGCCGCCGACGCGCTGCAGGTCGCCGGAGTCGGCCAGGGCAGCGGCCACCGTGACTCCGTCGGCGGGTTCGCCCCGGCCGTACAGATCAAGAATGATGTCGAAGATCGTGGCGTGCACCGGGCGGTAGAAGTCCGGGGTCTTGAGGATCTCCACCACGTCGGCGATGGCGTCCTTGGACAGCAGCATGCCGCCGAGCACACTCTGCTCCGCGGCGACGTCCTGGGGAGGCGTCTTGTCGAACCCGCCGCCGCCCGGGGGAGGGCCGCCACCGGGTGGCCGGCCGCCGCTGCCGGACGACCGCCCGCCGCCTGGCGCACTGCTAGACCCGCCGGAAGGTGGCCCGTCGTGGGACTGATGGCCGTTGCTGGCTGGTGGCCGGGACTCGGGCCGTGCGTCATCGGTGATCGACACTGACGACCTCCCCCTTCTCGCGTGCGTCGCCGGCCTGCCGTCGTGCATCGAACCGCCTGGGTACGACACTTTCGGGTGAGCCTGTCCCCGCCCGGGTGACCCGGTCCCCAGCACCCACGGCGCCGAGGCGTTGCGGCCGGTCCGACCTCCAGGGCACGGTCCAGCGCGGGTAACCATACGAACCCGCACGTCATCGGCCCAACCGGCCCGGTGGACGAGCCTCGGGACAACCTGTGGACAACACGGCGCGTCCTGTGCGCGGCCCTGTGCACAGCCTGTGCATAACGACGAGGGAAGCCCCCAGACGTACCGTTCTGACCAGCACTTTTGCCGTCCCCACCGTGTGGAGAGAACAAAAAGTGCCGCTCGTGACGAAGCCATCGCCCCACGGCGTTGCGGATCCGGGGAACGCACGGCACGCTTTTCAGGTGGACCAACGGGAGTGGGACTTCGGCGCCCGCCTGCCGCGCGAGAGGAGCGGTACGGACCCTCGGCCACCTGAAAACCGCCCGGAAAGTCCTGATTCCTCCCAGAATGTGGAACCTGGCGCGCCGATCTGGGGCACCGGCTCGGTCACCGACACCGGCAGCATGCAACCCATTCCCGAGGCGGTCGCCTGGTCGCTGCGTGCCGAAGCCTGGGCAAATGACGATAAATCCGGCGGAGGTTCGCAGTCAGGCACCGTGAGTCGCTGGTCCGACGTGGCCGCGACCGGCCGCCCGGCCATCCCCGCCGACGGCGTCGGCTGGCGCACCTCCACCTCCGAATGGCGAGCAACCACCGACACCGGCCGCTGGCGGCAGACCACCGAATGGCGCTCGGCCTCGGGCACCCACGGCTGGCGGCAAACCACCGAGGCCTGGCAGTCCGGCGACAACGACGACTTCCGCCCGCCGATCGACCCACCAGCCACCCAGCTGCCGGCGATCTCCGGCACGGCCTGGCCGACCCCGGACGCCACCGACCAACCCGACTCCTCGTCCTCCTCGTCGAGGCAAAGCTTCGACGGCCAGTCCTGGCAGTCCACAGACGCCCCACGCTGGCAACAACGCCCCGCCGACGCGGCGCCGAGCTGGCAGCAGAGCCAGGACCCGCCGTGGCAACAACGCCCCGCCGACGCGCCACCCACCTGGTCTCGCGGCGACGCCGCACCCCCGTGGCAACAACGGCCCGCCGACGCCCCCGCAGCCCGGCCCTCCTGGCAGCAGTTCACCACGCCCGCCGGCCCGACCTCAGGCCCATCCGCGCAGCCTGCCGACGCACCCCCACGCGGAGAACGCCCCTCGTGGGACAGCCGTCCCAGCTGGCAACAGTTCGCCGGCGTCGACCGCAGTGACAACCCGCCAGCCGCGCCCACCTCGTACAACGGCTCCTGGTCCGGCGGCTTCGACGACGGCCGCCACCTCGTCCGCGAAGACGACCGCGAGCAATGGCGCCGCGAATCCGCCGCTGGGCAAACCGGCTACGACGACCGGTCCCGACCGACCGGCCGGCGCCGCGCCGCAGAACCCGGATCCCGTACGAGCGGAGGCACCGGCTGGACGGTCCAGTCGGACGCCGACAACTGGGCGGGCCACACCGACACCGGCAGCATCCCGCGATACCAAGACCCGGTAACCGACAGCCCCAGCTGGCGCCGTGACACACCCTCCGGCGACAGCTGGCGCACCAACTCGACCGCTGACAGCTGGCATTCCTCCGACCCGGCCACCACCTCCTCCGGCTGGGCAGGCACCGACTCTCCCCGCGGCTGGACGAGCTCTCCCAGCGACAGGGCAGGCGCTGCCAACGGCAGGGCAGGCACGACCCCAGCCGACGCTGACGCCCGACGCGGCGCCGAATCCCCCCGGGACAGCTGGCGCAGCGACCCGAACGCCGACGACAGGTGGCGCGGAGCCGAGGGCGGCCGGCTTCGACCCGGCGAAAACGTCAGCGAGCTCGGCCCACGCGACACCGCCAGGTGGCGCGGCGAGCGCCCCGACGATCCCGGCCGACGTGGCGGCGCCCCCAGCGAAAGCAGCTGGCGCGGCGAACCGTCCGACGATGCTGGCAGGCGCGGCGAACCGTCCGGCGACGGCGACTGGCGCGGCGAACCGTCCGGTGATGCCGGCTGGCGCGGCGAACCCTCCGACGACGCCGGCAGGCGCCGAGAGTTCTCCGGCGATGCCGGCTGGCGCAGCGCGGATGAGGCGCGCGGTGGATCGGCGCGCTCGAATGGCCGTCGCGCCGCCGAGTCTGGTGGCTATGGCTGGGAGGCCGAGGGTCAGGCTCGCTCGGGCGGGTGGGGCGAGGCGGAAGACTCGGCGACTAGGGACAGCTGGCGCAGCGGCGACCAATCCGACAACACCGGCGGTTGGCGCAGTGGCGACGGTTCTGAAAGCTGGCGCAGCGGCGATCAGGCAAGTGGGGACACCCAGCGTGGCAGCTGGGAGCAGAGCCTGGACGCCCGCACGGATTGGCGGGACGGCGAGGCCCGACCATCAGCCGAGCCGTGGTCATCGAGCGCCGCGGAAACGAGCAGGATCTCGTTCCCGCTCGAGCCGCGCGACCACACCGATACGGGCTCTTGGCGGCGTGACGCAAACACGGACCGCGAACAGTCCGGCGATGAGCGACGCAGCCGTGCCGACACCGGCTCTTGGCGGCGGGCCATCGAGCCCGGATCAGCTCCGACGTCTCCCCATGGGGCAGGCTCAGGTCCGGCAACCCGCGATGGCGGCTCAGGTCCGACGCTTCGCGATGGCGGCTCAGGTCCGGCGCTTCGCGATGGCGGCTCAGGTCCGGCGCTTCGCGATGGCGGCGGCTCAGGCCCGACACTTCGCAGCGGGGGGCCGGGCGAGCAGCGTCGCGGCCTGGACCCGGCCGAAGGCGGTTGGCGCCGCAACGACACCGACTCGGCAAACGGCGCACGGCGCTGGGACGCAGACAGCGACCCCCGACGCCGGCACGTCGACGACGGAGACGACCACCGCTCCCGCCGCACCGCGGACGGAAATGACAGCGGTCCTTGGCGTTCCGCAGACGGCAGCGACAGCGGTGCCCGGCGCTGGGATGCTGACGGTGGCGACAGCGGTGCTCGGCGCTGGGATGCTGACGGTGGCGACAGCGGCAGGCGCCGACGCGACGCTGACGACGGTATGGGCGGCGCACGCCGGCGCGACGCCGACCCGGGCGAGCCCACCGACGGCTGGCGGGACGGCGCGCGCGGACGACGCCCCGGCCGCCAGCGCGGGCCGGAGACCACCCGCGAGCCACGTCGTGGTCTGGACGCCCAGCGCGGCGCCGGCATGCCGCGCCGAGAAGGCGCCGCCGCGTACGCCCGCAGGCGAGAGCCCGATACCAGCTGGCAGCGCGAACTCGAATCCGGCCAATGGCACCGCGACCCCGAGTCGGATGTGTGGCTCCGCGACTCCGACACCGGCCAGTGGCACCGTGCCGAGGTCGACGACGACGAAGATGACGAAGACGACCGGGATGACGACAGACCACGTCGCCGATCCCGTCGCGGCGGTGTACCCGGCGGGCCGCTGGCTATCGAAAGCGCGGAATCCGCCCAGCGCCGCGCGAGTGAAGGTGGCGCTCGCCGCAGCGCGGGCGAAAACCCGGACGAGGCTGGCCCCGGGCGCAAAACCGTAGGGCGGCGCCGTGCCCCCGAAGGCCCCTTGCAGCTCGGCAGCCGCGCGGAGGCCACCCCCGACCCCGAGGTGTACCGCCAAGACAGCGATCTCCCGACCCGACCCATCTCGGTTCGCCCCGCTCCGCTCCAACCCGGCCCGGGGTCCCGCGACACCACCCGCCCGGACCGCCAAGACGACAACCGGCCCACCTCAGCCCGGCAAGCATCAGCACCCCCGGACCGCTGGAACGACGACCGGCCCACCTCAGCCCGGCAAGCATCAGCACCCCCGGACCGCTGGAACGACGACCAGCCCACCTCAGCCCGGCAAGCATCAGCGCCTCCAGCCCGCTGGGACGACGATCGGCCGGAGTCTGTCGGCCCGGCGGCTTGGCGGGGTGCCGATCAGGCAGACGGCCGCTCGGACCGCGCTGGCAGGGCCGAAGCACGCCGCTCGGCGACCGATGCCGCCCGCGCTCCGGGCCGCACCGAAGCAGCGGCCGCCCGCACCAATGGCCTGGCCGAATCCGCGACGACCCCCGCGCCAGGCCGGGCCGAGCCGACTGACCGCGGGCAGGGCCGGACCGAGCCGAATGGCGGCATGCCAGGCCGGACCACGCCGAATGGCCGCACGCAAGGCCGGACCGAGCCGACTGACCGCACGCGAAGCCGGGGCCTGCCCGAGGTCGACCCGCGGCAGGGTGGGGGAGCAGCACGCCCGGTCTCCGCTCGACCAGACGGCCGACGGGGGACGCGGTCTGCAGGAGCGCCCGATGCGTGGCGCGCGGAAACGCAGACCACCGCCCGCAACGACGAGTGGCTTAGCAAACTGCGCGCTGAGCAGGGTGGGAGTGCTACTCAGGCCGTCGATCGCAACGATGAGTGGCTGAACCAGTTGCGCGCCGAGCAGGGCTTGGCTACGGATCTGGGGCCGGGCCAGGGTCGAGGCGCGGCCTATCGGGACGGCGGTTCGGCGGACTGGCGGCAGGGCCTCACCGCCGATAGTGACCTGGCGGACGGGGAGTCCCGCCGGTTCGGGACCAGCGATTTCGTGCCGTTCCGGCCGCCGTCGAAGAACGGCGCTTCCGCGTCGGTCAAGGTGCCGGCCGCCAACTCGGCGTCGGAGGGCATCACCGAGGTCATTCAGCGTACGGGCGCCAACTGGCAGAACCCGCCGGACACCGAGTGGCCGCCCAAGGGCGCGGTCCTGTCCTCGTCCGCCGGCTCGTACGAGCGCCGCCCGGTGAGCACGATCGCGGCGGCGACGGCTCGGCAGAGTGATCTGTTGGAGCCCGAAGAGGAGATCGAAGAGGACACCGGCGGGCCGCTGGCGGCTGTCGGCTACACCGTCGTCTGGTACGGCGTCCCCGTCGTGCTGTTCGTCCTGTACATGCTGGTGCTCGACGGCAACCAGCGTGCACACGCCTTAGGAACGCTGGCGGACGCGGCGCCTCAGTTCGGCCTGTCGCTGGTGTTGAGCATGCTGGTGGCGGTCGGCCTGCGCTGGGCCAGTGGATCGTGGAAGGCGGCCAGCGTCGGCCTCGCCTCAGCGGTGATGGGCGGCGGCCTCGCCACGGTCCTCACCTCGGCCATCACCGGTCAGTCCCTCAGCTAACCAGCCACCCCGAAGCACGCGCGCAGCCAACTGTCCGCCCCGAAGCACGCAAGTAACTGACCGGCCGCCCCGAAGCACGCAAGCAGCTGACCGGCCGCCCCGAAGCACGCGCGCAGCCAACTGTCCGCCCGAAGCACGCAAGCAACTGACTCGTCCCCAGCAGACGGTGAAGCCCTGACGTCTTCGGCCACGGTGCGGGAGGCGGGATTGTGGTCGCCGTACCCAAAAAAGCGCGTCACCCTCCGCTGAGGGTGACGCGCTTTCGGTGGCGCTGGTGTTACTTGGCGGCGACGACGTTCACGGGGAACTTCGCGGTCACCTCGGGGTGGAGCTTGACCTGGACCGTGTACGAGCCCGTGGTCTTGATGTGACCGGGCAGCTCGAGGCGGCGCCGGTCGAGGGACGGACCGCCGGCGGCCTTGACGGCGTCGGTGATCTCGGCCGGGGTGATCGAGCCGAACAGGCGGCCGCCGTTGCCGGAGCGCGCGGTCAGCGTGACCTTGAGGCCTTCGAGCTGGCCCTTGACCTCGGTGGCCTGGCCCAGGTCGCGGATCTCGCGGGCCTCGCGGGCGCGCTTGATAACCGTGACCTGCTTCTCGGCGCCCTTGGTCCACTGGATCGCGAAGCCCTGGGGCAGCAGGTAGTTACGGCCGTAGCCGTTCTTGACCTCGACGATGTCGCCGGGGGTGCCGAGGCCCGACACCTCGTGCGTGAGGATGATCTTCATTTCGGTGCCTCCCCTCAGCGCGCCGTGGCCGTGTACGGCAGGAGCGCCATCTCGCGGGCGTTCTTGACCGCGCGGGCGATCTGCCGCTGCTGCTGGGAGGTCACACCGGTGACGCGGCGGGCACGGATCTTGCCGCGGTCGGAGATGAACTTCCGCAGGAGCGCGGTGTCCTTGTAGTCGATGTAGGTGATCCCGTCCTTGTCGAGCGGGTTCACCTTCTTCTTCGGCTTGCGAAGTGCCGCAGCCTTAGCCATTGCTCTTACTCCTGAACTCGGTAAAGCCCGATGCGGGGCTTAGAAGGGAGGCTCGTCGTCGAAAGAGGAGTTGCCGCCGCCGGAACCGCCGGAGCGGTTGCCGCCGGAGGCCGGGGCCGCCGTCGCCCACGGGTCGTCGAAGTTGGAGTTGTTGCCGCCTCCACCGCCGCCGCCGCTGGACTGCCGGTTGCCACCACCGCCACCGCCGAAGCCGCCTCCGCCGCCACCGGACCTGCTCATCTTCTGCACCTTCGCCGTGGCGTAGCGCAGGGACGGGCCGATCTCGTCGACCTCGAGCTCGTAGACGGTGCGCTTCTCGCCCTCGCGGGTCTCGTAAGACCGCTGGCGCAGCCGGCCCTGCACGATCACCCGAGCGCCACGCTGCAGCGACTCGGCGACGTGCTCGGCGGCGTCACGCCAGATGTTGCACGCGAGGAAGAGTGGCTCGCCGTCTTTCCACTCGCCCGATTGCTTGTCCAGGGTCCGCGGCGTCGACGCGATGCGGAACTTGGCAACGGCCGCACCCGAAGGGGTGAAGCGCAGCTCAGGGTCGTCGGTCAAGTTGCCGACGACCGTGATGGTGGTTTCTCCAGCCATGATCTTCTCCTCGCCGCTTCTTCTCGTTCGTTCGAAAGGCTCTCAGAGCCCTACGACAAGAACGAGGGTCAGCGGGTCTCCGGCCGGATGACCTTGGTGCGCAGGACGGACTCGTTCAGCTTCAGCTGACGGTCCAGCTCTGCCACGGCCTCGGGGGTGGCCTGCAAGTCGGCGACGGCGTAGATGCCCTCGGACTTCTTGTTGATCTCGAACGAGAGCCGGCGCCGGCCCCACACGTCGAGCTTCTCCACCGAGCCACCCGCGTTGCGGATCACGTTCAGGAACGTTTCGAGCGACGGGGCGACGGTGCGCTCCTCGAGCGAAGGGTCGAGGATCACCATGAGTTCGTAATGACGCAAGACGTCTCACCTCCTATGGGCTGAACGGCCACGGTCTCTCCGTGGCAGGAGGTCTTGTGTCGCTCGCAGGAGGAAACAGATCTCCTGCGAACCGAGCCAGCATACCCGCGCCCAGCTGGGCAGCCAAAAAGAGAACCCCGTCCGTGGACGGGGTTCTCTTTTTCGTACAGCCGCGGGGCGTCCGGTCCGCATTCGCTGGGTGGGACCTGGGGAGGAACGACCACACCGATGAGGTTGGAACGGCCGCCCCGCGGAGCTTGTGACGATAGCCTACGCGAGACTTGCCCGAGATGCACGTTGCGACACGATTGCCCGAATTGCCCCGACTGTGACGCCGCACACCATGACCACGGCGACGATCGCCAGCAGCCCGACCGGGCGCGGTCCGGACATTGGCCGCATCGCCGCGACCGGCTCCGCCGCGGCAGCCTCAGCCGTCGGCTCAGCTTCCAGGGCCGGTTCGGCCGGCGTCGTCACATCTTTCGCGGGTACGCCGTCGAGCGCGCCCTCGCCCCCACCCAGCGGCAGCCCAGAAAGCGTGGGAGCCTCATGTCCCGCCGCGCTCCGGGCCGTCGTGGTCTTCGTGCGCGTCACGTGACCACCCTGCGGCATCGAGCCCGGCACCGTCCCGGGCTGCGCGCCACCCTGACCGTTGCCTGCCGGTCGCGTGACATCCGGACGCGCAATGATCGGCCCCGGCGCACCGGTCGTCGGTCGGGTGGTCGCCGACGGGGAACCGGTGCCGGGCTGCGCGGAACCTCCGCTGGCAGGAGGCACCGAACCCGATCCGGACGGCGGCACCGGACTGCTCGTCGACGCCGACGGACCCGGAGCAGGCGCCGTGGGCGAGGTCGACGGCGTGGCTGTTACCAGCACCGGCGTGGCCTGATCGTTTATCGCACAACTCGGGTCCAGCAGTACGGCCGTCGTCCCACGGCGGAACACCACCTCGGTGGCGCCGTCGTCCTCGATCGAGCCCTGGGACTCACCGTTGAGCATCAGATTCGCGCCGTGACCGGTGCGATTGACCACCCGCACGGTGCTCTCCGCCGGAACGGTCATCGACCCCACCGACGGAGTGGACTTGCAGGACAGACCCATTATTCCGCCGCCCTCGAAGACGACCGACCGGCCTGCCTCGCCGGCTTGCTCGGCGTTTGCCGTACCCGTCGTGACGATCGCCGCGCCGAGCAGGAACCCGCCCAGCACGATTGCCGTCACTCGGTGTCGGACTTGCCGTGACATGCCACCATCCCCAAGTGTCCGAGTGCAATACGCCCGGTTAACGACGTCTTGTCAGGGCCAGTGACGCTTTCGGTTACTGCCGAACGACGATGGGTAAGCGTCGTACCCGCGTCGTAGGCTTCGCCCCATGCGCATCGGAGCCCACGTCGACCCCGCCGACCCCCTGGCCGCAGCCGCGGAGCGCGGCGCCGAGGCCGTCCAGTTCTTCCTGGCCGACCCGCAGGGCTGGAAAGCCCCGGTCGCCCGCGCCGACGCCGCGGAACTGCGAGCGTCCGACGTGGACATCTACATCCACGCGCCATATGTGATCAACGTGGCGACGCTGAACAATCGCATCCGCATCCCCAGCCGCAAACTGCTGCTCACACACGCCCGCGCGGCCGCGGAAATCGGCGCCCGTGCGCTGATCGTCCACGGTGGTCACGTCAACGCCGGCGACGACCTGTCCGTCGGTTTCGACAATTGGCGCAAGACTTTCGCGTACGCGGCGAAGGAGGGTGGTTTGCCCCTCCCGGTTCTCATCGAGAACACCGCCGGCGGCGACAACGCGATGGCCCGCCGCTTCGACAATCTCGCCCGCCTCTGGGAGGCGATCGGCGAGTTCGGAGCGGGTTTCTGCCTCGACACCTGCCACGCCCACGCCGGCGGCGAAGAGCTGCTCGACATCGTGGACAGAGTCAAGTCGATCACCGGCCGGATCGACTTGATTCACGCCAATGACTCCAAGGACAGCTTCGACTCGGGCCGGGACCGGCACGACAACCTCGGCAATGGCAAGATCGACCCGGATCTAGTGGTGGCGGCGATCCGAGCATCGGGCGCCCCGGCGATCGTCGAGACCCCGGGCGGGGTCGAGGGGCAGTCCGCAGACATCGCTCTGTTGCGGGAGCGAGCAGGCAACTGAGCCAACGGCACGAGGGAGCGGGATGACGACCGAGCGGCGGCAGGTCGACGCCTCCGGGGAGCCGGGGACCTCCGGGGAGCCGGGGACCCCCGGGGAGCCGGGGACCCCCGGGGGGCCTGGCACTCCTGGCGGTCAGACGTCCGCACCAGTCGATTCCGAGGCGTCGTCTGCGCCCGATTTATCCCCTACCACCGATATGTCCGCGACGCTGGTCGGGGATACGATGGCCATGCCTGCCGGCCTCGGGCCCGCCGGCACTACCCCCGCAAAAGCCCAGCCCAAACTGCGGCGCTGGGCCGGGCTGCGGCGCGCGCGAAGCGCTGCCGCCGCGACCGATGCGGCGGACGCAGGCCGAAGCTTGCGACCCGCAGTGCCCCCGCAAGCCAAGGGAGCGCCCGCCGGGCCGCAAACACCGACCACCGGAACAACCCCCGACGGGACGGGTTCTGGCGGGACGACTTCTGGCGGGACGACTTCTGGCGGGACGACCATCGGCGGAAATCCCGTTTTGTCCGGCGAGGGTTCTGCGGTCACGGGCGCTGAGGGAACGACTGCTGACGGCGGTGGGCAGGACACGGGCGCCGAGGGGCCGGCTGCTGACGGCGGTGGGCGGTTCCGGCGGCGGAGGCAGGCCTTACCGACGGCCCGGCCGCCCGGCGCGCCGCCGGATCCGTGGACCGCGTTCGCGCAGACCACCGAGCGCAACCCCGGCCGGATCCGGCGTGGATTCCGGGCCGTTCGGCGCCTACTGCTCCACGAGTACGCGCTGGTCAGCTATGGATCGTTACTGCTGGCCGTAGCGCTGACGTGGCCGACGTTGCGCTACCCCACGGCGACCGTTCCGCACGACGGGTGGGATCCGGCCCGGCAGGCATGGCAGGTCTCGTGGGCCGGCCATGTGTTGATCACTGAACCCGCTCGCCTCTGGCAGGCCAACGCGTTCTTCCCGGAGCGCAACGTCTTCGCCTTCGGGAGCAGCCTGCTCGGGTACGCCCCGGCGGGCATGCTCGGCAGCGGAGCGGAAGCCGCGGTGCTGCGCTACAACATCCTCTTCGTGCTCGCACACGCGCTGCTGGCCCTGGGTGGGTACGCGCTGATCCGGCAGTTGGGTGCCGGGCGGACGGGCGCGGTGCTCGGGGCGGTGGCCTTTGCGTACGCGCCGTGGCGGCTTGCGCAGGAGGGGCACCTCGACATCATTTCCGCCGGGGGGATTCCGCTCGCCTTGGCGATGTTCGCGCGCGGGCATGGCTGGTCTCTGCGGCACGGGTTCCGGCCGGCGCGTCGACATGCCGGGTGGGCGGCGGGCGGGTGGCTCGTCGCGGTGTGGCAGATCAGTCTGGGATTCTCGCTGGGGCTGCCGTTCGCCTACGTGTTGGGTGTCCTGATCCTCGTCGTCGCGGGTGGCGTGCTCGTCCGGCGGTTGCGGCGCCGGGCGCCAAAGCCCGTGCTCGGGTGGCGGCTCCTCGTCACCGACCTGCTGGGAATCCTGATTTTCGCCGGGGTCGGGACGCTGATCGCAGTGCCGTATTTCCAGGGGAGCGACACCGGACCGGCTGGCCGGGAGATTGCCTACTTCTCGCCGCCGGTGCACAGCTTGTTGATCGGCCCGGCCGAGTCCCGCATCTGGGGCGCTCCGCACGCCGCAGCGCGGGAGGCGTTGACCTGGTCCGCCGAGATGACCCTGCTGCCAGGCTTCGTGCTGTACGCGTTGGCTCTGGTCGGCCTGGTCTTCTCGGTGTGGCGCTGGTGGCAGCGGCTGATCCTGCTCGTGGCCGCCCTGGTCAGTGCTGTCTTCACCCTCGGCACCACGTTTTTCGACGGCCGCTGGACCTACCTGCCGCTCTTCGGCCACTTGCCCGGCTCGTTGGACGTGCGCATCCCCGGCCGACTCATGCTGTGGGTGACCTTGTTCCTGGTCATCCTGGCTGCGGGTGCGGTCGCCGAGTTTGTCCGCCGGGCGGAGCAACTGGCTGCGTCCCGGGTGCCGCCGAGGCCTGGGCCCGGCGTGTGGCTGCGGCTGTCGACGCTCGTACCGTTGCTGTTGGTCCTCATTGAAAGCTGGAACGCGACCGCCCATCCGGTGGTGCCGGCCCAGCCTGCGGCGATGCGTACGGTCACCGGCCCCATGCTGGTCCTGCCCACCGCGTCGCTCAGCGATCAAACGGTCATGCTGTGGTCCACGTCCCGGTTCCAGAAAGTGGCTAACGGCGGCGGCAATTTCGCGGCCCGGCGTCAGGCCGAGCTGCGCACCTCGGTGGCGGCTTTCCCGGACGCCGCCAGCGTGCAGTATCTCCGCGCGCTCGGCGTCGGCTCGGTTTTGTTGCTCCGCGACCGGGCTGCCGGCACGACCTGGGACCGCGCCGGCGACCGTCCGGTCGACGCGCTCGGGATCACCCGCGAGGACCTCGACGACAACTCGGTGCTCTTCCGCCTGAACTGAGACGACACCGCGGTGCTTCCCGCCTGGGCTGAGAGACGACACCGCACTGCTCTCCGCCTGAGCTGAGAGACGACACCGCGCTGCTCTCCGCCTGAACTGAGAGACGACACCGCGGTGCTCTCCGCCTGAATGGAGGCGGCGTCAGCTCACCGGCGCGGGCTCCTCCGACTGCGCCGGATCCTTCGACGCGGCGCCAGCGTCGCGGCGGTCGGCGCGGAAGGTGTGGCGGAGTTTGGTGATCCAGGGGGCGTCCGGGGCACCGGAAATCACGCCGCCGTCCGGGTCGTCGGCGTAAGTGTCGCGGACGGCGTCGAGTTCGGGGCGCCAGATTTCGCGGATCACCAGCGCGCACAGGATCATGACGGTGAGCAGGCGCAGCGTGGAGGCCAGCACGAAGGTGCCCTCGGGGATGACCGGCTTGCCGCCCGCGCCCAGCAGTTCGGCGTAGAAGGCGGTGAAGTAGCCGATCTCGGCGACGGTCCAGGCGATGATCGCGCCCCATCGGGGCCGGGCCAGAACGATCAGCGGTAGGAGCCAGAGGACGTACTGCTGGGACCAGACCTTGCTGAAGATCAGGAAGGCGGCGACCACGAGGAAGGCGAGCTGGGCCAGCCGGGGCCGGCGTGGGGCGAGCAGGCAGAGCAGGCCGATGGCGGCGCAGGCCAGAATCGTGAGGCCGTACGTGAGGTTGTTGAGGGCGGGAACGTTGTCGCTGAGCCATTGGAATGGTCCCTGACCACCGCCGGTGTTCCACTTGCCGTCGAGGTAGCGACCGATGTACCAGAGCGTGCCCCAGTCGATGGGCCGAGTGTCGTTGAGCTCGAAGAAGCGGTTCCAGCTTTCTCGGTAGAGGATCGCGACCGGCAGGTTGGTGGCGATCCAGGCGAAAACGGCGCCGCCGAGTGCGAGCAGGAACGTGCGGATCCGTTGCGATCGCAGCGCAAGGACGAACAGTGGTCCGAGGATGAACAGCGGCCACAGTTTGGCCGCGCCGCCCAGGCCGAGCAGCAGGCCGGCGACTAGAGGTTTGCTTCTTGCCCACGCGAACACGCCGAACATGGCGAGGGCGATGGCGAGCAGGTCCCAGTTGACCGTCGCGGTGACGAACAGGGCGGGGGAGAGGGCGAAGATTGCCGCGTCCCAGGGGCGGCGGCGCCGCAGGGCGAGGAGGACGGCGACGGCGGCGACGGCCAGGATCGACAGGACCAAGGCATTGGCGTTGTAGAACCAGGTGCCCTGATTGATTTCCGGGTAGCGCTCACCGAGGGCATGCACGGGCAGGCCGAGCGCCCCCATGAAGTAGCCGGTCACCACCGGATATTCGACCGGGTGATCACGGTACGGGACCTTGCCCTCGTTCAGCCCCTCCGCGTAATACAGCGCCAACACATCGGTGTAGCAGAAGCGCGTGTACTGGACGTTCTCCTGCCAGTTGCCGTCCTGGCAGGGCGATTTCTGCACCCAGCTCGCGGCCAGCGTGAAGCAGAGCAGGGCGAGGATGATGCGTTGCGCCGTCCAGAAGCGCCCGGGCCGCGACGGGGCTGCGGCATGTTCGCCGATCGGACCGCCGATCGCCTGCGCGAGTCCGCGGACGAAGCCGTCTGACGCGGCGGGCGACTCGGTCCGGTCGGTCTCCGGCTCGGTGCGGTCGGTCGCAGACGTTGGCGCGCTCATGACTTCGCATCATGCCGCATCCGTCACTTCCGTGGTCTTTCAGCACAGCGACATGCGGGCACGGATCCCTTCCCCGCTCGGGTCGCGAAATGCGAAGGAGGCCCGGCGCCGTAGCGCGCTGAGCCTCCCGCGTCACGACGGATCAGCCGTCGCCGTCCAATCGTTGCCCGTCGAATTGACCACCGCCGGTGCCGGTGTCATTTCCTGGGCCACCGGGGAAGATGGTATTCCCGTCGCCGTTGTTGCCACCGCCGTCATTTTGGCCGCCGCCGTCATTCTGGCCGCCGCCGTTGTTGCCGCCGTTGTTCTGGCCGCCGTTGTTGTTGCCACCGTTGTTCTGACCGCCGTTGTTCTGACCAGCGCCGTTGCCGTTGTTCTGGCACAGCTCGGGCAGGAACTGGCAGGCCGGGTTCTGGTTCTGGCCCGGGGTGGCGGGATTCGGCGTCACTGCCGGAGGCGGTGGCTTGATGCCGTTCTGCAGCGGGTGGTTGGCATCGCCGGTCTCGATGCGGGGCGGGAACGACTCCTGTTGCATGTCCTTGGCGTCGGTCACGGCGTTGATGAAGTCTTCCCAGATCTGCGCCGGGGTGCCGGAGCCGTACATCTCGGCGCCGCCCTGCTCCCTCAGCTTCACCTTGTTGTTCTTGCCGCCGACCCAGACCGTCGCGGAGAACTGCGGGATGCCGCCGACGAACCAGCAGTCACCACTGCCCTTGTTGAACTCCCAGGTGCCGCTCTTCGCGATCGACGGGCGGCCGTTGGCCAGGTTGTTGCCGGACGTGCCCGGGATCTTCGCCAGGACGCCCTCGAGGTCGGCCATCTGGTCCGGCTCGAAGACCTTCTTCGGCTTGGACTTCTCCGCCGCGATGGTCTTCTTCTTACCGGTCGTCTGGTCGACGGTTTCGACCTTCTTGATGAAGTGGACATCGTTGCGGATGCCCTTGTTGACGATCGTCGACACGCCCTGGGCGTGCTCGAGCGGCGAGACGTGGTACTGGCCGAAGGCCACCTCGTTGTCGAAGTAGCCGTCCTGCTTCCACAACGAGGCGTCGGTCTTGGTCAGGTCTACCGGGTCCTTGGCCGCGTCCGGCCACATGTGGGTGATGCCGGCGTCGCGGGCAGCCTCGATCACCTTCTCGCGGCCGATGCCGTCAGCGATCCAGTAGAACGGGAAGTTGTACGACCGGATGGTCGCCTTCTCCAGGTCACAGTTCTTGATCTGGCCGTCGCAGACCGCATTGCCCTCGACACCGGCGTTGCTGATCTCTTTGCCCCCGGGCCGCTTCTTCTCGCCGTTCCAGGTGGTCTTGAAGGAGATGCCCTCCCGCAGGCCCGCCGCGAGCGTGTACATCTTCATCGTCGATCCCGGCGACTGCCCCCGGCCTTCGAAGCCGTCACCCTCGGAATTGAGGTAGCTGCCGTAGTCGAGGCCGTTGGGGTCGTCCCCGCCGTAGTAGCCGAGCACCTGACCGTTCGTCGGGTCGATGCCGATGACCGCCGCCTGGTAGGTGTTCGGTAGATCGTTCATCGGGGAGGACTTGCTCGACCGCATGCCGACCTTCTCGGCGGCCTTCTGGACCTTGGAGTCGATCGTCGTGGTGACCGTGAGGCCGCCGCGCTCGAACTCCGCCTTCGAGATGCCCATCGCGGTCAGCTCGGCGTACACGTGCCGCATGATGATGCCAGTTGGCGTCCCGGCAACACACGCCTTGCACTTGTTCTTGGCCGGCTTCTGAATGTTGGTGGGGTACTTGCGGGCCGCGAAGACCTCGGGAGTGATCCACCCCTCCTCGAGCATGTTGCTGAGTGTGTACTCCCAGCGCCCCTTGGCGGCTTCGAGGTTGTAGTTCGGGTCGTAACCCTGGTGCCCGTTGGGGTCCGGCTCCGGCTGCTTGATGATCGACGCCAGCACCGCGGCCTCGTACGGCGTGATCGCGTTCTTCTGGCCCTGCGGCGTCAACACCGATTTCTTGAAGTAGCCCTGCGCCGCCGCCTCGATGCCGTACCGACCTTCACCAAGGTAGATGTAGTTCAGATACATCCCCATGATGTCGTCTTTTCCGTACTTGTCCTCAAGCTTGCGGGCGATGACAGCCTCGCGCAGCTTGCGGTTGACGTTGATGCCCTTGAGTTCCGCGGCGTTGCGGGCGTACTGCTGGGTGATGGTGGACGCGCCCTGCAGGTCGTCCTCGGTGAAGTTGTTCCAGGTAGCCCGCAGGATGCCCTTGAAGTCGATGCCGTGGTGCCGGTAGAAGTTCTTGTCCTCGGCGGCGGCCACGGCCTTCGCGATGACCGGGTTCACCTTGGCGATCGGCACCACCGTGCGGTTCTCGTCGCCGAGCTTCGCCAGCACCTCACCGTTGGCGTTCAGGATGGTGTTGGTCTGCGACTCCGGCTTGATCTCCGGCAGGTCGAGGCTGTCGAAGAAGTAGGTGCCGCCGACGACACCGACACCGAGCATGATCACCAGGACGGCGGCCGCGGCGGTCAGGACATTCGTCCGACGGCGGCGCTTGGCGGCCTTGGTCAGGATCTTCTTCGCGTCACCCCGGCGGCCGTGCGGGTCGTCCGGGTCCGAGCCGCCACCTGCGGCCGGAGAAACCGGACGCACTGCGGCACGCGCGACGGAGGCACGACCCGCGCCGCCGACGACGGAGGCACGAGCGCCCACCTTGGCAGCGCCGACGCTGGCGGTCCCGGCACCCACGGAGGCTCGGCCGGCGCCGACCGGCACGCGGCCGCCCACCGAGGCGGAGCCCACGGAGGCGGCGCCACTGACCGAGGCACGGCCGCCGGCCGGACGCCGGTAAGCGTCGGGGCCGGGCCGGTCGTCGTAGCCGGACTGGTCGGCAGGCGGGGTAGCAGCGGACGGCCCGGGCACTCGGGCCCGGGCGCGTGCTGACTGCGAATCGCCGTTCGAATTCATTCGGTTACACCTACCGGTCGCGGTGGCGCGCCCGGGGAGCCCTGGAGGGGCTCCCGCCGGCTCTGCCACAAGCGGACATTCTGGGCTGCAAGACCGCAGCCGCCCTGACGGATGTCAAAAATGACCGATCGCGGAGCTGGATGCCCGTGTCGGCCGGGGTCGAATCGACGTTAGCGACGTTGAGCGCCATCACTGACGGCCCTCCCAGTGACGCGACGACGACCCGGTCTCGTGGTGGCGGCCCGAGGCGGACGCGGCGAACGCCGCGCTCCTGGTCAGTTCGTCGGACTGCAGCGCGTCCCGACCAAGCAGGTACTGCTCGGTCAAATGGTTCCACGCGCAGCTTTGGCACACCTCGACCACGAAGACCTGGAACTCGCGCAGCGCCGTCGCCAGGACCGGCAGCTCGGCGAGCTTGCGGGCCTGACCTGCGGACTGCTTCAGCTCGTCGCCGTAGATGTAGTGCACCAGGGTGAGGTTGTCGCGCCGGCAGACCGGGCAGCGGTCGTCGGTCGGCTCGCCATGGAACCGCGCCGCGTTCTTCAGGTACGGCGAGGCGTCGCAGACCTCGAGCGTTCCGATCTTGCCGTTGTGCAGGTCACGCAGCAGCACTCGCTTCTGTAGCGAGTAGTCGACGACCTGCCGCTGCGTGCGCATGGCGAAGAGAGTACGCGGTCGACACCCGTACGGCGACCGCCATCACGCAGCGTGGCGCGACGAGAGCAGGGCATCACCGAGAGCGCGGGGTGAATCGGGTCGAGCCGGGCATCCCCGGCAGGGAGTCGGGGGTCACCTTGCGCCGCCACCGGGCCCGTTCTACGGTGACGATGTATCGGCCCGATACATCGAACGAGGAGGAGGTGGCCCGCGGTGCTCGAGCTGGCGATCCTCGGACTCCTCCAAGAAGCCCCGATGCACGGCTATGAGCTGCGCAAAGAGCTCGCCACCAAGCTCGGGACCATCCGGGCAGCGATCAGCTACGGCACCCTTTACCCCACGCTGAAGCGCCTGTACACCGCCGGTTGGATCAGCGAACAGGCCGCTGAGACAGACATCGTGCCCCCCATGACCAGTAAGCGGGGGCGAGTTGTCTACAAGATCACTGCCGAGGGCAAGGAGCGGTTTGCTGACCTGCTCGCCCAGGCCGGGCCGGAAACGTATGACGACGCCGGTTTTGGCGTGCACTTCACCTTCTTCTCCCGCACCGACCGCGCCACCCGGCTGCGCATTCTCGAAGGCCGCCGGCGCCGGATCGAAGAGCGGCGGGAGGGCCTGCGGGACATGCTGTCGCGCGCCGGGGACCGGCTCGACGCGTACACCCTTGAACTGCAAAGACACGGACTGGACGCCTGTGAGCGCGAGGTCCGCTGGCTGGAGGAGCTCATCACCAACGAGCGCTCCGGTCGCACCCCCTCGTCCTCGGCCGCCGATCCGGCGGTGGGGACAAACCTGGAAACACCGGCTCCGCACCTGGACCGGCCGTGATGAACAAGGAGGCAAACGCGATGGGCTCCGTCCGCGTCGCCATCGTCGGTGTGGGTAACTGCGCCTCGTCCCTCGTGCAGGGCGTGGAGTACTACCGCGAAGCCGACCCCAACGACCGCGTTCCGGGTCTCATGCACGTGACCTTCGGCGACTACCACGTATCCGACGTGAAGTTCGTCGCGGCGTTCGATGTGGACGCCAAGAAGGTCGGCATGGACCTCTCCGAGGCGATCGTTGCCAGCGAGAACAACACGATCAAGCTGACCGACGTGCCGCCGACCGGCGTCACCGTCCAGCGTGGACCGACGTTCGACGGTCTCGGCACGTACTACCGCGAGATGATCGAGGAGTCGACGGCCGAGCCGGTCGACGTGGTCAAGGCGCTCAAGGACGCCGAGGTCGACGTCGTCGTGGCGTACCTGCCGGTGGGCTCCGAGGAGGCCGCGAAGCACTACGCGCAGGCCGCGATCGACGCCGGTTGCGCGTTCGTGAACGCCCTGCCCGTCTTCATCGCTTCCGACCCCACCTGGGCGAAGAAGTTCGAGGACGCGGGTCTGCCGATCGTCGGCGACGACATCAAGTCGCAGGTCGGCGCGACGATCGTGCACCGCGCGCTCGCCAAGCTGTTCGAAGACCGCGGCGTCGAGCTGCTGCGCACGTACCAGCTGAACTTCGGCGGCAACATGGACTTCATGAACATGCTGGAGCGCAAGCGCCTCGTGTCCAAGAAGATCTCGAAGACCCAGTCGGTCACCAGCCAGATCCCGCACGAGATGTCGAAGAGCGACGTGCACATCGGCCCGTCGGACCACGTGCCGTGGCTCGACGACCGTAAGTGGGCGTACATCCGGCTCGAGGGTCGCAGCTTCGGTGACACCCCGCTGAACGCCGAGCTCAAGCTCGAAGTGTGGGACTCCCCGAACTCGGCCGGCGTCATCATCGACGCGGTCCGCGCGGCGAAGATCGCCAAGGACCGCGGCATCGGTGGCCCGATCCTCTCGGCCAGCTCCTACTTCATGAAGAGCCCGCCGGTGCAGTACAACGACCACGACGCCCACGCGGCGGTCGAGGCGTTCATCGCCGGCGACATCCAGAGCTGACGCAGCACGGAAGCAAGGCCGGACCGGCTCTCGGTCCGGCCTTCTTTCTTAGTTAGCCCCAGGCGCGTTCTAGAGCCACGCGGGCCTCCAGCTCGAGCAGTTGCCGCTTGCGGGGCAACCCACCGCCGAACCCGACCAGCTTCCCGCCCGCGCCGACCACCCGATGACACGGCACGATCACCGGCACCGGGTTGCGATTGCAGGCTGTTCCCACCGCTCGAGCCGCACCCGGGTCGCCCAGAGCGGTGGCGATAGCCCCATAAGTGCGCATTTCACCGTACGGAATCAGCGCGATCTGGCCCCACACCGCCCGCTCGAACTCTGAGCCACCCCGCAGCTCGACGGGAACGGCGAAGTCTGTCCTGGTGCCGGCGAAGTAGTCGGCCAGCTCCCGCACGATCGGCTCGGCGTCGGCACCGCCACCCGCCCAGTCCTCGGCAGCCCCGAAACGGACGCCGACCACCGTCCCACGGTCGAGTTTCACACCCAGCGGGCCGATCGGGGAATCCACGAGAAGGCGCACCCGACGATTGTGCGCCCCCGGTACGACAACGACGAGACGTGAGCGGAGCCGGACCTACGAGATGTGGCCGTGCTCCCGGGCCCAGCGCCACAGCTCCGCCTCGGCCTCGTCGCGGTCGAGCGGACCGCGGTCCAGGCGCAGTTCCTTGAGGTGCCGCCAAGCCTGACCCACGACCGGGCCGGGTGGCACGCCGAGCAACTCCATGATCGCGTTGCCGTCGAGATCGGGCCGCACCCGGGCCAGATCCTCCTCGGCCTGGATGCGGGCGATCCGTTCTTCCAACGCGTCGTAGTCGGCCGCCAGCGCAGCAGCTTTACGCCGGTTGCGCGTGGTGCAGTCCGACCGGGTCAGCTTGTGCAGGCGGGGAAGCAGCTCACCCGCGTCGGTCACGTAGCGGCGGACGGCCGAATCGGTCCACTCGCCCCGGCCGTACCCGTAGAAGCGCAGGTGCAGGTGGACCAGCTCGACCACCGCGGTGGTGATGTCCTTGGGGTAGCGCATGGCCTTCATGCGCTGGCGGGTCAGGCGCGCGCCGACCACCTCGTGGTGGTGGAAACTGACCCGGCCGTCGCGGCCGACCGCCTTGGTGGCGGGCTTGCCGACGTCGTGCATCAGCGCTGCCATCCGCAGCACGAAGTCCGGGCCGGCGTCGCCCTCGAGCCGGACGGCGTTGGCGACCACGATCAGCGTGTGCTCGTAGACGTCCTTGTGCTGGGCGTGCTCGTCGATCTCCAGCTTGAGGCCGGAGATCTCGGGGATGAACCGGTCGGCGAGCCCAGTGTCGACCAACAGCCGCAGACCGCCCACCGGGTCCAGGCTGGACAGCAGCTTGGTGAACTCCTCGCGAACCCGCTCGGCGGTGATCCGGTCCAGGTCAGCGGCCATCGCGGTCATCGCGGCGAGGACGGCCGGGTCGATGGTGAACCGCAGCTTCGCGGCGAACCGGGCGGCGCGCAGCATCCGAAGTGGATCGTCCTCAAAGGACTCCTCGGGGCGCGCCGGGGTGCGGATCACCTTGCCGGCCAGATCTTCCAGACCGCCGTGCGGGTCGGTGAAGACGTGCCCCGGCAGGCTCACCGCCATCGCGTTGATCGTGAAGTCGCGGCGGCGCAGATCGTCGAGCAGATTGTCGCCGTACTCGACGACGGGGTTACGGGTGACACCGTCGTACGCCTCGGCGCGGAAGGTGGTGATCTCCAGCCGCAGACCGTTCTTCTGAATGCCGATCGTGCCGAACTCGCGACCGGTCTCCCAGATCGCGTCGGCCCAGCCCTTGACCAGGTCGAGGGTCTGCTCGGGGCGCGCATCGGTGCAGAAGTCGAGGTCGTCGCCGAGACTGCCGAGCAGCGCGTCGCGCACCGAGCCGCCCACGAGGTGCAACTCATGGCCGGCGGCGCCGAACCGGCGCCCCAGCTCGTCAGCAACGGGGGAGACCCGCAGCAACTCCTGGACGGCGTTGCGCTGGGCGGTGTTCAAGACAGACATCAGACGATCAGGGTAGCTGCTGTAAGGGGGCTTACCCGCAGCGGGCAGGATAGACCTTGTGCCCCTTTCTGAGGCGCTACGCCGTCTCAGCGAGGACCCCGGATTCTGGTCCCTGCTGCGAACCGGCGCCGGCGCGATCGACGACCCCGAGCCCGCCGAGTTGCGGGTGTCACTCCCGGTGACAGGCGGGTACGGCCTGGTGCTCGACCTGGACCTGCGCACTGGTGAGCAGGCACTGGGCCTGCGTGAACCGGCGACCAGCGAACCGGTGCAGCTCGGCTGGGCGGCGCCCGGGCAGGCCTGGCCCGCGGCGCTGCACTGGCACGAGCTCGAGCTGTGCGCCCGGGTGATCGCGCTGGAAGATCCGACGCTCCCGCATCCCGGGCTGGTCGTGGCGCTGCTCGGCCCGTTCGCCCCGGCGACCGGTGAGGACGACGAGACCACGGTCGCGGCGGTGCGCGAGGCGGCGTACCGGTCGCTGCGTCGGGCGGTGCCGACACCCGAGCCCGCCGGCCCGGAGCAGACGCCCCTGCCACTCTTCGCCGGCGAGGACTGGTGGCCGCAACCGCCGGCACCGTCACCGCAAGTGCTCGACGAGGCCGCCATAGCGGCCTACTCCGCCCCGGCCGCCGTGCAGCTCCAGGTTCGCGGCGGCGCACGCTTCCCGCACGAAGGGCTTGCCGAGCTGGTACGCCACGCAGCACACCGACTGTCCCGACTCCCCCACGAGCAGTGGTACGCCGATGTCCGCCCGCTGGCCCGCCACATCGCCGACACCGGTGACCTGAGCCCGGTCGGTGAACTGCTCGGTGAGCTGACCGAGGCGGGCTGCGACCACCCGACCGTGCTGGACGCACTCAGCGAACCGCTGGTGCCCCTGGAGGCCTGCTGGATGGTCGAGACACTCGCCGGTGCGGCGCCCGGCACCCTCGTGCGGCGACACATATAAGAGGTGGGGATCGCCCTGGCTAGGGTGGCTTCTGTGTCCGTACCCCTGGGGAGGTCTTGGTGAGCGGCGGCCTGTACCGCAGCGCGCACGCCGCGCCCGACGGTGAGCCGGAGCCGTCCGACGGCGCCATGCTGATCTCCGTCGATGGCCCGGGTGTCCTGCCCACCGCGGCCGGCGACCAGGCGTTGCCGCCCGAGATCATCCCGGCACCCTCCAGCCCGAGCGGAGGCACGGTCTACGGCGGCACCGTGTACGGCCGCCCGGCCGGCCACGACGACGGGGAGCCCGCGGCGGCGGAACCCGAGCTAGCGGAACCCGCCGAGGAAGCGCCCGCCAGCGGGGAGCGCAGCACGACCGGCAACAGCGCCATCATGGCGGCGGGCAGCCTGGTCAGCCGGGTCATCGGGTTTGTCCGTAACGCGCTCATCGGGATGACGCTGGGTAAGGCGATCGGCGACCCGTACACGAATGCCCAGTTCCTGCCGATGCAGGTCTACGAGCTGCTGCTCGGCGGCGTGCTGTCCAGCGTGCTGATTCCGCTGCTGGTCCGGCGACGCAAGGCCGACCCGGACGGCGGCGAGTTGTTCACCCAGCGGCTGCTGACGCTGGCGGTGGTGGCGCTCGGGGTGGCGACCGTGCTGGTGACGGCCGCCGCGGGTTGGATCGTCAGCCTGCAGACCAGCTCGAAGGCGAGCGACGGCTACCGCGACCTGGTCCTCTCGCTGTCCTACCTGATGTTGCCGATCATCTTCTTCACCGGCATCTCCGCGCTGATCGGCGCGGTCCTGAACGTGCGCGGGCATTTTGCCGCGCCGATGTGGGCGCCGATCCTCAACAACCTCGTCGTCATCGCGAGCTGCGGCGCGTTCATCCTCTTCTTCGGTACGGCCAAAGGCCTCCAACCGGAAGACATGACCTCCGGCCAGATCATCCTGATCGGCGGCGGGACGCTGCTCGGCATGGTCGTCCAGGCGATCGGCCTGCTCCCGGCGCTACGCAAGGTCGGCTTCTCCTGGCGCTGGCGCTGGAACCCCAAGGCGCTCGGCCTCGGCGAGGTCGGCCCGCTCGCCGGCTGGATGCTGGTGTACGTCTGCTTCAACCAGATCCCGGTGTTCCTGGTGACCCGGATTCTGAGCGGCGTGCCGGGCGAGACCAATGCCAGCCTGGTCGCGTACAACAACGTCTTCCTGCTGACGATGATGGCGCACGGAATCATCGGGGTGTCGGTGATGACCGCCCTGTTGCCGAAGATGAGCGCGGCCGCCGCCGAGGGCCGGTTCGCCGACGTCAGCGCCGACCTCACCCGCGGCATCCGACTGGTGACCACGGCCCTGGCCCCGATCTGTGTGGTGTACGGCGTGCTCGGCGTACCGATCGCTGTCACCCTGTTCCAAGGTGGGGCGCTCAGTTACGACCAGGCTTTCGCCACCGGCGGAGTGCTCGTGGTTGCCGCGTTCACGGTGATTCCGCTGTCGATCAGTTACCTGTGCACGTTCGCGTTCTACGCCCTGCAGGGCAACCGCACAGTCGCGCTGATCAACATTCCGGTCTCGGGTCTGCGGGTCGCCGGCTATTTGCTCGCCGTCGGAGTGCTCGGCCAGTCGCTCACCGCGGCCGGCATGACCGGCGCGAATGCGGTCTCCTACCTGGTGTCGGCGCTCATTTCGCTGTTCCTGCTGCGCCGTCGGATCGGCCGGCTGAACCTCAGCTCGGTGGTGGGCGGCCTGCTCAAGGTGCTGGCCGCCGCGGTGGTTGCCGCCGGTGCCGGCCTGCTCGTCATGCAGGTGCTGCCCGGCGGCGACACTCCCGGGCGGCTCGCCGCGGCCGGGCAACTCGTGGCCGGCGGCGCGGTGATCATGCTGGTCTACCTGGTCACGGCAGCCCTGCTCAAGGTCCCCGAAGTGCACCAGGTCATCGGCACGGTACGCCGCAAGCTCGGTCGCTGATCCCTGTGGACAAGCTTGTGGATAACTCGCTGAACAGTCTCATTTCCGGCACTGACCGGCGCGAAGCCGCCCGCCGCACGGCCCCGGACGAGTGCCGCGGGCGGGGATGACCTGTAGGGACCCGGCCACGGGCGGGTAAGGTCGGGGGCGACACGTGCGGACCCACCGAGGGAGGACGGGTGACCCAGGTCGGCGAAGGCCACGAGACCGCGGCCGACGAGGCCGGACCGGTCATGACCTTCGGTGCACCCACCGTCGGTGAGATCCTGGCCGAGCGTTACCAGCTCGAGGAGCACGTCAACAACGACAGTGCGGGCCGCCAAGTGTGGCGCGGCATCGATGTCATCCTGCGCCGGCCGGTCGCAGTCGTGCTGCGCTATCCGGGCGGCGAGTCCGCTGCCGAGATGCTGCAGGCCGCAGTCGATGCCAGCCGCGTGATCCACCCCAACCTGGTCGGCGTCTACGACGCTATCGACGAGGGCACCCGGGCTTATGTGGTCCGCGAATGGGTCGACGGCGAGGCACTGCGTGAGTTCGTGACGCGTGAGGGTCCACTCGACCCGGCCCGCGCCACGGCCATCGCCCACGCCATCGCCGACGCGCTCGTTGCCGTGCACGCCACTGACATGGTTCACGGCAACGTGCATCCCGGCACCACGCTGATCGCCGACGACGGTCGGGTGGTCCTAGCCGATGCCCGGGCTGACTCTGCCGACAGCATCGAGTCGGACGTGCGTGCAGTCGGCGGCATCCTCTACTACGCGCTGACCGCCCACTGGCCGCACGCGGAGGTCGGTGCCTCGGCGCTGCCCGACGCCAACCGCAACGGCGACGGCACGATTTCCACTCCGCGGCAGGTCCGCGCCGGCGTCCCGGCGTACCTCGATGACCTGACCGTGGACCTGCTCGACAAGAGCATCGCGCCGCCCGCGGCCGACGCTCTCACCGCCGAGCTGGCCCGCCTCGACGCCGCCGTCGACGAGGACTACGAGGAAGCCGGCCCGCTGCGATTCACCCAGGGCAACGGCGCCGAGCCGGTGCGCAGCACCCGCAAGATCGTCGTGGGGGTCGCGGCGCTCGTCGTCATCGCGCTGATCGGCCTGGTCTTCGGCATTCGGGCGATCAGCAACTCCGGCAAGGAGCAGTCGACGGAGAGCACCCAGTCCGGCGCGATTGAGCCGGGCAAGCAGGGCGCCACCGACACCGGCAACTCCGGCGGCGGCCCGCAGGGCGACCCCAAGAAGGTCGCGCTGACCGCGAGCTCGGTCCGGATCGTCGACCCGCCCAAGGGCGAGCGCAACGACACCGGCGAAGCCGGGCTCACCGTCGACGACAGCAAGGAAACCGGCTGGGAGACGCAGCGCTTCCAGAACCAGTCCAACTTCGGCAATCTCAAGCCCGGCATGGGTGTGCTGATCAACCTCGGCCAGCCGCGACACGTGACCGAGATTCGGGTCGAGGCGTCCGCGCCCGGCGTCGCCATGGACATCCGGACCGGTGCCTCCGACCCCGGCGACACCTCCGCGGGCGACGACGAGATCGTCAAGTCGTTCAAGAAGATGGGCGACAGCGACACCGGCAGGACCGACGGCACCACGACGATCCTTCCGGCCGACGCCACCCAGACCTACCAGTACGTCATGGTCTTCCTCAGCGACCTGCCCGCCGCCGACGACGGCGAGGGCGGCTACAAGGTCAAGATCACCAACATCGAGGTGTACGCCACCGACTGATGCGTCCGAGGTGTCGCCCCTGCGGGCAGCGCAGGTTCGGCGCACCTCGGCTACATTGCTGGCGTGACTTCCGGCGACGCATTCGGTGCAGCGGGCGACACCGGCCCGGCCGACGCGGGTCCGGCCGATGCCGATCTGCTCCGCGCCCACGTGGACGGCGACCCGCAAGCCTTCGCCAAACTCGTCCGCCGCCACCGGGACCGGCTCTGGGCGGTCGCGCTGCGCACCATCGGCGACCGCGAGGAAGCCGCCGACGCCGTGCAGGACGCGCTGTTGTCAGCGCACAAGAGCGCAGCCCGCTTCCGCGGCGACGCCGCCGTGACCACCTGGCTGCACCGCATCGTCGTCAACGCCTGCCTGGACCGGCTGCGCCGAAAGCAGGCCCACCCGACCGTCCCCCTGCCCGACGGCACCCACTCGGAAGACGGCGGCGCCGGCTCCCGCCCCGAGCCAGCCGCCCCCGCCCCCGACCATGACACCGCGCTGGTCGTCCGGGCCGCCCTGGCCGACCTCCCGCCGGACCAGCGGGCCGCACTCGTCCTCGTCGACGTTCAGGGCTACCCGGTCGTCGAGGCCGCCGAGATCCTCGGCGTCGCGGAAGGCACGATCAAGAGCCGCTGCGCCCGGGGTCGCGCCCGGATGGCTCTGGCCTTGGGCCACCTGCGCACCGGTTCCGACCCGACCGGAACACCCACCGCGCGGGCAGCCGGCGGGAATCGGGGGACTCGCTCCGGCCCGGTGCGCAGCTCGGCTTCCGGAGAAGACGGCACCAAGGGGAACCACGACGGCTCGGGGCGCGTCTCAACAGGATCGGGCGCTGCGGTGCAGCGCCCGGCGTCGAGGCCGCTACCGGCCTCCGGTGACAGAGGGGACCAGGCGTGACGGGGCCAGAGTTCAGCGAGGTCGACTTCGACCTGCTCGCCGACTATGTCGGCGGCGCGCTGGACGGCACCCCCGACGAGGCCGTGGTCTCCGCGTTGATCGTGGGACACCCGGCCTGGCGCCGCGCGCACGCCGAACTCTCCGCCGCAACCGAGGCCATGACAGCCGCGCTGCACTCGTGGGGCGCCGAGCCGGAGCCGATGCCCGCCGACCTGGTTGCTCGACTCGACGCGGCGTTCACCCCGGCAGCCAGCGGCTCCGTCCCGGCCAGCGCGACGGCGGCCACTGCCGACGCGACGCCGGCCCGCTGGGAAACTGGCGATGACGCCACACCAATCGACTCGAGCGCCGACCTCGCTGCCACACCGGTCACCTCGGCTTCCAGCGTCGATGCCACGCTGGTCGGCTCGGCGGCTGGGGGTGCCGATTCCGGGGTGGGTGACCCGCGGCCGTCAGGTGATGGTGTTGCTTCTGTCCGGCGGCTGGTCGCCGTACCGAAAAAGGAAGAGCAAGCCACGACGGCCCGGAAGCGGGCGCGGCGGTTGAAGTGGGCGGCGCCGATCGGAATCGCAGCCGGCGTGCTGGCTTTTGCCGGATTTGGTATTCAGCAGTTCGGCGGTGAGAACGCGGAGCAGCTGTCGACGTCCGCGAAGTCAGCGGCCGATCAGCAGGCGCCAGGAGTGGCCGCGTTGCCGGCGGGGCCGGGTCAGGTGTTGGACACCGGCACCGACTACACCGCCGCGACGCTGGCGGACGCTGCCGCCAAGCCGATGGCCGCGGCAGAGGCCGGTCCGTCCACGACGGGGAAGCCGCCGGCCGATGCGCCGCAGCCTGGCTTGTCCCCGCAAGCCGGCACCGACAAGGACGACGCCCGCAAGTCGCGCGGCATGCTGGCCGACCCCAGTGCTGGCGTGATGGCTGAGCGTGACGACCCGCTCCAGCGCTTGCGGGTGCAGGAGGTCCTCCTCGCCTGCATCGACGCGATCTCCGACGCACACGGCGCCGGCGCAGTCACCGCACGCAGCATCGACTTCGCGCGGTACGACGGCACACCGGCGCTGATCGTGCAGTTCACCGCCGCCAACGGGGAATGGGTCTGGGCCGCCGGAGCCGACTGCGGCGCGCCTGGTTCGGGCGCCGCCCGGCTCGGAGCCGTAAAGGTAGGCTGACCGGCACCCGCGGTCGCGTGACGACCCCCACTATGCCGGGGCCCACAGCGCGTACTGCGGGGGAATGCAGCTCTCCTACCATGACGTTCTAGCGTGCGATGTCGCCGGTTCCCCGGCGAACCCCCGTAATTGAGGAGTCGGCAGTGGACGAGGTCCGGAATCTGATCATCATCGGCTCGGGACCGTCCGGCTACACCGCGGCGCTGTACGCGGCCCGGGCGAACCTCAAGCCCCTGGTGATCGAGGGCGTCCAGTCCGGCGGTGCACTGATGACCACCACCGAGGTGGAGAACTTTCCCGGCCACCCCGAGGGCATCATGGGCCCCGAGCTCATGGACAACATGCGCAAGCAGGCCGAGCGGTTCGGCGCGGAATTCATCACGGACGACGCGACCCGGGTCGAGCTGGGCGACAAGCCCACCGAGCCCGGCACCGAAGGCCTGAAGACCGTCTGGGTCGGCGACAAGCAGTTCTTCGCCCGCGCGGTCATCCTCTCCACCGGTTCCGCGTGGCGGCCGCTGGGCGTGCCCGGCGAGCAGGAGCTCCTCGGCCACGGCGTCTCGTCCTGCGCCACCTGCGACGGCTTCTTCTTCCGCGGCCAGCACATCATCGTGGTCGGCGGCGGCGACTCGGCGATGGAGGAGGCCACCTTCCTCACCCGCTTCGCCGAGACCGTGACGATCGTGCACCGGCGCGACTCGTTCCGGGCCAGCAAGGTCATGCAGAAGCGCGCCCTCGACAACCCGAAGATCAAGGTCGAGTGGAACTCCGCGGTCGAGGAGATCCTCGGCGAAGACGGCAAGGTCGTCGGCGCCCGTCTGAAGAACACCCAGACCGGTGAAACAAAGGTTCTGGATGTCACCGGCGTGTTCGTCGCCATCGGTCACGACCCGCGCAGCGAGCTGTTCAAGGGCCAGATCGAGCTCGACGACGAGGGCTACGTGCAGGTCGACGCGCCCAGCACCCGGACCAACCTGCCCGGCGTGTTCGCCGCCGGTGACCTGGTCGACCACACCTACCGCCAGGCCATCACGGCCGCCGGCACCGGCTGCGCCGCCGCGCTGGACGCCGAGCGCTTCATCGCATCCTTCATCGAGCTGTAGAAACACCGAGCTGTAGACCAGGAGGTCCACGTGGGAGCAACCAAGGCCGTCACCGACGCCACGTTCACGAGTGACGTGCTTCAGTCCGACAAGGTGGTGCTTGTCGACTTCTGGGCCGAATGGTGTGCACCTTGCAAGAAGGTCGACCCGCTGCTCGCCGAGATCGCCGTCGAGATGGGCGACAAGGTGGAAATCGTCAAGCTCAACATCGACGAGAACCCCGAGACCGCCCGCGCCTATCGGGTGATGTCCGTCCCCACCCTCACCCTCTTCAAGGGCGGCGAGCCGGTGAACTCGGTGGCCGGCGCCAAGCCGAAGAGCGCCCTGGTGAACTTCATCGAATCCGCGCTCTGAACAGGTTCTTCCCGACGCCCCGCAGCCACCCGGCTGCGGGGCGTCGCCTGTGGCGATCCGACGCACGGAGCGCGCATCAGCACCGGGCTCCCGGATGTTCCGGGGAGTACGCTCCGAGAGTTGCCTTGCACCTTCCCCCAGTTTGGAGCCGCGCGTGCGTCCGATCCGCCGTGGAGACACCGGTCCGGCCGTCGAGGAGATCCGGTCGATCCTGGTGGGGCTCGAGCTGCTGGCAACCGGCGGCACCGAGTTCGACGAGGACACCGAAACCGCCGTACGAGCCTTCCAGCAGAGCCGCGGACTCGGTTCCGACGGCGTCGTCGACACCGAGACGTGGGCGACGCTGGACGGGGCGCGGTGGAAACTCGGCGCCCGTACGCTGTTCCACTCCGTGCCGACCTCACTCGTCGGCGAGGACGTCCGCGCCTTACAGGAGCGGCTCCTCGAAATGGGCTTCGACACCGGCCGGGCGGACGCCATCTACGGCCCGCGCACGGCCCGGGCAGTCGCCCAGTTCCAGCGCGAGGTCGGCCTGACGCCGGACGGCTCCTGCGGCCCGCAGACCATGAAGGCGCTGCGCCGGCTCGGCCGCAAGGTCGTCGGCGGCCGACCCAACTGGCTACGCGAGGCCGAAGCGTTCCGGCAGTCCGGCTCCAGCCTGGTCGGCAAAACCATCGTCATCGACCCCGGCCACGGCAGCGAAGCCGACCCCGGCATCGTCGTGCCGGACGGTCAACTCCGCTGGACCGAAGCCGACCTCGTGTTCGACATCGCGGCCCGGCTCGAAGGCCGGCTCGGCGCCGCCGGGATGCGCGTGCACCTGACCCGCGGCCCCAAGCCGGCCCAGCGGCTGTCCGGTCAGGAACGCGCCACGCTAGCCAACAGCCTCGGCGCCGACCTGCTGATCTCCATCCACCTCGAAGGGCAGGAGTCGCCGTCCGCCGAAGGCGTCGCGACCTACCACTACGGCACCGGCACCGGTGCCACCTCGACGGTGGGGGAGCGGCTGGCAAATCTGGTCCAGCGCGAAATCGTCGTCCGCACCGGCATGCGCGACTGCCGTACGCACGCCAAGACGTGGGAGCTGCTCCGGCTCACCCAGATGCCGGCCGTCCACGTCGAGATGGGCTACCTCACCTCACCGGTCGACCGGGAACGGCTGATAGACCCGCTCTTCCGGGACCAGCTCGTCGAAGCGGTTCTCGCCGCGGTGCAGCGGATGTACTACCCGGTGGAAGCTGACGTACCCACCGGCTCGATCGACGTACGGCAGCTGCGGCTGGCGCTGGCGTCCCGCAACAACCCCTGACGTCAGCTGTCCGCGGAGGTCGTCGCGGTCACCGGACGCACCGGGCGCAGCAACGTCTCCGGGCTCATCGAGCCGAGCAGCTTTTCGAGGGCGTACTCGACGTCGGACTTCCACGACAGCGCCGTCCGCAATTCCAGCCGCAGCCGCGGGTAGCGCGGATGCGGGCGTACGGTCTTGAAGCCCACCGACAGGAAGAAGTCGACCGGGGCCACACACCCCTCCTCGCCCTCGCCGGCCTCCCCGAACTTGGCGTCGCCGAACGCCTCGATCGCCTTGATCCCGCGCTTCGTCAGGTCACGTGCCACACCCTGCACCAGCATCCGGCCCAGCCCACCGCCGGCGAACGCGGCCACCACATGCGCGGTCATCAACAGGGCGGCGTCGGCGCTGACCGGCGACGTGGGAAAGGCCATCGACCGAGGCACGTACGCCGGCGGGGCGAACATGACGAAGCCGGCCGGCATCCCGTCCACGTACGCCAGCTTCCCGCAGGAACCCCACTCCAAGAGTGTCTGCGAAACCCAGGCCTCCTTCTCGAGACCGGGGTCGCCGGTGGCGCAGGCCCGCTCGGCGGAGACCGGGTCCAACTCCCAGTAGACACAGCCGCGGCACGGCCGGGGCAGGTCTTCCAGGGTGTCGAGGGTCAGGTTGACCAGCCGTCGCGACATCGGCGGACCCCTTGGCGTCGGTGAGCTTCTCCGGACTCGCGGCACGGTCCTGTTCACGTGCTCGTCCGCGCCCCCGGTCGGATCCTACGCCGCAAACTCCTTGAACGGCACCGGATCGGACTCAAACGGGTGTGCCAGGCTCGCCTAATATCGATCCATGACTGGGACGACGCAAGACGATTACACCGATCGCTATGCCCGCCGGGTACGCGGCATGACAACCTCCGAGATTCGCGCACTGTTCTCCGTCGCGAGCCGCCCCGAAGTGGTGTCGCTCGCCGGCGGGTCGCCCTACATCGCCGCGCTGCCGCTCGACGCGGTCGGAGAGATGATGGGTCGGCTCGCCACCGAGCTCGGCACGACCAGTCTTCAGTACGGCATCGGCCAAGGCACCCTCGAACTCCGCGAACGCATCTGCGAAGTCATGGCCCTGTCCGGCATCGACGCCTCGACCGGCGCGTCCCCCGACGACGTCGTGGTGACGGTCGGCGGACAACAGGCGCTCGACCTGGTTGCGCGGCTTTTCCTGGACCCGGGCGACGTGGTGCTCGCCGAGGGGCCGACCTACGTCGGCGCACTCGGCGTGTTCCAGGCCGCCCAGGCACAGGTACGCCACCTCGCCATGGACGCCGACGGCCTCATCCCCGAGGCACTGGAGGCCGCACTCGTGGACTCGGGCGGACGGGCCAAGTTCCTCTACACCATCCCGACGTTCCAGAACCCGGCCGGAGTCACGCTCTCCGAAGAGCGGCGGGAACGGATCCTCGACATCTGCGAGCGGCACCGGCTGCTGGTGATCGAGGACGATCCGTACGGCACGCTCAGCTTCGAAGGCGAAGCGCCGCGGCCGCTCCGCGCCCGGCGCCGCGACGGCATTCTTTACCTCAGCACGTTCTCCAAGACGTTCGCGCCAGGGCTGCGGGTGGGCTGGATCCTGGCCCCCCATGCCGTACGCGAGAAGCTCGTCATGGCCAGCGAGGCCAACATCCTGTGCCCGAGCGCATTCGCCCAGGGCGCCGTCACCCAGTACCTGACCACCATGCCGTGGCGCGAACAGATCAAGACGTACCGCGAGATCTACCGCGAACGCCGCGACGCGCTGCTCGACGCCCTCACCGACCTCATGCCCGCGGGCACCACCTGGACCCGACCCGGTGGCGGCTTGTTCGTCTGGGCCACCCTCCCCGACGGCCTCGACTCGAAAGCGATGATGCCGCGCGCCATCGCCGCCCGCGTCGCCTACGTCCCGGGCACCGGCTTCTACGCCGACGGCACCGGCACCGCCAACCTGCGACTCAACTTCTCGTTCCCGCCACCTCCACGGATTCGGGAAGGCGTCCGCCGGCTCGCCGGAGTAATGGAACAGGAGCTCGCCATGCGAGCAGTCTTCGGACCGACCACCCCCCACCGCCGTCGTGGTCCGGCCGCCGCGGACACCCCCGGCCCCGACTTGGCATGATCACCCCCATGAGTACGTCCACCGAACCGCACATCCTCGTCCTCGCCGGCGGCCTCTCCTACGAGCGCGACGTCTCGCTGCGCTCCGGCCGCCGAGTCCTGGACGCACTCCGCGCCGCCGGCCTTTCGGCGGAGCTGCGCGACGCGGACGCCACTCTCCTGCCCATCCTCGCCTCGGACCGACCGGACGCCGTCGTCATCGCCCTGCACGGCGCCACCGGTGAGGACGGCTCCCTCCGCGGTGTCCTCGACCTCTGCGGCGTGCCGTACGTCGGCTGCACGGCGGCGGCCTCCCGGCTCGCCTGGGACAAACCGTCGGCCAAGTCGATGCTGCGCGAACAAGGCATCCGTACGCCCGACTGGGTGGCCCTGCCCCACGACCGCTTCTCCGAGCTCGGCGCCGTCGCCGTCCTCGACCGCATCGTCGACCGCCTCGGCCTACCCCTCATGGTGAAGCCCGCCCAAGGCGGCTCCGGCCTCGGCGCCTCCGTCGTCCGCGAAGCCCCCGACCTGCCAGCCGCCATGGTGGGCTGCTTCGCCTACGACTCGACGGCGCTCGTCGAGAAGTACGTCCCTGGCATGGACGTGGCGGTGTCAGTGCTCGACCTGGGGGAGGGGCCGCTCGCCCTGCCCGCCGTCGAGATCGTCCCCAAGAACGGCGTGTACGACTACGCCGCCCGGTACACGGCCGGCTTGACCACGTGGCACACTCCCGCCCGACTTACCACCTCGGTGGCGGCAGCCGTCGCCGAAACTGCGCTGGCCGCCCACCGGGCGCTGGGACTGCGGGACCTTTCCCGGGTGGACCTCATCGTGGACGCGGACGGCGTGCCGCACGTGCTGGAGGTCAACGTGTCGCCGGGGATGACCGAGACGTCGCTGCTGCCGCTGGCGGTTCAGGCGGGCGGGTTGGACTTCGGCACGGTGCTGGGAAGTTTGGTGGGCCGGGCTGTCACCCGCGCGGCTAGCTGATCCCGGCTTTTTGTTCCTGGGCGCTGCCGCTGCTCTGCTGGGGCCGCTGCTTTGATGCGGTCGCTGCTCTGATGCGGTCGCTGCTCTGATGCGGCCGCTGCTCTGGTCGGGATCGCTGCCGATCTTGGCCCAGCTCGCCATCGTCGCTGAGCACGCTATCTCGGTCTGCTCGCGTTGTCGTGCAGCGTCAACCCGCGGTGCGATGCCCCGGGATTCCCTCGCCCGGTTGTGACGGCCAGACTCCATTTCCAGTGTTCGAAGGCGTCGAG
>NZ_JBITBX010000009.1:0-204543 GCF_044452725.1 Actinoplanes sp. NPDC051859 | reverse complement strand
CGAGTCCGGCGTCGAGTCCGGCGTCGAGTCCGGCGTCGAGTCCGGCGTCGAGTCCGGCGTCGAGTCCGGCGTCGAGTCCGGCGTCGAGTCCGGCGTCGAGTCCGGCGTCGTCTCGCCGCGCTGCGGCGAGACGGACGTGAAGTGGGCGGGGGGCGATGTGGTGCGGGAAGGTTCGGTGGGCTCCGCAAAGGTGGCGGGGGACTGCCAGTGAATGTGCGGGGGTCCAGCGACGGCACGCCCGCCAAATTCGCCGAGCCAGGCGGCGATGAGGGCTAGGTTCTCTCGCCAGCTGTCTTCCGACACCAAGGGGAGGATGTCGTCCCACATGGACAGGAAGCTGCCGCGTAGCTGCGGAAGGCCCTGCGGGCGCGCGAGGAACCACAGTTGCAGATGGGCCGTGTCGTCGTCCCAGCGGTTCACGTGCACCTGGGCTACGTCGTCGAGCGATCGGATAGCCCGTTCCAGGCGGACGGTCATGACACCGAGTTCGGCGGCTAGGAGATTGGAGAGGTCGCCGAGATCCAGGTGGGAGCGGCACTCCAAGATGAGCACCACGGGGAGCCCGGTAGGCCGTTCCGTTGCCCGTACTCGCCAACGTTCGCTGACCCAAACGTAGGCTTCGTCCGGCGTACGGCATGCCCCGCAATCGGCTGGGTCCTGACCACTCCGTTGCGGCTCTCCGGCGACCGGCGGTACGAGCTGTTTGACCCGCAGCTCTCCCTCAAAGGGGAAGGACGGCCGACCCACAAACTCCGGAAGGCGAGGCGCATTCTCAGGCACGCCGCCGACCCTAGTGCAGCAGCGACGGACTGTCCCGCGTCAATTTCCCCGCCGGCTACCGCCCGCCTCCGCAGGCCGGCCGCGTGGACCAGAGGTTGACGCACGTCATCACCCCCTCCATCGCGGGCGCACCCAAAGTTATCCACAGAAGTTATCCACAGGCCACCCTGTTTCACGTGAAACACCATGTGGAGGGCATCCTGAACCTGTGGATAGTGGAACGACCGGCGTTGGGCGCATCAACGATGTTTCACGTGAAACGGCGGACGTCCGCTTATCAACAGCGATCACGCACACCTTGTGGATACTGCCGAAGTCCGATACCTAGTCACCACCGCTTGTGTGCAACACCAGCAGCCGCCAAGGCCACACCATCGACAACCCTCCGTCTGATCCAGAGATCTCCAGCGCCCGAAACGCCTCCTTGCCCACCGCCCGAAACGCCTCCCTGCCCAAGCCGGAAGCCGCCTGTCCCACCGCTGAGTGCGACGAACCGTTCTCGTGAAAATCAAGGGCGGGCATAGCGGTCGCGATCGGCTATGTGCGCGGGCGCGCCAGAGCAGGAGGGCGCGGCCAGGTTCGCGTCCCGGCCCCTGCGAGCGTCCCAGCCTTGCGGGCATCCGGCCCGCAAGCGCCTGCCCTTCGGCACCGGCGCTGCAAGCGCACCGGGCTAGGAGCGCATAGTCCCAAGGGCACTCGCACTACGAGCGGCGCTGCACTGCGACCCAGACTGCACTGCGACCCGGACTGCATTGCGACCCAGACTGCACTGCGAGCTCACCGCGCGGTGAGCGTTCCTGTTCTTGCAGAGCCATGCTTTACCAGTGTTCTGGCGCCTACGCGAGCGCGACGTCCGGCGCACCTCCCGGCTTCTGATGACAACACCGCAATTGCAGCTCGAGGGCACCACCTTCAGAGGAACGCCGGGCACAGGCGACTGTGTTGAGTCGCCTCGATCCAGACGTGCCCGTGAGGAAGTCGCCACAAATGGAACTTCCGGCGAGCGTGCCTGGAGTAAGCCGCATCTGAACCCGAAGCTTTCCCAGACCAGACCCAGAGTGGAAGCAGGGGCGGCCTTCGCTCGCTAACTGCGACGGCGTATCGAATTCTTCTCTTGTCCAGGAGTGAGCGTTTCACGTGAAACACCACAGCTAGAGCAACCGCGGCCGCTCCGCTCCACCCGGTCCTCGAATGGAACTCAAGCCTCACGCCCCACGCGCCAGCAATGCGCAGGGTGCAAAAGTATCCGCGAACTTCCCCTCCTGGCCGGCATCACCCAACTGCCGTCGTTCAGCTTTGGCAGTGGGCGGTGCCGCGTCGGGGCTGTGCTGCGGCGGGCCGGCGCAGAATAGCGGAGCGGCTGGTGGATAGGCCCCGTAGGGAGCGCGGAGCTGCAGAGTAGCGATCCGCGCGGTGCACGACGCGGCGGGAAGCCTCGCCCAACGGCAAAACAGCGAGGCCGCGGAGTGGCGGTGCGACGGTGCTGCGGGGGTAGCGGTACGGCTCGGCGGGAGCGGCGGGGCCGCGGGAGCGGCGGGGCCGCGGGAGCGGCGGGGCCGCGGGAGCGGCAGGCGCGGCAGGCGCGGCAGGCGCGGCAGGCGCGGCAGGCGCGGCAGGCGCGGCAGGCGCGGCAGGCGCGGCAGGCGCGGCAGGCGCGGCAGGCAGGGCGAGCAAGGCAGGCGGAACGAGCACGGCAGGCGGGACAAGCGCGGCAGACAGGGCGAGCACGGCAGGCGGGGCGGGCGCGATGAGAGCGGCGCGAAGCTGTGGTGCCTGCGGAGTGGCGCGACGCTGTGGGCTTGCGGAGTGGCGGTTCCACAGTGCGACGCTGTGTTCCACGTGAAACCGATCTTCGGCTTGACGCTTGTTCCGTGTGTGGGTAGGCATCCACTCATCGTCGCTAGGAGAGACGATATGAGTTTCGTTGCCGGTCCCTCGGTACCAGGCCCTATTGGCGGTGCGCGGCGAACGACGAGGGCTTCGTGGACCAACCTCCCAGGCGCTGCCCTCCTCCTCGTCTACGCGACGCCATGTCCGCCGTGTCGAAACCACCTCCTTGCGGACGGCCGGATGGTTTCTGTTCCACGTGAAACACCCACGATTGGGTGAGACGAACGAACGCCTAAGGCGCAAGCTCTCCTCAGTTTCACGTGAAACAAGGCCCGAGTACGTCAACCGACGCGGGCTCCCAGGTGTGCTGAACGATCCGAAACCCTGCTGACGACATTCGTGAGCAACCGCCCTGCACTGCAAAGATCACCGATTGGTGGTCGAGACAAAGGATCTGCGTAGGAAAGCAAGCGCGGAATCGTCACCAGGGCGCCCGGATCGCAGCGCGCCCCCAACAGGCGTAAACCGCTGACCGGTCAGTCGCTCGCACGCACCAGCCCCGCGGGACAAGAGCGCCCGAGTCACCTTTGCCCAACCCACTAGGGAGGTCCCGGCTTAAATCGATCGGCCTGACATAGATCCGATCGCCAGAGGGTCACCCGGCCCTGGAGGCCGGGAGGCAATATCCCTGAACCCTGGGGCCAGCAGGCCTAGGTTCATAGCGGCGAAAAGCATGGCAAGGCTCACTCAAGCCGACATGCAAGAACGGCAAAGAAGGTGATCAGTATTCGCATTATTCACCGCGAAACGCTTGAAGCAGCTCATCGACCTCCGAACTAGCTCGTTTCGGGCATCAGATTTGGCGCTGAACCGGAAAACTGTGGAGACCGAAATCCCAGGAGAATCGTTCTGACAGAACCGAAATCGGCCCTACTAAGACAGTCAGCCGGCAGCCTTCAACAAAGTCGTCGTCCGCGCGACTCCCGTGCTAGCGCACCGTTCGCCAACTATCGGCAAGCCGGTCCACTCAGGCCGACCGAACCGATGCGCGCCGGACATGAAGAAGGCACGCGATCCGCCGATCACGTGCCTGTCCGTCATGCACCATCGCCGCCGGCCAGCGGCTATAGCCGATCCAGGCGGATCGGCGTGTTCCCTACTCGGTAGGGGGAGAGCCCTCTTCCTCGACACCGATCATGCCGACGATACGTTCCAGGTCATCCACGGTGGCGAACTCGATCGTGATCTTTCCCTTGTTGCGACCGATGTCGACCTTCACCCGGGTGTCGAATCGGTCTGAGAGCCGGTCCGCCAGATCGTTGAGCGCGGGTGCGTGGACCTTGGCCCGGCGGGTTGGCGCGGCTTTCTTTGCCGGTCCATCCGCGATAGCCAGCGACACCAACTCTTCGGTGGCGCGCACGGATAGACCTTCGGCGACGATCCGGAGTGCGAGTTGCTCCTGCGTTACTCCGTCTTCCAAACCGAGAAGTGCACGGGCGTGGCCCGCCGACAGTACGCCGGCAGCAACTCGGCGCTGGACCGGAGCTGGCAGGTTCAGCAGCCTTATCGTGTTCGATATCTGCGGTCGACTGCGACCGATACGTCGAGCGAGTTCTTCGTGGGTAGCCCCGAATTCTTCGAGGAGTTGTTGATATGCCGCGGCCTCTTCCAGGGGGTTGAGGTTGGCGCGGTGGATGTTCTCCAACAACGCATCGCGCAGCATGGCGTCGTCGCGCGTTTCGCGGATGATCGCGGGGATCGTTTCCTTGCCGACTGCCTGGGCGGCGCGCCAGCGCCGCTCACCCATGACCAGTTCGTAGCTACCGTCACCAAGGTCGCGAACCACAATCGGCTGGAGAAAGCCGACCTCCTGGATGGAGGTCTTCAATTCTTCGAGCGCCTCTTCGTCGAAGACGTGGCGCGGCTGCTTGGGGTTCGGAACGATCGCGGTGACTGCCAGCTCAGCGAATCGCGCACCCGGCACCGGCGACAGGCCTTCGTCGATGGGTTCGGGCTCGGCTTCGGGTTCGCTAACCGCCGCGGGCGCGGTGTCCGGGGCCGCCGCGGCCGCCGAAAACTGGGCCGGAGCAGGAGTCGGTGCAGGCGGTGGGGTGTCTTCGGTAACTGTGGTGCCGGTCGGTGCAGCGGTGGGGATAAGTGCCCCTAGGCCCCGGCCGAGGCCTCCCCGTGGACGGTTCTTCATGCCGCGCCTCCCGTGTTGACCCCGCGCATTGCAATCTCCAGAGCAGCCTCGAAGTAGCTGGTGGCGCCCCGTGAGCCCGGATCGTAGGTCATCACGGACTGGCCGTAACTCGGCGCCTCCGACACTCGTACATTGCGGGGAATCACTGCTTCGAGCACTTTCGAGCCAAAATGGTTGCGCACGTCCTGCTCCACGGCGTCCGCCAGGCGCGTACGGCGGTCGTACATAGTCAGCAGGATGGTGGAAACGTCCAGCACCGGGTTGAGGTGCTGCCGAACCAGGTTGATGTTGTTGATCAGCTGGTTCAGGCCCTCCAGCGCGTAGTACTCGCACTGAATGGGGATAAGCACCTCCTGCGCAGCGCACAGGGCATTAACGGTCAGGAGGCCGAGGGAGGGCGGGCAGTCGATGAAGACGTAATCGAACTTCTCCGGATGAGCGGCGATGGCCCGAGCAAGTCGTGACTCACGCGCGACAACAGACACGAGCTCGATCTCCGCGCCGGCAAGGTCGATGGTCGCCGGTACGCAGAAGAGGTTCGGAATGCCTTCCACCGGCTGCGCCACCTCAGCGAGTGGCACGTTGTCGATCAGGCAGTCATAGACATCCGGCACGCCCGCGTGGTGCGGAACGTTCAGGCCGGTGGACGCATTGCCTTGCGGGTCGAGATCGACGACGAGCACTCGGTTTCCGTGCAGCGCGAGGGCCACGGCGAGGTTCACCGTCGTGGTCGTCTTGCCGACGCCACCCTTCTGGTTCGCTACGCAGAGCACCCGCGGCTGGTCCGGCCGAGGCATCGTGATCTCGCCACTCGGATTGAGGATCTGCACAGCTCGCAACGCTTCCATGGCGAGCGGCGGATCGTCCTCAACCCGGCCCGGCGTTTCACGTGAAACATGCTCGCCTGCCATGGCATCGACCACTTCCTGCTCGGTCACGACAGAATCCGCACTCGCCGAAACCGGCGAAACTGGGGCAACTGACACAGATTCGGCGGATGCCAGCCCAGCACGATCACCCTCCGCGAAGTCGCCGGAAACTGGAGCGCTAGGCACATGCGGCGGGCTGACTTCCCCCGCTGCGCGGGACTGCGGCGGCGCGGAAGTAGGTCGCCCTGCGTAATCCGCACCGGTCCGCGTCGACATGGCCGCAGCTGACGGTACGGCCGCAGATCCGGATACAGGAGCAGCGGGCGGCCCAGAGCGCGGAGCGGGCGCAGAGCGACGCTGCTCCGCCACCCCATGATCCGAGTTCACCGGCGTGCCATACACCTGCCCACCATTACCGGTCCGCGGCTGGGGCACTCCCTGATCTCCGCTGTTGAAGCTCACGCTCAGGCTTCCGCTCCGATCAGGCCCGGCTTGTGGATCGGTTTCACGTGAAACACCGTTCCCACCGAGGTCGCCATCAGGGCCCCTGCCATACTCATGCACCGTTTTATCCCTGCCTGGTTGGAGTGAGTCGGCACCGCGAGTGTGCGGTCCGGCAGGAAACGGCGGCGCCACCGCGCTCACCGTCCGGTCCACACTATCGACGCGCGGCCAGCCTACGGCCGCCGGGCGAGCGTCGCCACGGTTGTCCGCCTCTTGAGTCGAGACGTACAGCGCCGGCGACGCCTCGAAGGCCATAAATCCGGCTACTAGCCGCAGCTTGCCCCCGTACACCCGAACTCGTCCGGGCCAACCGAGTCCGGAAGCCGACCACCGAGCGGGGGCTGAACCCAGATCCGGGGGTGGGGCGTCGTCGCCCGCAGAATCGACCGTGGGAGCGGCCCCTGCGTCTCCCGCGTCGGTCTGGTACGCGCCGCCGCCGGCCTCGCGTCTCGGGCCGCCGGTCCCGGGCGCCGCCATCTCCGGCCACCGGCCGCTCGTCGTCATATCGCCGGACCCAGAGTTCGGTGCCGCGCTAGCTATCTGTCGCCTGTTCGCTGAACTTCCCGTTCTCGAATTGCCGGGGGAGGCCTTATCCGGCGTCCGAGCACCGGTCGAGGCAGCCGCCATGACGAGCGGCGAGTAGCTCAACGCAGCTAGGGCCGGCGCGTCTGACAGCTCTTCCACCGCCGGCGAGCTCGACCTCGCCTCGCCACCCAGTTCGACGGCCCTGGCGCTCCAGCTCTCAGCAGCCGGCGATGAGATAGCCCCGGCACTCGCCATGCCCCGCGGCGAGACAGCCCCCGAAACCGACAACGAAGCGGCCCTCGCGCCTGCCACGCCTGACAACGAAGCAGCCCCAGAACCCGCCGTCCCCGTCAGGGAACCACCAACAGGGCCCACCCCCGACCGCGAAGCGGCCCCCGAGCCTGCCATGCCCGACAACGAAGCGCCGGCCCCCGAGCCTGCCGTTCCTGCCGGCGAAACGGCCCCAGCGCGCGCGACCCCCGACGGCGAGACAGCCTCCGTGGCCGCCTCGTCTGACACGGAAATGATCCCCGTGCCCGCTGCCACAGGCGGCGAACCCACCCCCGGCCGCCGTGGAGAGGGCGACACGCTCGTTGCCGGCGGGGCATCCGGCGCTGCCTCCTGCGCGGGGGAGCGGGCCGGCTGCGGCGAGGGGCGTGGAAGCTTCCCAGATCGTTTCCGCGCGCCCCGCCTAGCCATCTATCTCCTCCGCGATCTCCTCTTCCCGGAGCCGCGCCCGCCGGCGTCGCCGGCGGACCGGCCCGGGGTGGCCGCCCGCTGAGACGACCCTGGCCGTGGTGCCACGACGAAGCGTTCCCGCACGATGTCCACGACCGTGGACGGCGGGTCGATCACACCGACCCCGCAGAGCCGGACGACCGGCTCACCGCCGCCAAGACGGGCGACCGCGTCGCGGTGCTCTGCCACCTCTTCTTCGGCCGTGGCGCCTTTGAGCGCGACCAGCCGGCCACCGATGGCGGCGAGGGGCAGGCACCAGCCGGCGAGCCGGTCCAGCGGCGCCACAGCGCGGGCGGTGACGACATCGGCGGGGGCGGGGGGTCCACCGGCGAGGTCTTCCGCTCGGCCTCGGACGACCGTGACGGTCGTGTCGAGCCCGAGGGCTGTCACCGCTTCGGACAGAAAAGCGGTACGTCGTGCCAGTGGCTCGACCAGGGTGATCGTGAGATCAGGCCGGGCCACTGCCAGCACGATACCGGGCAAACCGGCACCAGACCCCACGTCAATCACCGAAGCGCCGATAGGGATGATCTCGGACATAACCCCGCAGTTGATCAGGTGCCGCTCCCATAGGCGTGGTGCCTCGCGGGGACCGATCAAACCGCGAACAACGCCGTCGGTGGCGAGTAACTCCGCAAAGTGACCTGCCAGTGCCAGTCGATCGCCGAACACCGCCTCAGCGGCCGCCCGGTGCTCGGCCGGCGGTTCCACGACCGAGCCGGCCACCGGGACGGAAGAGGGCCCAGAAGAAGAGGACGACGGGGGAGAGGCGGACGAAGAAGAAGACGGCCCGGGCACCGAAGCACCCGAGCCGCCATCCCCCGCCTCGAAGCGGGACTCAGTCATTTCACTCCGCCGACCGCACGACGATCCGACGGTTCGGCTCGACGCCCTCGGACTCGCTTTCCACACCCGAGATCGCGTTGACCACGTCGTGCACGCACTTGCGCTCAAACGCCGACATCGGGTCCAGCCGCACCTCGTCGCCGTGCTGCTTGACCTTCTCCACCGCGTTCTTGGCGACGGCGGTCAGCTCCTTGCGGCGGGTCGCGCGGTAGCCGCCGATGTCCAGCAGCAGCCGGCTCGGCGAACCGCTCGCCCGGAAAATGGCGAGGCGGGTCAGCTCCTGCAGGGCCTCCAGAGTGGCGCCGCGCTGGCCGACGAGCGGCTGCAGCCGGTCACCGACGACCTCGACCATCGGGCGGCCACCCGACACCAGCTCGTCGATGTCGCCGTCGTAGTCGAGGATGTCGAGCAGACCCTCGATGTAGTCGGCGGCGATCTCGCTCTGCGAGAACAGGTCGCTGTCGGAGGTCACGCTCTCCGACTTCTTGGTCTCCTCCGTACCGGTCGACTCCGCGGTCGCGGCGGTCGTCTCCTCGGCGCTGGGAGTGCTGGTGTCGGTCACGGTCTCATCTCCGTACTCTCGGGCCGGACCTGCGCGGTCCGCTGTTTCCCGCGCCGGTGTGTCCGTCACCGGTGCGGGGAGGTCTGTGTCGCTGCCCGCAAGGGGCCGCGCGCGGGCCGACACGGGGCCGGGCCGCTGCTGCGTCAACCCTTGGGCTTGTTCGCCGGCCGGGAGCCCTTCTTCGGGTTGGCGGGCTTGGCGCCGGGCTTGGGGGCGAGCGCCTTGGTGTCGACGACCGGCGTCTGCGGCTCGGGCTGGGCCTGCTTGCGGCCGAACAGGCCACGGGGAGCCGGCTGCACCGGGTTGGAACCGCTCTTACCGGAGCTGCCCGCGGGGCGCGCGGAGGAGCCCGGCTTGGCGTTCGCCATCGGCGGCGGCGGGAACTTCCGGAGCACCCACTGCTGCTGCGCCAGGCTGAAAAGGTTGTTGGTGACCCAGTAGATGACCACACCGATGGGGAACAGCGCGCCGGAAATGAGCAGCGAGGCGGGGATGCCGTACAGCATCAGGCGCTGGATCATCTTCTGCTGCGGGTCCTCGGCCCAGCCGGTCTTGAGGATCATCTGGCGACTGGTGAGGTAGGTGGTCGCCATCATGATGAGGACCAGCACGCCCGCGATGATCTTCACTGTGACGGTGCTGCTGCCGGTGCCGAGCCGGGCCAGTTCGGCGGCGCTGGAGCTGAAGTGACCCGCGATCGGCGCCGTGAAGAGGGAGGCGTGCGTCGCACTGTCGAACTGCTCAGCCGACCAGCCGTACAGCGTCTTCAAGTTGTTGTCCGGGCTGAGCCGGCGCAGCACGTGGAAGAGGCCGAGGAAGACGGGGATCTGCAGGAACATCGGAAGGCAGCCCATGAGCGGGTTGGCCTTCTCCGTCCGGTACAGCTCCATCATTTCCTTCTGGAGCGTCTCCCGGTCACCCTTGTGCTTCTCCTGCAGCTCCTTGACCTTGGGCTGCAGCGCCTGCATCGCCCGCTGGGACTTGATCTGCTTGACGAAGACCGGGAACAGGATGACGCGCAGCGTCACCACCAGGAACACGATCGCCAGGATCCAGGCCCAGTTGGTGCCCAGGACCCGGTCGACAGGAACGCCAATGCTGTCCCACAGGGCGTGCCATTGCAGGAGGATCCACGAGATGGCGTAGTAGATCCAGTCGAGACTCAAATCATGCTCCAGTCACATCAGCAGGACGGTGACGGATCGGATCAGGCACCGGGTCGAACCCGCCAGGGTGGAAGGGATGGCACCGCAGCAGCCGCCAGATCGCCAGACCGGTCCCGTGGAGCGCGCCGTGCTTCGCGACCGCCTCCTGGGCGTACGCACTGCACGAGGGGTAGAACCGACAGCGGGCCGGCAACGCCGGGCTCACATAACGACGGTACGCGACGACCGCCGCCGTCAGCAGCCGGGCGAGCGGTGTCACCGTCGCCGCCGGGGTGAGCGGGCCGCAGTCAGGGCGGCATCGAGATCGGCGCCGAGGGTCTCGAACGATGCGGTCGCGGCGGCGGGCAGCGCGCGAACCACCAGTGTCGTTCCGGACGGCAGGTCGTTCAGCCGGGGACGGACCAGGTGGCGCAGCCGCCGCTGGACCTTGTTGCGGACGACCGCGTTGCCCACAGCCTTGGACACGACAAAGCCGGCGCGGGCCTCAAAGGCTTGCGCCGGCTCATCGACGAGTAGGTGGACCACCACGGTGCCGCGCCCGGAGCGACGGCCACCGCGAACCGCTGCGGCGAAGTCGCTGCTACGCCGCAGTCGCTGCGCAGCGGCCAGCACGACTACCTGGCGATCGACCTCGGCTCGCGTCGGCTCAGGCCGACAGCTTGCCGCGGCCCTTGGTGCGGCGGGAAGCCAGGATGGCGCGACCGGCCCGGGTGCGCATGCGCAGCCGGAAGCCGTGGGTCTTCGCGCGCCGGCGGTTGTTCGGCTGGTAGGTGCGCTTGCTCACGTCAGAACTCCGTCTTCGTACGGCCAGGGGGCATCAGCTGCAAGACGCCACTTTAGCAGAGCGCGGCGGAGCAACCGCTCGACCCTACGCAGGGCTGCCGCACTGGTCAACCATGGCACGACGGCGGCGCGCCGACAGTCATGTCCGTCACTCCTGCCGGCTGGCACGCGTACGGAATGCAGCTTTTCGGGCTGGACCTGGCCCGAAGCGGGCCCTGCCGGTTGATGCGGGCGTGGCCCCGCTGTTAGCGTGCCCGTTTGCTGGTCTTCAGCGCTGTTCGCCAACTGCACCGCCGGGCATGGAGAAGAACCCGACGAGGCAGTGAATCGTTCGGCACGGTGAGCCTGTTTCCCGCGCCAGCGCAGGCTCCGGGGAAGTCTGCCGACCACCCGGCCGGGGAGCGACCGCCGACGAGTGCACAGGTTGTGGATAACCTGTGGACAGCCGGTGGCGCCATGCACGTTCAGCACGTTGAATGTGCGGGGTTGGGGGGAGCCGGTCCGTCGCCCGGACGGGTGACGGCGGGCAAGGGCGGAAGCCGGACAAGGCCATCGGGAGAACCGGGGGCGATGGGGGTGGCGCGGCGGTGGCCGATACGGTCGACCTAGGCGGGGTCTGGGCTGCGGCGACGGACGAGCTCGCGGACGAGATCGCGTCCGCGCAGCAGCGTGCCTACCTGCGCCTTACTCGCCTGCGCGCCATCGTCGAGGACACCGCGCTGCTCTCCGTTCCGGACACGTACACCCGGGACGTGATCGAGTCCCGCCTGCGGCTCGCGATCACCGAAGCTCTTTCCCGCCGGCTTGGTCGGCCCATCCAGGTCGCCGTGACCGTCCGCCCGCCCGAGGACGGCTCGGGCCGCCCCGGCACGGTTTACGGCAACCCACCGCCCGAGCCAGCCGCGCCTCCTGCCGCGCACTACGCCGAGGTCCCCCCGCCGTACCCAGATCGTTATCCGCAGCCGACTGCCTACAGCGACGGCTACGACCAACAGGACGGCCCGACCGGGTCGGCGCAGGCGCCGTTCACCCGGGGCGTGCCGGCGGCACGCGACGGGCAGGACGCCTTGTTTGCCGCACCGCTGCCGATGGGGCAGACCGAGCCCGGAAAATCCACCATCGCGGAGGAAAAGAAGCCGAAGGCGGATGCACCGCGGCAACTTCCGCATTTCGACGTCCCGAACGAGTCCGGCGGGCACCGGATGGCGACCGAACCGGCTCAGCTGCGGGAAAACCAGCGTCGCCCCGACGACCGCCCGGCCCTGGTCGGCCAGGACCGCCGCGACGACACCATGCAGCTGCGGCACGGAGGCGACAACGGTCCCGGCCGCGCGCCGGTCGACATGCGCGGCACCCAGCCCGGAACCCGCCCCGGCGGCAATGACGGCAACCGGCTCAACCCGAAGTACATGTTCGAGACGTTCGTCATCGGCTCGTCCAACCGGTTCGCCCATGCGGCTTCGGTCGCGGTCGCCGAGTCACCGGCGAAGGCCTACAACCCGCTGTTCATCTACGGCAGCTCGGGTTTGGGCAAGACTCACCTGTTGCACGCGATCGGTCACTACGCGACCACCCTCGGCCACGCCCGCAGTGTGCGTTACGTCTCCACCGAAGAATTCACGAACGACTTCATCAACAGCCTGCGCGACGACAAGACCCAGGCATTCCAGCGCCGCTACCGCGACGTCGACATTCTGCTGATCGACGACATCCAGTTCCTGGAAAACCGCGAGCGTACGCAGGAGGAGTTTTTCCACACCTTCAATACCCTGCACAACGCCAACAAGCAGATCGTGATCAGCTCGGACCGCTCCCCGCGCCAGCTGGCCACCCTCGAAGACCGCATGCGCACCCGCTTCGAGTGGGGACTGCTCGCCGACATCCAGCCGCCCGACCTGGAGACACGCATCGCGATTCTCCAGAAGAAGGCCGCCCAGGAGCGCATGTACGCCCCGGACGACGTCCTCGAGTTCATCGCCAGCCGCGTATCCAACTCCATCCGCGAGCTCGAAGGCGCCCTCATCCGGGTGACTGCGTTCGCCAGCCTGACCCGCAGTTCGGTTCAGCTCTCCCTCGCCGAGGAAGTCCTGCGCGACTTCATGCCGGACGGCGCCGGCCCGGAGATCACCGCCGACCAGATCATGGTCTCCACCGCCGACTACTTCGGCGTCAGCCTGGAGGACCTCCGCGGCCACTCCCGCTCCCGGGTTCTGGTCAATGCCCGCCAGGTCGCCATGTATCTGTGCCGCGAGCTCACCGACCTCTCCCTCCCGCGCATCGGTCAGGCCTTCGGCGGCCGCGACCACACCACGGTCATGCACGCCGACCGCAAGATCCGCCAGCACATGGCCGAGCGGCGCTCTCTTTACAACCAGATCGCCGAACTCACCAACCGCATCAAACAAAACACCTAAACCGGCAGATCAACCGCTTCTTCGGGTACGGGCACACCCCACCCGACCGCAGCAGCCCCGCCGGACGCCACACCCGCTCAGGCCGTAGCCACTCCAGGCCGTACCCCGCCGCCGGCCCAGCCGACGCAAGCGTGCATCCGCGCCGCAGTCCCACCATCCGTCGCCTGCTCCCCGCCCCCACCGCCCGCCAGGCATTCGGCCAAGTCTCCGGTCGAGTCGCTGCCGGCGGGAAGTTGACGTGAGCGGCACGGCTGTGCGACGGGCAACCCCCGTGCCTTAACGTCCGGTCCGTCAATAACCTCGGCCACGCCGTCCCCTTAGCCGGGGCGGCCCCCTTAGCCGGGGCGGCCCCCTTAGCCGGGGCGGCCCCCTTAGCCGGGGCGCGCCGAACACGGGAGGGGCCAACTCCGGCGCCGGTACCGCGTCGGGGTCCTCGGGGACCGATCCCAGTGGTGCTGCTGGAGGTTCTCCACAGCCCAATTGCCGGGGTGGCAGGATTTCATTGCGAGATTTCCGCAGCTCAGAGCCGTGCGCGCGGTGGTTACGCACAGGCTCGTCCACAGGCAGCGGCCGCGGATCTGAAGGGGTAAGGCAACGAACCATTCAGGGTTCCGCCATGGCGTGGTCATCCAGCACTCATCCACAGTGGGGGTTTGTCAACGCCGGGACGGAACTGTTTCGTGCCAACGTTTTCCACACTAATCCACAGGTCTCCACAGGCTGCGTCCCCAGCGGTGGACAACCGGGCGGACAGCTCTCCACAGATGTGGAGAAGTCCTGGGGAAATCGATGTGGACAGACACTGAGGGTTACCAAGCTGCCCACACCCTGTGGACGCGTGTGGATTTCCTGTTGAAGGTTCTGGGGACGACGGGCCGTGACCGTCCCGGCGTTATCCCCAGGGCGGGGGACAAACCCCGTGGATATCCGGTGGATAACCGGTGGACAGCCGTGGACAACTTCGTGCGCGTCGGCAACTGTGGACGCAGACCGGAGTTTGTACCCCGGTTGCCCACATGTGAATCACCGGTGGATAACTCTCTGACCTGCGCAAACTCGAGTTCTCCACACTATGCACAGCCCCGATGATTACGACTGATATCTCTCTCGAGAAATCCAAAAACCAATCATCAGCGTTGGGGAAGGTGTGGATAAGCCGCTCGCGGTCCGACGTACCCCTGCTTCAGGCAACCCCGCACCGGGGGCCGGGCGGACGGGTCGGCCACCCGCGCCATAGAGTTCAGTGGGCTCAGCAGGCACATCCGAAGTTTCTCTAGCTGGTTCGTCGAGGAAAGTGACGCGGAGGGCATGGCATGAAGTTCCGGGTGGAGCGAGACGCACTCGCCGACGCGGTGGCGTGGACGGCCAAGAGCCTCCCGAGCCGTCCGTCGGTGCCGGTTCTGGCTGGTGTCATGCTGCGCGTGACCGATGGCCGGCTGCACGTCTCCGGTTTTGACTATGAGGTCTCCAGCCAGGTGAGCGTGGAGGTGCAGGCCGACGCGGACGGAGCAGCACTGGTCTCCGGTCGCTTGCTCGCCGAGATCACCAAGGCGCTCCCGGCCAAGCCGGTGGACATCGCCGCGGTGGGCTCACACCTGGAGCTGGTTTGCGGCAGTGCCCGGTTCACTCTTCCGGTGATGCCGGTCGAGGACTACCCGTCGCTGCCGGACATGCCGTCGAGCGCCGGCACGGTCGACGCGCAGGCCTTCGCTGTCGCCGTCGCCCAGGTAGCCATTGCCGCCGGGCGCGACGAAACGCTGCCGATGATGACCGGGGTCCGGATCGAGCTGAACGGCTCAACGATGGCCATGCTGGCCACCGACCGGTACCGGCTTGCCATGCGTGAGCTGGAGTGGAACCCGGACGACCCGGAGATCAGCCTGAACGCGCTGGTGCCGGCGAAGACCCTCAACGACACCGCCAAGGCCCTCGGGCCGATCGGTGGCGCGGTGACGCTCGCACTCGCGCAGGGCAATGCTGGCGAGGGCATGATCGGCTTCGCGGGCGGCACCCGGCGGACGACGAGCCGCCTGCTGGACGGCGCCAATTACCCGCCGGTGCGGTCGCTCTTCCCGGCCAGCCACAACGCCGAGGCCCGGGTGAGCGTTGCCGCCCTGGTCGAGGTGGTCCGGCGCGTCGCCCTGGTTGCCGAGCGCACCACCCCGGTGCTGCTCAGCTTCGGTGAGGACGGGCTCGTGGTCGAGGCCGGCGGCACCGAGGAGGCCCGCGCGAGCGAGGCGATGGAGGCTGCCTTCACCGGTGAGCCGTTGACGATCGGCTTCAACCCGCAGTACCTCATCGACGGCCTGCAGAACCTCGGTGCCCCCACCGCGGTCCTGTCGTTCGTCGACGCCTTCAAGCCCGCCGTGATCTCCCCCGCGGCGGACGACGGCGAAATCGTGCCCGGATACCGCTATCTGATCATGCCGATCCGGGTAACCCGCTGATACTGGGCCAAGGGAACACACATCTAGGGGGAATCATGCAGCTCGGCCTTATCGGTCTAGGCCGGATGGGCGGCAACATGCGCGATCGCCTGCGCGCCGCCGGCCAGGAAGTCGTCGGGTACGACCACCACAAGGAGAGTTCCGACGTCGCCAGCCTCGCCGAGCTGGTCGAGAAGTTGGCCGCGCCGCGCGTGGTGTGGACGATGGTCCCTGCGGGCCAGATCACCGAAAAGACGATCGACGAGCTGGCCGAGCTGCTCTCCGAGGGCGACATCATCATCGATGGCGGCAACTCGAAGTTCACCGACGATGCGCCTCGGGCCGAGCGGCTGAAGACCAAGGGCATCCACTACCTCGACGTGGGTGTCTCGGGCGGCGTCTGGGGCATCACCAACGGGTACGCCCTGATGGTCGGCGGCGACGCGGAGATCGTGGCCCGCTGCCAGCCGATCTTCGACGCACTCAAGCCGGCCGGCGAGTTCGGCTTCGCGCACGCCGGCACGCACGGCGCCGGCCACTACTCGAAGATGATCCACAACGGCATCGAGTACGGCCTGATGCACGCGTACGCCGAGGGTTACGAGATCCTCGAGGCTTCCGAGCTGGTGCAGAACGTCCCCGCCGTGATCAAGAGCTGGCGTGAGGGCTCGGTCGTGAAGTCCTGGCTGCTGGATCTGCTGGACCGGGCGCTGGACGAGGACCCGACGCTGGCCGGGCTCAAGGGCTACGCCGACGACACCGGCGAGGGCCGTTGGACGGTCGACGAGGCGGTCCGGCTGGCGGTGCCCGCGAACGTCATCGCGGCGTCGCTGTTTGCCCGCTTCCAGTCCCGCCAGGAGGACTCGCCGGCGATGAAGGCCGTTGCGGCGCTGCGCAACCAGTTCGGCGGCCACGCCGTCAAGCGCTGATCCATGTACGTGCGCCGGGTCGAGCTGACCGATTTCCGCTCGTACGAGCGGGTGGCGGTCGACCTCGACCCGGGCGTCGCGGTGCTGGTCGGCCAGAACGGGATGGGTAAGACGAACCTGGTCGAAGCCCTCGGCTATGTCGCCACTTTGGACAGTCACCGAGTGGCGACGGATGCGCCCTTGGTGCGCGCAGGCGCGACAGCTGCGGTGATCAGGTGTGCGATCGTCCACGATGGACGCGAATTGCTGGTCGAGTTGGAGATCGTCCCGGGCAAGGCGAACCGGGCGAGGCTCAACCGTTCTCCCGTACGCAGATCGCGGGAGATTTTGGGTGCTCTTCGCATGGTGCTCTTCGCGCCGGAGGATCTCGAGCTGGTGCGCGGTGATCCGGGGGAGCGGCGGCGCTATCTCGACGAGTTGCTGGTGGCCCGTCAGCCCAGGTATGCCGGGGTTCGTGCCGATTACGACCGAGTCGTGAAGCAGCGGAATGCATTACTGCGCACGGCCTACCTGACTCGCAAGGTCGGCGGCAACCGGGGCCAGGACCTGTCGACCCTCGCGGTGTGGGACCAGCATCTCGCGCACCACGGGGCCGAGCTGCTGGCCGGGCGGCTCGAGTTGGTGGCGGCGCTCGGCCCGCACCTGACCAAGGCCTACGACGCGGTGGCGGCCGGGCGGACGTCGGCGACGATTGCGTACGCATCACGCCTCGGCGACGGCCTGGCACCGGACCGCCCGGCGCTGGAGACTGCGCTGCTCGCTTCGCTCGCGGACCGCCGGCAGGCGGAGATCGAACGCGGAGTCACGCTGGTCGGTCCCCACCGCGACGACCTCACTCTGACCCTCGGCGACCTCCCGGCCAAGGGGTACGCGAGCCACGGTGAGTCGTGGTCGTTCGCGCTGGCGCTGCGGCTGTCAGCCTACGAACTGCTGCGTACCGATGGCATTGAGCCGGTTCTGGTCCTCGACGACGTTTTTGCCGAGCTCGACGCGGGCCGCCGAGAACGCCTCGCCGCCCTGGTCTCCGACGCTGCGCAGTTGCTGGTGACCTGCGCAGTGGCGGAGGATGTCCCGGCGGCGCTCCAGGGCGCCCGCTACGACGTCGGAGCAGGAACGGTGACCCGTGTCTGAGACACCCGCGGAGAAGGGCGCAGCGGACGGCTCAGGGCTCCCGCCGGGACAGACCGGCCCGGAGCTGGCCCGAGCCGTGCTGGACGCTGCTCTGGCTAAGCGCCGAGCCGCCCAGCAAGCGCCACGCCGCCGTACGGTCAATGCCGAGGGTGAGGGCCGCCGCCTGCGCGGCTATTCCGGTCCAGGCCCGGACCCCCGCGACCCGCAGCTCTTCGGCTCGGTCCTCGAACGGATCATGAAACAACGCGGCTGGCAGAAACCCGCCGCGGAGGCCACCGTCTTTGGCGCCTGGGAGAAGGTCGTCGGCTCGGACATCGCCAAACACAGCAACCCGATCAAGCTCGAGGGCGGCGTCCTCACGGTCGAAGCGGAGTCCACTGCCTGGGCCACCCAGCTGCGCATGCTCGCCGCCACGCTGTTGCGCAGCATCGCCGCCGAGGTCGGCCACAACGTCGTGACCCGGCTCAACATCCACGGTCCCGCCGCGCCTTCCTGGAACCGCGGCCCCCGCAAAGTTCAAGGCAGAGGCCCGAGAGACACCTACGGCTAATGCGCTCGATCGCTCATGCGCCGCTGAGAGCCGATGAGTTCGGGCGCCCGGACGCCGTCGGCTTCGCCTGGCCGCCCGGACGCCCGAACTCATCGGCGCGGCAATTCGCTCCTCGCTGACTTCGATCAGTAGTCAGCAAAAACGGCATAGCCGCGGTCGGCGCAGCGGCGGTAGAAGCCGGCCAGGATGGCTAGCTCGGTGCGGGCGAAGCTCCAGTGCGGGGCATTGCCGGCCTCGTCGCGCAGGGCTGACAGGCGGTGGTCCAGCCAGCGGAGCTGTTGTTCGGCGAGCCGGCCGGCAGCCACCGCGGCGCGCATGACGTCGGCGACGCTGTCGAAGGTGACCAGGTCGCCGTGCGGCTGGTGGCCTTCCACGAAGCGTTCGAGGCCGCCGGCGATCCAGGCGCAGCCGTCCGGGTCGATCACCGGATCCTCGTCCTCGGCCGCGGCGTCGGTGGCGTAGAGGACGCCTTCGAGGCCGAGGAGCAGGTCGACGAGCTCGGTATAGGCGGTCGCGCGTACGGTGCCGGTCTTGGCGATGTGCAGGGCGAGCGCGCCGGTGGGCGCGGCGATGTCCGGCGCGTCCGCGACGGCGCCGAAGTCGACGAACTCGGCTGGGGCGACCGGGTCGTAGAACCGGTTCGTCCGCGGCCAGTGCACGGCGACGTTGTCCAGCCCCTTGTCGTGCGCCATGGGGCTCCACCTCTCCTCGACTGCCGGCTGCGGACCCGCCCGGTGGGATCGCTTCCGTGCGGCTGCGGGTCGTCCGGCCATGCATCGGCCCGCGCGGGCGAGGTTACGACACTCCGGCCGACAGGCGCGCGGCAGTGTCGCAGCGCGTGGCGTTGCAGCGACGCGGGTGTGACTCCGGCGAGTGTCCGCCGGATGGTGCACTGTTGCGGGGAAGGCTTCTTCCGTGTAGGGGGACCCGTGGGAACAGGCCTCCGGGGCGCTACGGCAATCTGAGGCGCCCGTACGAGGGTGCCGGACCCCCGATAACTCGCCCGGACGGAGTAGAATCGCCGAAGACCGGGAAAGTGTGGCCCGTGCCGTGCGCCCAAGGAGGGCGAGTCTTCGTCACGCTACGCATTTTTCCAGCCGATCACGATCCGCGGGACCACCGCGGCGACCGGCGCGCTCGGCTCCACCGGTGGTCCGCCTCCTTTCTCGCGGCTCGCTCATCCGTGGTGTGCCGTGCCTGCCGGACGCCTGGGGGTTCCCGCCAACCCCGTGGCCGGGCCTTCGCGGGACCGGTGCGAGAAAGTGGCCGAGGGTGGCAGAGAACAAGCAGGAATACGGTGCCGAGTCCATCACCGTGCTCGAAGGCCTCGAGGCGGTCCGCAAGCGCCCCGGTATGTACATCGGCTCGACCGGCGAGCGCGGCCTGCACCACCTGGTCTGGGAGGTTGTGGACAACGCGGTCGACGAGGCGCTCGCCGGCCACTGCGACACCATCGACGTGGTCCTGCTGGCCGACGGCGGCGTCTCGGTCACCGACAACGGCCGTGGTTTCCCGGTCGACCTGCACCCCAAGCTGAAGAAGCCGGGTGTCGAGGTCGCGCTGACCGTCCTGCACGCGGGCGGCAAGTTCGACGGCAAGGCGTACGCCGTCTCCGGCGGTCTGCACGGCGTCGGTGTCTCCGTGGTGAACGCGCTCTCCACCCGGATGGCCGTGGAGATCCACAAGTCCGGCAACGTGTACCGGCAGAAGTACACGGCGTCGAAGCCGGGCCCGCTGGACAAGGGCGAGACGACCGACAAGACCGGCTCGACCGTGCAGTTCTGGCCGGACCCGACGATCTTCGAGACGGTCGAGTTCGACTTCCAGACGATCTACCGGCGGATCCAGGAGATGGCCTTCCTCAACAAGGGCCTGACCATCAACCTGGTCGACGAGCGCGAGGAATCCCGCGACGAGAACGGCGAGGCACGCCGGGTCACCTTCATGTACGAGAACGGCATCGCCGACTTCGTCCGGCACCTGAACCACACGAAGAGCGCCATCCACAAGACCGTGATCGAGTTCGAGGCCGAGGCCAACGACGAGGGCATGGCGCTCGAGATCGCGATGCAGTGGAACGAGTCGTATGGCGAGTCGGTCTACACCTTCGCCAACACGATCAACACCCACGAGGGTGGCACCCACGAGGAGGGCTTCCGGGCCGCGCTGACGAGCATCGTCAACCGGTACGGCGCGGAGAAGAAGCTGCTCAAGGGTGACGAGAAGCTGTCGGGTGAGGACATCCGCGAAGGCCTCGCCGCGATCATCTCGGTGAAGCTGGCGAACCCGCAGTTCGAGGGTCAGACGAAGACGAAGCTCGGCAACACGGACATGAAGGGCTTCGTCCAGAAGATCGCGAACGAGCAGATCGCCGACTGGTTCGACCGCAACCCGGCGGACGCGAAGCAGATCATCACCAAGGCGTCCCAGGCGGCCCGCGCCCGGATCGCCGCGCAGCAGGCCCGCAAGCTGGCCCGGCGCAAGTCGCTGCTGGAGTCGGGGTCGATGCCGGGCAAGCTGGCCGACTGCCAGTCGACCGACCCGCGGGTGTCCGAGCTGTTCATCGTCGAGGGCGACTCGGCCGGTGGCTCGGCGAAGCAGGGCCGGGACAGTCAGATCCAGGCGATCCTGCCGATCCGCGGCAAGATCCTCAACGTGGAGAAGGCCCGGATCGACCGGGTGCTGAAGAACAACGAGGTCCAGTCGCTGATCACCGCGCTGGGCACCGGCATCCACGAGGAATTCGACGTCGCCAAGCTGCGCTACCACAAGATCGTGCTGATGGCCGACGCGGACGTGGACGGCCAGCACATTCAGACGCTGCTGCTGACCCTGCTGTTCCGCTTCATGCGGCCGCTGGTCGAGCTGGGGCACGTCTATCTGGCGGCGCCGCCGCTCTACAAGATCAAGTGGAACAAGCGTGGGGACGACGCGCAGTACGCGTACTCGGACCGCGAGCGGGACGGCCTGATCGCCCTGCGCCAGCAGAAGAAGGCGAACGCCAAGCCGGACGACATTCAGCGGTTCAAGGGTCTCGGCGAGATGAACTTCCACGAGCTGTGGGACACGACGATGGACCCGGCCACGCGGACGTTGCGCCAGGTCACGCTGGACGACGCGGCGACGGCCGACGAGCTGTTCAGCGTGCTCATGGGCGAGGACGTGGAGGCCCGTCGCTCGTTCATCCAGCGCAACGCCAAGGACGTGCGCTTCCTCGACATCTGATCTGCGGTGAGCGGCGCCCATAACGCCGCTCACCTCGGGTTATGCACAGCGTTCCACTGCTTTCCACAGCGTTATCCACAGCGAAATGCGTAGCTCGGACCCGTTTGTCGGGTTCGACCGTAAGTAAGGGTCAACTGTGACGGATACTCCCGAGAACCCCGCCGAGGAGCCGCAGCCCGACACCGGCGGCGGCGTGGGCCAGCGCGTCGAGCCGGTCGGCCTCGAAGTCGAGATGCAGCGGTCGTACCTCGACTACGCCATGAGCGTCATCGTCGGTCGCGCCCTGCCGGACGTGCGCGACGGCCTCAAGCCGGTGCACCGCAAGATCCTGTACGCGATGTACGACTCGGGTTTCCGCCCGGACCGTGGCTACGTCAAGTGCGCCCGCGTCGTCGGCGACGTCATGGGCAACTACCACCCGCACGGCGACTCGTCGATCTACGACGCGCTCGTCCGGATGGGGCAGCCCTGGTCGCTGCGCTACCCACTGATCGACGGCAACGGCAACTTCGGCTCGCCGGGTAACGACCCGCCGGCCGCCATGCGCTACACCGAGTCGAAGCTCTCGCCGCTCGCCATGGAGATGCTGCGGGACATCGACGAGGACACCGTCGACATGCAGGACAACTACGACGGGCGTACCAAAGAACCGACGATCCTGCCGGCGCGCTTCCCGAACCTGCTGGTCAACGGCTCCGAGGGCATCGCCGTCGGTATGGCCACCAAGATCCCGCCGCACAACCTGCGCGAGATCGCCGGGGCCGTGCAGTGGTGCCTCGACAACCCGGAGGCCGACGAGGCCACGACCCTCGACGCGCTGCTGGAGATCGTCAAGGGTCCCGACTTCCCGACCAAGGGCCTGATCGTCGGCCAGCAGGCGATTCAGGACGCCTACCGCACCGGTCGCGGCTCGATCCGCATGCGTGCCGTGGTGGAGGTCGAAGAGGACGCTCGGGGTCGTCCCTGCCTCGTGGTCACCGAGCTGCCGTACCAGGTCAACCCGGACAACCTCGCCGAGCGGGTGGCCGAGCTGGTCAAGGAAGGCAAGCTCACCGGCATCGCCGACATCCGGGACGAGAGCTCTGGGCGTACGGGCATGCGCTTGATCTTGGTCTTGAAGCGTGACGCGGTCGCGAAGGTCGTGCTGAACAACCTCTACAAGCACACCCAGCTGCAGGAGACGTTCGGCGCCAACATGCTGGCGCTGGTCGACGGCGTGCCGCGCACGCTCAACCTGGCGCAGTTCATCCGGCACTACGTCGAGCACCAGATCGAGGTCATCCGCCGGCGGACCGCGTTCCGGCTGCGTAAGGCCGAGGAGCGCGCGCACATCCTGCGCGGCCTGGTCAAGGCGCTCGACATGCTCGACGAGGTCATCGCGCTGATCCGGCGCTCGCCGACGGTGGAGGACGCCCGCCAGGGCCTGATCCAGCTGCTCGACATCGACCAGGTGCAGTCCCAGGCGATCCTGGACATGCAGCTGCGCCGCCTCGCGGCGCTCGAGCGGCAGAAGATGATCGACGAGCTGGCCTCCATCGAGCTCGAGATCGCCGACCTCAAGGACATCCTGGCCAAGCCGGAGCGGCAGCGGGCCATCGTCGCCGAGGAGCTCGCCGAGATCGTCAACCGGTTCGGCGACGAGCGGCGCACCCAGATCATCCCGTTCGACGGTGAAGTCTCGATGGAAGACCTCATCACCCGCGAAGACGTGGTGGTGACAATCACACGGACCGGCTACGCCAAGCGGACGAAGGTCGACCTCTACCGCTCGCAGAAGCGCGGCGGCAAGGGCGTGAGTGGTGCGTCGCTGCGGCAGGACGACATCGTCAGCCACTTCTTCGTCATCTCGACCCACTCGTGGATCCTATTCTTCACGAACAAGGGCCGGGTATACCGGGCAAAGGCGTACGAACTTCCCGAAGCTAACCGGGTTGCGAAGGGGCAGCACGTCGCCAACCTGCTGGCCTTCCAGCCGGACGAGCACATCGCCCAGGTGATCCAGATCCCGAACTACCAGGTGGAGCCGTACCTTGTGCTCGCCACTAAGAATGGCCTGGTGAAGAAGACCCGACTCGAGGAATTTGACTCCAACCGCAGTGGTGGCATCATCGCCATCAACCTGCGGGAGGATGACGAGTTGGTGGGCGCCGCGCTGGCCGCCTCGGAGAACGACCTGCTCCTGGTGTCGAAGAAGGCCCAGGCCATCCGGTTCAACGCCACCGACGAGGCGCTGCGGCCGATGGGACGGGCCACCTCCGGGGTGATCGGCATGCGCTTCGGGGAGGCCGACGAGCTGCTCGCCATGGAAGTGGTTCGCGAAGGCCTGGACGTTTTGGTCGCCACGGACGGCGGGTATGCCAAGCGGACGCCGATCGAGGAGTACCCCGTGCAGGGGCGGGGCGGTAAGGGCGTACTGACGGCCAAGATCACGGAGCGTCGTGGCGGGCTCGTCGGAGCGCTGGTCATCGACCCGGAGGATGAACTGTTTGCCATCACCAGCAATGGTGGTGTCATCCGGACTCCCGTGAAGCCTGTACGGCGCACGCGGGATCGGAACACAATGGGGGTCAAGCTGATGGACCTCCCAGAAGGTGTAACCATCGTGGCGCTTGCTCGTAATGCCGACGAGCCTGACGAACAGGACTAGTTGATGCCGGAGACACAGGCGAAGTCGGGAGGTTCGGGGCCCTCGGCGTCTTCCGTCGGTGCGGAGTCGAAGAAAGACGGCTCCGCGGCGAAGGGGCAGGACGCTGCAGGTCGCGCCGCGGTTCCCGCGGACGCCCCGGCCCCGAAGTTCACCCGCGCCCCGGGCATGGCCCCGCCGCCGGGCGAGCCCAGCACCGACAAGGAGGCACCGGCCGAAGGCAAGCGGCCGGCCGGCTCCGCGGCGAAGGGCTCGGCCACCGTGCCCATCGTCACCAAGGGCAAGAGTGGCGGCACCCCGGCCCAGCCGGCCCAGTCCGGTCGCGCCGCGGTGACACCACCCCCGGCCAAGCCGGCCACGGTCCCGCAGCGCCCCGGTGCGGCGCCCAAGACCCCGGCAAGCGGTGCGCCGGCAAGCGGTGCCGCCGCGGTGGGTGCGGCCCGGGTCTCCGAAGCTGTGCGTACGGCGCGTTCACCCGTTGCCGCGGCCACGGCTGCCCGCGGACCCCGGCGCGCCCGACTGAACCTCAAGCGGATCGACCCCTGGTCCGTGATGAAGTTCGCCTTCGCCGTCTCCGTCGTCCTGTTCATCGTCGTGGTCGTAGCGACCTCGGTGCTCTACCTCGCCCTCGACGCCATGGGCGTCTGGAGCGAGGTCAACAAGAGCCTGCAGAGCCTCGTCAACGCCAGCGGCGGCACCGGCTCCAGCGGTGGCGGCTTCCGCATCACCGCCTGGGGCGTCATCGGCACCTCCATGCTCATCGGTGCCGTGAACGTGGTGCTCTTCACCGCGCTCGCCACCCTCGGCGCGTTCATCTACAACGTCTGCGCAGACCTGGTGGGCGGCGTCGAACTGACGCTCGCCGAACGGGATTGACCGGACCCCACGCCACGCGGCCGCTGCCCCTCCCAGGGCAGCGGCCGCTGCGTTTCCAGGCCGAGCCAACCCGGCACAGGCACCCCGATTTGGGCGACCGGCGGCGGGTACGGTAACCTTCGTCTCGCTGTCACGGGGCTATAGCTCAGTCGGTTAGAGCGCAGAGCTGATAACTCTGAGGTCGCTGGTTCGATTCCAGCTAGCCCCACCGTGCACGTCCTCCGCCGCAGATCAAAGGGGACCCGGCAATGCTGAAGAAGCTTCTGATCGTCGCCGGCATCGTCGGCGCCGCCGCCCTCGTCGTCAAGAGGGTCAAGGCCTCCAGCGACGAGCGGGCCCTCTGGCACGAGGCCACCACCGCACCCGACCTGCGCTGAGCCCGGTTTCCACTCCGGGCCACAGAGCCCCGGAGTTCCGGGGGCCCTAGCTCAACTGGCAGAGCACCGCCTTTGCAAGGCGGGGGTTAGGGGTTCAAGTCCCCTGGGCTCCACTTTTCAAGCCTGTGACCAGGCAAAACGTAGTTCCTCGATCATTAGGGACACGTCGGGGACACTTCGGAATGTCCCACCGGTCGACGACAGTCGGTTTCAGCGCCTCACCGACGATCCCGCGGCGGCGCCAGGAGTGCACGTAGGTCTCCGTGGTGACAGCGTCTGGAACACCATCGGTCGGGAGTACCGCCCGTGAACGATCAGCGTCTCGGCGACGTCGTTGCTCACACGCGGACCTTGCTCCTGGACTTCGATGGCCCCATCTACTCGATCTGCTCCGGGCTGCCAGCTCCCGAGGCCGCGGCCGGGTTGCTCCACATCCTGGGGGGAACGGGGACGTCGCCATCCCAGCTTCCCTTGCGATCTGAGACGGATCCGCTTGAAGTCCTACGGGCTTCCGCTGTTATGCCGGGCGACGTGGCTGCCGCCGTGTCGGAGGCACTTCAAGAAGCAGAAGAAAGAGCTGCCCGATCCGCGTCCCCCACGCCGTACGCCGACGATATGCTCCTGGCTGCCCGCGACTCCGGCCGTCGTCTCGGCGTCGTCAGCAACAACTCCGTCGCTGCTATGCGCGAGTACCTGGACCGCGCTGATCTGAAGGACATGTTCGACCGCATCACGGGCCGCTACGACGGCATGGGGCCGGAGCTGATGAAGCCCAGCGGCCACCTGGTCACGATGACGATGACCGGGATGGATGCAGCGCCGTGGAACCCGACCTTGGTCGGCGACTCCACGACCGACGTGCAGGTCGCCAATGCTGTCGGGATCCGCTGCATTGGCTACGCCAACTTACTGGGTTTTCGTTTGCGTTTTGTGGCGGCTGTCACCACCGGAGCGGCGCGCAGGAATACTCGGATGATGCCCAACGGCGTGCTGAGATGGTCGTTCCCCGATGGCGTTCTCTGGGTGATTTGGTTACGGGATCACTGCAGGCTGTAGTTGGCTGCAGGTCACAGTCGATCAACGCTTGCTCTCGTTCTCCCCGCCAGTAACATCGCCATGCTTTGGCGTGTAACGGGGAGGAAGACCTGTGCGGTGGAAGACTTCGGCTGGCGTCCTGACGGCGCTGGCTTTTTTCGTTCCGGCGGCTCCGGCTGCTGCGCAAACTGAGCCGCCCGCGGTCAACGCCGCGTGTCAGACGGTTGAGCGCAAGGTCTACCAGGACATTCGCAAGCTTCTTGCGACCGATCTGGACGCAGCCACCGATACGCAGGTCCGGATTCTGGCTAACCAGATCTATGCAGCGGCGGAGCGCGACTCGCTGCCCGTTCTGCCTGACGCGCTGCAGAAGGGGCTGGACGGCGCCGCGGTCGACTTGCGCGCATTCCTCAAGACGGACGTACTGAAGGCTTGGACGATGGCCCTGCGGGTCTCGGTGGTCCGGACGCTGACGGACGCCGGCAAGAACGTGGATACCGCTGCGCAGAAAGTGCTCCGCGACGGAGCTGTCGATGTCTACCTGGCGTACTTGAATGACGGCTTGTATGCCGCACGGACGCTGGACTGCGCCGCTCAGCCGGTTGCCACGCCGAGCGGGGCGGTTCAGCCGACGCCGAGCGATGCCGGTCAGCCGGTAGCGAAGCCGAGCGGCGAGGTCAGCGTCCCGGCGACCGGTGCACCTACGCCCGCCTCTTCCGCCGGCGCTGGCGTCCCTGGCACTGCCGCTCCCAGCCCGAATGCGCCTGGCGGCAACTCCGGCGACGATCGAGGCGGCAAGGACGGTGGGCTGCCGGTGACCGGTTCCAACACCGGGGCCGTGGCCGGTGTCGGCGGTGCGCTCCTGCTTCTCGGCGGCGTCGGGTATCTGATCGGACGGCGACGTCGTTCCCGCTTCGTGGCCTAGCTGAACCGATGCGCCTCCGACACCTCTGAGTTCGTCGGGGCAGCGCGGTTGTCGCGAGGCTCCGCATTCAGGCTGGTTCAGCGTGGCCTGCGCTGACCGCACTGACAACCCGCACCTGGCGCTGACCGGTGCGGGTTGTCAGTCACCGGGCTGAGCGTGGCTTCCAACCGTTGCTAAGGTCCCGCGCGTGGGAGCTATCAAGCCGTGGCAGCTGATGCTGCTGCTCTGCGCCGTCTCGACCGTGCTGGTCGCTGCGGGACTTGTCGTCTACGCCCTCAAGCGTCGAAATGACGTACGCAGAGGCAGGCGGGGGCCGGGAGCCTAGCCGGCGGCGGTGCGGTCCGACTGAGCTGAGAACGTCGGTCCAGGTCAGCGGTGGAGCCAGGTCAGCAGGTCTGGGGGTGCCAACGCGGCCGCGCGCTGCTCGTAGTGGGCGAACTCTTCGGCGGTGAGGAGTTCGCGTCCGGCGCCGGAGCTGCCTCGCCGGAAGAAGGCGGTGCGGCTTTGCATGATGCCGCTCGGGTCCGGGGCCAGAGTTTCGGCGCGTTCGCGCATGTGGGCGAAGCTGGCTGCCTGGACGAGGGTGGGCCAGCGCTGCTCCGGTACGTCGATGCTGAGGCGGTGGGCGAGCCGGCGCATTTCCCCGTCCAGGTCATTCACTAGGTCGGCGTAGTGGATGAGCACGATGTTGGGGTCATTGCGGCGTGCCCAGGCGTCGCGGAGGTGCCACATGACGCCGGGGAGTGAGTCAAGGGCGTCGGCGGGTTCTACGTCCCGGTCGATCCAGGCGATCAGGGCTTCGTGCGGGGAGCGGGTGGGCCGGGTGCCCGTCGGGGTGGGGGTGCCGAGGAGTGCGGCCATGCGGGCCCGGTCGAGGTTGGCGCTCTGGTGAAAGAGGGAGACCGCCAGGTCCAGCGGGTGCCGGGCGACGACGAGGTACGTGGCACGGGGGTCCAGCGGTAGGCCGTCAAGTGGGGTGTGCGTCTTGATGAAGCGCCGGTGCTGCTGGGCTTCGAGGCGGGCGTACATGTCGGCACGGGGCAGGATGAGCCAGTCGAGCCAGGGTGACAGCTCTGACAGCGGGGCCGGCAGTTCGGGATCTTGGAACACGAGGAGTGCGCAGATCATTTGAGCCCAGGTGGTGCCGCTCTTTGATCGGGTGCTGATCACGATGTCGCCGGCGCGGAACGGGAAGTCGTCCCAGCGGGCACTGTCTTCGTCGGCAGACCGGTAGCGCATTCGGCCCAATCTAGGAGAAGCCTTGCGGGTCCGCTAGAGAAATCATGGACGGGCGCTGGCGTCGTGCGGTGGGTAGCCTTTCCCTCGTGAGTGGACGGAGGCGAGCTGCGGCGATCATAGTCCGGGATCGGCGGGTGCTGATGGTGCACGAGCGGAGCCGGCGCGACGGCGGCCGGGAGTGGTGGACGCTGCCGGGCGGCGGGATCGACGACGGCGAGACCGCCGAGGACGCGGTGCGTCGAGAGGTGCTGGAAGAAGTGGGCCTCGTGGTGAAGGAGGCCCGTTACGTGCAGGACCTGCCGTACCCGTCGGGGATGACCTCGGTGTTTGCCTGCACGGTGGCCGATGGCGAGCCGGTGTTGGGGCCGCACGTGACCGGGCCGGAGCCGATTGGGATGGACTGGGTGCCGCTGCCGGAAGTCGGGCTCGACGGTGCCGGGCTGGTGCCCGTCTTTCCGATGATCGTGGCGCTTCGCCTGGACTGAGCGGCGAGTTCAGCGCGACTCGGCCGGTGTGGGGACAGTGACAGCCGGGGCGGCGAGGCGTGTGATGGTGCGGCGGCGGTCTCTGACGAAGTAGGCGGCGCTGAGGGCGTACGAAAGGGAAAGGGCGAGGCCGACAGCTCGGACCGGGAGCGGGCCGTTAGCCAGGATCGTGCCGGTGAGGGCGACCACCGACCAGGCCAGGAGCAGGATGGCGTTGACCGTGTCGGCGGCTGTCCAGCTCACGGTTTGCCGGCGGGCCTGGCGTTGGATCTCGGTGACCAGCGCGTGACCGAGGCTCATCGCGAGCAGGCCGAGCATGATCGTCGCGAAGATGGAATGCGTTCCGCCGGCGACTGCGGCGACGGCGGTGCCGCCAACGAGGAGTGCGAGGCCACTGACGGTCCCGATCCGCCCGCTGCGTCTCTCCCTCACAACCCCTGACGGTCGGCAAGATCGCGCGATGGCTGAGCGGGAGGACGGTTTCGAGGTCGGTGCGATGGTCATCGTGGGCGTGACTCGGGTGGTGGGGGCGCGGTGGGCGGGGGAGGATGGCGGTCGTGATGGGAACTCTGAAGCTCGAACCCGCGATCTCCCGGCTTGAGCTGTTGGCCGCGCCCGTGGCCGCGGCCCTCGAGGTGTGGCCGGTGGAGGCGCCGATCGACGGGGACCAGGTGCTAGTCGCGCCGATCAACGGGGAGCTGGCGGATACCGCGGAGTTCTGTGCGGCGTACGGGGTCGGGCTGGAAGAGTCGGCCAACTGCGTGATCGTGGCCGGGCGGCGCGGTGAGGTCACCCGGTACGCAGCGTGTGTCGTGCTCGCCACGACCCGGGCCGACGTGAACGGGGTGGTGCGGCGCTGGCTGGACGTGCGCAAGGCCAGCTTCGCGCCGATGGATGACGCGGTGCGGCTGACCGGCATGGAGTACGGCGGGATCACCCCGATCGGGCTGCCGAAGGACTGGCCGGTGCTGGTCGACGCGCGGGTGGTGGCGATGCCCCACGTGATCATCGGGTCCGGAGTGCGACACAGCAAGATCGCTATTGCCGGGCCGGCGCTCGGGGCGTTGCCCGGTGCCGAGGTCATCGACGGCCTGGCGCGGGAAGGTTAATCGCTGGACTGCTCGGCGGCCCGGCTGCTTGGCTCGGCCGGTGGTGATTCGGGCGATGCGGGTCCAGGACCTTGCTGCGGTACGGGCGATAGAGGAGCGGGCCGGCGCGCTGTTCCGGGACGTCGGCAGGCCAGAGATCGCCGCGCATCCGGTGCCGTCAGCCGATGAACTGTCCCGGTTCGTGCACGCGGGGCGGGGCTGGGTTGTCGTTGGTGACGCGGACACGCCCGTCGCGTTTGTGCTGGTCGAGCTCGTGGACGGGCTGGCGCACGTGGAGCAGGTGAGCGTCGATCCGGCGTACGCGCGACGGGGTTTGGGTCGTGACCTGCTGGACCACGTCGGGCGGTGGGCGGCGGGACAGGGTCTCCCGGCCGTGACCCTGACGACGTTTCGCGGGGTGCCGTGGAATGGTCCCTACTATGCGCGGCTTGGGTTTGTCGAGGTGGCGGCCGATGCGCGTGGTCCGGAGTTGGTGCGCCTCATGGCGACGGAAGCCGAGCACGGACTGGACCCCGCGGAGCGGATCGCCATGACTCGGCCAGCCATCGACTAGTTCCGATGATGTTTCACGTGGAACATCATTGATGAGTGTCGACTGCCTCGCGGCGGGCGATCTCTTCCAGGGCCGTCTGCAGCACCGGCACCGCTTGGGCTCCCTGCACCACATACTTCCGGTCGATGACGTACGTGGGCACGCTCGTGATACCCAGCTCGCGCGCCTCGGCGAGATCAGCGTTTACCGCGTCCGTGCCGGCCGGGGTGGCGAGGTAGCTGCGGGCGGCCTGCTCGTCCAACCCGACCGATGCCGCAAGTCCGGCCAGAACCGCATGCGAGCCGATGTCCGCGCCGTCGGTGAAGTGCGCCTGCTGCACCGCTTCGATCATCATGAGCTGCAGGTCCTGGCCGGCCGCCCAGGCGATCAGCCGATGCGCATCGAACGTGTTGGCGTGGATCGCCCGGTCGAAGTTCAGGACCAGGCCGTCTGCTGCGGCCACCGAGCTGACATGCGCAAACATCTCGTCGGCGCGCTGCGCGCCACCGAACTTCGCCGCCAAGGCCTCCCTGAGCGGCATCGGCTCCGGGACCGGAGACGGATCCAGTTGGTACGCGCGGAAAGTGACGGTCGCGTCCCCACCGAAGTGCTGCATCGCCGTCTCCAAGCGACGCTTGCCCACGTAGCACCAGGGGCAGATCACGTCGGACCAGACTTCGATGTTCATGCGGGTGCGTCTTCCTGGTCGCGGCCCTGCTGGCCGGGGCTGTGCTGATCGCGGATCTGTCGTTTGAGCCGACCCAGGATCGCGGTTCCGCCCCGGATGCGCAGCGGGGTGATCGCCGCAGCCAGCCCCATCCGGCTGTAGAGATCGTCCGGCACGGCGAGAATCTCCGCCGCCCGAGCGCCGTCCAGACCCTCGGCGAGAATGCCGGCGAACGCGCGGGTCGTCGGCGCCTCAGGCGGACAGTCAAACCAGGTCTGCACGGTGTCGTCTGCCTGCACCTCGGCCCGCAGGAAGAACTGCGTCTGACACTCCGGCACCTGCTCCATACCCTCATGCGTCTTGAGCTCCGCCGGCAGCGGCGGCATCGCATCAGAAAATTCCAACAGCATTTCGAGTACGACGTCACGCGGCGCGGAGGCGAACTCGGCGACGATCTCGGCCAGTTTCGGCGGCATGTCACTCACGGATGCGACCCTACGCGCCCAGGGGTATCCCGCGGATCAACGACGGCCCTCGTCTCGACGCCAGCGTCGGGCTGGGACTGGCGCAGCGGAGTGGCCGTCGGCTCAGGGCGCCACCCGACGCGAATGTCAGGCTCCGACCGGCGCAGAGGTGGGCAGGAGCGCGGCGTCACTGAGACTCATGATGCCGACCACGTTGCGGTCGGCATCGCACACAAGGAGACGACGAACGCCGCGCTCGCGCATCGCCTGCACCGCCTCCTCCACAGTGGCTGTCTGCTCGACCATCATGAGCTCCACCGAGGCGATGGACGCCAGCGTCGTGGCGTGCGGCGGCAGGCCCGCTGCGATGGCGCGGACGACGATGTCGCGGTCCGTGACGAGGCCGGCCATCGTTGGACCGTTGGTGACCACGACGTCGCCGATGGCCTGGTCCCGCATGACCTGGGCGGCCTCGTCGAGCATCGTGTCACCCGGCAGGTAGATGACCTTCCTGGTCATCACATCCGCCACCGCTGTCCTGGCCACGGCCGCACCTCCCCGCATTCGTGTCCGCCTGTCTCTCAGCCGGGTACCCGGCAGTTGCATCGACTACACCCCTCAGTGTCCGAGTCGGACGGGCGCGGCCCGGACGCTGAGCCAGCCCGAACACCGAAGTGCGGCGGTCACGGGTTATGCCGGAGGGTGGCGGTTACCTCGGCGAGGGGCACGTCGTGGCGGTCGCCGGTGTGGCGGTTGCGGAGTTCGGCGTACCCGTCGGAGAGTCGGCGGCCGACCACGACGCAGCGGGGGATGCCGATGAGCTCGGCGTCGGTGAACTTGACGCCGGCCGACAGGTGGCGGCGGTCATCGACCAGCACCCGCAGGCCTGCCGCGGCCAGCTCGGCGCCCAGTGCCAGGGCCGCCTCGATCTGGCCGTCCTTGCCGGCGCCGATGACATGCACGTCCGCCGGGGCCACCTCGGCGGGCCAGACGATGCCGCGGTCGTCGCGGTGCTGCTCGACGATCGCGGCGACCGCGCGGGAGACGCCGATGCCGTAAGAACCCATCGTGGGTCGGACCGGCTTTCCGTCGGCGCCGAGCACGTCGATCTGGAACACGTCGGTGTAGCGCCGGCCGAGCTGGAAGATGTGCGCAATCTCGATGCCGCGGCGCATGGTCAGCTCACCGCTGCCGGCGGTGCCGGCGGCGTCGGCGTCGGCGTCTCGGGTCTGGCAGGCAGGACAGGGGTCGCCGGCGCGAACGTCGGCTGCCTCGATCGTGCCGTCCGGGGTGAAGTCCCGCCCGGCGACGACGGACGTGGCGTGGCGGCCCGGCTCGTTGGCGCCGGTCAGCCAGGACGTGCCGGGGGCGATGCGCGGATCGGCGAGGTAGCGCGCCTTGCTGCCCTGCGGGCCGATGTAGCCCCGGACCAGGTCGGGCCGGGACGCGAAGTCGTCGAACATGGTGGCGGTGGCCGGGCTCAGCACGGCGTTGAGTCGTTTGAGGTCCACCTCACGGTCGCCGGGGATGCCGAGCACGAGAATCTCGTCCTCCGCGCCGGGGTGGTGGACCGTCACCACCACGTTCTTCAAGGTCTCGGCGGCCGTCCAGTCGGTGCGGCCGTCGAAGGCGCGGGAGTTGGCTAGCTCCACCAACGAGGCGATCGTGGGGGTGTCCGGAGTGTCGTGCACCGTGAGCGGACCGTGCGCGCGGTCGTCGGCGGGCGGTGCCGGGGTGACGACGGCTTCGGTGTTTGCGGCGTAGTCGCACCTCGTGCAACCGACGAAGGTGTCCTCGCCCACGTCAGCCACGGCTAGGAACTCCTCGGAGGCCGAACCGCCCATCGCGCCGGACATAGCGGACACAATGCTGTGCTCCAGGCCGAGGCGCTGGAAGATGCGCTGATAGGCGCCGCGGTGCTGGGCGTACGCGTCGATCAGTCCCTGGTCGGAGAGGTCGAACGAGTAGGCATCCTTCATCAGGAACTCGCGCCCGCGCAGCAGCCCGGCCCGGGGACGCGCCTCGTCGCGGAACTTGGTCTGCACCTGGAAGAGGATCAGCGGAAAGTCGCGATAGGAACTGGTCATGTCCTGCACGAGCAGGGCGAACATCTCCTCGTGCGTCGGCGCGAGCAGGTGGTCGGCCCCACGCCGGTCCTTCAGCGTGAAGATGTCGTCACCGTATTCCGTCCAGCGTCCGCTGACGTCGTAGGCCTCGCGGGGGAGCAGCGCTGGGAAGGCCACCTCCTGCCCGTCGATGGCGGCCATCTCCTCACGAATGACCTGAGTCACCCGGTCGAGCACCAACTTGCCGAGCGGCAGCCATGTGTAACCGCCCGGTGCCGCGCGCCGGATGAAGCCGGCACGGAGGAGGAGCCGGTGGCTCGGCACCTCAGCTTCGGCCGGGTCCTCGCGCAGGGTCTTGAGCAGCATCGTGGACATTCGCAGCAGCATGCCCGTGAGCCTAGAGAGGCGGACTGACCGGGACACCCGGTTATCCACAGGCACGCGGGTGTAGCCATCGTCACGTCCCATCGACGGCCGTGCAGTGGAAAACTCAGACCGTTCGCCTAAGGCCAAGCAAGCAGCGCAGGGGGTGTCATGACCTGGCAGAACTTCGTCGCAATGGGTGACAGCTTCACCGAAGGTATGGATGACAGCTATCCGGACGGCACCTATCGGGGCTGGGCCGACCTGGTCGCCGCCCGCCTCGCCGTCGATGCCGGCCCCGACTTCGGGTATGCGAATCTCGCCGTCCGCGGCAAACTTCTCGACCAGGTCATCGGAGAGCAGCTGGAGCCCGCGCTGGCGATGCGGCCCAGCCTCGTGAGCCTGGCCGCGGGCGGCAACGACGTGCTGCGCCGCAAGGTGGATCCGCAAAGCCTGGTCGACAAGATCGACGCCATGATCGGCCGGGTCGCCGCGACCGGCGCCGACGTGATCCTGTTCCGGTTCGCCGACGTGACCGCGGTGCTGCCCGGTCAGCGCATCGTCCGGCCGCGTGCGGCGGCGCTCAACGACGGAGTGGCCGCGGTCGCCGAGCGGAACGGCGCCCACCTGATCGACCTGTTCGCCGACGACACGTTCCACAACCCCGTGATGTGGAGCGTGGATCGTCTGCATCTGTCCGCCGCCGGGCACCGCCGTGTTGCCGGGCACGTGCTGTCGGCCCTGGGCGTCGGCGTCGACGAGGAATGGTTGCTCGTTCCACCGATGCCGGCGCCGACCCCGTGGCTGCTCGCACGCGGGGCCGACCTGCGGTGGGCCGGCCAACACCTGGCTCCCTGGCTGAAGCGGCGGCTGACCGGCGCCTCGGCCGGCGACGAAGTCACGGCGAAGCGTCCCGAACTCGCCCCGGTCGAAGCGATAGCGTGAGAGCCATGTCCGTTGCGAACGATCCCGCGCCGTCCCTGCAGTCGTACGCCCACCCCGACAAGCTGGTCACCACCGACTGGCTCGCCGCGAACCTCGGCACTCCCGGCCTGGTCATCGTCGAGTCGGACGAGGACGTGCTGCTCTACGACACCGGGCACATCCCGGGAGCGGTGAAGGTCGACTGGCATCTCGAGCTGAACGACCAGCTCACCCGCGACTACCTCGACCCGGCGGCTTTTGCGGCGCTCTGCGAAGCCAAGGGCATCGGTCGAGACGACACGGTCGTGTTCTACGGCGACAACTTCAACTGGTGGGCCGCGTACGCGCTGTGGGTCTTCAGCCTCTTCGGGCACCGCGACATCCGGCTGCTGGACGGCGGCCGGCAGAAGTGGGCCGCCGAGGGCCGCGAACTGACCCGGGAGAAGACGACCCGCCCGAGTGCCACCTATCCCGTACCGATCCGCGAGGACGGTCCGATCCGCGCCTTCCGCGACCAGGTCATGGCGCACATCTCGACCGGCCGGCCGTTGGTCGACGTCCGCTCGCCGCAGGAATACACGGGCGAGCTGACGCACATGGAGGCGTACCCGCAGGAGGGTGCGCTGCGCGGCGGGCACATTCCGGGCGCGGTCAGCAAGCCGTGGAAGTCGGCGGCCAACGACGACGGCTCCTTCAAGTCCGCCGATGAGCTCGCCACGATCTACCGCGATGAGCTGGGCCTGGAGAGCGGTGACGACATCATCGCTTACTGCCGGATCGGCGAGCGGTCCAGTCACACCTGGTTCGTGTTGTCGCACCTGCTCGGCTATCCGCAGGTCCGTAACTACGACGGCTCCTGGACCGAGTGGGGCAACCTCGTGCGGGCGCCCATCGTCAAGGGCACTGAACCGGGCGGCATGTCCTGACCCACCCGTCCCACAGCGCTAGCCGGCAGCCCTCGGAACGCCTTCCGAGGGCTGCCGCCGTTAGCTGGGGCAAGCAGGATGTCGGCCGGCCAAGCAACGAAGAGCGAGGACGGTATGGCTGAGGTGTGGCGGGATCATGGGACCACGATTCTGCTCGCATTCCTAATGCTTCCCGCGCTGAGCTTTGCGGGCTATCGGTGGCGATGTCGGACCCGACCGCGCAGGTTTGCCCTCGCCGAGGTTGGGGCGGTCGTCGGCTCGGTGCCGTGGGCGATCATGCTGTTCACCCCGCAGCCGGCCCCACGCTCGGTCGATCTGGTGCCGTTGCATGACCTGCCGTCCTGGCTCGCCGGTGACCTCGGCATTGCCGTGGCGCAGGTGTCCGGCAACCTCCTCGTCCTGGCCGCCTTCGGCTTCTTCTTGCCGATGCGCTTCGCCGTCCTCGCGTCGCTTCCGCGGGTCGGATTGGCCGCCGCGGCTACTGCCATCGGGATCGAGATCCTGCAGTGGGTGCTGGCTATCGGGCGGGTGTCGAGCGTCGATGACGTGCTGATCAACACGCTGGGGGCGGTGCTCGCCGCGGCGGCTTCGCGCCGGTGGTGGGTGGCGGGAGACCGGGCGGCAGCTGCGGACAAGGCCGCGATGCCGCGCTGACCCGGGTGCCGCCGGGCCCGAATATGCCTGAACGGCCGTTAAGGGAAGGGCTTGACAGCGGGATAGAGTTGCGAGGTGACGGTAGATCAGCAGCAACAGCGGCCCGGGCCGCCAGCGCCGCGTCGGCGGTCGCGCCGGGACGAGATCCTCGAGATCGCGGTGGGGCTCTTCGCTGCCCGGGGATATCACGGCGTGTCGATGGACGACATCGGTGCGGCGGCAGGCGTCACCGGGCCGGCGCTCTACCACCACTTCGCTGGCAAGGAAGCCATGCTGGTGGCCGCCCTCATCCCGGTGAGCGAGAGCCTGCTGCACGGCGGCAAGGACCGGGTTGCTCGGCACCCCGACGAGGCGCAGGCAGCGCTGGCCGACCTGATCGAGTTCCACGTCGAGTTTGCGCTCGCACACCCCGCGGTGATCGCCCTGCACCTGCACGAGCTGGACCGGCTGCCCGACGAGCCGCGGCGGCAGATCCGCCGGCTCCAGCGGCTCTACGTCGAGGAGTGGGTCGCCGTGCTCGCCACGTTGCGCCCCGAGCTGCCGGCGGGAGAGGCGCGGGTGCTCGCCCACTCGGCCTTCGGCCTGATGAACTCGACCCCGTTCCTCGGCGGCGAGGTGGACCGGCGCCGGCGCGCCGCACTGCTCCGGGAGGCCACCATGCATGCCCTCATTGGCGGTTGACCGAGACGGAGCCGGTCACCGCGAGGAAAGCCGTTGACCGAGACGGAGCCGGTCACCGCAAGGAAAGCCGCTGACTCGAGGCGAAAGAGTCGGCCCGAAGCACAAGCTCGGGGAAGCCCGAAGCATCCGAAGACGAGAACACCCTAGAGAAAGAGCGAAATGATCGAGTCGCTGCTCATCGCCAACCGGGGCGAGATTGCCCGCCGGATCATCCGCACCGCGAAGCGGCTGGGCATCCGGTCGATCGCGGTCTACTCCGAGGCGGATGCCGGCATGCCGTTCGTGACCGAGGCGGACGAGGCGGTGTGCGTCGGCCCTGCCAACCCGGCCGAGAGCTACCGCAACACCGAGGCGATCCTCGCCGCCGCGAAGTCGACGGGTGCGCAGGCCATCCACCCCGGGTACGGCTTCCTGAGCGAGAACGCCGAGTTCGCGCGTACGGTCGAAGCCAACGGCCTGGTGTGGGTCGGACCGTCCGCGGACGCGATCACCGCGATGGGCGACAAGATCAATGCTCGGAACCTGATGGCGGCGGCCGGCGTGCCGGTGGCGCCGGGGACGCAGGACCCGGCGGCTTCCGTGGAGGCGGCGATCGAGGCCGCGGCCGGGATCGGCTACCCGGTGATGGTCAAGGCGGCTGCGGGCGGCGGCGGCATGGGCATGGCCGTGGCGAACGACGAGGCCGCGCTGCGCACCGAGTACGACAAGGTTCGCGGTTTTGCCGAGCGGATGTTCGGTGACGGCTCGGTGCTGCTGGAGCGTTACTTCCCTCGGGTCCGCCACGTTGAGGTGCAGATTCTCGGCCTGGCCGATGGCCGCGTGATCGCTCTCAGCGAGCGTGAGTGCTCGGTGCAGCGGCGCAACCAGAAGCTGGTCGAGGAGGCGCCGAGCCCGGCCGTCAGCCCCGAGCTGCGCGCGAAGTTCCTGGCGGCCGCGGTGAAGGCCGGCGAAGCCGTGAACTACCGCAACGCCGGCACCGTCGAGTGCCTGCTCGACCCGGCGACCGGGGAGTTCTTCTTCCTGGAGATGAACACCCGGCTGCAGGTCGAGCACCCGATCACCGAGCTGATCCACGGCATCGACCTAGTCGAGCAGCAGCTGCGGATCGCTTCGGGCGAGGCGCCGAACTTCGACGTCGACAACCTGACGACGACCGGCCACGCGATCGAACTGCGGATCAACGCCGAGGACCCGAAGCGGTTCCTCCCGGGCCCGGGCAAGGTCGCCACCTGGGTCGAGCCCTCCGGCGAGGGCGTCCGGGTGGACTCGGGCTACGCGGCCGACACCACCGTCACCCCGTTCTACGACTCGCTGATGGCGAAGCTGATCCTGTTCGGCACCGACCGGGCGGACGCGATCGCGAAGGCGCGGGCCGCGGTGGCCGGGTTCGAGATCGCCGGGCCCAAGAACAACCTGCCGTTCTTCGCAGAGCTGTTGACCAACGACGAGTTCCTGTCCGGCGACTACGACACGGGCATCGTGTCCCGGATGCGCTGAGCAGCCACGAGGGGAAGACAGACATGACGACGACGGCGGTCTCGATCCGCGAAGTAGCCCCCCGCGACGGGCTTCAGAACGAGGAGCCCATCCCGACCGACGACAAGGTGCGGCTGATCGACGCCCTGTCCCGGACCGGGGTCAAGCGGATCGAGGCCGTCTCGTTCGTCCACCCCAAGGCCATCCCGCAGATGGCCGACGCGGACGAAGTGTGGGCGCGCGCGTGGCACAACCCGGACATCCGGTATTCCGCGCTGATTCCCAACACTCGCGGCGCCGAGCGGGCGATCAAGGCGGGCTTCCGGGAGATCGAAGTCGTGGTCTCCGCCAGCGACACGCACAACCGCCGCAACCTGAATCGGTCCACTGAGGAGTCACTCGACGACATTGCCGGGCTGATCCCGCTGGTCCACGACGCCGGGGCGACACTCGAGGTCATCGTTGCGACGAGCTTCGGCTGCCCGTTCGAGGGCGACATCGACCCCGACCATGTCGCGGCCATGGTCGAGCGGGTCCGCGCCGACGGCGCGGACCGCATCGCATTCGGCGACACCACCGGCATGGCGACTCCGCGTCGGGTCCGTGACCTGCTTTCTTCGGTACGCCCGGAGCTCCTGCACTTCCACAACACCCGAGGTACGGGGCTGGCGAACGTCCTGACCGCCCTGGAGCTCGGCGTGACCGAATTCGACGCGAGTGTGGGCGGCATCGGCGGCTGCCCGTACGCGCCGGGTGCCTCGGGAAACATCGCCACCGAGGAAGTCGTACACATGTTGGAGGACATGGGTATCGACACCGGTATCGACTTGGAGAATCTGATCGGCGTGGCAGGTATGGCGGAGGGGCTGCTCGGACGCACGCTCCCGTCGGGTGTTCTTCGGGCCGGCCCGCGTACCAGATTGGTCTGATCTCGGTTTCTCATTCCCCGCTATCGGCGGCGAAACGTCTGATCGATTTTCTCCATTCGTCCGCGTGACCCTGACTGTGTCGCTTCGTTACCAATACCGAGTGGCCGATTGAATCGGCCGCCGGTCACGAGTCGACGACGAGGGGCGGAACAGATGGCGGGGTGGAGGGTCGAGCGCGTATCGCGTCCGGCGCACCGTCCGGTCGTTTCGTCTGCTGGTCCCGCGCTCATGCCGCCCCACAGCCAGGGGGCGGAGACGCGCAGGGGGCTTCGGTCCGGATCCCGTTGGGGTCTGCGTGCTCTTGTTGTCGGTGGGATCGCCGGCGCGGCCTGGTTGCTCTCCGGAGCTGCCGCCCACGCCGCCGGACCCGACCAGGCGCCCGATCTGTTATCGACCGGTACGTCGCTGCTCGGTGCCGTGGTGCACGGTGAGCCGGCGGACGTGCCGGTGGTCGGTGGTGTCCTCGAGGCGGTTACCAAGCCGTCCAAGGCGGCCGAGAAGCCGTCCAAGTCCGGCGGCAACCGGACTCAGGGACTGCTCACGCAGGTGACCACGATCCCGCAGCGGCTCGTGGGCACGGTCGACAAGACCGTGCAGGTCACCAGGGACGACGCTGGTTCCGCGCTCCGCGGTGCCGATGACGTTGTCCGAGGTGTGACCGAGCCAGGCGCCGCCACCCCAGTTCGCCCTGCCGGCGAAGTGGTGGACGCCGAAGAGCCCGCCCCCGTGCCGGATGCGGTGGAGCCGGATGTGGGTGCCACGACACCCGCTCCCCAGGCCTCGCAACCGGTCAAGGGTGAGCAGAAGTCCGCCCCGGTGCGCACAGCGAAACCGGCGCGGCACAAGGTGGGAAAGACCGCCGCCCGGCACTCGGCCGCAGCTGCGGTCAGCGTGCCGGAGACGGTCCGCGAAACACCCGATGGTGACGGGCCTGCGCCTCTGCAGGTCCACCTCGGAGCAGCGAACGGGTTCCCGACCTCTGGTGCGGGAACCGCGACGGACGGTGGTCCCTCTGCGGCCGTCCTTCCGTCAGCGGTCGCGGACAGTTCGACGGCTTGCTGCCGACTGTCCCGGGCGACCGATGTCGAGGTCCGGCGCCACGACGCCGAGGCACCGACCGTCTCACCTGACTGATGAGGATTGTTCAGGACGGCAAAAGTCAGGGCGCTCAGCTGCGGCAACCTGCAACTCAAGGTCGGTCCTGAACAACCCTCAGTGACGGCACCGCCGGGCCTTTCCCGGCGACCGGCCCGATTCCTGGAACCGTTTGCGAACAAGCGGCGAATCAACCTCCAACAGGTCCGGGCCGTCACACACCGCGAGCGAAAGCGCCGGTAATAACGGGCGCACGTCGACGAGCGGGGTCAGGGCAGCCGATAAAGAGCCAGGGCACCGCTGCGCCCGGAAACACCATTCAACTGAATACGCGACTCACCATTATCTGACAATTTTCGAAAGGCTCTTCTACTCCATGAAGACTTGGGTTCGTAAGACTCTGAGCGTCGGTGTCCTGGCCGCAGGCGCCCTGCTGTTCGCCCCGGCTGCCGCGCAGGCCGACCAGAACACCTCCGGCAACATCGGCGTCGCCAACGGCACGCAGGTGCTGACCAAGGTGGCCGTGCCGCTGAACGTGGTGGGCAACTCGATCGGCGTCGCCGGCGAGTCCAACTCGGCGGGCCAGGGCATCAACTGGGTCGAGAGTGGCAAGAACGGCAAGGGTGGCAAGGGCGGCAAGTACTCGCAGAACAGCCACGGCAACGTCGGCATCCTGAACGGGACGCAGATCCTCGTCCCCGTCGAGGTGCCGGTGAACGTGGTCGGCAACGCCGTCTCCGTCCTGGGCATCGCGAACGCGGCCGGCACCGGCGTCAACAAGACCGAGAGCGCCCACAAGACCGAGGGCACCAAGGTCGACCAGGACTCGTCGGGCAACGTCGGCATCGGCAACGGCACCCAGATCGCCGCGCCGATCGACGTGCCGATCAACGTCTGCGGCAACTCGCTGTCGATCCTGGGCCTGGCCGGCTCCCAGGCCGCCTGCATGAACGGTGGCGGCAAGCACACCGAGGGCGTCCGTCAGGACACCGGCGGCAACGTCGGCGTGCTCAACGGCACCCAGGTGGCGCTCCCGGTGCACGTGCCGGTGAACCTGACCGGCAACGCGGCCAGCCTGCTGGGTGTGGCAAGCGCGGCCGGCGCCTCGCAGAACGAGTCGGGCCACATGGGTGGCGGCGTCAAGCAGGACAGCAACGGCAACGTCGGCATCCTGAACGGCACCCAGGTCGCGGCCCCGATCACCGTCCCGATCAACGTGTGCGGCAACGCGCTCGCGGTCCTCGGTGTGGCTGACGCGGCGGCGGCGTGCTCGAACGGTACGGGCAACAACGGTGGCGGCAACGGCGGCCACGACGACGATGACGACAACGGTGGCGACAACGGCGGCTACCCGGGCCACGACGACGATGACGACGTCGCGGGCGACGGTGGCTCGCAGGGCAACGACGACGATGACATGGACTACGGCGACGCGCCGCGGCACCACTCCTCGTCCTCGAACGACACCGAGGCCGGTGCGGTCGACGGTCTGACCCAGAGCCTGAGCAACGCAGGTGGCATGAACCTGGGTGGCCTCGACGTCACCGGGCTTCTCAAGTAATCAGCTGGATAAACCCGGGTTGCGCCGGTCCCGGGCGTAACCCGAGCGGCGCCGCTCGGCGCCGAGCAGGGAAATGAATACCGGTGCTCCTCCACAGCGCCGGCATGAATCGGACGGGAGTCCTCGCAGCAGCGAGGGCTCCCGTTCGCGTTGCCGGGAGAAGTGCGGTCCTGGTCTCACAGTCTGGAATGCGCTAACCTAACGATCGTTCAGGATCGAACGAGGGGGTTACGTGACACTCGACGAGGACGCGCTCGCGCAGGCGCGCAAGCGGGCGGCCGCCGGCGGCGCGGAGAAGTACCACGCCGCGAACGCCGCGAAGGGCAAGCTCTTCGCGCGGGAGCGGATCGCCCTGCTCGTCGACGACGGCACCTTCGTCGAGGACGGCATCTACGCCAACAGCCTGGCTGACGGACTGCCCGCGGATGGCGTGATCACCGGAAACGCCCGCGTCGACGGGCGCGACGTGTGCATCATGGCGAACGACTCGACCGTGAAGGCGGGGTCGTGGGGCGCCCGTACGGTCGAGAAGATCATCAGAATCATCGAGCGGGCGTACGCGACCGGCGTACCCATGGTCTATCTCGTGGACTCCGCGGGCGCGCGCATCACCGACCAGGTCGACCTGTTCCCGGGCCGGCGCGGTGCCGGCAAGATCTTCCACAACCAGGTCAAGGCCTCCGGCTCGATCCCGCAGGCGTGCGCGCTGTTCGGCCCGTCGGCCGCGGGCGGCGCCTACATCCCGGCCTTCTGCGACGTGGTCGCGATGGTCGAGGGCAACGCCAGCATGTATCTCGGCTCCGATCGCATGGTCGAGATGGTGACGGGGGAGAAGACCACGCTCGAGGCGATGGGCGGCGCGCGGGTGCACTGCGCCGAGTCCGGCGTCGGGCACTTCCTCTGCAAGACCGAGCAGGAGGCGCTGGAGGCCATCCGTTCCTACCTGTCCTACCTGCCGTCGAACTACACGCAGCAGCCGCCGGTCACTGAAGCGACCGGACCGGGCAAAGTGGACCTTGCTGCGCTCGTTCCGGCCAGCGAGCGGCAGGCTTTCGACATGCGCCGCTACATCAAGGGCATCGTCGACCAGGGCTCGTTCTTCGAGATCCAGGCGTTGTGGGCCAAGGAGCTGACGGTCGGCTTCGCCCGACTCAACGGCGAGGTCATCGGCGTCGTCGGCAACAACTCGATGTTCAAGGGCGGCGTGCTGTTCGTCGACTCTGCCGACAAGGCCAGCCGGTTCGTGCAGCTCTGCGACGCGTTCAACGTGCCGCTGCTGTTCCTCTCCGACGTGCCCGGCTTCATGGTCGGCTCGGCCGTGGAGAAACAGGGCATCATCCGGCACGGCGCCAAGATGATCACCGCGATCTCCGAGGCCACCGTGCCCAAGATCTGTGTCGTGGTCCGCAAGGCGTACGGCGCCGGCCTCTACGCGATGGCCGGTCCCGGCTTCGAACCGGAGGCGACGATCGCCCTGCCCACCGCCAAGATCGCGGTCATGGGTGCCGAGGCGGCCGTCAACGCGGTCTACGCCAACAAGATCGCCGCGCTGCCCGAGGAAGACCGGGAAGCCTTCATCGCCGAGCGCCGCGCCGAGTACGAACGCGACATCGACGTCCTGCGCCTCGCCAGCGAGCTCGTGATCGACACCATCGTCGAGCCCGGCGACCTGCGCGACGAGCTCATCCGGCGATACAGCGCCGCCCGCGGCAAGGACCGCACCTTCTCCCGTCGCCGCCACGGCGTCACGCCCGTCTAGTTCCACTCCTCTCGAAGGGACACGCCATGGTCGACTTCCGGCTCAGCGACGAGCAGGAGGCACTGCGCGACAGCGTCCGGGAATTCGCCCGGGAGCAGGTCGCGCCGGTGATCGCCGAGCACTACGAGCGCAAGACGTTCCCCTACGACGTGATCCGCCAGATGGGCAAGATGGGCCTCTTCGGCCTGCCCTTCGGTGAGGAGCACGGCGGCATGGGCGGCGACTACTTCGCGCTCTGCCTCGCCCTGGAGGAACTGGCCCGGATCGACAGCAGCGTCGCGATCACCCTGGAAGCGGCCGTCTCGCTGGGTGCCATGCCCATTTACCGCTTCGGTACGGACGAACAGAAGTCCCGCTGGCTCCCGCAGCTCTGCAGCGGCGAAGCCCTGGCCGCCTTCGGCCTCACCGAACCGGGCACGGGGTCCGACGCCGGCGGCACGACGACCCGCGCGGTGCTCGACGAGTCGACGAACGAATGGGTCATCAACGGCTCCAAGGCGTTCATCACCAACTCGGGCACCGACATCACCTGCCTGGTCACGGTCATGGCGGTGACGGGCACCCGGCCGGACGGCTCCAAGGAACTGTCCACGATCATCGTTCCCTCGGGCACCCCGGGCTTCACCGTCGCACCCGGCTACTCCAAGGTCGGCTGGTGCGCCTCGGACACCCACGAGCTGTCCTTCGACGACGTACGCGTACCGGCTGCGAACCTGCTCGGCGAGCGCGGCCGCGGCTTCGCCCAGTTCCTGCGCATCCTCGACGAGGGCCGGATCGCGATCGCCGCGCTGTCCACCGGTCTCGCCCAGGGCTGCGTGGACGAGTCGGTGAAGTACGCCAAGGAGCGGCACGCGTTCGGCCAGCCGATCGGCAACTACCAGGCCGTCCAGTTCATGATCGCGGACATGGAGATGCGGGCGTACACCGCGCGCCTCGGCTACTACGACGCGGCGGTCCGCATGCTCGCCGGCGAGGACTTCAAGCGGTACGCCGCCGCGGCCAAGCTCAACGCCAGCAACGCCGCGATGGAGAACAGCCGCTGGGCCACCCAGGTCCACGGCGGCTACGGCTTCATGAACGAGTCCGCGGTGGGTCGCTTCTACCGCGACGCCAAGATCCTCGAAGTCGGCGAGGGCACCTCCGAGGTTCAGCGCATGCTGATCGCCCGCGGCCTCGGCCTGTAAAGACCCGCGCTGGACAGTCGGTTTCTCGACAGTCGGGCGCATGAACTCGGCATTCATCGTCATGTCTGCCTAGGTTCGACTCCATGACCTCCGATCACGGGGCAGACCAGGAAGGTACGGGGTTCGACACCGTCCTGCGCGGTTACCGGCTGCGGGCGAAGTTGACCCAGGAAGAGTTGGCGGCCCGGGCGGCGGTCGGGGTGCGTACGGTCCGCGATCTCGAGCGCGGCCGGGCCTCCCGGCCGCAGCGCACCACCGCAGAGTTGATCTCGGCTGCGCTGGGGTTGTCTGGCGCTGACCGGCTTGCTTTCCTCGCCGCAGCGCGCGGGCACTCGGCCGTCTCGCTGGCTCCGCCGCGCTATGTGCGGCTACCGCCGGCGAGCGAGCTGATCGGTCGGGACGACGACGTGGCGCACCTGGTCTCCCGGCTGTCTCGGCCGGCCGGGGACGGCTCGCGCGGCATCACCCTGGTCGGGCTGGCGGGGGTCGGCAAGACCAGCCTGGCGTTGACCACGTCGCACCGGGTCGCGCCGGCTTTCCCCGGTGGCGTCGCGGGCGTGGTGGTCACCGACGGTTCGACCGCCGGCGAATTGCTCGGTGGCGTCGCGGCGGTCTTCGGGGTGGGCCGGCCCGACGATCTTGCCCCGCGTTTCGCCGGCCGCGCCGCGCTGCTGCTCATCGACGCGGTGGATCGGGCGCCTGAGCCGCTCGCCGAGGTCCTTGGCCGACTCCTGGCCCAGCACCCGACGCTGCGCTTCCTCGCCACCGGACGGCATCCCATCGGTCTGCCCACCGAGCGGATCCAGCCGGTGGCTCCGCTGGTCGCCCCGCCCGCCGGCGCGGGGGAGACCTTGGCGGAGGCCGCCCGCTTTCCGGCTGTCGCGCTCTTTCTCGACCGCCTTTCCCAGGTACGCGACTCGCCCGTCGCACCGGACGAGGTCGCCGCCCTGGTGACGTTGGTTCGCCGGCTCGGCGGGCTGCCCATCGCCCTGGAACTCGCGGCCGCTCGCGGTCGAGTGCTCACCGTCGCGGAGATCCTCGAGCGGTACGGCGACCGGGTGCTCGACCTGTCCGGCCGCCCGTCCGACGACGGCGTGGTCGCGGTCCGGGATCTCGACGGTCGCCCGACAGACACCGGTGTCGTTTCGGTGCGGGACGCGGTGGCGGCCAGCTATCGCCTGCTCTCCACCGCCGAACGCCAAGCGCTGCACCGCCTTGCGATGTTTCGGAACCGCTGGTCTCTGGACCTCGCCGAACAGATCATCGACCGAGATTCGGCGGTCGACGTCGTGCACCTACTGGATCGATTTCTTGAGCTCGGCATGCTCAGCGCGCGCGGCGCTCGCGCCTTCCGGTTCCGGCTGCTCGACGTGGTGGGCGACTACGCCTGGGAGCAAGCTGCGGCGCAGGGCGACCTGCCGGCCGCGCGTCGCCGGCACGCCCGCGTGTTGGCGGACCTGGCCCGGTCCATTGCGCCGGATCTCCAGGGCGCGCACCTCGCGGCGGCGGCCGCGCGGCTGGACGACGTAGCCGGCGACTTAGGCGCGGCGCTGACCTGGGCCGCCAAGGACGACCCGCACACCGCGTTGCGACTGGCTACCTGCTTGCCGAGGTGGTGGCGGTTGCGTGGCCGGGACAGCACGGGGCGGCAGTGGCTGCGCCGGCTGCTCGCCGATCCGCGGACGGAAGACGCGGAGCCGGTGCTGCGGGCCTGGGCCAAGCTTGGCCTGGCGCAATTGGCGCTGGAGCACGGCGCGGGGGCCGAAGAAATCGGCTCTGCCCAGGTGGCGTTGACCGAGTTCACCGCGCTCGGGGACGTCGCCGGCCAACTCACGGCCCACACATTGCTTGCCGCGTTGTGGATGACGGCGCACGGCTACGAGCGGGCGCGTGGGCACGGCGAGGCGGCGTTGGACCTGGCCCGGCGCAGCGGGCGGCTGCGAGACCAGGCGGTTGCCGAAAACAACCTGACCTGGCACGAGATCCGCGAGGGCAATCTTCCGGCGGCGCGGTTGCGGCTGTCGCAGGTCGACCGGCTGGCTAGCCGGTGTGGTGAGCATCGGCTGCGCGCGGTGGCTGTGGCAAACCTGGCCGAGGTGGAGCGGTTGGACGGCCGCTTCGAGGAGGCTGCTCGGTTGGGCCGGCACGCCATCGCCGAGTTGGCGGACGTGGGAGACCCGGGGCATCGGCGCCGCGTGTTAGCCACGATCGGGCTGTCCCTCGCAGCGGCGGGTCGGCTCCGGGAGACCGAGAATGTGCTGGCCGAGTTACGTCCACCGGATGCGGTGGTGCCGGCGGACGGCCCGGCTGCCGTGGTTGCGGGCGCCTTGGCGTTGCTGCGCGGCGACGAGCGCAGGGCGGCGGATTACTACGAGATCGCTGCGGCGGCGTACGAGGGTGGGCATGATCCGCGGGACACGGTGGAAGCGCTGGTGGGGCTCATTCGGTGTGCGCGGGAGGACGAGCGGCGGACCGAATTGGTGCAGCGGTTATCCCAGATGTGCCGAGCGAGCGGGATTGCACTGCTGCCGCGGGACCGACACTTGCTGGGGATGCCGCTGTCGCTGACGTGAAGGCGGCGTGGACGACCGGCGCTTTCCGTGCCCCCCACAACGCCGGCCGTCACCACCCCCCGGTAGACGCCACGAGAACGATGACTCCCCCGTTGTGTCCCGCTCGGCCTCGGCCGCGTCGCGTCTCCCTGTGGAGATCACCCTAGCGAGCCCTACCTGGGGAAATGCGTAGATAGGCGGGTTTCGACCGGGCGGGGTATCCGGTTCTGCCGGTACTTCTGCCGGTTCTCGGCCCGAAAGTACGGTAAAGCTCTTACGGAGAGCTGGTTGCTTCATCACCGTGCGTGCCTGCGGTGGCGCACGGGTTCACCGCGTCGCGGATGGTCCGCAGTGACTCGGTGAACGCGGTGAGCTGCTCGGCGGAGAGCTGGCCGATGAACCAGCGCTGCATGAGCTCGAGGTGGCCGGGCAGGACCTCGTCGAGGCGGGCGAGTCCGGCCGCGGTGACCACGGCGTACGAGCTGCGGCGGTCGCTGGGGCAGGCCTCGCGCCGGATGAGGCCGTCCCGGTCCATCCGGTCCACGACGCGCGTGACGCCGCTGGTTGACAGGGCAGTCTGTCCGGCCAGGTCGGTCATCCGGAGTCGGTTCTCGGGCGAGCGGGCCAGGCGGATCAGCACCTCGAACTCGACCGAGGAGAGGTGGTGTTGCTCCAGCTGCGCGCCGAAGCGGTTGATCAGCCCCGTGTAGGCCTCGGCGAACAGGCCGAAGGCAGTGAAGCGGGGGTCGTCGTATTGGGTTCCCACGAAGGTCATGTTAGCGCGTTCACTTGACAAGTGGAATATTGCCGGGCTTATAGTTGCTCCGTCAGACAACTATCGCCGCTCATCCCGTCGCTTCATCCCCGAAAGGACATGTCATGACCGACTCCGCCGCCACTGGTACCCGCGAATTCCAGGGTCTCCAGATCCCGGCCGCCGGCACCTACGAGCTCGACGCCGCGCACAAGCGGGTCGGTTTTATGGTGCGCCACCTCATGGTCAGCAAGGTGCGCGGAAACTTCGCCGAAGCCACCGCGACGATCACCATCGCGGAAAACCCGCTCGAGTCCGCGGTCACCGCCTCGATCCAGACCGCCAGCGTGCACACCGGCCAGGCCGACCGCGACAACCACCTGCGCACGGGCGACTTCTTCGAGGCCGAGAAGTACCCGACCATGGCGTTCCGCAGCACCGGCATCAAGTCGTTCGAGGGCAACGAGATCGTCCTCGACGGCGAGCTCACCATCAAGGACGTCACCAAGCCGGTCGAGCTGCTCGTCGAGTTCGAGGGTGCGACCACCAGCCCGTACGGTCAGCAGGTCTTCGGGTTCAGCGCGACCACCGAGATCGACCGCGAGGACTGGGGCCTGACCTACAACATGGCGCTGGAGTCCGGCGGTGTCATGATCGGCAAGAAGGTCAAGATCGAGATCGAGGGCGAAGCGATCCGGCAGGCCTGATCCCCCTCCCTCGGCGTAGCGCCGGGGAGGTCCATCGCTGAGCGGCGTCACCCGAATGCGGGTGGCGCTGCTCGCATGTCTGCGCCGGGTTTCGTTCCGACAGTTGGACATTTCACAGAAAGGTCTGACTCGGTCGAGCGGCCCGACGCGGTGCCGTCGCCGCAAGGGAGCTGCGTGCCCTCGTTCGTCCGTCCGGCCAGGGACTTCGCCGATCGATCGCTCCGGTGGCGGCCCTCTCCGCGGAGTGCGATGGTGGACCGTACGCGTCCGCGCGCTTACCCAGCGCTGATGCATGTCCGTTTCGTCCCTGGTCACGGTTACCGGGTGCCCCTAACGTGAGAGCCTCACGCGATCGTTCCAGGAGGATCGATGGGTAAGGACCTCTCCGGTTCCGTCTTCTCCAACGAGGACCGCGCGCAGTACCGACACAAGGTCCGGCGCTGTCTCGACGTCCTCGCACTGATGCTGGATCGGCGCAATGTCCAGGGCGGCACCCGGCCGGCACCGGTCCCGTTCGACGCGGACAGCCAGCTGACCGGCCTGGAGATCGAGCTCAACCTGATGGACGCCGCGGCCGAACCCGCCATGCGCAACGCCGAAATCCTGGCCGATCTCGCCGACCCGATGTTCCAGACCGAACTGGGCCAGTTCAACATCGAGCTCAACGCGCGCCCGCGCACGATCTGCGGAGACGGCTTCGCCGACTACGAGCGAGACCTCCTGGAAAGCATCGGCCGGGCCGAAGACCGGGCCGCCAAATCCGACGCCACGATCGTGCTCATCGGCAGCCTGCCCACCCTCACCGCGGACCACCTCGTCCTGGCAAACCTGTCGGCGAACGAGCGCTACCACGCTCTCAACGACCAGATCGCCGGCGCCCGCGGCGAACAGTTCAGTGTGGATATTCGCGGTGTCGAACGGCTGCAGACCGCCAACGACTCGATCGCTTCCGAAGCGGCGTGCACCAGCGTGCAGTTCCACCTGCAAGTCCCCCCGGACCGGTTCGCCGCGTACTGGAACGCTTCCCAGGCGGTGTCGGCGATCCAGGTGGCAGTTGGCGCGAACTCCCCGTACCTGCACGGCAGGCAGTTGTGGGCGGAGACCCGGATCGCGCTGTTCGAACAGGCCACGGACACCCGGCCGGAAGAGCTCAGAGCGCAGGGCGTACGCCCCCGGGTCTGGTTCGGCGAACGCTGGATCACCTCGGTCTTCGACCTCTTCGAGGAGAACGTTCGCTATTTTCCGCCGCTTCTGCCGATCGTCGACGAGGAAGACCCGATCGCTGCCCTGGAGCGCGGGGACGTGCCAAGCCTCGGTGAGCTGCGCCTGCACAACGGCACGGTCTACCGCTGGAACCGGCCCGTCTACGACATCATGGACGGCCGCCCGCATTTGCGCGTCGAGAACCGGGTCCTGCCGGCCGGGCCGACCGTCGTCGACATGCTGGCTAACGCCGCCTTCTATTACGGCCTGACCCGCCAACTCGCCGAAGAGGAAAGGCCCGTCTGGAGCCGCCTGGCATTCCCCGCGGCCGAAGACAACTTCCACGCCGCTGCCCGTCGCGGCATCGAAACCACCATTCATTGGCCAGGTACGGGCGAAAGCCCCGTCACCGACCTCATCCGCGACGTCCTCCTGCCCAAGGCGCACCTGGGTCTAGCGAAGCTCGGCGTGAGCACCCGGCACCGAGATCGCCTGCTCGGCATCATCGAGGACCGCTGTCGCACCCGCCGCAACGGCACCACCTGGCAAACCGAGGCGGTGTGGCACGCCGAACACCGCAGGGGTCTCGACCGGCGCGCTGCCCTGCACCACATGCTGCTCACCTACACCGAACACCAACGCACCAACGAGCCGGTGCACACCTGGCCGGTCGGCTAGCTGTCCGCTTTCAACCCGCTCACCACATCGGACATATCGCGCTCCGGGCGGCGGCGCGTGGGTGTGCGGTCCTGGTCGTGGGTCACGCGGACCACGTCGGCCGACACGCCCTTAGCTGGTGGGGTCTTCGGGGGTGGGCTGGTCGGTGCTGGATTCTTGATCGTTTGCACCTGGTATCGGCGGCTTGGACCGAGCCGTCCCTCTGGTGCCGGCCGCCTTCTTTGCCGGCGCCTTTCGAGGGGTAGCGGCTTTCCGGGGCGGCGTGGCCGGTTGCGCGCCGCCAGGGTCACCCATCTCAGGGGTGGCACGGATCAACGGCTCCGACTCGGTGGCACCGCTCCCGGCCCGCGGGCCAGGATGAGACCCTGCGCGCGGCCCGGGTGCGGGCGGCGCACCGCCGGCAACCGGAGGATTGATCTTGGCAACAGCCGGTGTGTTCGGTGGCCGTGCCACCGTCTCGCGCTTCGTCTCTGGCATCCCTTGCGGCGATGATCGAGCGGAAGCTGGAGCCTGCGCGCGCCCGGTGACGATCGCAGGAGTGCCGGAGTTCTCCCCAGATCTGGACTCGATAGCCGTAGATCCGGACCCGGCTTCGCTGCTGGCCGAGGTCTCAGCGGCGTTCTGGCTCCGGCGCAGGCGGCCCAACAATGAGGACCGCTTCGGGGTCGAGTCGGCAATCGCTTCAGCGCCCTTGCCCTGCGCCCGCGGCGCGTCCACCCGGTCCGGCTCGCTCTGTTGAGGTCCGCGGGACACGCGCTCATCAACCGACTTGTCCGACTTATCTGTGCCGCGAGGGTCATCTTTCCCGCCGGATCGGGCGGTCCTGCCAAACCAGCCGGTTCGGCCGGCCTTTGCCTTCGCAGCCTTCCCCGCCTCGACTACAGAAGCACCCTCAGAACCGGTCCCGGCGACGCGGCCGGCTTCGGCTGGGGAAGTGCGGCCGCTTCCGGCCGCGGAAGCGCGTTCGGCTTCGGCCATAGCGCCACGCCCAGCTCCGGCGGCGGCGCGGCCTGTTTCGCCCGCAGTGGAACGCACGGGCGCCGACGCAGCTGGCAAAGCGGGACGGTGGGTAGGCCGTTGGGCTGGAATGCTGAGAGCGCCGGACTTGGTGGCGCGTCGCGTAGCCCAGCGCTGGCCGATGGCGACCGTCACGGCCGAGCCCGCGAGTCCAGCCAGGACGGCGTACGGTGCGGTCAGAAAGGCCGATCCGAGCGGACCGAGACCCGTCGTGAGCTGCGGCGCGAGGGCCAGGAACGCGACCGCAACCAGTAGCGGGCCGACCGCGCCGGACGTGGACGTGCCGATGCCGAGGTCTCCCCGCCGGGCGGCTGCCCAGGCCCCGATGATGCCGAGCAAGAAGGTCGCCAGCAGAGTAAGGCCCGCGTCGCGCCAATGGATGGTGCCGCTGTGTTGCCAGCCGAGGAATTGCCAGCTGGAAAGGTAGGCGGCTGTCGGCATGCCTCGGACGACGTCTGTCACGACTGCCGCGACGGCGAGGGACCAGAGCCAGCAGGCGGTGGCGATGAGGTTCGCGGCGACCGGCCGGGAGCCCGTCGCCCAGAAGGCGAGGACGAGTCCCACCAGGACGCCGATGACCGCGTATCCGCCGGCCAGGGTTTCGGGGGAGAAGGTGTCTTCGCGTACGGAAGCACGGGCCGGAAGTGCGATAAGCGCGACCGTCAGCAGGGCGCCGACCGCTGCGGACGCTGCGAGCGCGAAGCGCCACAGGCCGCCGGCGGTGCGGCCGAGCCGGCTCGCGATGACCGCGCCGAAGACGGTGGCACTCGCGGCGGTCCAGGTTGCCCAGCCGAGGCTGCTCACCCACTCGGTGTCGCCGGCGGTGACACCCGCGGGCCACACCACGACGCCGAGGCCGTAGCCGAGACCGAGTTGGGCGGCGCCGGTCCCCGCGGCTACTCCAGCCGCGGCTCCTACCTGCGCTGTCCACCCCCTAGCAGCCATGCCGGGCACTGTAGCCGCCGGGGACGATGCCTGCGAATTGATGAACCATAGCTTCAAGATTGGTTAAGTTGATTCTGAGGAACTGCTTGAGGGAAAGGTACGGCGATGTCCGACGACACCGGCGAGTTCTTCCCTTTCCGCGACGAAGCCTCTGGCGAGAGCGGAAAACACCCGAACGAGCGTCCCCGGAAGGGGGACGATTCCACCCAGGAGGTGCCGCGGACGCCGGCCGATGCGGATCGGACGGCGATGTTTCCGGCTGCGGGCGACGCCACAGAAATTCATCGTCCGGCGACCGACGACGCGACGGCTGTCTATCGCGCCGGAGGCGATGACGCGACGACCGTCTATCGATCCGGCGGGGACGACGCGACTGCCGTCCACCGGCCGGCCGGTGCGGAACAGCCGGATGCGGACCCGGTGTGGGCGGGTCGCGCCGGGGTGCGGGGGCCCGGCTCGGCGTCGGGCTCGGCACCGGGTGATGAGACGCGGACGGACTGGGCCGCGGCACCGGGTGGGAGCGATCAGGCGCCGAACAAGTGGTGGTTGCCGATCGTCGTGGGTCTGATCGCATTTGCGCTGCTGGGCGTGCTGAGCTGGGGTGTCTGGCTGATCGCCCAGAATTCCGGCGGCGAGGAGGATCCGCTGCCGCCCCCGCCGACCGCGACGAAGCCAGCCGCGCCGTCACCCACGGCGAAACCGTCCAGCGTGGCGCCGTCCTCCGAGCCGCCGACCTCACAAGCGCCGTCCAGCGCTCCGCCGACCACGCCGAAGGACACGACAATTCCGGCCTTGCGGGGGCTGTCGGTCGAGGCGGCGCGGGCCGCGCTGAACCGGAGCGGCCTCAACTACCGCCTGCGCTATGTGACCAGCACGGATGCGCCGGCTGGGACGGTCATCGAGAGCGATCCTGCTGAGGGCCAGCAGGTGCCTGGCGACACCGTCATCAACCTGATCGTGGCGTCGGCGCCGACCGCCACCGCTTCGGCGCCGTCCACCAATCCGTCCGCCGCCGGTATCGACGAGGACTGAGTGCTCAGCGGTTGGCGCGCAACGCCCGGGCCGGAACGGCACCGGTGGCGAGGCCCGGCTGCCGGCCGTTGCGGGTCCGGGGGTCGGGGGCCTTGCCGATCTGTCGCAGGCCGCTGACCTGCACGAAGATCGATCGGCGTTCGACCGCGTCGCCTGCCGTGTTGAGTTCGTAGCCGTCCAGCCAGATCCAACCCTCGTACGTCGGCCAGTCGTGTACGCGGATGACCCGGAAAAGCATCGGCGATGAGAATTGGACGCTCGCCGCCTTCGTCACGTGGATGACATCGCCGGAACGAGGAAGCACGTCAACTCCTGTCCTGAAACCAGACTCGGGGCAAACACCGTTTTGCCGTAGAGCGAACACAGATGGTCCAGTGTGCCCGGCTCGTACGTCTTGGCAAGGTTGTGGGGATGCCAATCCCTAACCGTTGCCGTGTTGCCGCCATCGGTTCCGCCGGACCCACGTGGCTTGCCGTCCACGTAGGACAATCCGGAGCGAAGCCGACCCCGTAGTCGGCGGCGTGTCAGGTCCAGGCGGTCCACTCGGGTGCGCCGAGTGACTTCCGCCATAGGAAGAAGATTGCACCACGGCTCGGATCGATGCAAGTTGCATGTCAGCCGTCCGTGACCAAGTGATCACTGTCGACGCTTGAAGGATCAAGAGATCAACAGAGAGACTGAGACCGACCGCACCGTACGGCGGAGCTTCCGCCGCTTTTGCCGGAGGTAAGCGTGAACCCGCGCCGCAGTCCCACCATCCGTCGCCGCCGACTCGGTGCTGAGCTGCGCAGATACCGCGATGCGGCGGGCGTGACCATCGAGGTGGTGGCGGATCGGTTGGGGTGTTCGCCGTCCAAAGTGTCCCGGATCGAAACCGGGCACACCAGCGCCACTCCGCGCGATGTTAAGGACATGTTGGACATTTACGGTGTGAATGGCGCCGAGTCCGATGAATTGGTGCAGATCGCCAGAGAAGCCCGGCAGAAAGGCTGGTGGCATCCGTTCAGCACGGTGCTGACCGGCGCATACGTCGGGTTGGAGGCTGCTGCCAAGACGATCCGGGCGTACGAACAACAGGTCGTTCCGGGGCTCTTGCAGACCGACAAGTATGCAATTGCCATGATTCGCTCCGCTCGATTGGGTGACACAGAGCAAGAATTAGAGCAACGGGTACGAGTCCGAATGGCTCGCCAAGCGTTATTGATTCAGGACGATCCGATCGATCTTTGGGTGGTGCTCGATGAGGCGGTGCTGAGCCGGCCGGTCGGCGGCGACGAGGTCATGCGAGATCAATTACTGCGATTGGTCGAGATGGCTGAGCTGCCGAACGTGACCCTCCAGATCCTGCCGTTCGCGGTGGGTGCCCACGCCGGCATGGATGGCACGTTCGCGATTCTCGACTTTCCTGATGCCGAGGACCCGAACGTGGTGTTCGCCGAGAATGCGACCGGCGGCTTGTTTCTGGAGAAGTCCGACGAGCTCCGCAAGTACAACTCCATCTTCGAGACCATCCAGGCGACGGCCCTCTCTCCGGAGGAGTCCAAGATCATGATCCAGATGCTGGCAGAGGAGCCATTGTGGAAGTCGAGACCAAGGGTTTCCGGATCGATCTGAGCCGCGCAGAGTGGTTCAAGAGCACGCGCAGTGGCCCTAACTGCGACAACTGCGTCGAGGTGGCCTTCGTGGCCGAGGCCATTGCCGTCCGCGACTCGAAGAACCCGACCGGGCCTGCCCTGATCTTCACCGCCGACGAATGGGACGCTTTCGTGGGCGGCACCAAGGACGGCGAGTTCGACCGATAGCCGGTGCGCGACACCGGGTCAGGAACGTTTCTCCTACCGGGACAGCGCCGGACCGGCACGCCGGCCGCCCTCGCTCCACCGAACGGAGCGCGGCCGCCAACGGCCTCCGGCGCTGTCCCGCCATCGTCCTTGGCTAAGCGGTTGACCTGCGGCGATAGTGGTGCTGTCGGATTTCGCCGGATTTGTACCGTCGCTCCGCGGGATTCTCCTCGTTGAACGCTCTAAGCGCGGACCGGACCGCGCCGGCGAATTACTGCTGTGCCCGTACGGCGGACCGTCCCCCTCGCGTGACGGCACGGGCCGGGTCAACTCAACGAGCGAGGCAAGGCGAATACAGATGACCATGGGTTCCGACAATCTGAGCAACGGGACGTCGACCGCGCAGGACCGATTCAGCGGCGGCGTGAGCGCGTACCGGCAGAACCGGCGCGAAGCCGCGCTTGCAGCCGAAAACGGCGACGGCGAACTGATGTCGCGCGGCAGCGGGCCCAGCCTGTCGTCGTCGGGCCTGCCGACCCGTACTCCGATCGAACCGACCAGCGCGCTCGACCGGGCCGCGAAGCTGCCCTCCCTGGACATGCAGGGTCTGACCGAGCCGGTGTTCTCGTCGAGCGGTTGGGTCGATGCGGTCCCGTCGCCGTCGATGGCGGACCACCCGCTGCTCCGCGGCCTGCTGCTGGAGCTCCCGGCCCGCGGCACACTGCCGCCGTCGGAGTGGCTGGACCGCTGGTTCGAGGCGGCCCGTTCCATCCTCGAACTGCTCTACGTGCAGGAAGCCAAGCGCCAGTAATCCCGGCGCCGGGTGGGCCGCCCGGCGCCGGTGGCCCACCCGGCAGCCACCCCTTTGTTTCGACTCTGGTCTAGCCGACCAGGTCAACCTCGCGACCGGCGAGCACTGGCTGCGTAACCGGTGTGGTCGACCCGGGGAACGCCTCGACCGATTCGCTCGGCGAACGATCTCCGGCGAGCGGTGTCAGAGCGGCGACACTGAGCCTGCTGTGCCGCACCGCGTGCCGCGTCGCAAGAGCGATCAAGATGACAGCGGCGGCGGTGAGCGCACCGCCGGTGCGGCCGGGCACCTCGACGCCCGCCACCACCACGACCGCGAGAACCGCGGCCAGGCCGGTGACTTGCAGCGGCGCGGCGAGCAACGGGTGGGCGGCAGCGGCAACCAGGGCCGGGGGAGCCGGCGCCAGCGGCGCCGTCGTGAACGCCCGCACTCCGCGCCGGACCTGAGTGAGGCGCCGCGCGGTCACGATCAACACCACGAGCGCGGGTACGGCAGGAAGCACAGCGGCCGTCGGCACCGGAGAATCCCCGGGCTGCACAACAGTCACCACCGGCACAGCGAGGAACATCGCGACTCCCGCGCCGACCACCATGGACAGTGTTCGAGTGCGCCGGCGCAGCACTCGCGCGGTACGCGAGCCCGGGAGCACGTCGACGAGCAGCCCGGCAGCAAGCCAAGCCGCGGCGAGGGCGCCGATGAGAACGAGGTCCGTGGCGGTATTCACATAGACAGACTTCACCCCGTACGCAACTCGCGAAACCGGGATATCACCGATCGCCGACCCGTAGGGGCTACCGCGTGACATGGTGTGCCTGGAGAGTTACCGACAGCTCTCATCCCAATGGGCGAAGCGGACAATGCCCCCTGTTGTGACCGTGAGGCGTGTCTTAATGTCGGGTCCCAGACGCCCCGCGACGCGGAAGGACAGGGGACCGCACGCCGGCGGCGACGGGCACGACCTGGGGAGGTCGGCCGGGATCCCACCCGCGAGGCGGCGGGATCCCGGCACCGCCCGATCCCTGAGCCTCAGACGGCGAAGTCGCGGACCGGCTCGGTGGTGGCGGCCGGTGGGGCAGCTTTCCACACCCCGGCCTTTTGCACCGCGAGCCGGGACAGATATGCCGGATTTAGCAGAATGTAGCGTTTCCAGAGCCGCTTAGGCTCAAGGCCGAGCCGCCACAACCACTCGAGCGAATACTTCTGCATCCACGGCGGCGGGTTTCGCAGCAGTCCCGCGTGATAGTCGAAGGCCGCACCCACGGCCAGCAGCGGCATGTCCAACAGCGGGCGCATCGCGTGCGCCCAGATTTCCTGCCGCGGACAGCCGAGACCCACCAGCACGATCCGGGCTCCCGAAGCCTTGATCCGGTCGGCGATCTCCACCTCTTCGCCGGGGCGGTTGCTGCGGAACTTGGAGGATTCCACGCCGGCGAGCTTGAGCGCGGGGAACATTTTCTCCAGCGCCGGGATGAGCCGGTCCAGGGTGGATTCGGTCGACCCGTACAGATAGACGGGTAGGCCCTCAGCCGCGGCCTGGCGCAGAACGCGCAGCGTGAGCTCCGGACCGTAGACGCGGTCCGCGAGATCGGCGCCGTGCAGGAGATTGAGAGCGCCGCGGACGGGCTGGCCGTCCGGCGTCACGAGATCGAAGGAGTTCAGTCGGGCGTTGTGCGCTTTGTTCTGTACGCCGGTCATCACGCCATGCACGGCGAGCGCGGTGACCGCGTAGTGCCGGCGTTCCCGGGCCGCGTCGAGAATCTTGGCCGTGGCGGCGTCGTAGTCGACCGCGTCGACCAGGACGCCGAGGACATTGCGCTTGCCCCGGTCGATCATGGAGTGGGGACCCACTTGTCGACGTTCGCCTCGTAGATCTCCTGGAGGATCATCGGCACGTCGTAGACCTGCTTCCATTCCGGGTAGTCGGCCTGGAAGGCGGCCATCGAGCCGATCCACCACTGGTGGTCGCCGATCCGGTTGTCGTCGACGTACTCGGTGATCATCTCGGTGCCGCTGATCTTCGCCGCGAGCGCGAACGCCTCGAGGTTCGAGCAGTTCGAGTGCCGCCCGCCACCCAGGTTGTAAATCTTGGCCGAGCCCGGGTTCCGGAAGAACGCCTCGAACGCGCTGAGCACATCGTGGCTGTGAATCGCGTCGCGGACCTGCTTGCCCTTGTAGCCGAAAATCCGGTACGTCCGCCGTTCCATGTTCGCGCGCATGACGTACCCAAGGAAGCCGTGCAGCTCGGTCGCGGAGTGGGCCGGACCGGTGAGCGTGCCACCCCGGAAGATCGCCGTCTTCATCCCGAAATAGCGACCGTATTCCTGCGCCATGACGTCCGCTGCCACCTTCGAAGCACCGAAGATCGAGTGCAGGCAGCTGTCGATCGACATGTCCTCGGTGATGCCCTCGTAGTAAGGATGCGCCGGGTCGAGCTCCCAGCGCGTCTCCTGCTCTACGAGCGGCAACCGGTTCGGGGTGTCCCCGTAAACCTTGTTGGTCGAGCAGTGGATGAACGGCGCCTCGATGCAGTGTTCCCGGGTGTTCTGCAACATCGTCAGCGTGCCGCCGGCATTCACATCGAAGTCCGTGTACGGATCCCGCACCGCCCAGTCATGCGACGGCTGCGCCGCCGCATGGATCACCACGGCGATGTCCTTCTGATACCGCTGGAAGATCCGAGCCACCGCATCCCGGTCCCGGATGTCCACCCCATGGTGCTCGTACGCAGAACCAAGATCAGCACTCAGTCGCTGCACATTCCACGCGGTCGAGGCCTCCGCCCCGAAGAACTCCTGCCGCATGTCGTTGTCGATCCCGACCACATCAAGGCCCAGCCCGGCAAAGTGCCGCACGGCTTCAGACCCGATAAGGCCACCTGACCCGGTCACCAGAGCAACGGCCACGAGCAGACTCTCCAGACGGTCTCGGCAGCGAAAACCAGATGAGAGCATAGCCCGCCCCCACCCACCGCCCACGAATCACCCAAACGAAGTCAGCCCAACAGACGACCAGCAAACAAAGACCCCGACCAAAGCCAAGAAAGAACCAACACCACCCCCCAGAACCAGCGCCAACCCCACCAAAGCAGAGCCACCCGCAACAACCAGCCCCAGCCACACCAAAGCGCCGCCACCCGCAAGAACCAGCCCCAGCCACACCAAAGCGCCGCCAGCCGTAACGAAGCGGCGCCAGCCGTAACGAAGCGGCGCCAGCCGTAACGAAGCGGCGCCAGCCGCACTAAATCGTCACCAAGAGTGAATCAAGAGCGGCGCAGCCGCCCGAGTCACCCACAGTGACCATCCCACGAACCGCGCCACCGCACCGTGGGGCTTCCGGGGGCTCGGCCCCCGGAGCAGACAAAAAAGAGCGACCCCAGGTCCGCGCTTTCCGCGGACAGGGATCGCCCAGTCGCTCGTGGGGATGGGGGGAGTTGAACCCCCACGTCCTTTCGGACACACGGACCTGAACCGTGCGCGTCTGCCATTCCGCCACATCCCCGTGGCACTACTTCGGTCGGAACAGATTACGCTGTCCCTCGTTACATCGCGAGCAGGTACTGCCCGTGACGCCAGGGAAGATTAGCACGGCGGCGTGGGCCGTTATACGAGGGTCAGGAGCGACCGGTCGTCCGGTGCGAAGATGCGCAAGCGGCGGCCGGATACCATCATGTCCTCGGAACCCGAGGAGGAGCCGGTGAGCGTGCTGCAGCGCTTTGAGAAGCGATTGGAAGGCCTGGTCGAGGGGGCCTTCGCGAAGGTGTTCAAGGGTGTCGTGCACCCGGTGGAGATTCTGAACGCCATGCAGCGGGAGGCCGAGGCACACAAGGCTATCCTCGCTGGTGGCCGGACTCTCGTGCCGAATCGCTACGTGATCGATCTCTCGCCGTACGACCACAGCAGGTTGGCGCCGTATGCCGCCGCGTTGGCCCAGGAGTTGGCCCAGTCGCAGGCGGAGTTCATCGGCGAGCAGGCCTGGACGGTCTACGGCGATGTGATTGTGGAGATCGAGCGGGGCGACGGGCTCGACACGGGCATGTTCCGGGTGACGGCGGAGGTGTACACCGGCGGCGAGGTCGCCCCGGTGCAGCAGCCGGCCTATGACGCCCAGCCCGCGTATTCGCCGTATGACCAGCAACAGCAGCAGGGTGGGTACCAGCAGCACGGGCACAATGGGCGCAGTGTGGGCCTGGTGTCGGGCGACGGGCGTACCTATCCCTTGCAGATGGGGTCGACGGTGATCGGCCGGGGTGACCAGGCGAATCTGCGGCTGCCGGATGTCGGCATCTCGCGGCGCCACGCCCGGCTGGATTATGACGGCAGCCAGGTGGTGTTGACCGATCTGGGTTCGACGAACGGCACGATGGTGAATGGTCAGCGGGTGTCTGCTGTGGCGCTGAACCCGGGCGACATGATCCAGCTGGGCACCACGACGTTGACGTTCCGAGTGGACGGCTAGTCACCTTGCCCGAATTCGTCCTCACCGTCGCCCGCTTCGGGTTCCTCATCCTGCTGTGGATCTTCGTGTTCACCGTGGTGGGGGTCATCCGGAAGGATCTGTTCGCCGGCGTCCGGTCAAAGAGCATTGTCGCTTCGCCCCGTGGGGTGGGTGGCGTGATGGCTCCTGGCCGGCCGGCGAAGGCGAAGCGTGGCAAGGCGGCGCGACAGCTTGTCGTGACCGCCGGGCAGTTGGCCGGCACCCGGATCACGCTCGGTGAGGCTCAGATCACGATAGGTCGAGCCGAGGATTCCACGCTCGTCATCACCGATGATTTCGCGTCCGCTCGCCACGCCCGGCTCGTGCCGCGCGACGGGCAGTGGTTCGTCGAGGACCTCGGCTCGACGAACGGGACCTACCTCGATCGCGGTAAGGTCTCCGGACCTACTCCCGTCCCCCTTGGCGTGCCGATCCGGATCGGCCGCACTTCTCTCGAGTTACGGCCATGACCCTGACCCTGCGCTACGCCGCCCAGAGTGACCGCGGTCTGATCCGAGACGGAAACCAAGATTCCGTCTACGCCGGACCGCGGCTGCTCGCCGTCGCCGACGGCATGGGCGGCATGGCCGCCGGTGACGTCGCCAGCAACATCGTCATAGCCGCCATGGCTCCGCTGGACGAGGACGTGCCGGGCGACGCGCTCGTCGATGCCCTGCGTCACGCCGTCGGGCAGGCCAATCAGCAGCTGCGGGACACCGTCGATGCCAACCCTCAGTTGGAGGGAATGGGCACCACGCTGACCGCCGTGCTGTTCTCCGGCAGCAAGATCGGCATGGTGCATATCGGTGACTCGCGTGCCTACCTGATCCGGCAGGGCGAGTTTTCGCAGATCACCAAGGACGACACCTACGTCCAGATGCTGGTCGACGAGGGTCGGATCAGCCCGGAGGAGGCGAGCAGCCACCCGCAGCGGTCGCTGCTGACCCGGGCGCTCGACGGCCGGGACATCGATCCGGAATATTCCGTACGCCAGGTGCTCAAGGGTGACCGCTATCTGATCTGTTCGGACGGTCTGTCCGGTGTGGTCAGTGCGGAGACGATCGGCGAGAGCATGCGGGACATCGCGGACCCGCAACTCTGCGTGGAGCGCCTGGTGCAGCTCGCGCTGCGTGGGGGCGGCCCGGACAACATCACCGTGGTGGTGGCCGACGCCACCGACGCGGACATCGTCGAGCAGGCGCCGATCGTGGGCGGTGCGGCCGCCCGGGACCGCGGCAACTCGACGGTGGCCGACAGTTCCAGTGCGGCGGCTCGTGCGGCCGCACTCCAGAAGCCGCCCCGGCCGGCCCAGCCCGAGGCCGCGGCGTACGAGCGGGACGAACCGGAAGCGCCCAAGCGGCACCCGGTGCGTACCGCGCTGCTCGTCCTGTTGTTGATCGCCTTTCTGGGCGGCGGGCTCTGGACGGGCTGGAAGTACACCCAGGAGCAGTATTACGTCGGCGCCACCGAACAGGGCCAGCTGGCGATCTTCCAGGGCGTGCCCGGGGAGGTCGCGGGTCTCGACCTGTCGAGCGTCAACGAGACCAGTGCCGCCCGCCTGGACGACCTCACCACGGTCGCGCAGGAGCGGGTCAAGCAGGGCATCCACGCGGACAACAAGTCAGACGCGCAGCGCCGGCTGCTCGAGCTGACCAGCGAGGACGCGTCCAACCCGAACCTCAAGCCGGTGTGCGCGCCGAGCGCCGTGCCGTCGGTCAACCCGACGGTGAACCCTCCGCTCGCGTCGGCCGGCAGCCCGTCTGCTCCCGCGCGGGGTTCGTCCGCCCCGGCTCCCGATCTCGTGCCTGCCGCCCCTCCGGTTTCCCAGCCCTCGGTCACGCCCCCGCCGGTCACCAACGACCCGGTCGGGTGCCGGCCCGTGGACTGAGCGCCGCCGACCGAAGTCTGGGGATCACCTCTTGACCGCGCCCGCACTACCGGCTCCCACACCCGCTCCCACGGGTGAGATGCCGCGCATCCCGGGCACGAAGACGGGGCGCAACTCCGAGCTCGGTCTGCTGTTGTTCGCGATGGTGATCGTGGCGCTGTTCTACGTCACCGTCGAGATGCACCAGCTCGACACGGTGACCTCGACGTTCTGGGTGCCGCCGCTGCTGTTGGGCGTCCTCTTCGTCGGCCTGCACTTCGTCGTGCGCTTCGCCGCACCGCACGCCGATCCGGTGCTGATCCCGACCGTTGCCTTGATCAACGGCCTCGGTGTCGCCTTCCAGCGCCGGCTGGACATCGAGAATTCCCTCGCCAACAAGATCCCCCTTCCGGGCACCTTCTCCGGCATCAGCGGCAAGCAACTCCTCTGGACGTTGCTCGCGCTGATCCTGGCGGCGGGACTGTTGCTCATCGTCCGGGACCACAAGATCGTTTCGCGGTACGCGTACACATTGGGCCTGGTCGGTATCGTCCTGGTGATGCTGCCGGCGGTCCTGCCGGCATCGATCTCCGAGATCAACGGCGCACGTCTCTGGATCAGGTTCGGCAACTCCTTCTCGATCCAGCCGGGCGAATTCGCGAAGCTGGCGCTGGTGTCCTTCTTCGCGTACTACCTGGTGCGCAAGCGTGAGGTGCTGTCGCTCGCCAGCCGCCGCTTCCTCGGCATCGACTTTCCCCGCGGGCGCGACCTCGGCCCGGTCGTCACCGTGTGGCTGCTGTCGCTGCTCGTCCTGGTCTTCGAGAAGGACCTCGGCACCGCCCTGCTGTACTTCGGCCTGTTCGTGGTCACGCTGTACGTCGCCACCGAGCGGGCGAGCTGGCTGATCATCGGCCTGGTGATGTTCTTCGGCGGCGTCTACGTGGCCTACCTGCTGGGTGAGGCCGTGGGTGGTCCGTTCCTCAACTTCTACGACCGGGCCTCGGTGTGGCTCGACCCGTTCGACCCCGAGTACTACAACCGCAAGTTCGGCAGCAGTTTCCAGCTCGTCCAGGGCCTACTCGGCCTCGGCACCGGTGGGATGTTCGGCTCCGGGCCGGGCGCCGGCTCGCCGTTCCAGGTGCCCGAGGTGCGCACCGACTTCATCTTCGCCGGCATGGGCGAGGAGATCGGCCTGTTCGGGCTCGCCGCCCTGCTCATCTGTTACCTGCTGGTCGTCGAGCGGGGTCTGCGCGCGGCGCTGGGCGTCCGCGATTCGTTCGGCAAGCTCGTGGCCGGCGGCATGGCATTCACGCTCGGGCTGCAGGTGTTCGTGATCCTGGGCGGGATCACCGGCCTGATTCCGCTCACTGGTCAGACGACGCCGTTCCTGTCCGCCGGTGGTTCGTCGTTGATGGCGAACTGGCTGCTGATCGCGATGCTCCTGCGCATCTCGGACGCCGGTCGCAAGCCCGCCGCGGGTGGACCAGCGACACCAGCCACCGGGCCGAAGCAACCACCCGCTCAGCTCCACGGCGCCATGACGGAGGTGATCAAGCCGTGAACGCTCCCCTGCGCAAGGCCGGCGTGGTCATCCTCGTCCTCTTCGGCCTGCTCTTCGCCAACCTGAACTGGATCCAGGCGTACAAGGCCGACGACTACCGCACCAGCGACTACAACGGCCGGGTGCAGGTCGCCGAATACGAAGTGCCCCGCGGGGTCATCGAGGCCGGCGGTCAGCCGTTGGCCGAGAGCAAGGCGACCGACGGCAACCTCAAGTTCCTGCGGGTCTACCCGGAGAAGCAGGTGTACGCCCCGGTGCTCGGCTTCAAGCCGGTCAACATCGGCAAGGTCGGCATCGAGCGCAGCGAGAACGACTTCCTCTCCGGCGCCAGCGACAAGCTGCTCGCCGACCGGATCAGTGCCATGTTCACCGGCGACGCGCCCGGCGGCGGCAACGTCATCCTGTCGTTGAAGCCGAAGGCGCAGGAAGCCGCCTGGAAGCAGCTCACCAACAACGAGGGTGGGGCGACGAAGGGTTCCGCTGTCGCCATCGATCCGCGGACGGGCGCGATCCAGGCGATGGTCTCGTTCCCCAGCTTCGACCCCAACCCGCTGGTGTCGCACGACGTCAAGGCCGCGGGCAAGGCGTACGAAGAGCTGAACAAGGACAAAGACAAGCCGATGCTCAACCGGGCGACGTCCGAGACGTACCCGCCCGGCTCGGTCATGAAGGTCATCGTCTCGTCGGCGGCGCTGAAGAACGGCTACTCGCAGGAAACCGACATCCCGGCGGGTCCGGAGTTCATCGCGCCGGGCGCGGGCAACCCGATCCGCAACGCCGTGGACAGCGTTTGCCCCCAGTCCGAGGTAACGCTGAAGGTGGCACTGCGGGACAGCTGCAACACCGGCTTCGCCAAGCTCGGTGTCAAGCTGGGCGCCGACAAGATCAAGGGCGAGGCCGAGGCGTGGGGCTTCGAGCAGGACGACCTCACCATCGGCAACCTCAAGGGCGACGGTCTCCCGATCGCGGCCAGCCGACACGGCGCCATGCAGAACCCGGACGGCGGCACCGACCAGGCCGCGCTGGCCCAGTCGTCGATCGGCCAGAACGACGTACGGATGACCACCGTCGAGGGTGCGCTGATGGCGGCCACCGTGGCGAACGGCGGCAAGCAGATGCGGCCGTACCTGGTGCAACAGCTGCTCAGCGCGGACCGGCGGCCGATCTACAACGCCAACCCGGAAGCTCTGCGGACGCCCACCAACGAAGGCGTGGCCGGCGACCTCAAGGAAATGATGGTCAACGTCGTCGAGAACGGCACCGGCACCAACGCGCGGATCGACGGATTCGAGGTGGGCGGCAAGACGGGTACGGCCGAAAACGCCGCGGGCGAGGACCCGCACGGCTGGTTCGTCGGCTTCGCGTTCAAGGACGGGCAGCCGGTCTCGGCGGTCTGCGTCATGTTGGAGCGGGTGCCCGCCTCGCACGGCAGCGCCGAGGCCGCCCGGATCGCGGGGCTCATCATGAAGGCCGCGGCCGGCGGGGGAAACGACTGAAATGATCAGCCCTGGAGTCACCCTTGGTGGCCGGTACCGCTTGGACGAGCGGATCGCCGGTGGCGGAATGGGCGACGTATGGCGTGGCACCGACGAGGTGCTCGGCCGTACGGTCGCGGTGAAGATCTTGCTGCCCGCCCTGCTGGACGAGCCCGGTTTCGCCGAGCGCTTCCGCGGCGAGGCCCGCACGATGGCAACCATCAACCACCCCGGCGTGGTGGACGTCTACGACTACGGCAGCGACCAGCAACTCGCGTTCCTGGTGATGGAATACGTCGAGGGCGACGCCCTGTCCCGCACGCTCAGCCGGGTCGGCCGGCTCACCCCCGCGCGCACGATGGCGCTGGTGGCACAGGCGGCAGATGCCCTGCAGGCCGCCCACGCGAACGGGATCGTGCACCGCGACGTCAAGCCCGGCAACCTACTGGTACGCCCGAACGGCACGCTCGTCCTCACCGACTTCGGCATCGCCCGCTCGGCACTCGTCGGCCAGCTCACCGTCGCCGGCTCGGTCCTGGGCACCGCCTCGTACATCTCGCCCGAGCAGGCCTCGGGTGCCACCGCCACGGCAGCGTCCGATGTGTACGCGCTGGGCGTGGTCGCGTACCAGTGCCTCTCCGGGCACCGGCCCTTCGACGGTGCTACGCCGATCGAGATCGCGATGAAGCACGTCCGGGACAACCCGCGCCCGCTGCCGGCCGACATTCCGCCGGCGGTGCGAGCAATCGTTGATCGCGCGATGGCTAAGGACCCGGGCACTCGGTGGCCCACCGCGTCAGCGATGGCCGCGGTGGCCCGACAGGCCGCCTCGTCGTTGACCACGCAGGTGCACCAGCCGGCCGTCAACGGTTCGGCCCCGGTCCATCACCCGCAGAACGGCCCTGCGACCCCGATCCGGCCGCAGTCGGGTGGTCCGGCGATGGCAAACCGGCCGCATTCGGGCGCACCGACATCCGGCCCGCCCCATCACCCGCACTCCGGGCAGGCCCGGCCGCCTTATCCGCCGGTGCCCCGGCCGGTGTCGGGCGGGCAGGGCGCGCGGGGCGCGGCTTCGGTGCCGCCGCTGCAGCAGCCGTACCGGCATCCGTCGGCGCCGCCGCTGCAGCAGCACCCGCAGTCGGCGCCCGGTAAGCAGACAGACAACTCGGGTGGCCGGCAGGTCCTGATCGTGCTGGCCGTCGTGCTGGCACTGTTGGTGCTGCTGTGTGCCGGCGTGATTTCCTTCCTGCTGAAAGAGGGGAAGGACAGCACCGCCTTCGGCGCGGCCGGATCATCGGCGGCGGCGTCGTCGTACCGTCTTACGAAGCAGGCTGGCGTCCCGCACAGCCCGTACCCCGCAACCGAAGGACGACAGAGGCTATGACGGCGCAGGCCCGCCTGCTGGGTGGCAGGTATCAGGTCGGCGAGCTGCTCGGTTACGGCGGCATGGCCGAGGTGCATCGTGGTCGGGACCTCCGGCTCGGCCGGGACGTGGCGATCAAGATGCTGCGGTCCGACCTGGCCCGGGACGCCACCTTCCAGGAACGGTTCCGGCGCGAGGCGCAAAACTCGGCTGCCCTGAACCACCCGGCGATCGTCGCTGTCTATGACACGGGCGAGGAGACCTCGCCGACGAACGAGAAGCAGCCGTTCATCGTCATGGAGTTCGTCAACGGGCGCACCCTCAAGGAGGTGTTGGCGGCCGAGCAGCGGATCCAGCCGCGCCGCGCGCTCGAAATGATCGCCGACATCTGCGCCGCGCTGGAGTTCAGCCACCGGCACGGCATCATCCACCGGGACATCAAGCCCGGCAACGTGATGATCACGCAGAACGGCCAGGTCAAGGTCATGGACTTCGGCATCGCCCGGGCCCTGGCGAGCGGCGCGACCACCATGACCCAGACCAGTGCGGTCATCGGTACGGCCCAATACCTCTCCCCGGAGCAGGCCCGCGGCGAATCGGTCGACGCCCGCTCCGACGTGTACGCCGCCGGCTGTGTCCTCTTCGAGCTCCTGGTCGGCCACCCGCCCTTCGTCGGTGACAGCCCGGTCAGCGTGGCGTACCAGCACGTCCGCGAGGACCCGAAGGCGCCGAGCGACATCAACCACGAGGTCGGCCCGGACATCGACGCGATCGTCCTCAAGGCGCTCGCGAAGAACCCGCTCAACCGCTACCAGAGCGCCCAGGAGATGCGCGCGGACGCCCTGCGCGCGGTCTCCGGCCGGCCTGTCATGGCTACCCCGGTCATGAACGAGGCCGAGACCATCGCCATGGGCGGGCTGGGTCAGGCGCCCACGGCGATGACCCGCCCGATTCCGGCCGGGGCGACCGGCCCGCACGGCCCGCAGCAGCCGGAACGCAAGACATCATCTTGGGTGATGGCGGTGCTCGCGGCCCTCGGCGTCCTCGCGGTGGTCGCCCTCGGTGTCGGTCTGGCCCTGTCCAACCGGGACGACAAGGAGACACCGCCGGCCGAAGCCCAGGTGCCCAAGGTCACCAAGATGACGGAGGACCAGGCGCGCAATGCGCTGGAGAAAGCCGGCTTCACGAAGATCGGGTTCGCTGATCCGAAGCAGACGACCGACTGTGGCGACAAGAATGTCGTGGGGCAGGATCCTGCCGCGAATTCGACGCTGGCGGTCGACCAGACGGTCACTCTCACCCTGTGCGTGCTTCCGGACAAGGTCCGCGTGCCCGACAACCTGAGGGGCAGCCAGCGGAGCCTGGCCGAGGACACGTTGCGCGGACTGAAGCTGGAACCGGTCTTCGAGGACGTGGACTCCGATGCACCCGAAAACGTGGTGATCGAGATCCCGTCCGCGGGCAAGCAGGTCAATGTCGGCTCGAAGGTCACCGTGCGGGTTTCCAGGGGCAACCTGGTCGAGGTGCCTGACGTGCGTACGTTGACGGAGAAAGACGCCATCGCGAAGCTCGAGAAGGCTGGCTTCAGCAACGTCAACGTGGACGAGACGAACGAGACAGGCGGCCAGCCCGGCACCGTGCTCCGGCAGACGCCGGACGGGGGGCAGAAGCGCACCAAGTCGACGCAGATCACCCTGTTCGTCATCGCCGAGAACGTGCCCAACCCGAATCCTTCGTCGGGCGCGCCGTCCACCCCGCCCGGCGGCGGAGACGGCGGTGGGACCGGCAACGGCCTCATCGGCGGCGGCCTGATCGGCTGAGTTCGACCGACCGAGAGCTCCGGCTGGGAGCTCTCGGCGTCGAGCCGTCAGGCGGAGGCGAAGGCAGCGCGGCGGCGGGTCTCCACCTCAGCGGCCAGCTCCGGGGCGCGGTCCCGTGCCTCGGGCAGTCCGCACACCGTGAGCCAGTTCGCCAGCATGGTGTGCCCGCCCTCGGTCAGGACCGACTCCGGGTGGAACTGGACGCCCTCGATCGGCAGCGAGCGGTGCCGCATAGCCATCACCACGCCGGACTCCGTCCAGCCGGTGGCCTCGAGCTCGTCCGGCAGCGTCTCGGGCACGACCGCCAACGAGTGGTAGCGGGTCGCTGTGAACGGGTCGGGCAGCCCGTCCAGCACACCAGCGCCCTTGTGACGCACCAGCGAAGTCTTGCCGTGCAGCAGCTCCGGAGCGCGAGTCACGGTGGCGCCAAAGGCCGCGCCGATCGCCTGGTGGCCGAGGCAGACGCCGAACAGGGGAAGCTTGCCGGCGTACTCGCGGATGACGTCCATGGTGATCCCGGCCCGTTCGGGGGTGCCTGGGCCGGGAGAAAGCAGGACACCCGCAGCGCCGAAGTCGCCGACGTCGGCGACGGAGATCTCGTCGTTGCGGCGCACCTCGCAGTCGGCGCCGAGCTGGCCGAGGTACTGCACGATGTTGAACACGAACGAGTCGTAATTGTCGATCACAAGGATGCGCACGCGGGACCCGCCTAGCTCGCCGAAGGTGCGGGATTGTTGGTGTGCACCGGGTACGGAATCTCGTCCGGCCCGAGGTCGGTGCCGGCCGGCACCTGGTTCGGGTCGAGTTGCTCCGTGCCGACCTGCACGTCGTCGAAGGGCAGCAGCGGGGTCGCCCAGGGGAAGACGACATACCAGAGCAGCGAACCGATCGTCACGGCCAGCACGAGTGAGCCGGTCACTTTGCCCCACAGGCCGAAGGGCAGCTTTCGCCAGATCCAGGCGTACACGGTCCTCCCTAGGCCTTCATCTCGGCGGGTTTGCCGGCGTCGGGCAGCTGGGCATCGCGCTTGACGGTGTTCACCAGCTCCGCGTGCACGATGAGTCGCTGATAGTTGTCGAACTTCGGGTTGCACGTGGTGAGGGTCAGCAGCGCCTTCGTGGGCTTCTTGCCGGGCTGGTTGGGCACCGGGGCGACCACCTCCACCTGGCTCGGTTTGACGATTTCGCTGTCGGTGACCTTGTAGATGAACCAGCTGTTGCGCGTCTCGACACCCACCACGTCACCGGGCTTGAGCTCGTCCAGCCGATAGAAGATCGTGCGGATGCGGTGGCCGGCGACGGAGAAGTTGCCGACCTTACCCGGCTGGGCGGTGTCCGGGTAGTGACCGGGTGCGTACCGGATGTCCTCGGGACGGACACCGTCGACAACCACCCATTTCATGTCGAACTTGGGAATATAGAGCCGGCCGACCAGGCCTTTGCCCGGTGCTGCGGGAGCCTTCTTGGTCGGCCCGGCGGAGCTCGGTGCCACGGTCGGGTCATTCCACTGCTGGTCCAACGCGTTGGCGAGAGTGTCCTGCTCGTCCTCCACCGCGGCGGAGTTGCCAAACACCTCGTACCCGGCGAACAACAGCACGACCAGGCCGAAGGTGATCATCAGCTCGCCACCGACCCGGATGCCGGAGCGGATCCGCGAGCCAATGGTCGGCCGGGTCAGTTCGGAATACACGCTCTTATAGCCCTCGTCAGTCTGCTCGGGCCGCAGCTGCACGACCTTCCCGCGCTTAGGCTTCGCGTCCTCCGCCGGCCTTTCGGCATCCTTCCGGCCCGCCGCGGCGGCCGCAGCCGCCGCCACCGAAGCAGCCCCGACACCGTCACCCTTGTCGCCGGTCGCCCTACGTTCCGGCTTCCGTACGGCCGGAAGCAAACTGGTCGGTCCGTCAGCAGCCGGAATCACCGCGGTGGCAGACGGATCCTGTCGCGCCGCCCCGCCCGGCCCAGCACCGTCACCAGCCGCCCGCGCCCCTTGGGCCCGCCGCCGCCCGCTGTCACGTCGTCCGCCGTCGAACTGCTCACCGAGGCCCGAGTCAGTGCTCACCGCTTGGCCGACGTGGGAGCTATTCCCGGCGGCGCCGTGGGGGCCGACGAACGGCGGGTGGTCGTGGCCTGGCTCCGTCGGCTGGCCGGGGCCGACGAACGGCGGGTGGTCGTGGCCTGGCTCCGACGGCTGGCCGGGACCGACGAATGGCGCGTAGTTATGCCCCGGCTCTGATTGTCGGCCGGGGCTGGTGAACGGCGCATGGTCACGGCCGGGGGCCGAGGCGTGGTCGTAGCCGGAGGCCGCACTCGTTCCTGGCAGCCCGGCCTGTCCGTTAGCGGGCGACGCGCCTGTGGCCTGCATCGGCGAGACCGGCGCGGAGGCGGCGCGCGCGGGAGAGACCGGCGCGCCAACCGCCGGTGCACCCGCGGTAGGCGGGCGCATGGGGCCTGATGGCGCGTTTCGACCGGGCATACCAGCGCGTGCAGCAGGCACTCCACCTGCGTAGCTGCCAGGACGGATCGGACCCGTGCCTGGCCCACCACCACCTGGCGGCACCGAAACCTTCGCCGTTCCCGCGCGTTCGCCTGGCGGCACTGAGACTTGTGCGGTTCCCGCGCGTTCGCCGGGCGGTGTCGGGACCCGGCCTGTTCCGGCGCGCTCGCCGGGGGGTGCTGAGACCTGTGCTGTCCCTGCGCGCTCGCCGGGTGGTACGGAGACCTGTGCTGTCCCTGCCCGCTCGCCGGGCGGTGTCGGGATCCGAGCTGATCCTGAGCGTTCGCTTGGTGGGACCTGCGCCGCTCCCGCGCGTTCGCTGGGTGGAGTAGGGACCCGGGCTGATCCTGAGCGCCGGCCCGGAGGCGGGGATAGCGGGGCTGCAGCTGGGGGAGTGGGCACCGCGGCCGATCCTGCGGGACTGGCGGCGCCACGTGGTGCGGCGGCCGGGGCGTTTGCGCGGCCGGCGGGGCTCTGCGGCCGGACCGAAGCCACGGCACGGCCCGGGACGCCGGTGCGGGGAGCCGGGGCGGCGGGGTGCGATGCGGCGGGGTGCGATGCGGCGGGGTGTGATGCGGCGGGGTGTGTTGGAACGGGGTGCGTTGTGGCGGGGTGTGCCGCGGATCGGGGCGGTCTGCCGTGGTCGGGGCCGAGCAGGCCGACCGGGGGTTCCAGCGGGCCGCCGGGCACGCCATCGGGCGACGCGTCGGTGATGCGGGGGATGAACGCTGTCTGGGCGTCGCCGTCCGGCGCGCGGTGCCGACCCGAATTTGCGGCGCCTTCGGTGTTGTCCGAGGGCACCATCACTCGGTGACCTCGGCGGATCGGAGGTCACTCGACCCGTCGTAAGCCCCCACTGTCACGTTCCTCTCGACGGTTTCCGCGTAGCCGAGGCCGTAATCGGCGACCGCGACGCGGAACTGTTGAACTCCTTCTGCGGACTCCAACGCCCGACGCAGCGCCGTGGGTTCGCCGATCGCCGTGATCTTGAAGGGTGGCGAGAAGACTTGGCCGTGTAGCAGCAGCGTATTGCCCACACAGCGTACCGCGCTCGTGGAGATGACGCGGACATCCATGATCGACATTGCCTCGGCCCCACCAGCCCAAAGGGCGTTGACGACCGCTTGCACGTCGCCCTGGTGGACGACCAAATCGTCATTTTGGGGGGCATCGGCGCCGCCGTCGGTGGAGCGCCGGGCGGAATCGTTGAGCGACACCGTGAGACCGGGGCCACGCAGCGCGGTGAAGCCGGCCGGTTCGCGCATCCCGTCGGCACGCTGGCGGGCCTTCTTGACCGGCTGGTCCACGTCGGCGAGCCGCGCGGCATCCTGGTCCACGGCGGTGCGGAGCGCGGCGGCCTGCTCCTCGCGCGCCTCCAGCCGTACGCGTTTGTCCGAGATCAGCTGGGCGAGTTGCGGCCGGCGGTCGTCGCGCAAAGCCGTACCGTCGGCGGTGGTCGCGGAGGTGGTAAACAGCAGGCCCGCCGCGAGCGCGATCAGCGGGACCCCCACTGACCAGCCTCTTTGTCGTTGTCCTCGGTGTCGCGGTCGAAGCCCGCCGAGGGCTCGGCGCAGCACGAGTCGCCACGAGGGCGTCCCCGTGGTGTACTCCACGTCGGTCTTCCTCCCGTGCTGGTCCGAAAAACCCACCGGCGGGTGCCTGTGCGCGCGCCGGTTTGACTACGCTAGCTGTCGAACACTATTCGCCACAGGCAGCTTTTGGGGTCCCCGGAGCCGCTCAGGGGTGGGTTGTTCACCACTTGTCGCCCTCAGGAGAGCGCCGTGCCGAAGTCACAGGTTCGCAAGAAGAAGGTCTACACGCCGCCGACGGATGTCCGTCCCGCGGTTGCGGCTGCGTCCAAGAAGCCCAGCCCGGTCTGGGTGCCTGCCTCGGCGGTCTTCCTGATCGTGTTCGGCATCGCGTGGCTGGTGGTCTATTACCTCTCGGATCAGCAGTGGCCGGTCGAGTCGTGGCGCTTCTGGAACCTGGCTGTCGGCTTCGGCTGCATGGTTGCCTCTCTGGGAATCCTCTCTCGCTGGCGCTAGCCGCCCGTAAAGTCTGCTTTAGTCCGATCGCGCACCTCAGGGCTGATCTTGCCCATGGGGTGCGCTTTCGGCTGAGGTGAGAGCGAGAAGTCCCGGGGTGGCCGGGTGAGACGAACTCAACCGCCTCGCCCGCATGCAGATTGATTACCCGTGGGTAACATAGGTCGGCACGACCGACCGAGGAGGCACAAGGCAGATGGGCATCGCGCAGATCGTCGCCACCATTCTGGCGGGAGCCGTCACCATCGTGGCGCTCTCTCTCGCGGTGCGCGCCGTCACGTCCATGACCGCGGTGATCCGTCAGGGCCAGCCCGATCCGACGCGCTTTGACAACAAGGGCACGCGGACGAAGACAATGCTGGTCGAGACTCTGGGCCACACCCGGATGCTCAAGTGGGGCGTGGTCGGCGCGGCGCACTGGTTCGTGATGGTCTCCTTCATGATCCTGTTCCTGCTGGTCGTCGAGGCGTACTTCGAGATCGCCGACCCCGCGGGTGGCCTGCCGCTGGTCGGGCACTGGGTGGTCTACGGCCTGGTCACCGAGTGGATCGGCATCCTCGGTCTCGCCGGCATCCTGGTGCTGATCGCGATCCGCCAGGCCAACAAGCCGGGCAAGCGCAAGCTGTCCCGCTTCACCGGCTCCACGATGTGGCAGGCCTACTTCGTCGAGGCGATCATCGTCGGCGTCATGGTCTGCGGGTTCCTCATCCGCGGCTTCAAGGTCGCCAACGAGACCTTCGAATACCCGGCCTGGGCCACCCCGCTCAGCCACGGCGTCGGCGCGCTGCTGCCCGCGGCGAAGGACGGACCTACCTGGGTCGGCCTGGTCAAGATCTGCATCTCGATGGGCTGGATGATCACCATCTCGCTCAACGTGACGATGGGTGTCGCCTGGCACCGGTTCCTGGCCTTCTTCAACATCTTCTTCAAGCGCAGCCCAGAGAAGCTCGCCGGTTCCGGCCTCGGCGCCCTCAAGCCGATGATGAGCGACGGCAAGCCCCTCGACTTCGAGGAGGCGGACCCGGAGAAGGACCAGTTCGGCGTTGCCCAGGTCGAGCAGTTCACCTGGAAGGGCCTGCTCGACTTCTCCACCTGCACGGAGTGCGGCCGCTGCCAGTCGCAGTGCCCGGCCTGGAACACGGCGAAGCCACTGTCACCCAAGCTGATGGTGCTGTCCCTGCGCGACCACGCGTACGCGAAAGCGCCGTATTTGCTCGCCGGCGGAGGCAAGGACCTCACGGGCGAGGAGAAGGGCACCGAGGAGCAGCTCAAGGGCGTGGACGTCCTGGCGCTCGCCGAGGCCGACCGACCGCTGATCGGCGGTGTCGACGAGAACGGCATCATCGATCCGGACGTGCTGTGGAGCTGCACCACCTGTGGCGCCTGTGTCGAGCAGTGCCCGGTGGACATCGAGCACATCGACCACATCGTCGACATGCGCCGCTACCAGGTGCTGATCGAGTCGAACTTCCCGGCCGAAGCCGGCGTCATGCTGCGCAACCTGGAGAACAAGGGCAACCCCTGGGGCGCGCCGCAGAACACCCGCGAGGACTGGACCAAGGGCCTCGACTTCGAGATCAAGCGGGTCGGCGAGGCCGAGTTCGACTACCTGTTCTGGGTCGGCTGCGCCGGCGCCTTCGAGGACCGCGCCAAGAAGACCACCCGCGCGGTCGCCACGCTGCTGCACGAGGCGGGCGTCGACTTCGCGATCCTCGGCGAGGGCGAGACCTGCACCGGTGACCCGGCCCGCCGGATCGGCAACGAGTTCATCTACCAGATGCTGGCCCAGCAGAACGTGGAGACGCTGCAGGAGGCCCAGGTCAAGCGGATCGTCGCGACCTGCCCGCACTGCTTCAACACCCTCGGCAATGAGTACGAGCAGCTTGGCCTGAAGGTCGAGGTCGTGCACCACACCCAGCTGCTGGCCCACCTGGTCGCTGAGGGCAAGCTCACCCCGGTGCAGCCGGTCGACGGCGGCGTCACCTACCACGACCCCTGCTACCTGGGTCGGCACAACCGGGTCTTCGAAGCGCCGCGCGAGGTGCTGGGCAGCGCCATCGAGGGCGGCCTGACCGAGATGCCGCGTAACTCCGAACGCTCCTTCTGCTGTGGCGCCGGCGGTGCCCGCATGTGGATGGAGGAGAAGATCGGCAAGCGGATCAACGTGGAGCGCACCGAGGAGGCCCTGGCTACCGGCGCCAAGACCATCGCGGTCGGCTGCCCGTTCTGCTACACGATGATCGGCGACGGTGTCACCGGCAAGGGCGAGCAGGAGAACGTCGAGGTCATCGACGTCGCCAGCGTGCTGCTGCGCAGCATCAAGGGCGACAAGGCGACGACCTAGAGCGGTCCTACGAGGTGGCGGCACCGGTCGCCGCCACCGTCGCGCCGATCATGATGGCGGCCTGGATCTCCTCGATCGCCTTCTTGACCGCCGCCGCGGCCCAGGAGCCTTGGGAGATCTCCGCCAGGCGGGTCTTGACCTGCTGCCGGTCCAGGTCGCGGAACACCTTGCGATCCATGCCGGTCGCGCCGACCAGCGCACACAGGGCAGCGGTGCGGGGCTCGACCGGCCCGGTGTCCTGCACCGCGGCGGTCAGCCGCTGGCGGGCCTCGGTCTCCGGCACCGGCTCCACCCCGTGCGGCGCGGGGTAGCGGGTGCGGGGGAAGACGAGCAGCACCTTGTCCTGCTCGCGGGTCAGCACACCAGCGGCCACGAGTCGGTCCAGCGTCCGCTGCCGGGCGTCCTTGGCGAACGTCGTCACCCAGTGACCGGGCTTGCGGCTCTTAGGGTCGGCGACGATCCGGGCGAGCGCGTCGTCCACGAGCGGATCACCCACCGGCGCCGGGTTGCCCACCACGATCTTCTTGTCCTCGACGGCGACCCGCTCGGCCAGCGCCAACTCGAGCAGCAACGCCCCGCCCAGCCCGATGGTGAGCCGAGTGCCGTCGAGTTCCGGAGAGCCGTCATCGCGGTAGGCGAGCAGGACAAATTCCTCGGCGAGGTTCATCCGCCCACGCTAACTCCGAGGCACCAGCGGGCACCGCGAACACGTACGGCACGGGCGGTTCCGGCACAATGAGGGCCGAGGTGAACCGATCATGGACGGCCTGATCCTGACCGCGGTGCTGCCCCTGGCGGCCTTCGCGCTGCTCACCGCGGGCAACGCCTTCTTCGTGGCCGCCGAGTTCGGGCTGGTCACCGTCGACCGGGTGGAGATCGACCAGCGCGCCGCCGCCGGCGACCGCCGGGCGAACACGGTCCAGCACGCGTTGCACGAGCTTTCCTTCCAGCTCTCCGGCACGCAGCTCGGCATCACGCTGACCGCCCTGCTGACCGGCTACCTGGCCGAGCCGGCGCTGTCCCGGCTGTTCGAACCGGCCATCGAGCCGATCGGCGGTCGGCACACCGAAACCATCACGCACCTGCTCGCGCTGGTGCTGGCCACGCTCGTGTCCATGCTCTTCGGTGAGCTCGTACCCAAAAACGCTGCCCTGGCCCGCCCGATGAAGGTCGCCCTCGCGACCGCGGCCCCGCTGCGCACCTTCTCGAAGCTCTTCAAGTGGCTGATCGGCGCGCTGAACGGCGCCGCCAACTGGTTGGTCCGGCGGCTGGGGATCGAGCCACAGGAGGAGCTCGCCAGCGCCCGCTCGCCCGAGGAGTTGGGCCTGCTCGCCGCGATCAGCGCCCGTGCGGGCGCGCTGCCGGACGAGACCGCGACGCTGCTGCGCCGCACCATCCGGTTCGGCGAGAAACGCGCGGCCAAGGCGATGACCCCGCGCGTCGACGTGGTCGGCCTCAAAACCACCGCGACCGTCGCGGACCTGATCACGGTCGCGCGCGAGACCGGCCACACCCGATTCCCCGTGTACGAGTCCACGCTCGACCTCGTCATGGGAGTCGTCGGCGTCTCGGACGCACTGGGGGTCGCACCCGACCGGCGCGCCGCCACCCCGGTGTCCGCCGTCGCCCGCGAACCGGTCTACGTCCCCGAAAGTCTCGGCTTGGACAAGGTCCTCGCGGCGCTGCGGGCCGCCGACGCCGACCTCGCCATCGTGGTCGACGAGTACGGCGGCACCGACGGCGTCGTCACCGTCGAAGACCTCATCGAAGAACTCGTGGGCGAGATCGCGGACGAACACGACGTGGAAGTGCTCGCCGCCGACGTCACCGGTGCACCCCTGCTGGCGCCCGACGGCGGCCGGGCGTACGTCGTCGACGGGCTGCTGCGCGAGGACGAGCTGGCCGAGCAGACCGGGTTCCGGCTGCCCGAGGGGCCGTACGAGACGTTGGCCGGGTTCCTGCTCGCCGGCCTGGGCCACATCCCGAAAGCCGGCGAATCGCTCGAGGACGAGGGCTGGGAGTTCACCGTGCTGGAGGTGGACCGACATCGCATCGAGCAGGTCCGGGTCGTCGCGCCGCCGGAGCCCACCGATGGCTGAGCTGCTGGTGACGGTGGCGCTGCTGCTCGGCAACGCGTTGTTCGTGGGCGGCGAGTTCGCACTGATCGCGTCGCGGCGTACGGCCCTGGAACCGCTCGCGGAAACCTCGCGGCCAGCCCGCTGGGCGCTGTCCGCCATGAACCAGATCCCGCTCATGATCGCTGGTGCTCAGCTCGGCATCACGATCTGCTCGCTGGGCCTCGGCGCGATCGCCGAGCCCGCCCTCGCCCACCTCCTGGAGGTCCCGTTCGCGGCGGCCGGCGTACCGGAGAAGGCACTGCACCCGATCGCGTTCGTGCTCGCCCTTGGCGTCGTGGTCTTCCTGCACACCGTCGTCGGCGAGATGGTGCCCAAGAACATCACCCTGGCCGGCCCGGAGCGCTCCGCCCTGATCCTCGGCCCCTTCATGCTGGCCTTCTGCACGGCGACCCGGCCGCTGCTGACCGCCATGCGCTGGGCGTCGCGCATGGTCCTCAGCCTGTGGAAGATCGAGGCAACGGACGCTGTCAAGACGGTGTTCACCGCCGAAGAACTGGCCGGCATGGTGACCCAGGCCAGGTCGGAAGGGCTGCTCGGCACCGAACAGTACGAGCGCATCCACGCGGCGCTCGGCCTCAGCGAGCGGACGGCCGCCGACACCCTGCGGCCCTGGGCGGCGGTGACCACCGTGGCGGACGACGCGTCGCCGGCCACAATCGAGGCCGTGGCAACGCGAAGCGGCCGGTCCCGGTTCCCCGTCGTGCAGCGGGAGTCGAGGCGCGTGCTGGGCTTCGTACACGTCAAAGATGTCCTGGGTTATGCCGACGCGCAGCGTCGCCTTCCGATCCCGGCAGAGATCATCCGACCGCTTGCCGTGGTGCCGCCGGACCGCAACCTCGCCGACCTGTTACTCACCATGCGCCGCGACCGGCGGCACATTGTGCTGGTCAGCGACGGTCGCCGCCCGCTCGGCGTGATCGCGCTGGATGACGTGCTGCACGCGGTGATCGGCGAACCGGCTGCCTCGCGGGGCAGTTGACCGGGAAGGCGGGTGGCGGATCGTGCTGCCGATCGCCCGGTGCGGGTACGCCGCCACCGCACGTTCGCAGGCCGCCGACTTCACCGACTGAGCTCTGCTGATGAGCTCCAGGCAGTTCCCGCCCTGGCCCGAGCTCTCGGGTCAGGGCGGTGGGCAGGCCCCGCTCGTGCGTTGGCGGCCCGCGGGATCGGTTGTGGGCCGTTTGGCCGACCGCGGTCGGGGTGCTTTATGCCACTTTTGCGGCGAAGGGGAGGTTGGTCCTGGCGCTTCGGGCATTGTTTCGGACAATAACCGCATGTTCGACACACGCCGGTCCTGGTTCAGCCCGCTCGGCGCGCTCACGGCCACCGCCGTCCTCGGCACCGGCCTGCTGGCCGTCGCCCACTTCGCCCAGCGCAGCGACGCCGCACCCCGGCTCACCCCGGTGGTGACGCCGCGTCCGTCAGCCGGCGTCCTGACCCCCACCGACTTCGGCTTCGCCGCACCCGCTCAGGCTGGCAAGATCGGCGTCGCCGTAGCCCCGCTCACCCTCCGCTACACCTTCGACGGCGGCGTGGCCGAACCCATCACCGACGAGCAGGGCGGCTTCGAGCTGCGTCCCACCGGGCAGAACGGCGGTACCCTCAGCCTCGTACCCCAGGGCACCGGCCTGGCCGTGCAATACCCCGACCGCTGCACCCTGGTCCGCGAACGCGAATGCCCGCGCGCCATCCTCGAAGGCATTCGCGACGACGCCCTCAACCCCGGCACCCGCCCCATGCAGTACGGCGCGTCGATCCTGATGACCCACAGCGACCTCGCTGACGGCGCGAACGTGCTCCAAAAGGGATACTCGGTGGGCGGCATCAGCCAGTTCAAGCTCCAGGTCGACCACCGCCAGGGCCACCCCAGCTGCGTCATCGCCAGCCGCAACCGCATCTACCGTGCGGAGCCGGCGGTCGACGTCGCGGACGGGGTGTGGCACGAGCTGGTGTGCACCCGTACCCAAAACCGGTTGGAGCTTGCCGTCGACGGCGTCCGCCGGGCGTCGGTCCCGGTCCCCGCCAAGCTGTCGATCGCCAATGCGGAACCGCTGCGCGTCGGTGGCAAGGGCGCGAACAAGGGCAACGACCAGTACGCGGGCCAGATCGACAACGTCTTCCTGACCATCAGCTGACGACGAATCGCCCGGCCGCGGTGGCCGGGCGACGTCGGTTCGTGGGGTCAGTCCACCGGGTTGAGCAGGACCCGGCCGAGCTGGGCGGAGCAGCTGCCCCACTTGTTGCTGTTCGTGATCTTCAGAACGTAGGCCCGCTGCGGGTCCAGCCCGGTAAAGGTCTGCGAGCGGGCAGTGCTCCAGGCAGCCGACGAGTACGTGGCCGTCGAGATGACCTTGTTGTCGACGACCCGAACCAACTGAGCCGTGCTGGTGAAGCTCATCTTCGGGTTGCGCTGGTCATCCTGCGTAGCCCCGCCGGTGGGACCGCCGAGGTAACCCTTCCACTGCGGAGCGGTGTAGGTGAAGGTCGCCTTGGTGGGGTCGCTAGCGCGGACCGCCTTGGCCTTGACCACGATGGTGGGAGCGAGCGACTTCTCGACCACGTAACGGGCGGTGCCCTGGCCCTTCGCGTCCCGCGAGGCAACCGTGATGCGGTAGCGCGCGCACTTGTTCGGCGTCGCCACCGCCACCTGGTACTTCCCCGCGGCGGTCAAAGGCTGTGTGGCCGCAACCGAATACTGCCGGGTGGTGGCGCCGTCGCTGACCGTCACCCGGTAGCTCACCGCCCCAGAGACGGGCTTCCACGACACCGCGGTTTCCGCGGCGTTCAGGTTGGACCGCACATTCGCCAGGCCCATCGGCGCACCGGGCACGACCGGCGCTGCCGAGGCCGCTTGCGGAGCCACCAGAGTGCTGGCGGCGAACGCCACACCCAGGACCGCGACCAGACGTGCGAGCTTCATTGTGTTCCTCCATCGCGTTCGGACTGGGGAACTTTGACAGTCGACTCTCAAGCCGAGCGCAAGCCAGACCCAACCTTCCCGCAACACCCGCCGCCACGCTCCGTATATGTAACGCTGAGTAGTTTCTACCTGGCGCAGCGCGAAAAACTGGCAACTGGGTAGCTCGACAGAATCAAGCGCTAACTTAAGGTGACGGCGGGTCCCGGTGTGGCGGGGCGCTGGGCGTCAGCCCTCCGAGCCCGAATCCGGGTCCTGCTCCGAGTCCGGGAACATGTACAGCTCGAAATTCAGCCCCTGTCCGTCCAGCTGCAACTCCGGGCTGCTGCCCGAGAGCCCGGGCGGGCCGACAAAGGTGCCGGTGACGGTGTAGAGGCCCGGGTCAGCGACAAACTGGAAGGCGCCATCGGGGCCGGTAACCATCTCGATCCCCGCCGGTTCCAGTCGAATCGTTGCCCCCTCCACCGGCATCCAGGTAGTCGCGTCAATCGCACGACCCTGGAGGCTCCAGGTGGCAGACACTGTGAAGCTGCCCTGAGTCATCGGGCTGACCCGACCTCGACGGTCGACCGCCACCGCGTACACCAGCCGGTCACCGGTCACATCGCCCGCGTCGACCAGCACCGTAGCCGTACGGTCCGCTGCCGCAAGGACCTCCTTGTCCAAGGTGGTGCTGCCGACGCTGTATCGGAACCGAGTCACCTTGGCGTCACCTTTGGCGTCGAACCGCACGGCAATCTGGCCGCCCGCGGCAACGCCAGCACCGGCCGGGAACCCGATCGCCGGCTTACAAGGCACCTTCGCCCCGGCCGCCGCCGCAGGCGACGCCACCAGGCTCGAACCGGAGGTCACCAGCAGCAGGGACGCCGCCACTCCCACAAACCTGCGACGAGAAAACCCAGTGCGCAAACCCACATTTGATTCGACAGACATTCAAAACCCCCGTGCCATCAGTACGTTTTAGCGCGCACAACCTAGCGGCCACGATGACCCCCGTCAACGCCCATCAATGCCATCCCGAAACGCTGGCCCTCACCCCAAGCGCCCACAACGGGCGACCCCGAGGTTCTGCACCGACGCCGAAGAGGATCACCTCGGCCGTGGAATGCAAGTCCACCAAGCCCTTAGCTCGCTACCTGCAGTCCGGCAGCCGTGCTGCGTAGCCACAATGCAAGCGGAGGCGCGGAGCTGGTAGGTGTGAGCCGGAGTTCCACGAACGCACCATGCCGCACCGTGAGGTCTGGGTGCTCGGCCCCAGAAATAAAGCGAGGATCCCCAGTCCGGCGCTTTCTGCGGACGAGGGATCCCCGGATACGAGCGGGTGCCGGGAATCGAACCCGCACTGTCAGCTTGGCAGGCGCCTTGATAGACGGGAACGACCGGCCATGAACAAGTAGGACTCTTTTTCCGTTAGCCACCAGGACCTCTCAAGGCGGCCGCAGCGTGAAACCGATGTCGCTGATGGCCGTATTCACCTACCGGTCAGGCACGTACCGGGCACGCTGAAGTCGTCGGTCAGAGGGGGTCCTGCTCGAAGTAGCCCGCATCGATTAGTGTATCGATTTGCGCCTGAGCGTCGTTGATGAAGCCGTCGATCTTGATGTCCAGAATGACGGTCCCATCCGGTGTGTAAGCCACCTGGAAGACACGTCGTGCGCCGAGGAAACGGTCAGGATGCTTGCACGTCAAGAAGACGTACTCATCCACCCGAGGCACTCCTGGGTACGGCAGATCGTCATCAAAGGTGAAACGGCGCGTCTTGCCGAGGGGCGGGGTCATCCACGCGGATCCGAAATTTAACTTTCACGCTGCCCAACCATAGATCCGAGCAAGGTGCAGTTCTGTCACCCAATCGGGCGCCCACCCTGGCTTGACACGGAATGCGTGAACGGTGGCATTCCCAGCGCCATCCCGTCGCTTTCGACCCGACTTCTAGGAGTGGACCCGGCCAGTGCCCGCCGCATCGCTTAGACCTTGACCCTAGGCAACCAGGCTGGCGGGGGCCGGCGGGGTGTGCTCGGCTTGCACGGGCCGAGGGTGACGGGGTGCGCAACCCATGCCAGAGCCGGAGCCTCACGCCGGAGGCGCCTTAACCCCAGCCGTCGACGGCCCCGACACTCGCCCTACGGCCTGCTAGCGGCAGTTCGTCCGCGTCGCCCAGGACGTGCCGGTCGGCCGCCCGAATAGACTCCACCCCCGGACTTCGACAGGCCTTCGGGAGGCCCGACCCCTCTCCGCGTTTTCCACGATTGTCGACGGGGAGCGCTTAGGACGCGTCCTGTGGCGTGGCAACTTCAACAAGCGGGTCAAGTGGTCCGAGGCGGTGGCCGCGATCGGCGCGGCGGGGCTGCACTTCCACGATCTGTGGCACACCGGCAACACGCTCGCATCGCGGGCGCCGGGGGCGAGCCTGAGCGATGTCATGGCTCGGATGGGACACGACAGCCCGCGAGCCGCGCCGATTTATCAGCACACGAATCGAGAGGCCGATCATGGCATCGCCGACACCATGGACCAGGCCGTGAAGGCGGCCCTCCGCAAGCCGAGCAAGCGCAAGGCGACGCGGGCTCGCGAGGGTGACGAAACCGCCGCTGAGGCGAGCTAATGGCACATTAATGGCACGGCAGGCAGTTCTAGCCCTGTAGAACGACGGAAGCCCTGGCCGGACCATCGGTCCTGACCAGGGCTCCGGCACTTGGAGCGGGTGACGGGAATCGAACCCGCACTGTCAGCTTGGGAAGCTGATGTTCTGCCATTGAACTACACCCGCGAGCGGCCTCACTGTACCCGATTGTGGGCCATTGTGGCGTAGCCGCCCTGTGTAGACGCCGGCCGGACGTGGCGCGGACCAGCTCCCTCCGCACCTGTCAGCGCCCCGCGTTCGCAGATTGCGGGGTCCGGCCGGCGTCTACGCATTGGTGGTGGCCCGGGAGAGGTCTTGGAAGACGACGCCGGCGGCTCGGAGGGGGCCGGCGTTGTGCGGGGTGCGGTGTCGGGTGGGGGTGGGTGACGGGTGGGTGGTTGGGCCGGTGGGGGGTGTCGGGTCGGACCACGTGAGGGTGATGGGTGGGTGTTGCTGGGTGATCGCCAGGGGGAGGGCGCCGGCGGGGCCGTGGCGGCGGAGCATGGCGGTTTCGATGGAGAGTTCGAAGAGGCGCCAGTCGACGCGGGGTGCGGCGTGGAGGGCGTCGGCGAGGTGCTGGATGACGGTGGAGTTGGTGACGGGGGAGGCGACGCCCGTTACGTAGGCCTCGTCGTCGTTCTCCTCCGGTGGGTAGGAGTGCAGGGCGTAGCGGCCGTCGCGCTCGAGGTCGTGGCGTTTGGGGGAGGCGACGATGAAGCAGTAGAGGCCGTCGTCGGTGATGACCGGGGAGACCGGATGCACGCGAGGGCCGCCGTCGGGGCGCACGGTGGCGAGGTAGCCCATGCCGGGGCCGTACTGCAGCAGGAGCGCACGGATGGCCGCGGAGAGGTGGGGCTCGGCGGCGGCGAATGCGGACCAGGTAGCCATGGCGACAGCATATCGAACATATGTACGAGACGACCACTCAACACGCCAGGAAGTGCAGGTCGGTATGGTGTCCCGATGCTGCTCTCCGACCGTGACCTGGTGGCCGAGATCAAGTCGGGCAACCTAGCGCTCGAGCCCTTCGAGCCGGAGCTGATGCAGCCGTCCAGCGTCGACGTGCGGCTGGACCGGTTCTTCCGGGTGTTCAACAACCACCTCTACACGCACATCGATCCGGCCGAGCAGCAGGACGAACTGACCGCCGAGCTCGAGGTCGGCGACGGCGAAGCGTTCGTGCTGCACCCCGGCGAGTTCGTGTTGGCTTCGACGCTCGAGGTGATCACCCTCGGCGATCAGCTCGCCGGTCGGCTGGAGGGCAAGAGCAGTCTGGGCCGCCTGGGCCTGTTGACGCATTCCACAGCCGGCTTCATCGATCCAGGCTTCTCGGGGCATGTGACCTTGGAGTTGTCCAATGTGGCGAACCTGCCGATCAAGCTGTGGCCGGGCATGAAGATCGGCCAGCTGTGCATCTTCCGCCTGTCCAGCCCGGCGGAGCACCCGTACGGCTCGGCGGTCTACGGCTCTCGTTATCAGGGTCAGCGTGGCCCGACACCGAGCCGCAGTTCGCAGAACTTCCGCACCTGGCCGACGAGCTGAGTCGCCATGTACCTGATGATTTCGACGTATCTCGCCCCGCTCGACGAGGTGGACCGGGCTCGCGACGACCATCTGGCGTTCGTGGCAGAGCTGGAGCAGCGCAGCCTGTGCGTATCGGCGGGCCGGCGGGATCCTGCGGTCGGCGGCATCGTGCTGCTCGCCGTTGACACAGAGGCCAACGCGTTCGCGCTGATGGCCGACGACCCGTACGTGCAGCGCGGCCTCGCCGAGTACACCGCGATGGGCTGGAACCCGACCCGCGGCGCTCTGGCCGGCTTGCGTCCCCCTGCCTGAACGGCCGAGAGCGGGCTCTGACCTGCGCCGTTACCCTGGATTGCATGGTGATCGCGGTGGCAGTCGGAGTCGTCGTCATCGTCGCGCTGTCAGTTGTGGTGGTGGGGCGCCGCAGTAAGGCGCCGTCTGCGCTGCCCGGCGGCCGGGTGCAGAAGGAACGCACCGTGGGCTTCGGAAACCACGGCGGCGAGGCCAGCGGCTTTTAGGCCCGGCTGGAGTGGAACTTGCCGACCTCGCCGACGATCGTGTTGATCAGCAGGGTGTTGAGCAGGGTGCCGGCCGCCGCGCTGAGCCAGAGCATGGCAATGGCGAGCCAGCCGTCGCCGAGCAGTGCCACCGGAGCGAAGATCACCGAGACGGGTGCGGTCAGGCCGATCAGGTAGATGGCCTCGGTGGTCGGTTCGTGCTCACCTGTGGCGAGGTTGGCGCCGAGCAGGATGACCGCCGTGATGGCGACGGCGAAGAGGTAGCCCCGGGTGATCCAGTTGCCGAAGAAGAATCGGGTCATGGAGACCATCCTTCTCAGCTGGGCAGGCCGGCTCCTGAGTAGCGCTACCTAGCCGGCACCGGGCGCACTGCTCAAATCCGCGCCGGTGAGCAAGCCGCGGATGCCGAGCCCGGCCGCAACCGAGGGTGGGCACTCGTCCACGATCACCGCGGCTCCCACCACCGTTGCGCCGAGCGTGTTGAGCACTGTGTGCAGGCCGCGGGTCTGGGCGCCGGTGACCGCCCAGTCGTCGACGATGAGGACGCGGTCGTCCGTACGGATCAAGTGGGAGCGCACGCCGAGATGCTGGCTGTCGCCGCGGTGATCGGCCGGAACCGAAGCCCAGGTCATCGGTTCGGCGATGGGTCGCCGGGCACCGGCGCGGTACGCCTCCACGAAGCCCACGCCGAGCGCCCGGGCGACGAGCGGGCCGAGGAGGAATCCGGTGACCTCGGGTGAGACCACGACGGTGGGCCGGGCGTCGGGAAACAGGGCTGCCAGGCCCGCGCCCAGACCGTCCAGAATGTCTGGGTGGCGCCACCAGCCGGAGCGGTCGCTGACCAGGAGGCCACTGCCGGGCTCGGGCTCCGTCCAGCGGAACTCGGCGCGAAGAAGATCACGCAGGTCGGATGTCACGCGGACATGGTGTCACCGCGGTGCGCGGGGTAGCCCACCGAGTGGACAGAACGCGGTCAGACTAGGGGCCAACTTGATGCATCGGCCGCTTCGGATCAGGCATGCTGTTCGGCGTACCCATGCCTAAATTGCCGTCGGGCCGACGCCCGCTCACTCCCGGATCCCGCGCCGGTCTCGGCGCGGCCCTCGTGCTGCTCGTCGCCGTGTCGGGGTTGGAGCTGGCGAACGGCACCGAGGCGCATTTCGTCGGACTGTTCGCGGCCGTGCCGTTCCTCGCCGCGGTCTTCGCCTATTGGCGGGCGGTGCTGGCGGTGGGCGGCCTCGCCACCGTCGCCGGGCTGGTCTTCGCGACCGCGGATGGCACGTTCGGCTCGATCGGCATGATCAATGTGCTGGGTCTGCTGCTCGCCACCGGCATCGCCGCGACCGTGGCGACGATCCGGCAGCGGCAGGCCACCCGGATCGCCGAGCTGCTGAAGCTTGCCGCTGTCGCCCAGCAGGCCGTGCTGCGACCGCTGGGTCCGCAGGTCGGCGCGCTTGCGGTCGCCGGTCGCTACATCTCGGCGTCGGCCGCCGCGGACATCGGTGGAGATCTCTACGAAGCGCTCGACACACCGTACGGCGTGCGCGTCCTCATCGGTGACGTACGGGGCAAGGGCCTCGACGCGGTGCGGCTCGCCAGCATCGTGCTCGGCTCGTACCGGCATGTGGCTTATGAACGGGCGGATCTGCGGGCGATTGTCACCGACCTGGACCGGGCGGTGGCCCGGAGCGTGGGCGACGAAGACTTCGTGACGGCGGCGCTGGTCGAGGAGCGCGGCGGCACTCTGACCATTGTGAACTGTGGGCATCCGGCGCCGCTGCTGCTGCGCCGTGGGCGGGTCATCCCGCTCGAGCCTCCGGCGCCTGCCCCGCCGCTGGGCTTCATGCCGGTCGCCCAGCCCCGAGTGGAGCGGCTGGAGCCGGGCGACCGGCTGTTGCTGTTCACTGACGGCCTGGGGGAGGCCCGCCGGGACGGCGAGTTCTTCCCTACGGCCGATCGGGCTTGGCGACTTCTGGGGCACGGTACGGTCGGCGACGGCCTGGCCTCGTTGGAGACGGCCCTCGTCGACTGGGTGCACGGGCAGTTGGACGACGACATCGCCTTGGTGCTGCTCGAGTACGCCGGTGCCGACGGTGGCCCGGCCGTGCCGATGCCCAGCTGGGAAGTCGGCGCGGCGGGGAGCTAAGCGGTCTCCTCGACGCGTTCCTTCGTTGCCTCGGTGGTGTCCGCGTCGGCCTCGGGCGACGGGCCTGGGATCACGGCGACTGCTGCGCGCGCGGCGATCGTCTCGGGCTGCCTGTGCCGGCCGATGTAGTGACGTGGCTGGTCGGCCTGGCGCGGCTCGGGAATAAGGCTCTTGATCGTGGCGAACATAAAGACCTCCCCGGGTCTGTGTACGTCCTGCGCGTACACCCGGAGCAACGATGCGGCGCGATCGTCGATACGTGTCCCGGCGTGGCGACTGGTCAAATGTCCGAACGGCTGTGTGTCGGCCTACCCGATCGGCGGGGTTTGACCGCCAAGTTGACGGACAACTCGCTGGCTGGCTCATCCCGGGCCGCCTTTACCCGATTGATCAGATGCGACTTGTCGGGGGCTACCGATGGGTAATACAGTGGTGGTTACTGACGGGTAACTCGGGTGTCGGAGAGCGGGGCCAGACTTCATGACTCACTACAAGAGCAATCTGCGCGATCTGGAGTTCAACCTCTTCGAGGTCTTCGGGGCGCAGCAGTCGTTCGGCCAGGCGCCGTTCGACGGTATCGACGCGGACACCGCCCGTGACGTGCTCGCAGAGGTGAACCGGCTCGCTCGCGAGGACCTCGCGGCCAGCTACACCGACGCGGACCGCAACCCGCCGAAGTTCGACCCGGCGACGCACACCGCGCCGCTGCCCGAGTCGTTCAAGAAGTCGTACGCCGCGTTCATGGCCTCCGAGTTCTGGCGCCTCGACCTGCCCGAGCACCTCGGCGGCACCTTCGCCCCGCGGACGCTCTGGTGGGCCATCGCCGAGCAGATCCTCGGCGCCAACGCCCCCATCTGGATGTACTCCTCCGGCCCCTCCTTCGCCCACGTGGTCGAGGTCGAGGGCACCGAGGAGCAGAAGAAGTGGGCGAAGCTCTTCGTCGACAAGCAGTGGGGCTCGACGATGGTGCTGACCGAGCCCGACGCGGGCTCCGACGTCGGCGCCGGCCGGGCCCGGGCCATCCCGCAGGCGGACGGCTCCTGGCACATCGAGGGCGTCAAGCGCTTCATCACCTCGGGTGAGCACGACCTCACCGACAACATCATCCACTACGTGCTCGCCCGCCCCGTGGGCGTCGAGGGCGTCGGCGGACCGGGCACCAAGGGCCTGTCGCTGTTCATCGTGCCGAAGTTCCACTTCGACCCGGAGACCGGCGAGCTGGGCGAGCGCAACGGCGTCTACGCCACGAACATCGAGCACAAGATGGGCCTCAAGGTCTCGAACACGTGCGAGATCACGATGGGCGAGCACGGCACCCCGGCCAAGGGCTGGCTGCTCGGCGAGGTGCACGAGGGCATCCGCCAGATGTTCATGATCATTGAGTACGCCCGCATGATGGTCGGCACGAAGGCGATCGCCACCCTCTCCACGGGTTACCTCAACGCGCTTGAGTACGCGAAGAACCGCGTCCAGGGTGCCGACCTGACCGAGAGCTCCAACAAGGCGGCTCCCCGGGTCACGATCACCCACCACCCGGACGTACGCCGCTCGCTGATGCTGCAGAAGTCGTACGCCGAGGGTCTGCGCTCGCTGGTGATCTACACCGCCAGCTGGCAGGACAAGGTCGCCATCGCGCAGGCGGCCGGCGACGAGAAGGCGGCCAAGGCGGCGGCCCGCGTCAACGACTTCCTGCTCCCGCTGGTCAAGGGCGTGGGCTCGGAGCGGGCGTACGAACTGCTCGGCCACGAGTCGCTGCAGACCTTCGGCGGCTCCGGCTTCCTGCAGGACTACCCGCTCGAGCAGTACGTCCGCGACGCCAAGATCGACACCCTGTACGAGGGCACCACCGCGATCCAGAGCCTCGACCTGATCTTCCGCAAGATCGTCAAGGACAACGGCCGGGCGCTCGCCACGGTTGCCGGCGAGATGCAGGAGTTCATCGAGAGCGAGGCCGGCAACGGCCAGCTCAAGGAGGAGCGGCTCGCCCTCGGCAAGGCGCTCGGCGAGCTCCAGACCATCCTCGGCGTGCAGATGGGCTGGCTGCAGGCGGTCCAGGGCGGCGAGACCCGCGAGCTGTACAAGGTCGGCCTGACCTCCCGCCGGGTGCTGCTGGCCCTCGGCGACGTGATCGTCTCCTGGCTGCTGCTCAAGGGCGCCGAGGTGGCGGTCGCCAAGCTCGGCACCGAGCTGAACGCGGCCGACAAGGCGTTCTACGAGGGCAAGGTGGCCTCGGCCCGGTTCTTCACCCGCGAGGTGCTGCCCCGGATCGGCTCCGACCGCCGGATCATCGAGAACACCACGCTCGACCTGATGGACCTCCCGGAAGAGGCCTTCTGAGCTTCGCTCTTCTCCTGAAGACGAAAAACCCGGCGGATGGGAACCCCCGCCGGGTTTTTCGTGTGCCCTAACCGCGGGCGGTGTGAGTGGTCACCAACGGCATCGACCCCGGCTCGGTGGCCGACCAAGACCCCTCCACCCGGTGTACGGCGATGCCCGACGTCGCGAGCCCTTCCCGGATCGTCGCGCCGGTGCCTGCCGACAGCAGTAGCGACACATCGGACATAGTCGGATTGTGGCCCACGACCAGCACGGTCCCCACCGAGTCCGGCACCGCCCGCAGCAGGTCGATCACCTCGGTGCGCCCGGCGTCGTAGAGCCCGTCCACGAAGCGCACCTCCGGCGCGGCCGGCGCGGCGGCTGCCGTGCGAGTGGTCTGGGCTGGCTCCTCGTTGGTCGGCGGTCCCTCGCTCTCCCGCGCGGCCTGCTCGGCCAGCGCCACGTCCTCCCGCAGCGACATTTCGTCCCGGCCCAGCGCGGCCTCCTCCCGGGTCAGTGCGGTGGCGACGGCGTGCCAGGTCTGTCGGGTGCGAGTCGCGGACGAACACAGGACCAGGCCCGGGAGCAGCCCCTGCAGGGCCAGCCACGATCCCGCCGCGGACGCGTCCCGTCGGCCCCGGTCGGTCAGCCGTCGCTCGACGTCGAGCAGTTCGCCGGGGGTCTCGGCCTTGGCGTGGCGGAGCAAGATCAGCGTGCGTGCGGTCATGGGAAGAGCATGACTGATTGATTCGCGGCCCGGGTGGGTAGACACACGCATCGACGAATTGCCGCGGCTCGAAGCGGCAGCAGCGAGCCAGGGAGGTCCACGATGGGCATCGGCGGAAGCATCTTTCTCCTGGCGCTGGGGGCGATCCTCGCGTTTGCCGTCAACGCCGAGATCAGCGGTCTCGACATCAACGTGGTCGGCTACGTCCTGATGTTGGCCGGTCTCGTGGGCCTCATCATCACGGTCTGGTTCTGGAACAGCCGCCGCCGGCCCACCACTGTGGTCGAGCGCCCGGTCGTCCGGGAGGAACCGGTCTACCGCGACGGCCACGTGGTCGAGGAGTACCGGCAGACCACCCGCAACCAGCCCCCGCCGCCCGGCTACGGCGCCTGAGCCACCCGGCCTGGGCTGCGTACCCCCCGCGTCGCGCCTTCCTCGCCGCTTTCCGCAGAGCTGCGAGCCGCGGGCGTCACCGACCTCGGTGGCGCCCGTCAGGCATACAGGGCGAAGTAGATGGCAATGTGGTGGCAGATGGCCGCGACCAGAGTGCAGGCGTGGAAGAACTCGTGGTGGCCGAAGACGGTCGGCCACGGGTTCGGTCGCCGCAGCGCATAGAAGACCGCGCCCGCGCTGTAGATCAGGCCGCCGGTGGCGAGCAGAACCAGGTCGGCCACTCCGCCGTTGTGGGCGATATCGGGCAGGATCGCGACCGCACCCCAGCCGAGGGCCAGATAGAGCGGCGCACCTACCCAGCGGGGCAGATGCGGCCAGATGCTCTTGAGGGCGACGCCACCGAGGGCGCCGGCCCAGATCAGGCTGAGCATCACCGTGGCCTTGTCGCTGTGCAGCAACAGAATGCAGAACGGTGTGTACGTACCCGCGATGAAGATGAAGATCATCGAGTGGTCCATCCGCCGCATGATCTGGTAGCCGCGCTCGGTCCAGATCCGGCGGTGGTACAGCGCGCTGATGCCGAACAGCCCACACACGGTGAGGCTATAGATCAGGCAGCTCAGGAATGGTGCCAGGCCCGGGCGCGAGGCGGCGATCGAGCAGAGCACGACGCCGCAGACCAGCGCGACGTAGAACGCGTACTGGTGTAACCGACCGCGCATCCGCGGCTTGCCGAGATCGGCCGGCTTCATCCGGAACGGGGTCGAGGTCGTCACGCGATCCAGGTTACGGCACCGTAGGTTACTAGCAAGTAATTCGATGGTCGCCGACTCGCGAACGCGGGGTGTTCCGGCCGCTTTGTCGGCGGCGGGCCTTGTGGCGAACCCGCCGCCGTCCCAGGTCAGGCGTCCAGACCGCGCAGGATCAAGGGCAGTCGGTCCGGGCCGCTCGGATCCAACACGATGGGCACGCCCCAATCCTGCCGAGTGAGATGGCAGGCCGCGTGCTCGACGTCGACATCGCAGGTCGCGGCCTGTGCCACGACCTGCAAAATCCCCTGGGGTACGGCCGGATTGAGCACCAGCCGCCGGCTGAGATCGGTGCCGGTGCCGGCGCCTTCGACCAACAACTCCGCCGGGGCCGCCGACACGACCAGGCGGGTGGACGGCCCGTACGTGGTGTCGAGCTTCTGGCCCGGCGCCGGTGTGAACACGATCTCCAGTGTCACCTCGCCCGGTGCCAGCGGCGACGCCGGCCGCTCGGTGCGGTGCCGCTCGCCCGCGACAGACTGCACCGCACCCGGCGAAAGTCGGACCAGCCGGTGCGCCGCAGACTCGACCACGAGCACGTCGCCGGAGCGGGTCACCAGCACATCACTCGGCTCGGCCAGACCGGAATCGACAGTGGACACCTCATCGCTCGCCGGGTCGTAGCGCCGGACCGCGCCGTTGTACGTGTCCGCGACCAGCACCGAACCATCGGGCAGTGCCGCAACACCGAGAGGGTGCTGCAACAGCGCGGTCTCGCCGACACCATCGACATGGCCGAAATCGAACAGGCCCTGCCCGACCGCCGTGTGCAGCTCGCCATTGGAGATCCAGCGCAGCGCGGATGTCTCGCTGTCGGCGATCCACAGCTTGCCCCCGTACGCGGAAAGGCCAGAAGGTTGCGCCATCCACACATCCGGAATCGGGCCGTCACGCAACGACTCGACTGTCGTGCCGGCGTAGACGCCCGTGCTGCCTTCGGCCGGGTCGAACCACCAGAGTTGGTGGATACCGGCCATCGCGATGATGACCCGGCCGTCGTACCAGGCGACGTCCCACGGCGAGGACAAAGCGATGCCGTCGTCCTCGGCGGACCGCCAGGGGCTGCCGGTGCCGACGAGCGTACGCACCACGCCGGACTCCAAGTCAACGCCGCGGAGCAGGTGATTGACGGTGTCCGCGACGACCACGGTCTGCTCATCGGGCAGCAGGCAGAGGCCCTGCGGTTCCGAAAAACTCGCTTGGTCGGCCGGCCCGTCGGCACGCCCGCGCGCACCGGACCCGATCCGACGAACGAGCACAGTGCCGTCCGGTGTCAGCTCGGCCAGCGAATGCCGCGCCGAATCGGACACCAGGAGGTTGCCGTTGGGCAGCTCAATGGCCTTGCCCGGGAACCGCAGCAGCGTGTCGTCCGCGGGCGGCGCCACGTACGGGCCGTCGCCGCGGCGCAACGTGCCCTTGGCCTCGTGCGTGACGATGAGCTCGTCGACCAGCCGGGCCAACCCCTCGGCGTGCCCCTCACCGGCCATCGACGCGACCACGTAACCCTCGGGGTCGATGACGCTCAGGGTCGGCCAGGCCTTCGCGGCGTACTGCTGCCACATCACCATGTCGGCGTCGTCCAGGACGGGGTGGTGCACGCCGTACCGCTCGACGGCCGCGGCCAGCGCAACCGGGTCACGCTCGTGCTCGAACTTCGGCGAATGCACCCCGATGATCACGAGCGCGTCACCGTACTTCTCCTCGAGCGGCCGCAGCTCGTCCAGCACGTGCAGGCAGTTGATGCAGCAGAAGGTCCAGAAGTCCAGGACACAGATCCGGCCCCGGAGGTCGGCCAGCGTCAGCTCCTTGCCGCCGGTGTTCAACCAGGCTCGGCCCCGCAGCTCGGGAGCCCGTACGCGCGCAGTCATGATCCCATCGTGCCTGACCGGACCCGCCCGCCCCGGCGGCGGGTCAGCGTTGCTTGAGGCAGAGCACCTTCGTCTTGTTGTCCGTCAGGACGTAGGGCTGGGCCGGATCGGTGCACTTCTCCTTCTTGTCCACCACCGCCGTCACCTCGAACGCCCCGGCGTCACCGCACTTGGCGGTCACCGCGGTCTTGCCGTCCTGCTTGACGCAATCGCCGACGCCTACCGAGAAGCCGCTGTCCGAACCACGGGCGATCAGCCAGGTGATACCGAACGTCAGGCCGACCAGCAGACCCGCGCCGAGAATCACACCCAACAACACCGGCAGCATCCGTACGTGCGGAGTCTCGGGCTTAGCCACCTCGGTGGCTACCTGCTCGGGCTGGAAGGAGTTGAACTGGTCCGACGTGCCGCCGTCCGGGCTGGCGGTGGCCGGCCAGCTCGCCGTCGACTCGTTGTCCGGCGGCGCGACCGTGGCCCGGCTGGCCGCATTCGGCCGTTCCCCGAACGGTTGGGTGCTGTCCGGCCGTTCCCCGAACGGCTGCGTGCTGTCGGGGCGTTCGCCAAAGGTCTGCATGCTGTCCGGCCGCCCACCGAAAGCCTGCGTGCTGTCGGGCCGGCTACCCAACGGCTGCGCGTTGCCTGCCCCGGTTTGCGGCCGCTCGCCGAACGTTTGCGTGGCGTCGTTGCTGGGCCGAGCGAACGGCGAGGTGGAACCCGGGTACTGCCCCTGCCCACGACCCGACACGTCGGTGGTGTGCTCGCTGTAGTCCGCCGGCATGTTCCGTGTCACCGGGCTGCCAGTGCCCGAATCACCGGGTTGTCCCGGCCGACCCCGACCGGCGATGTCCGTCGTGAACTCACTGAACGCTGCCGCAGCAGCCCCACCCCGTGCGGACGAACCGGGCGCAACCGATCCCGACGCGCCGGCGCCGCCGGGTCCCGAAACGGGCGCTCCAGAAGCCGGCGATGCCGCTCCGAATGCGCTCGGAGCAGCGCCGTGCGTGCCGGAGGCGGGCGAGCTAGGGCCTGAGCCGTAGGTGCCGCCGGAGGCTAGGGAACTCGGTGCCGAGCCGTAGGTGCCGGAGGCCGGAGAGCTGGGGGCCGAGCCGTAGGTGCTGGAGGCCGGGGAGCTGGGGGCCGAGCCGTAGGTGCCGCCGGAGGCGGGCGAGCTAGGAGCTGAGCCGTAGGTGCTGGAGGCTGGGGAGGCCGGGGCCGAGCCGTAGGAGCCGCTGGCCGAGCCGAAGGTGCCGGGAGTTGAGGCGGCCGAGCCGAGGGCCTCGGGGGCAGAGGCGGCTGATCCGAACGAGCCCGGGGCGGGTGAGGCCGGGACCGTTGACGCCGATCCGTAGGTGCCGGGAGTGGACGGTCCTTGGGCCGGGGACGACGGATCCGCCGAGGTCGAGCCGGGCGGGAACGGTGGGGCCGGCGGTGCTACCCGGGCGCTGGCCGAGGCGCGTCCCGCAGTGCGGCCGGACTCGTCGCCTTCTGCCGCTGGAGCCCCACGGAATGACGGGCTGCCTGCTGGCGACTCACCGTCCGGCGAACCTGCTGACGGGCTGCTGAAGGGCGAGCTGCCGAAGGATGGGCTGCTGGAAGTCGGAGTGCCCGAAGTGGGGCTGCCGGCCGGCGGGGTGCCGTAGGCGCCCGGCTGGTGTGCAGGTCGCTGGAAGCGATCCTGAACGGGGTCGCTCGATCCCTCGGCCCCGGGCGTTGTGCCGCTGGAAGTGGGCCGCGCGCCAAACGGATTCTCGGGGAGCGCCGCCTCGGACCGTGCTCCGAGGCCGCCCGAGCTGGGGGCTGCGTTGAAGCTGTCCGAGCTAGGGGCCGCGCCGAAGCCGGCCGCGCTGGAACCGCCCGAGCTGGGGGCCGTGCCGAAGCCGGCCGCGCTGGAACCGCCCGAGCTGGGGGCCGTGCCGAAGTCACTTGCAGAGGGGGCCGAGCTGGAACCGCCCGCGTTGCTGGTGGCGTCGAAGCCGCCGTATGCGGAGCCGAAGCTTGAGCCGCCTGAGCTGGGCGTAGTTGATCCGCTGGGGCTTGGCGAGATGGGTGTGCTGCCGTAGGTCCCGGCGTGGGCATCCTGCTCGGGAGCCTCGGTGGCTTGATCGGCTGTGGCTGCCGGCCGGCCGTAGACGCGGGCTTGCGGGGCCGGAGTTGAAGGCGGAATCTCGTCCGGCTTCACCGGCTCCACCCGGCTGGCAACGGGCACCGACGCACTCGCGGACACGGGACGGGCCGAACCCTTCGCGGGTGTGCCCGACTCCGAGCCGGCCGCGGAGTGTTCTGCCGGGTCACGCGGCTGCGGTACAGCCGAGTCCGACGTGGGGGAAGCCGAAGAGGAGGGCTCACGCGTGAAAGCGGCCTCGCGCGACTGCGCCGAGTCGCGGGATGCCGCGGCGTCGCGGGACTGCATGGGGAAGGCCGGCTCCTGGGGGCGCGACGGCAGCGACTCGCGTGCCTGGGCTGGGAAGGCCGAGTCGCGAGGCGGGAAGCTGGAATCACGGGCTGGAACAGCCGATTCGCGTGCCGACACCGCCGATTCGCGGTGCGGGAGTGCCGATTCGCGGGCCGGGAGAGCTGAGTCGCGGGCTCCGAGAGCTGAGTCGCGGGCAGGGCGAGCTGAGTCGCGGGCTCCGAGAGCTGAGTCGCGGGCAGGGCGAGCTGAGTCGCGGGCTCCGAGAGCTGCGTCGCGGGGCGGGAGATCTGAGGGAGTGGTGGCGCCGCCAGTGCTGAGGGCGGCGCCGGGAATCCGCTGGGGATATGCGAGGGCATCAGCGCGGCCGTCTGTTGTGCCGAAAGCGGCACCGGGGATGCGTTGCGGGTAACCGTTCGCATTCTCCGGGCCATCACTGCGCGTGCGCGAGGGAAGATCACTGGCTGTGCTCGGCGCTGCGAGGGTGCGGGGTCTCGCGTCGATGCGGCCCGGTAGTTCTGGGTCGCGGGTGGGCTGAGCCGGGGCCGAAGGGCCACGGTCGTCACGGCTGCCGAAGCTCCCGGTGTCACCCGTGGAACTGCCGCGGAGGGGGAAGCTCGCACCCTCGGGAGCTTGGCCGCGTACCGGAAAACCGGACGGACCGTCGGGCAGGTCGGTGAGCGTGGCACCGGGGATGCGGGCACGCTGGTCGCCGAAGGCTGAGAGACCGGGTGTCTGCCGCTCGTCGTTGGCGGGCTGTCGCCTGGCGAGGTCTGCTGCCGGGGCGGAGGACCGGGCCGGGGTGAAGCCGTTGAAGTCGCCGACGGGTCCGGCGAGCGGGCCACCGGCGACACCGGGAGAACGTTGCGGGAGGTCGCCGCCTTGCGCTCGCTGATAGGACTGCGGGGCCCACGGCGACTGCGCTTCGTTCGAGCTGCGGTCCGGTGAAGTACGCGACGGCAAATCAGTGGGGGTACGCGCCGGGAGGTCACTCGCCGGGAATTGGGCGGCGCCGGGGCCGAAGGCCGGTCCGGGTGGCGTGGGCTGACCTGCCGGTGGCACGGCTGGCACCACGAACGGCGAGCCGCCGTTGGGCGCTGCCGGTGGCGGTGGGCCGTACGCGCTCGGGATGGACTCCTGGGCGTGCGGGTACGACGGGGCGGGCGGGTTGGTGTCCGGCGGGAACGTGCCCGCGCGGAAACCGTCGCCGCTGCCCGACGTGGCCCCCGGCTGGCGGCCGGTTTGCTGGCCCTCGGACGTCATATCCGCCTCCTCCATGACTGTCGGCCGTGCCACCTTACGCGCGGACGCGGCCGACTTGCAGAGCTGGGCGTGACCCCGGTCACTTCCCCGGCCGGCCGAGCCGGGGTGGGTGACCGTGCCCCACCGTACCGGTCGAGGGCTACGGCCGGTATCCCGGTGTACGCCGTCCGGAGCGGTGCAAAGCCGGGAAAACCACCGAACGTGATCATGCACACGTCGTGCCCAGGCTCGGAAGAATGCCCTGAAAGCCTGATTTGTTCAGGGCATTCGCCGATGATCGGCGAACCTCCACTGCGGAGTGTGCCGCGCAGATGTGACAAGGCGTTGAAGATACGGCGAAGCCCCGGCCGATACGTCGACCGGGGCTGCACACGTGCGTCGCTCGAAAGTGCTCGAAGACGCCGGGGGTGGGGACGGAGGGTGTCCCGCACGGGTGCACCGCTCGCCGGCGGGCGAGACTGGTGGACCCGAAATCTGTGGGTTCGCCGAGCTGGTGAATCGCTCGAGGCGAGGCCCGGCTGACGGGCGGTCCCGATCTTGTGGATCGGGACCGGGCGTCAGTACCGGAGCGGAATCAGAAGACGCGCTGCTGGGCGAAGATCGTGATCTCGTTACGCATGGACTGCGTAGGAGCCGACTTGTACGCCCGCTCGATGGCACGCGCCTCGCGCTTGGCAAGCCGGCGGCTACGGATGCGGTCGATGGTGCTCATCGTGGTACTCACTCCCTGGCCTTGTGGGCCTCGTCGGTGGTGGCCGGTGGTTTCTGGCCTGCATTCATTTAACCGCGCCAGGGGCTTGACTGCCAACGAATCATGGGGTGAGCCCGCTTACATGCCTAAGAATCTAAGGTCGAGTGGTCTCCCTGCCGATGAACCTATGCCAGAACCTGTGCCAGGAATGACAACAGCCCCCGGGAGTGAACTCCCGGGGGCTGCGTGGTGCCTGGGGCATTACGTCCAGGAAAGCAGCGCGCCTTCCGGATCCTCGAGGAAGGCGCCGATGTCCCGGAGGAACTTGGAGCCCAGCTCGCCGTCCACGATGCGGTGGTCGAACGAGAGCCCGAGGGTGGTGACCTGGCGAATCTTGATCTTTCCCTTGTGGACCCAGGGCATCGGGCGGACCGCGCCGAAGCACAGGATCGCCGACTCGCCGGGCGGGAGGATCGGGGTGCCGGTGTCGACGCCGAAGACGCCGACGTTGGTGATCGAGAAGGTGCCACCGGACATGTCGGCCGGCGGCGTCTTGCCCGACTTTGCCACCTGGACCAGGCCGTTCAGGGCCTCGGCCAGCTCGCGCAGGGATAGCCGGCCGGCGTCCTTGACGTTCGGCACGATCAGCCCGCGCGGCGTAGCGGCCGCGATGCCCAGGTTGACGTAGTCCTTCACGACGATCTCGTTGGTCGCGGCGGACCAGGCCGAGTTGATCATCGGGTGCCGCTGGATCGCGAGCAGGACGGCCTTCGCCACGAACAGCAGCGGCGAGACGCGGACGTCGGTGAACTCGCGACGGGCCTTGAGCTTCTCGACCGCCTTCATCGACCGGGTCACGTCGACGGTCAGGAACTCGGTGACGTGCGGCGCGGTGAACGCCGACGCCACCATGTTCTCGGCCGTGAGCTTCCGGACGCCCTTGATCGGAATCCGCTGCTCGCGCGACGCGTCGAACACCGGCACCGATGTCGAAGCTGTCGCGCCATTGCCCAACATAGTGGGTGCGGCTGTCGGAGCGGCCGCTGCCGCGTGCACGTCGTCCCGCGTGACCGAACCCATCGGCCCGGTCCCGGCCAGCGAGAACAGGTCCACGCCCAGGTCCTTGGCCAGCTTCCGCACTGGCGGCTTGGCCAAGACCGGCTCAGCAGTCCGCACCCCAGCCGGAGTACCAGAAGCCGGAGCGACGGAGGCGGGGGCCACGGGAGCCGGGGCAACCGGAGCCGGAGTCACGGGCGCTGAGGCAGCGACCGGAGCAGGGGCAGCAGCGACAGGGGCAGCGGCAGCCGGTGCCGAGGCGGCACCCGCGCGGGGGCGGCGCTTCGCGGTGACCGTACGCGGTCCGTAGCCGACCAGAATGGCCGTGCGCCCACCGGGAGCCGGACCACCGATCAGGCCGGGCTCGATCGCACCCTCCTCGGGCGCGACCTCCACCGCAGCCAGCGTCTCCGCCGACGGCGTAGGCAGGTTCGGGCCGGCGACCGGCCCGGAGTCGGGCAGCGGTCCCGCGGACGGGTCGGTGTCGATGGCGATGATCGGCGAACCGACCTCCACCGTCGTCCCCGCCTCGTGGAAGATGCGGGTGACGACCCCGCCCCACTTCGCCGGGATCTCGACCGCGGCCTTGGCGGTCTCGACCTCGACGATCGGCTGGTTCAGCTCGATCGTGTCGCCGACCTTGACCAGCCAGGCGAGGATCTCGCCCTCGGTCAGGCCTTCGCCGAGGTCGGGCAACGGGAATTCCTTGATCCGAGACATCTGGGTCACCAGCCGAACGAACGGTCGACGGCGTCCAGGACGCGGTCCAGGTCGGGGAGGTACTCCTCCTCGACGCGGGACGCCGGGTACGGGGTGTCGTAGCCGGTCACGCGCAGGACCGGGGACTCCAGCGAGTAGAAGCACTCCTCGGTGACCCGGGAAGCGATCTCGGAACCCATGCCCAGGGTGCCCGGGGCCTCGTGGATCACCACGGCGCGGCCGGTCTTGCGGACCGAGGCGAACACCGGGTCGAGGTCGAGCGGCGAGAGCGTGCGCAGGTCGATGACCTCGAGGTTCCGACCGTCCTCCGCGGCGGCCTGGGCGGCGTCGAGCGCCACGCGGACCATCGGGCCGTACGCGAGCAGCGTCGCGTCGGTGCCCTCACGGACCACCCGGGAGGCGTGCAGCGGGTAGGCCTTCGACACGTCGACGCCGAGGTCGACCTCGCCCTTCTCCCAGTAGCGGCGCTTGGGCTCGAAGAACACGATCGGGTCATCCGAGGCGACGGCCTGCTGGATCATCACGTACGCGTCCGCGGGGTTCGAGCACGTGACGACCTTGAGGCCGGCGGTGTGCGCGAAGTACGCCTCGGGCGACTCGGAGTGGTGCTCGACGGCGCCGATGCCTCCGCCGTACGGAATCCGGATCGTGATCGGGATCTTGACCTTGCCGTTGGAGCGGTAGTACATCTTCGCGACCTGGGCGACGATCTGGTTGTACGCCGGGAAGACGAACCCGTCGAACTGGATCTCGCACACCGGGCGGAAGCCGCGGATGGCCAGGCCGACCGCGGTGCCGATGATGCCGGCCTCGGCGAGCGGGCTGTCGATGACCCGGTTCTCGCCGAAGTCCTTCTGCAGGCCGTCGGTGATCCGGAAGACGCCGCCGAGCTTGCCGACGTCCTCGCCCATGATGACGACCTTGGCGTCGTTTTCGAGCGAGCGGCGCAGGCCGTGGTTGAGGGCTTTGCCCAGGGTGATCGTGTCAGCCATCAGTGGGCACTCCCGTCGAACGATGCCTGGTAGGCGGCGAACTGCTTGCGCTGCTCGTCGATCTCGGGCGAGCCAGTGGGGTAGACGTTGTCGAACATCGAGATCGGCTGCGGGTCCGGCATGGCGAGCACGCGCTCGCGCAGGTCGAGGGCCAGCGTCTTGGCGGACTCGTCGACGTCGCCGAAGAACGTGTCGTCGGCGATCTTCTGCTTGGTGAGGAACGCCTTCATCCGGCTGATCGGGTCCTTGGGCTTCCAGGACTCGACCTCGCTCGCGATGCGGTAGCGGGTCGGGTCGTCGGAGCTGGTGTGCGCGCCCATCCGGTAGGTGTAGGCCTCGATCAGCGTCGGGCCCTGGCCGTTGCGGGCGTTGTCGAGCGCCGCGCGCGTGACGGCGTACGTGGCGAGCACGTCGTTGCCGTCGATCCGGATGCCGGGGAAGCCGAAGCCGTCCGCGCGGCGGTAGAGCGGGATGCGCGTCTGGCGCTCGAGCGGCTCGGAGATGGCGTACTGGTTGTTCTGGCAGAAGAACACCATCGGGGCGTTGAAGACGCCGGCCCAGACGAACGACTCGTTGACCTCACCCTGGCTGGTGGCGCCGTCTCCGAAGTAGGCGATGACCGCTTCACCGTCGGGCGTGCCGGTCTTGCCGTCGATGGCGACGCCCATGGCGTAGCCGGTCGCGTGCAGCGTCTGCGAGCCGATCACGATGGTGTAGCTGTTGAACTTGTACTTGTTGGCGTCCCAGCCGCCCTGGTCGACGCCGCGGAACAGGCCGAACGGCATGATCGGGTCGATGCCCCGGGTGTAGAGGACGCCGTGCTCCCGGTAGGTCGGGAACGCCATGTCCTGCGGGCGCAGTGCGCGCCCGGAGCCGACCTGCGCGGCTTCCTGGCCCAGCAGGCTGGCCCAGAGGCCCAGCTCGCCCTGCCGCTGCAGTGCCGTCGCCTCGGCGTCGAGCCGCCGGACCGTGACGAGGTCCCGGTACAGCTCCTTGTACTCGTCGTCAGTGAAGTCGACCGAGTAGGTCGTGCCGTCCGCCGTGGTGACGCTGTCGATCCGCTCGCCCTCGGGGGTGAGCAGTTGGACGAAGCCGCCGGCCGGGGCGTCTGCCCCGACTTCGCTTTCGTCGTTCGCCATCCGTGTCTCCCTGTTTCATCTCTGCGCCCACGGCGGGTGTTGCCCGTCCGCGCGGCTGAACGCTGGTACGCCGCGCCTGGCCGGGTGAGGTTCCGCGCGGTGGGTTCGGCGGGTCTCGACCCGGCCGGGGAGTGACGACCCCGACCGCGCCCCGCCGGTTTGGCGGAGGGCGACGGCGGTGCCGTCGCCCCCATCCTCGCAGAGAACGTGAGTGGCGCCACAGGTCAGGTCGATCACAGTTCCAAAAATCCGCGCTGAGTGGCAGGTGCCCGTATTTGTCCATTTAAGTGGTTTTCGTGCCGTCACTTCCGTCTGAACGGCCCCTTTTCACCGCTCCCGAACGCACTCTTGGTCGTTTCCTCCTGCAAGCCGAGAGATCCACGTGGATCTTCAAATCCTGGGGAGGGTGCCGGCGTGCCGGAGCAGCCGCACGACGACGGATTCGTGCCACCGATCAAGGTGTTGCGCAAACGCCTCAACGGCGTCTACAGCGCCGAAGGCCTGACCGGACCGACCCGCCGTTACGTGCTGATCGTCGTGATGCTGGTGGGGCTGGCCTCGCTGCCGACCCTCGCCGCCATCACCGCCGGCTCGAACGAACTCGCCGATGGCGGCTCCACCATCACCGACATCCCGTTCATCCCCCCGCCGTCCGCCGGCCCGGTCCGCACCTCGCCGCCGGCTACGTCCGGCACCGGCTCGCCACAAGGCCAAGCCCCAAAAAAGAAGCCCCATAAGTACGCGCACAGTCGCCAAAACCGCAGCACACCCGCCGACACATCAGGCAATCCGCAGGCGCCGACGCCGCAACGGCCGCCCATCTTGGGCGCGGGTGCCGTGGAGACCCCGGAGAAATGGCTCAGCCCGGCCGTTCCCATCGGCCCGAACCAACCCCCCTACCCCACCAGCCCGCCCCGCCCCCACCACCCCACGCCGACCCAGCCCAGCGAGCCGGACCAGCCATCGGATCCGAACCACCCCAGCGAGCCCGAGCCGCAGGAACCCGGTGAGCCGCAGGAACCCGGTCAGCCGGGCGATCCCGGTCAGCCGCAGGACCCGGGTGAGCCGACGGAGCCGAGCGATCCCGGTCAGCCGAGCGATCCCGGTCAGCCGAGCGATCCCGGTCAGCCGAGCGATCCCGGTCAGCCGCACGAGCCCCACGAGCCGAACGAGCCGGGGGAGCCCGATCAGCCGCACGAGCCGGGGCAGCCGCACGAGCCGGGGCAGCCGCACGAGCCGGGGGAGCCCGGTCAGCCGCACGAGCCGAGCGATCCCGGTCAGCCGGGGGAGCCTTCGGTGCCGGGCCAGCCGGGCGATCCCGATGAGCCGGGTCAGCCCGATGAGGAACCGACTCCGCCCGGTCAGCCGGATGGCTCCGACGATGACGATGCCGACTCGGATGACGGCGGCCAAAGCGGCGGAAACGACGGCTCGGACGATTCCGACTCACCCCAGCCGCCGGCGAAGCCGCCGTGGTGCGCGGACCGCGGGCAGTGCTCGTCCCGTCCGTCGCACCACCACCGGCCGGACCGGTCACCGCACAAGCACTGCGAAGACGCCAACCACCGTGCCCACTGGTCCCATCACCGGTCCGGCACCAGCCGCTCCATCACCGTCCACATCGCACCCACGGGCCGGCACGGCCGCTGGACGGCCGTCACCGAAAACCAGCCCAGCGCCGGCAAACACAACGCGGACCAGCGCATCAAGCAGCCGAAAAGACTGACGAACGCGGTCAGCAACGGCACCAAGAAGATCGTCAGCCTTGCCCGGGTGCAGTCCGCCCGGACCGACAGCAGCCGGAGGTCCGCTATGACCGAACGCCCGCACAATCTTCGCACCGACCGCACGCCCAGCCGGACCCACAACGGCCATCGCCACCAGGCCGTTGCCGAGCAGGCAGACGGCACCCAGTTCGCCGCTCGCGCCTACCGGGGTAGCCACCGCGCCGAACGGATGCACCGCGCCGAGGACAACCGCACGGCCTCGATGGATCGGATGTCCCGGGTGGGCCGCCACCACGCCGACCCGGATCACACCAACCGCTGGTAGACACGCCGCGGACGCCATGCGGCCGGACCTCTGCCGTCCGCAGGCCCGGCAAGCCAGGAGTCGTCGGCCCGCAGGCCCGGCGAGTCAGGAGTCGTCGGTCAGGCGGTGGCGGTTGGTTTCGATCCAGGCGTCGATAGCCTCGGCGTCGTTCGGGTCGACGCCTTCGGAGATGAGCTGCGCGACCGCGGCCGTGGCCGGGCTGCGCTTTTCGCCGGTCGCGTACAGGCGGGCGAACTCGGGGATCATCTCTTCGACCACCGTGTCCGTCTGCTCGGTCGCGGTGTCCGGCAGGCCCTTCTTTCGCAGGGCGTACGCCGTCCAGGCCCGAGTCACCCGGGGCAGCATCGCCGCGTCGTCCATGTCCAGGACTGCGCGCCGGTGGACCCAGTCGAGCAGGAAGAGGCCGGCCACCGCGGGACTCCAGCGCAGCGGGTCGGTGTCGGGCAGGCTGGCCGCGTGGTCGAGGAGCAGGCTGAGGCAGAAATGCAGTGAGGCGAGCTCGTCGTCTGCGGCCACCGCGTCGAGACCGAACCGGGCGGCCTCAGGGGCGGCCAGGAAGTCACGGAGGAGGCGCTCGCGATCCGGGCCACTGAGCTCGGGCGGCTCGATCAGCGCCGGGACGGTCGACTTGGGCAGCAACGACAGCCGGGCGGTGGCTAGCGCGCGGTCGGTGGCGAGGTTGCCGTCCTGGGGGAGGTCGCTCAGCTCATCGGTCAGTTCGAGGTGCCGGCTGACCTCGGTGCGCAGCCGGCCCGGGTCTTCCTCGCGGAACCAGGTCAGTTCGTCAGCGGCGCACATTTCCCGGACCTGGCCGAGGATGCGGTCCGCCGGTCCGCCCACGAAGACGTCCTTGGTGATGCCGATGTTGTGGTCCACCAGGGCGACGACGGCGTGCTCCGGCCCGCCCTCTTCGGTGTCCTCGTAGGCGAAAGTGACCAGATAGGACGTCTGGTCACCATAGACGTCGCCGTACGCATAGCAGCCGGTCGCGCGGACCCGGCCGAGTTGCTCCGTCCAGGCCGGCGCTTGGGCGCCGCGACGGACCTCCGCCGCGCCTTCGGCGTCCGGGACGAGCGTCGCGAAGACCTCACGGATCGTCGTCGCCGAGGCGGAGCGCCGCCGGCTGGTCGCGGCGAGGAACTGTGTCACGAACTCGCGAACCGCCGCCGCACGTTTCGTCGTGGCCACCGAGTACACGCTGCCCAGCAGGGCGGTGCCCAGCATTTCGGCATCCAGGGCACAGTCGAGTTTCGCCACGTCGCGGGCCGCGTGCAGGACCGCGTCGTACGGATTCTGAGGTGCCGCCATGCGTTCGAGCCTACTAGTAGTGCAGGCCCGCGGCCCTATTCCGAACGGACGACGGCCAGCGCCTCCCGGGCCTGGGCGTAACCGTTGAGCACCTCGCGTACGGGAGCGACCACATGCTCGCGCCCCACTTCGGTGACTGACGCGCGCAGCCGTTGTTCGGCTCGTCGGCCCGCCCGTCTGGCACCCGCGTTGACGATCGGGCGCAGCAGAACAGCCAGCAGCAAGCCGAGGGCGAGGCCGCCGAGTAACAGCAGGGTGGGCAGCGGCACTTGGCCGACCTTCGGGGTGTCGAAGGCGGGCAGGCCGAGCACCCGAACGGCGTAGCCGGCCACCAGCCAGCCGAGTCCGGCCACCGCGGCGATGGTGAGCAGCCATTGGAGCAGGCCGACCGCCGTCCACCAGAACGGTTTGCGACTCATGCCCAGGTCGGTGCGGGCGACGGCGCGGTCGAGCGCGTCGGGCAGATCGGCCAGTTTGGACCGGGCTGCGGTGTTCAGCGCGGGCGCCCAGACCTCGGGAAGCGGCGCGGCTGCCCGGGCGGCTACCGCGCGCACGGACAGGCCCACCGCGGACTTCTGTGCGGCGTCCGCCGCGGGTATCGAGGTCCGCGGAGTGGGCACCAGATCCTGCGCGGCAGCGTGCTGCTCGGAAGTCTCCGGCGTGGGAGCCAGATGGAGTCGTTTGAGCGGATCCGGCCGCAACTTGCGGGCACCGCGCAGCAGCGGCCATCCGGTGTTCGCAATCGCCCGGTGCCGGTACGAGCCGGCGGTGGCCGCAGCGACCGCCGGCACCCCCGCCGAGGCGGCAAGAGCGTCGGTGAGCTGCCGTACGGTCGCCCGATCGACCTCGTCTTCGGCGGCCGGCGGCCCCATCGTCACACTCAGCTGCTCGGCAACCGTGTCGAGATCACCGGCGAGGCGGCGCAGGGCGGCCTGGCGTTCGGCGACCGTCTTCTCCAAGGCTGACCGCAGCTCGGTGAGCATGCCGGGCTGCTTTGCCGAGGTAGCCAAGGCCGGCACGCCGGTCAGGCCGTCCTCATCCAGCAGGCGCTTGAGGTCGGTCAACACCAGCTCGGTGTCGGCGGGGCTGAGCCGGTCGGCCTGATTGAGCACCACGATCGTGACGTCGCCGTGCGAGCGGAACTGGCGCAGGTACGCGTTGTGCAGGATGCGGTCGCCGTACTTCTGCGGATCCACCACCCACACCACCTGGTCGACCAGGCCGAGCAGCCGGTCCACCTCGAGCCGGTGGCCGTGCTCGACGGAGTCGAAGTCGGGCAGGTCGAGCAGCACGAGGCCGCGCAGCGCAGCCTCGTCATCACCGTCGAGCGCGCTTTCCCGCACGAAACGTTGCCGGGGCAGCACACCCACCCAGTCGAGGAGGCGGTTGGCGGGCTCCAACGGACCCCACACGCAGGCGTGCGCCACTCCGGTGGTCGGCCTGCGTACGCCCACCGGCGACAGTTTGAGCCGGGCGAGCGCGTTGAACAGGCTGGACTTTCCACTTCCCGTGCTGCCAGCCAGCGCCACCACCGTGTGGTCCTGGGACAGCGCGAGCCGGCTGCCCGCCCGCTCGACCAGCGTGTGCGCGGCGACGAGATCGCTGTCCGGCAGGTACGGGTCGGTGGCCCGCAGGAAGCGTTGCAACGCCGACAGCCGTTCGGAAAGCTGCTGGGCGTCCACCCGGTCGTCGCCGCTCAGCAGGCGGCTGACCCGCTCGGCGAGGCTCATGTCGGCGTACCGGTCAACGCGAGTTCCTCCCTGGCGTTCTGCACGTCGGTGGCAGCCTGCCGCAACGCGGAGCCAGGCGCCAGCGCGAGCCGCGCGGCGCCGGTCCGGTCGGTGAAACGGGCCGCCTCCTGGTCGAGCAGCACGCCGATCCGGGTCACGAGATCCTCGCGTGCCCGGGCGGCCAGGGTACGGATCGCCTGGTCACCGAAGATCGCCTCGAGCACCTTCTGCGCGGCGACCGTGGTGCCCGCCCCGACCGCCACCTCGATGCCGGTCGGGATCAGCGCCGTCGACGTGAAGACTGCGATCATCACGGCGAGGCCGACGCCGTTGACCGCGTACGCCGCGCCGCGCGCCACGAACCGCTTGTCGCCGGCCTCGGTGCGCACCAGGTCGAGCACCCACTGCTGCCAGTCGCGGATCGCCCGCTCGGCGCGTTCCGGCAGGTCAGGTGCGGGTTTCTGCAACTCCGGTGCCAGCAGTTCGGACCCGGCGGGATGGGCCTGCCAGGCCGCGTACGCCTGCTCGGCCGCGTCGGAGGCCACGCCGCGGACCAGCGTGACCAGCTGCGATTCGAGCGCGATCTGCAAGTTGCGGCCGGGTGCGGGGCGCCCGGTGACCGCCGCGACGATTTTGTCGCGTACCTGGCCGATCCGGGACTCCAGCGAGCGCAGAAACTCTCCGGTGCCGATGAATTCCTGCCACCGTGCCAGCACCTCGCCGCGCAGCAGCCGACCGTCCTGCAAACCGTCCGCGAGGGTCCGCCCGGCGTTGCGGTAGGCCACGGTCACCCGCTCCTCCAACGTCTTCGCCGCGACCTCTTGCTCATCCGCGGCGGCAGCCAGCCCCGCCACGGTCGGGCCGAGCGCGGTCAGCGCGCCGTTGAGGGTTTGCCGCACCACTGCGGCCCGGGCGTCGGCGTCCGCGGCAAGCTGCACAAACCACTCGTGCAACTGCCGGATCTCCTCCTCGGGAACCAGCCCCTGCCCGTCCAGAGTGGTCTCCGGCAACACGAACAGCGGCGCCGCACCCATGTCATGTTCGGTCAGCATTTCGGCCAGATGCGCCGACACCTCACCCGCGGCTTCCGCCGGCACGCGATCCAGCACCAGCGCAATCACCGTGCCGCGCAACCGCGCCGTCTTCAACAATTCCCACGGTACGGCGTCCGCATAGCGCGCCGCGGTCGTCACGAACAACCACAGATCCGCCGCGGCCAGCAGTTGCGCCGCCAACTGCCGGTTCCGGTCGACCACCGAGTCGATGTCGGGCGCATCCAGGAACGCCAGCCCCGGCCCGAGCGCCGGCGCGGCGACCAGTTGCAGCGTTTCGGGGTCGTGCCCGGGCTCCGTCGTCCGGATCAGCCCTGGCAGCAAATCACCTTTGCGGAACCACGACGCATCCGCCGGATGGCTCACCAGGACCGGCGACCTGGTCGTCGGCCGCAGCACGCCGGCCGCACTGACCGGCGCCCGCACGAGGCTGTTGACCAGAGTGGACTTTCCGGCGCCGGTGGACCCGCCGACTACCACGAGCAGCGGTGCGTCGAGCCGCGCGAGTCGCGGCAGCAGGTAGTCGTCCAGCTGCGCCACCAGCGCGGCCCCCACCCGCCTGGCCTCTTCCGCTGACGGCATGACCAGCGGATAGGTTGCCCCACCGATTGCCGCCCGCAGCTCCGACAGCGCCGTCGCCAGCCGCCCGACGGCAGGTGGCGGCTCGGTGGGTAGTGGTTCGGTGGGCGGCGTGCTGTGATCGGTGCTGCCTTGGGGGTCGCCTTGCTCGGCGGGCTCAATCGCGGCTGCGGGCTGAGTTGTCACGACGTTTCCCGAGGTGGATGCGCTCGGCGGCGGCCACTCCGGAGTCGCCGGCCCCGCTGGAGCCGCCGCTTCTCCCTGCGCCTCGGACTGAGCCTGTGTAATCGGCTCTGCTTGCGCCTCGGGCTCAGCCTGGGATGTCGGCTCTGCTTGCGCCTCGGGCTCAGCCTGGGATGTCGGCTCTGCTTGCGCCTCGGGCTCAGCCTGGGATGTCGGCTCTGCCTGCGCCTCGGACTCGGCCTGTGTCGACTCGGCTTGCACGTCCGACTCAGGCTGCGTTGCTAGTTCTGGCTCAGCCTGTGTTGCTGGTTCAGCTGCCTTCGTCGCTGCTTCCGCATCTTGCGTCTGCACGCCGGACTTACTGGAAATCTCCGACATCGTGTCGGAGTCAACGGGCGCCGAGGAAGACGGGTCGGACCGCGTGGACTGAGGGGAGGGCGCGGTAGTGCCTCGTTCGTCGGGTTCGCCGGTGTTGGTCCGTGAGCGCTGTTCGGGGGGTCGTGCGGTTGGGGGCGCTGTGGGCGTACCTGAAGAATCCGCGGTCGTGGCGGACCTGGCCGGACCGCCGCTGGTCTGGGGTTTCGTCGGCGGGGTGTCCGTCGCGGCGGGAGTGGCCGACGGACCGACCGCGTCACCGTGCGTCGTCACGGGTAAAGCGTGCCCGATCTATGCATCACAGACAACAGGTGACCCTCCCGTCGTGACCGGACGGGAACCTTCTTCGCAGGGTTGCGTCGAGTTGACTCAACTTCGACTTGCGGTCTGGCAAAGCCGTGGCATCATTGAGTCCGGTCCGCTCAACTTGGGACCCGGAAACGTGTTAGACAGCTAGTAAGACGCCCGGTGAGAAGCGAGGAAGCGAACATGGCACGAGCGGTCGGCATCGACCTCGGCACCACGAACTCCTGCGTCAGCGTTCTGGAAGGAGGCGAGCCCACCGTCGTCGCCAACGCGGAGGGTGCTCGGACGACCCCGTCCATCGTCGCCTTCGCGCGCAACGGCGAGGTGCTCGTCGGTGAGGTCGCCAAGCGCCAGGCGGTGACCAACCCGGACCGGACCATTCGTTCGGTCAAGCGGGAGGTGGGCACCAACTGGTCCATCGACATCGACGGTAAGAAGTACACCCCGCAGGAGATCTCCGCGCGGGTGCTCATGAAGCTCAAGCGGGACTCCGAGGCTTACCTCGGCGAGACCGTGACCGACGCGGTCATCACCGTGCCGGCCTACTTCAACGACGCGCAGCGGCAGGCCACCAAGGAGGCCGGTGAGATCGCGGGCTTCAACGTCCTGCGCATCGTCAACGAGCCGACCGCGGCCGCCCTGGCGTACGGCCTGGACAAGGGCACCAAGGAGCAGACCGTCCTGGTCTTTGACCTCGGTGGCGGCACCTTCGACGTGTCCCTGCTGGAGCTGGGCGAGGGCGTCATCGAGGTCAAGTCTACCTCCGGTGACAACCACCTCGGTGGCGACGACTGGGACCAGCGGATCATCGACCACCTGGTCAAGACGTTCCGCGGCGAGAACGGCATCGACCTGTCGCAGGACAAGATGGCCCTCCAGCGTCTCCGCGAGGCCGCGGAGAAGGCGAAGATCGAGCTGTCCGCGGCGACCACGACCAGCATCAACCTGCCGTACATCACGGCCGGTCCGTCGGGCCCGCTGCACCTGGACATGAGCCTGTCGCGGGCCGAGTTCCAGCGGATGACGCAGGACCTGCTGGACCGCTGCAAGGCGCCGTTCGAGCAGGCGATCAAGGACGCCGGCGTCAAGGTTTCCGACGTCGACCACGTCATCCTGGTCGGTGGCTCGACGCGTATGCCCGCCGTCTCCGAGCTGGTGCAGCAGCTCATCGGCCGCGAGGCCAACAAGGGCGTGAACCCGGACGAGGTCGTCGCCGTCGGCGCCGCCCTGCAGGCCGGTGTGCTCAAGGGCGAGGTCAAGGACGTCCTCCTGCTCGACGTGACCCCGCTGTCGCTGGGCATCGAGACCAAGGGCGGCATCTTCACCAAGCTGATCGAGCGCAACACCACGATCCCGACCAAGCGCTCCGAGGTCTTCACCACGGCCGACGACAACCAGCCGTCCGTGCTGATCCAGGTCTTCCAGGGTGAGCGGGAGATCGCGGCCTACAACAAGAAGCTCGGCACCTTCGAGCTGACCGGTCTGCCGCCGGCGCCGCGCAACGTGCCGCAGATCGAGGTCACCTTCGACATCGACGCCAACGGCATCGTGAACGTCCACGCGAAGGACCTGGGCACCGGCAAGGAGCAGAAGATGACGATCACCGGCGGCTCCGCGCTGCCGAAGGACGACATCGAGCGCATGATGCGCGACGCTCAGGACCACGCCGACGAGGACAAGAAGCGCAAGGAAGACGCCGAGGCGCGCAACCTTGCCGAGCAGCTGCAGTGGCAGACCGAGAAGTTCCTGGCCGAGAGTGGCGACAAGCTGCCCGAAGACGCCAAGACCGAGATCGGTGAGGCGCTGGGCGACCTGCGCGGCGCACTGGGTGGCAGCGACATCGAGAAGATCAAGGCCGCCCACGAGAAGCTGGCGACGGTTTCCCAGAAGGCCGGTTCCCTTCTGTACGCCCAGCAGCAGCAGGAAGGCGCCGAGGGTGCCCCCGGCCCAGACGGTGCTCCGGGCGCGCCCGGTGGCGCTGCCGGTGGTGCCGCGGGTGCGAGCGCCGGCCCGAACGCCGGACCGCAGGGTGGCGCTGACGACGTCGTGGACGCCGAGATCGTCGAGGACGACAAGAAGTGAGCCGGGCGGACGACGAGAACGACGGTCAGGCGACCGAACGGGTCGTCATCCGCGATCGCCGCAAGATCGATGTGAAGGGTAAGGACACCACGGTGACCAGGGAAGCCGAGGAGTCCGCGGAGGCCAAGGGTGGTGCGCACCGCGCCGCCGAGGAACCCGCGGACGAGGTGACCACCACGCCGGGTCTCGGCGCGGAGCTCGCGGCGCTGCGGACCGAGCTGGAGGAGCGCACCCGCGACCTCCAGCGGGTCACCGCCGAGTTCGCGAACTACCGCAAGCGCGTCGACCGGGACCGGTCCGCCGCCGCCGAGCAGACCACCGGCACGGTGCTCACCGCGCTGCTGCCGATGCTCGACGACGTCGACCGGGCCCGCGAGCACGGCGACCTGGTCGGTCCGTTCGCGACGGTGGCCGAGGCGCTGGGTGCGGCCGTGGGCAAGCTCGGGCTGGTCGCCTTCGGTGAGAAGGGCGACCCGTTCGATCCGACCCGGCACGAGGCGGTCGCGCACCTGACCTCGGCCGACGTCACCGAGCCGACCTGCGTCGAGGTCATGCGCCGCGGTTACACCCTGGGCGAGCGGCTGCTGCGGCCCGCCATGGTCGCGGTCGCCGACCCCGCGTGACGATGATCTGTCCCGCCCACCAACTGGTGGGCGGGACCTCTCGCATTCCCAGAAGGGGGTGGGCCGGATGAGCTCGAAGGATTGGCTGGAGAAGGACTTCTACGCCGTTCTCGGGGTGGGCAAGTCCGCCTCCGCCGACGAGATCAAGAAGGCATACCGGAAGCTGGCTCGGGAGAACCACCCCGACCACAACCCCGGTAACACGGACGCCGAGGAGCGGTTCAAGGCCGCATCCGAGGCGTACGACGTGCTGTCCGACGACAAGAAGCGCAAAGAGTACGACGAGATGCGCTCGCTGTTCGGCTCCGGCGCGTTCCGCCGGGGTGCCCGATCCGGCGGCAGCGGGCAGTTCGACCCGTCCGACCTGTTCGGCGGGTTCAGCGGCGCGGGCGCGGGCGCGGGCGGCCCCGGCGACCGGCGGTTCGGCGGTGCCGGCTTCTCGGACATATTCAGCTCGATATTCTCCGGCGGGGGTGCGGGCGGTGGCCCGCGCCGAGGCCCGCAGCGCGGCCGGGACGTCGAGGCCGAGGTGACGTTGGACTTCGCGCACGCGGTGCAGGGCACGACATTGCCGCTGACGCTGCGCTCGCCCGGAGTGTGCGACACCTGCCACGGCAACGGCGCGAAGCCCGGCACGGTGCCGCGTACGTGTTCGCAGTGCTCGGGATCGGGCCTGATCTCTCGGAACCAGGGTTCGTTCAGCTTCTCCGAGCCGTGCCGGGAATGTCAGGGCGCGGGTTCCGTCGTCGAGCAGAAGTGCCCGGAATGCCGCGGCACCGGCGGGGTCACCAAGAATCGCACTATCAACGTCCGCTTCCCGGCCGGTGTCGCCGACGGGCAGCGGATCCGGCTCAGCGGCCGGGGTGAGCCGGGCGAGCGCGGCGGTCCGGCCGGTGACCTGTACGTCCAGGTCCGGGTGCGGCCCGACGACCTGTTCGGCCGGGTCGGCGACGACATCACGTTGACCGTGCCGATCTCGTTCCCCGAGGCGGTGCTCGGTTGTGATCTACGCGTGCCCACCCTGGACGCCTCCGTGACGCTACGGGTGCCGCCGGGGACGCCGAGCGGGCGCAAGCTGCGCGCGCGGGGCAAGGGTGTGCAGCGCCGCGACGGCCAGGTCGGCGACCTGCTGGTCACCGTCGAGGTGCAGGTGCCGTCCGGCATCTCGGACGAGGCCCGCGATGCGCTGGAGCAGTTCGCCAAGCTCAGCCCGAGCCCGGAACGAGGACGTATCGAAGCTCGGCTGCGCCGGGGATAATCGCTCGGAGCAGGACCGTTCGAGGAGGTGGCAGATGTACGAAGAGATCAGTGTCTCGGTGGAGCAGGCCTCCGATGCGAAGGTCCTGATCATCTCCGTCGCCGCGAAGTTGGCCGGGATGCATCCGCAGACCCTGCGCCAGTACGACCGGCTCGGCCTGGTGCAGCCCGGCCGGGCCGGTGGTGGCGGTCGTCGTTACAGCGAGCGGGATGTCGCTCTGCTGCGCGAAGTGCAACGGCTGAGCCAGGAGGACGGCGTCAACCTGGCCGGCGTCAAGCGGATCATCGGCCTGGAACAGCTCGCCGGTGAGCTGCAGGAGCGGGTCGCCGAGCTGGAGGCCCAACTGTCCGCGGCGTACCAGCGGATTGCCCAGCTGGAAACTTCGGTCGGTCCCTATCCCAGCCGCGATCTGGTGCGGCAGGAGCGGCCGTCGACCGCGCTGGTCGTTTGGCGGCCGCGGCGCGCCGGGGAGCGCTGAAATCCGGCCCGCTGAGTCGGGTGCGCTGAGACACCGAGCCGGTCAGCGGCGCCCGAACATGGCAAGTCGACGAGGGTGGCGCACCAGGCCACCCTCGATCCACTCCTGGTAGTCGAAGAGCTCCGGGCGGTTCATCAGCACCCGACAGTTGTGCGCCCAGATCGACATCGGCTCGTCACCGACCTCCTCGGCCCGCTCCACGTACTTCTTCAGCCGGCGCTTGCGCTGGGTGGACGCGTTGGGACGCACGCCGTCGGCCGCGTAGATGTACATGCAGTGCAGGGCGAAGCGGCGGGCCGGGCACTGCCGGTCCATCGCCAGCTCGAACAGGGTCGGGGCCAGCACGTCACCGGCGATCAGCAGGTCCCAGTCCGACGGCATCGCGTCGAGCGGCACGGCCTCCGGGTGGTAGGCCCACGCCTGCAGCTCCTCCGGTCGGGGGTCGACCGGGTTGGCGAATCCGAAGAAAGTCGACTCACGCACGGTCACGATGCCGCCCCACTACGCTCGATCATCCGCTCGCCTTCCTGAAAGGCTCAGGGTCCGCGCCTGCGCCGAGATCTCCTGGTACCCGGCGTGTCGCTGGTCACCCTGTTAACTCGTTGTTGTCGCGGCGACACGGTAGCGCGTGAGATCGCTTCGGCGGAAGTGATGAGTTATCACTTTCAGATACCGGTCAGTAGCATTGCGCAAAACGGCAATGCCCAGGTCAGTCCGCCGCGGGCAGGGGCTCGACCGGACGCTGCACGGCCATTCGCCGGCGCACGATCGTCTTGAACCAGGCGTAATCCGGCAAACGTGCCAGCAGCGGGCCGCTCACGACCGTGATCAGCACGTATGCCGTGGCGAGAGGGGCCAGCTCCGGTTCCACACCGGAGGCCACGGCCAGCCCAGCGATGACGATGGAGAATTCGCCCCGGGGCATCAGGGCCAGTCCGGCGCGGACCTGACCGGGCAGGGCGATGCCGCTGCGCCGAGCCGCGAAGATGCCGGTCATCGCCTTGGTCAGCATCGTCAGGGCGGCGAGCCCCAGCGCGGGCAGCAGCACCGGCGGCATAGCGGCGGGGTCGGTGGACAGGCCGAAGAAGACGAAGAACACCGCGGCGAAGAGGTCCCGCAGCGGTGACAACATCTGCACGGCGCTGTGCGCGACCTGGCCGGACAGGGCGATTCCGACGAGGAACGCCCCGACAGCGGCGGAGACGTTCAGCTCGGCTGCTACCCCGGCCACGAAAAGCGTCAGTCCCAGCACGCTGAGGAGCAACGCCTCGGCGTCCTTCACCGACACGAAGCTCGAGATGGCGTGGCCGTACCGGATCGCCACGACCAGGACCGCGACCACCGTGAGCACCGCGACGGCCAGGGCTTTCGCTCCGCCCATCAGCCCGGCCCCAGCCAGGACGGCGGTGACCAGCGGCAGATAGAACGCCATGGCCAGGTCCTCGATGACGAGCACGGACAGGATCACCGGGGTCTCCCGGTTGCCGAGCCGGCCCAGGTCGGCGAGCACCTTGGCGATGACGCCGGAGGACGAGACCCAGGTGATGCCGGCCAGGACCAGTGCCGCCTCCCAGCCCCAACCGAGCAGGAAGGCGAAGGCGGCCCCGGGCAGGGCGTTGAGCACGGCATCGATGAGACCGGCCGGGGCCGCGGCCCGCAGGTTGCCGACGAGCTCGGTCGCCGAATACTCCAGGCCCAGCATCACCAGCAGCAGGATGACGCCGATCTCGGCGCCGACCTCGATGAACTCCTCGCTGGCCGCCAGCGGCAGCAGGCCGCCGTGCCCGAACGCGAGCCCGGCCAGCAGGTAGAGCGGAATCGGTGAGAGGCCGACCCGCCGGCCGAGCCGGCCCAGCATGCCGAGAGCGAAGAGCAGCGCGCCGACCTCGATCAGCAGGATCGTCGTTTCGTGCACCTCAGTCGCCGTGATCGCCGGCGAGGATGGCGGTCAGGCCACCCAGGCCGTCGCGGGTGCCGACACCGACGACCACGTCGTTCGCCTCGAAGACGAACGACGGCTCCGGGGACGGGACGACCTCACGATCACGCAGCACTGCCACGATCGAGGCACCGGTGCGGGTGCGGGCCCGGGTATCGCCCAGCCTGCGGCCTACGAACGGGGACCCCGCCGGCAGGGCGACCTGCTCGGTGAGCAGGCCCGCCGCCTGCTCCCGCAGGCCGGACAGTTGGCCCAGCATGAGAGACGCGCCGAGGACATCGGCCAAGGCCTCCGCCTCGTCGTCGGTCAGCGGTATCGAGGCGAGGCACGAATCGGGGTCGTCCACGTCGTACAGCACCAGGTCGCGGCGGCCGTTGCGGTGGGAGACCACGCCGACCGTACGCCCGGACGACGTCACCAGATCGTGGCGGACACCGATGCCAGGAAGGGGAGTCTGCTCTACCCGTACACGCACAGGGTCAACGGTAACGGGTGCCGGGCCGCGCGAGTGTCAGCACCACCAGGCCGGCGAGGCACAGGCCGGTGCACAGCACGTACGCGAGCCGGTAACCGAACTGCTGGGAGAGGCCGAACAGGGGCCCGGCCAGCATCGCGCCGAGCGGGAACGAGTTGGTGAACAGCGTGGTGGCCCGGCCAGGCTGTTCCGGCAGCATGTTCTGCATATAGGAGATGCCGAGCCCGGACACCGCCGCGATGAACAGGGCGTTGAGGATCTGCGCGGCGAATAGCACCCACACGCTGGTGGCGACCGCGGCCGCCCCGTAGTACGCGACCCCGCACGCTCCGCCCGCGAAGAGCAGCGCACGCAAGGGCAGCCGGGTGGACAGCACACCCAGGCCCAGCATCAGCGGGATCTCCAGGGCCGCGCAGAGGCCGAGCACCAGGCCCGCGGCGGCGGCGTCTCCGCCCAGCTCGGTCCCGATGAGCAGCGGCAACGCCTGGATGCCCAGCGTCAGCGGGGTCTGCAGCAGGGTGAAGGCGAGGGCGGTCAACAGCAGCGTCCACCGGGTCGTGCCAGGCTCGTCCGCCGCGGAGTCGACGGGTGCCGGGGCTGCGGGACCTGCCTTGTCGAGCCAGCCGAGGCCGATCGCGGCGGCGATGGCGTACATGATGGCGGCGCCGCCGTAGACGAGGGCGAATCCGCCGGCGTCGAGCAAAAACGCGGCGAGCGGCGGCCCGGCCACCCAGGCCAGCGAGAAGACGGTCCGTAGCGCGCTGATGCCCATCGCCGCCCGCTCTGGCGCATCGCGTTCGAGGACCTGTCGGGCGTACGCGAAGGATTGCGGGAAGAGTGAGTTGGCGACGGCCAGGGCCGTGACGGTCAACCCGAGCAGCACCCAGTAGTCGCGGACGACCGCGGTGAACGCGCAGCCGATCGTGCCGGCCAGCGCGCCGCCGATGAGCAGGGCACGCCGGATCGGCCAGCGGTCGGACAACCGGCCGATCAGGGTCGAGCCGAGCACACCGGAGAGCGGCGCGACGACCAGGAAGATCGTGACCTCGATCGGGCCCGCGTCGACCTCGGTGCTGAGGAAGAGCGACAGGAACGGCCCGACGAGCGCGGTCGAGACGCCGACGGCGAGGAAGACGAGACCCAGAGGAAGCAGTGCGCGGGTCAGCGGCGGCGTGCGCCGCGCCGTGCCGAGGGACATGTGGCGCACGTTACGGCCCTTCCGTCCGAATCGCTCGCCGACCTAGAGTTGAGTGGAATACGCTCAAGTCTCCGGGCGCTGTACCTCGCGGATCCGCATTCTCTGGAAAGTTCGATCAGGGGAGCTCATGAACGCCGAACGTCTGACCACCAAGAGCCGCGACGTGATCACGGGCGCGGTCGCCGATGCCAACCAGCGCGGGCACGCCACCGTCGAGCCGTGGCACCTGCTGCTGTCGCTGCTCGACACCGGCGGATCCACCGCACCGGCCCTCCTTCGCGCGGTCGGTGCCAACCCCGCGGACGTACGCCGCGCCGCCGCCCGAGCGGTCGAGCAGCAGCCCTCCGCCCGGGGCTCCAGCACCGCCGAGCCCAGCCTCTCGCGCGAGTTCGTCAACGCCATCGGTGAGGCCGAGTTGATCGCCAAGCCGCTCGGCGATGAGTACGTGTCCACCGAGCACCTGCTCGCCGGCCTGTCCCGGGTCGGCGGACCGGTCGGCGCGGCCCTGCACGACGTGGGCGCCAACGAGGAAGCCCTGGTCGCGGCGTTCCCGTCCGTGCGCGGTGGCGAGCGCCGGGTCACCAACCAGGACCCGGAGCAGACCTACAAGGCGCTGGAGAAGTACAGCGTCGACCTGACTGCGCAGGCACGCGAAGGCAGGATCGACCCGGTCATCGGGCGGGACGCCGAGATCCGTCGCGTGGTGCAGGTGCTGTCTCGGCGTACCAAAAACAATCCGGTCTTGATCGGTGAGCCTGGTGTCGGCAAGACCGCGATTGTCGAAGGCCTGGCCCAGCGCATCGTGGCCGGTGACGTGCCCGAAACGCTGCGGGACAAGAAGCTGGTCTCGCTCGACCTCGGCGCGATGGTCGCCGGCGCGCAGTACCGCGGCCAGTTCGAGGAGCGGCTCAAGAGCGTCCTCGAGGAGATCCGCAATTCCAACGGCCAGGTCGTGACGTTCCTGGACGAGCTGCACACCGTCGTCGGCGCCGGCAAGGGCGAGGGCTCGATGGACGCCGGCAACATGCTCAAGCCGATGCTTGCCCGCGGTGAGCTGCGCATGGTCGGCGCGACCACACTGGACGAATACCGCGAGCACATCGAGAAGGACCCGGCCCTGGAGCGCCGCTTCCAGCCGGTCGTCGTCGGTGAGCCCACGGTTGAGGACACCATCGGCATCCTGCGCGGCCTGAAGGGCCGTTACGAAGCCCACCACCGGGTGCAGATCACCGACGCTGCCCTGGTCGCGGCCGCCGCACTGTCCGACCGCTACATCAGCGACCGGTTCCTGCCGGACAAGGCCATCGACCTGATCGACGAGGCGGCCTCCCGGCTGCGCATGGAGATCGACTCCCGGCCGGTCGAGCTGGACCAGCTGCAACGACAGGTCGACCGGATGCGGATCGAGAAGCTGGCGCTGGAGAAGGAGACCGATCCGGCGTCGATCGCCCGCCTCGAGCGCCTCGAGCGGGACCTCGCCGACCGCGAGGAGGAGCTGACCGCCCTCAACGCCCGCTGGGAACGCGAGCGCGGTGGCCTCAACCGGGTGGGCGAGCTGAAGAAGAAGCTCGACCAGACCCGCGCCGACCTGGAACGCGCCCAGCGCGAGGCTGACTGGGAACGGGCGTCCCGCCTGCAGTACCAGGAGATTCCCGCGCTGGAGACGGAGATCGAGAGCGCCTCGGCTGTTGAGGACGAGAAGACCGAGCCGCCGATGGTCAAGGAGGAGGTCGGCGCCGACGACATCGCCGAAGTCATCGCTTCCTGGACCGGCATTCCGGCCGGCCGGATGATGGAGGGCGAGACCGCCAAACTGCTGCGGATGGAAGAGTCACTGCAGGCCAAGGTGGTCGGCCAGGCCGAAGCCGTCGCTGCCGTGTCGGGTGCTGTCCGCCGGGCCCGCGCCGGCGTCGCCGACCCGGACCGGCCCACCGGAAGCTTCCTCTTCCTCGGCCCCACCGGCGTCGGCAAGACCGAGCTCGCCAAAGCCCTCGCCGGCTTCCTCTTCGACGACGAGCGGGCCATGGTCCGCATCGACATGAGCGAGTACGGCGAAAAGCACTCCGTCGCCCGCCTCGTCGGTGCCCCACCCGGGTACGTCGGCTACGAGGAGGGTGGTCAGCTCACCGAGGCGGTCCGGCGTCGGCCTTACAGCGTGGTGTTGCTGGACGAGGTGGAGAAGGCGCACCCGGACGTGTTCGACGTGCTGCTGCAGGTGCTCGACGACGGCCGGCTCACCGACGGTCAGGGCCGTACGGTCGACTTCCGCAACGCGATCCTGGTGCTGACCTCCAACCTGGGTTCGTCGGTCAGCTCCGACTTCACCCTCGGCGAGGACGAGCGTCGTGAGGAGGTCATGGCGTCCGTACGCGGGCACTTCAAGCCGGAGTTCCTCAACCGGCTGGACGACATCGTGGTCTTCCACGCCCTGACCGCACAGGACCTGGCCGCCATCGTCGACATTCAGCTCGGCCGGCTGCGGTCCCGGCTCGCGGACCGCCGGCTCAGCCTGGACGTCACCGAGGCGGGGGTGCTGTGGCTGGGCGAGCACGGGTATGACCCGATCTACGGCGCCCGGCCGCTGCGCCGGCTGGTGCAGTCGGCGATCGGCGACTCGCTGGCGAAGGCGCTGCTCGCGGGGGAGATCGTCGACGGGGACACGGTCCTGGTGGACCTGAACGATCAGAAGGATGGGCTGCGCGTGACCCGCGCTGTCGCCTGAGCAAAAGGGCCCCCTCGGGTGGGAGGGGGCCCTTTTCGCTATCTGTTGTTCGCCGTCCGTTGGCGGTAGGCATGGGTCATCAGGATGTCCGTGACGGTGTGCTCGCCGTCTTCGGACCAGATCTTGATGCCGTCGCGGTGGAGCTGATATCGGACGTCCTTGTAGCGGGTCCTCGTGTCGTCGTGGTGCACGACGGTCAAGGTGTCTGCGTGGGGCATGGGACTCACCGGTCCTAACGGGTTTGGGCGGTCGCGGCATGGACACGCGACTCGCGAACTAGGGCGCCCTGATCCGGTCTGCCTCGGCCCCAGCGATAGGTGAGCGGGGGCGGCGACTCGGTCGGGCAACCGACGGCGCCGAGGGTTTCTGTTGCCTGCGGCGCGCCACGAGATGGAAGTGTATGAGGCGGGATCGACTCCTGTCGCCCCTCAAACGAGCGACCTATTTCATCCGATTTCGTCCTACGTTGGGCGATGTTGCCACACATCCCGCGTCGCGTCCTCGGGTCCGCAGATCTCGCGCCAACCCGATACCGTGAGTGGATCTAGAAGGGAGCGCCGATGTACCCCGGAGTACCGGCACCGCTTTCACGCCCCACGGTCGTGACCGTTTCGTCGTACCTGCTGTATGCCACTGCTGCGGCGTCCCTGATCGCCTCGGTGCTGTCGCTGGTCACCGTCTCGACCATCTCGGACGTCTACAGCGACCTTTACAGGGGCACGAGCCAGCAGGGCACCGAGTCATTCATCGTCGTGGTGAGCGTCATCGGCGTGGCTATCAACGTCCTCATCGCCGCCGGCCTCGCCATCCTGGCGATTTTCAACAACCGGGGTCGGCAGGGCTCCCGCGTCACCACCTGGGTGGTCGGCGGCATTTTCCTCTGCTGCAGCGGATTCGGCCTGCTCGGCACCGCTGCGACCAGCGGCATGAACCTCGACACCACTTCCACCGGCGGACCCAGCGCGCGGGAACTGGAAACGGCGATGAACAACGCCCTGCCCAGTTGGTACATGCCGCTCAACACGACGCTCACCGTCCTGATCGTGCTGGCGCTGCTGGGCGCCCTCATCCTGCTGATGCTGCCGGCCGCGAACGCGTACTTCCGTAAGCCGCAGGCTGCCTGGGACCCGTCGATGCCGTACCCCTACCCGGGTTACCCGCAGGCCGGCCAGCCGCAGGGCTACCCCGGATACCCGCAGCCTGGTTACCCGCAGCCCGGCGGTCAGCCCGGTTACCCGCAGCCCGGTTACCCGCAGCAGCCTGGTTATCCGGCAGCGCCCGGGCACCCCGGTTACCCGCAGACGGGCGACCCGCTGACGGGTCAACCGCAGTCCGGTGGGTTCACAAATACTGGGCAGCCGGCTTACCCCGGCAGTGCTGAGCCGACGCCGCCGCCGGTCGGCGGTTCGCCGCACGCCGGCAGCGTGCCGGCGACCGACCCGTGGGGCGTGCCGGCACCGTCGCCGTCGCCGTCGCCGTCGCCGGCACCTTCGCCGTCGCCGTCGCCGTCGCCGTCGCCGTCGCCTGAGCCGTCGTCTACTCCGCCGCCTGCTGACCCGACCGCGCCGCCGGCAGTGCCGGACGCCACGCCGCCGGCAGCGCCGGATCAGCCCGGACACCGGCCGGCCGACCCGTCCTGACCAGGGCTGGCTGACGCACCACCTTCGGTTATCCACACGCCGCCGGGTAAGCCCGGCGGCGTGTGTCGTGTCCGGGTAGGTTCGTCCGCAACGGATCACCGGGAGACCTTTTATGACGTACGCAGTGCAGCCCGCACCCCCCGCGGCGCCCCGCCGCCCGGCCTCCGTCGGCTTCGCCGCCGCCCTGCTCATCGTCATGGCGGTGGTGGGCCTCGCTTATGCCGTTGTTGCGGTCACGGTGGCGCCCGGCACGGTCGACCGGTTCCGTGCAGCAGCCGGCGCTGGCGAGGACGTCGACGGCATGGTCACCGTCCTGTGGATCATCGCTGCCATGGGCGCGATCCTGGCCATCATCCTGTTCGCCCTGTACGTAGTGCTTGCCCTGGGACTGCGTCGAGGCAGCAACGGCATGCGCATCGCCAGCCTGGTGGTGTGTGGGCTGGGCGTGTTTGGGGGCTGTGCGTCTGCCACGACGACAGCTCTGCAGAACGGCGGCGGCGGGGCGTCGGGATCGCTCGGCCGGGCGCTGTCGGACGCGTACCCGGACTCGTGGCTCACCCTGAACGTGGGGCTGGGGCTGGCTCAGCTGGTGGGCTACGTGCTGGTGGCCGTACTGCTGCTGGTGGCGCCGCGGGAATTTTTCGGTAAGGCTCCCAAGCCCGCCCAACCGGCGCCGTTCGTTCCCGGGGCTGTGGCAGGAAGCGGCTACGGCGCGGCGCCGGCCGGATTCCCGCAGGGCGTGCCGGTTTACGGGGCGCCGTATCCGTCCGCTCCCGGTGTGGTGCCGCCTGGCGTCGGGCTTTCCGGAGCTGCCCATCCCGCGCTCCCCGGAGCTGCCCACCCCGCGCTCCCCGGAGCTGCCCACCCTGCGTTCCCCGGAGCTGCCCACCCCGCGCTTCCGGGAGCTGCCCATCCCGCGTCCCCGGAGGAGCCGAGTCCGTGGGCTGCGCCGCGGCCGATGACGCCGACCGCCCCCGAGCCCGTTTCCGACCCGTCGCCCGCCCGGCCTTCACCGTCTGTGACGAACGTCCCGCCCGCAACGATCTCTGTGGGGGAGCCGCGCGGCACCGAGTCGGATTCGCCCTCTGTGGCGCCAGAGTCGCTCTCTGCAGAGAACGCTGCATTTCCCTCGACGGTGGCGGAGTCCACATCGAATATTTCCGAGGGAAGTGACGGGTCTGAATCGGCCTCGCACCACCCCGATGTGTCTTCTCCCGAGCAACGGTCCAGTTGATCAAGGCTGCGACATCGACGGTGATGGGTCACCCGAACGGGTAGCGTTGTGCGACGTGAGTCTGATTACTAACGCTGACTGGTTGGGCTGTCCCTGATAACGGGCAGATGTGCGCCGATGACATCGGTGTCAGTGCGTACTCGGTTGATGACCGTCGTTGTCTCGGACTGCGAGACCAGCACCCGCCAAAGGCGCTTTGAGCTGCATCTATGCCCTGAACAGCGGAGTGGCAGCGTAAAGTTCTGTTAACAATATTTCCTGTTACTCACGAGTTAACTACATGTGTCAATCGTTCCTTTCCGCCCTGCCAGGGCAGATCGTTCCAGTTTTCGTCTAGCCAGTACGCTCGATGTCATGGAAGCCCACCACGACCTGCGTAAATTCATCACTGAATTGCCCGTCGCGCAGCGTTGTGCCGTGCTTTCATCGGGTCGTGAAGGCGACTGTGACGCACCACCGCACCGTGTAACCGTGCACTACACGGTGGGTTCAGTGAGCGGGCGGCCGCTGGTTCGCCGGCGTACTGATCGCGAAATTGAAATGTGGGGTCCCTCACTCCCGGGGTGGGGATCGAGGAGCTCGACGGCGATGGACAGCGACCAGACGGCGGCTGAGGCGTTGCAGGAGGCAGAGACCGAAGTCGGTGTCGCGGAATTGGTGGATCGGGGTGCAGGCGCCGCCGTGCGGGGTGCCGGACTGGCGTACCGATCAACCTGCCGTTCGATCGACTTCGGCCTTACGGCCTGAAAGTCAGCCGGTTCGTTCCTGCACACATGCAGGAGAATCGATGCAGTTGGTGGAAGGATGGAGATCGTGGGAACTGCGTTGGCGGAAATGACAATGCCTCAGATCTCGCCGCTGGCCGGCGAGCCTATTGAACGTGCGGATGCGGAGCGGTTGGCCGGGGTGCTCAAAGCACTCGCGGACCCCGCTCGCCTCCGGCTGCTCAGCCTCATTCAGTCCGCTACGGACGGTGAAGCGTGCGTCTGCGACCTCACCGCTCCGCTGGGGCTGTCGCAGCCGACCGTGAGTCACCACCTGCGGATCCTGACCGAGGCAGGCCTGCTCGAGCGCGAGAAGCGTGGCGTGTGGGCGTACTACCGCCTGGTCCCGACGGCGATCGCCACGATCGCGGACCTGCTCACCCCGCCGCGCAAGCGGGCCACGAAGAAGGCCCGCTGACGTCGGACGAGTTCGGGAAGGCTCGTCCCGCCAGGACGGGTCGAGGCTCGTCCTGATTGGACGGGCCGCGGGGAAGGCCCGCTGCCACGGAACTGCCGCTCGGCAGCACCGTAAGGCGGGTCGCGGAGGTACCTCGCCGACGTCAGCCAGTCGCCGACGTCCGTGGCTCACCCACGGACTGCTGAAGCGACTGCCCTGACGACGGGCCCACCGAGGGAGAGGCCCGCTCCGACCTGACGGGCCACGGGCAGGCCCGATCAGGGGAGGGCGGGCGGCGCGCTGCACGTTCGGCGCGACTCGTCACCGACGAACAGCTACGCTCCGCCGGCCGGCAGCAAGGCCGCCGACCGGCAGAACTGGGCACGGCAACCGGCAGGAAGAGTGCCAAGTCGGCCGCGACCGGCGAAACGGCACGCCAGCCGGGACAGTCGAGCCGGCAAGCCCTGATACAACGGGCAGCAGAAGCAGGAAGCTCGGATACCGCGAGTTGGCAGTGGCAAGACCGTCGGACATCGGCGGATTTAGGTGCCTGGCGTCACCGGTCATCGAGCGTGACGCCAGGCGGGACACCTCCATCAGGATCCACCCCCGAGGACCCGAGGAGTCGACGGTTGAACTACGTGCCCGGTGATCTGCGCGACCAGCTCGCGCACGTGGGCTACGACGTGGTCCAAGCCGGCCTGGTCTGCGGCTCGGGCGGCAACCTGTCCGCCCGGATCCCCGACGAGGACGCCTGCTGGGTGACCGCTAGCGGCACTTGGCTGGATCGGCTGAGCCGCACATCATTCGCGCCGATCCGCATCGCTGACGGTGCACCCGCGACGTTGGGCGCCGGCGCCCTGCCGGCCCCCCGGCTGGCACCGACCAGCGAACTGGCGTTGCATCTGGCGCTTTACCGCGCGCGTCCAGACGTCAACGCGATCGTTCACCTGCACCCACAGACGGCCCTCCTGTTGGACGCCCTGGGCGAGCACATTCGGATCGTCACCACCGACCACGCCTACTATCTGGCTCGCGTCTCGACGGTGCCGTTCCGGCTGCCCGGCGGCGCCGAGGTGGCGGCGCTGACCGCGGCGATGGCTGCAGACGGCACCAACTGCCTGGTGCTGAGCCAGCACGGGTGCGTCGTCATGGCGGACACCGTGGAGCTGGCCCACAAGCGGGCGCGCAACCTCGAAGAGGCCGCCCAGCTCACCTACCGGGCGCTGACGCTGGGGCGTCTCGACAGCCTCCGCGAGGTGCCGGAGGAATTCCTGGACCGGCTGGCCGGTCCCGAGCCGGTCTCCGTCTGACCGCGGCGGCGCTGGCTCCGCGGCGCCGTCACCTCGTCGGTGTCGAACTCAGCGGCATGCGACGGCCGGCCACCGAAGTGGCCGGCCGTTTGCCGCTTGATCAGGCCTGATGCCGCGGCCGGTGTCGTCGCGAGTCGTCCTCATCGCCGCCGTATCCACCGCTCGCCTGGCCGTAGCCGCCGGTCTGGCCGCCGTAGGTGCCGGATCCATAACCCGGCTCTGCGCCGTGACCAGGCTCGGATCGGGAGCCATGCTCCGGGCCGTGCTCGTGGTGGTGGACGACCTCGTCCGCAATGCCGGCGACGGTGGCCGCGGCGACCACGCCGATAGCGGTTGCCGGGCCGGCCTCCTCAGGCTTGCCCTCCGCGGCGGCGCGCTTCTTTGCCTTGCGTTCGCGGATGATCTCGATGAGGATCGGCAGGATCGAGATCAGGATGATCAGGGCCACGACCGGCAGAATGTAGCGGTCGATCTTGTCGCCGATCGCCTTGTAGATCCGGTCGGCCAGCAGGTAGCCGATCAGCACGATGCCGTCGCACCACAGGATCGCGCCGACCACGTTCCAGAGGAAGAACTGCTTGGCGGGCATGCCGAGGGTGCCGGCGACCGGATTGAGGAAGGTCCGGACGATCGGGATGAAGCGGGCCAGCACCACGGCCTTCGCCGGGCCGAACTTCTCGAAGTAGAACTCGGCCTTCTGCACGTACTCCCGCTTGAACAGCTTGCTGTCCGGCCGGTCGAACATACGGCGGCCGTACTTGGCGCCGAGGAAATGGCCGAGTTGGGCGCCGATGATCGCGCACAGCGGCGCACCGATGAGCAGACCGATCAGCGACAGCCGGGTGCCGTCGCCAAAGATGGCGTCGGCCACCGGTGACGCGGCCACACCCGCCAGGAACAGCAGCGAGTCCCCTGGAAAGAAGAAACCGACCAGAAGGCCGGTTTCCGCGAAGAGGATCGCCCAGACCCCGATCAACCCGAAGTTTTGCAACAGGTCCTTCGGGTCCATCGGGTTCAGAGCAAGCTGCTCGGTGAGCGCACTGTAAGTCACGAGAAGGAAGGGTACCGGCACCCGTCGCGCCGGCAGCTGTATGAATGCTGTGGATTACAGTCGGGGATCCACCGGCTCCGACTCCGCAGCCAGGATGGCGAACACCAGTTCGTGCACTCGCCACAGCGGCGCGCCCTCGCTCAACCGGTCCAGTGCGGCAAGCCCCAGGCCATGCTCACGCAGCGCAAGGCTGCGCTTACGCCCTAGGTGTCGCTGGCGAAGCCGCTCGAGCTGTTCGGGGCGGGTGCACTCCGGTCCGTAGATGATCCGCAGATACTCCCTGCCGCGGCATTTCACCCCCGGCTGTACGAGCTGTCCCTTACTAGTGGTGGCGCCGAGTCCCGCGTACGGCTTGACGACCATGCCCTCACCGCCGGCTGCGGTCAGCGCGAGCCACCAGTCGGTCGCCGCCTGTTCCGCCGCGGGATCGGCGAGGTCCACGACCATTCGGCGGGTTGGCGTGAACAGGATCGGGTCCGCCGCGACAAGCCGGTCCGCGATGTCGAGGTGCCAGCCGTGATCCTTGTCCTTGTGGCTGACCCCAGGCCCCGCAAGGACGGCGAACGGCGCCAGAGTCACGCCGGTCAGACCGTCGGTCGGCTTGACGTAGGCACGGTAGGCCGCCGAATAGCCGGCGATCTCCGCCGCCCGGAGCTGAATGCGGTCCCGGAGATCGCCAACGTCGAGCCCGCGAGCCGCCACCCGGTCCAGCACGGACAGCGCGGCGGGGAGAGCGGCTCGTCCGGCGGCACCCACGCCGGCGTACCGGTCGCGGATCAGGCCGTCCGCCTTTGCCGACCAGGGCAGCAGTTCGCTGTCGAGCAGCAGCCAACCCTCATCGAGCAGACCCGCGGTGACTGCGGCGGCGCGGACCTTGGTCAGCATGGCCTCGTTGCGGGCGGCGTCGAAGAACGGCCGCCCGGTGCGGGTCCAGATGGCGTCGCCCGCCCCGTCCTTGGAGACGCGTACGACTGCACGTGACCCCATGTGCTTCTCCTCGCACACGACGGTGCCGACACCCGCCGACCGCAGATCGGCGAACGCCGTCGACGGGTGTTCGAGGTAGCCCTCGACCGTCGCCGTCGAACACGGTGCCATCGTGGGCGGCAGCCACACCAGCGTTTCCGGGGCCAGCGCGAAGCGGCTCATCACTTCGAGTGCGGCGGCGGCGTTCTCGGCGGCGACCGTGGTGCGGCCGTACCCGTAATCGAGGTGTCGCCGGCCGGTCACGTCCGCCAGGTCGAGGCCTTCGTCGGGCCGGGTGTTTTCGGCGACGAGCGGGCGGACCGGGGCGTAGTACTCCCGGGCGGCCGGCACGGAGACCAGCTCGCGGGCCGGCCAGCGCAGCGCGGTGAGCTTGCCGCCGAAGACGCAACCGGTGTCGAGGCAGATCGTGTTGTTGATCCACTCCGGTTCCGGGGTGGGGACGTGGCCGTAGACGACGGCTGCCGAACCGCGGTAGTCGCGGGCCCACGGGTAGCGCACGGGCAGGCCGTACTCGTCGGTCTCGCCGGTCGTCTCGCCGTACAGTGCGAAAGAGCGCACCCGGCCGGAAGCGCGACCGTGGTAGGCCTCCTTGAGTCCCGCGTGGGCGACCACCAGCTTGCCATCGTCGAGCACATAGTGGCTGACCAGGCCGTCGATGAACTCCCGGACCTCGGTGACGAACTCGGGCGGCTCAGTTTCGAGCTGCGCCAGCGTCTCGGGGAGGCCGTGGGTGAGCTGCACGTTGCGGCCGTTGAGCTTGCGGGCGAGCTTCTGCTCGTGGTTGCCCGGCACGCAGATCGCCGAGCCGGCCTTGACCATGGTCATGACCAGGCGCAGCACGCCCGGCGAGTCCGGGCCGCGGTCGACCAAGTCGCCGACGAAGACCGCCGTGCGGCCCTCCGGGTGCACCGCGGAGTCGCCCGAAACGGCGTAACCCAGCGTGGTGAGCAGCTCGTCCAGCTCGGCGCGGCAGCCGTGGACGTCACCGATGATGTCGAACGGGCCGGTCAGCTCACGCTTGTCGTTGAACAGCTTCTCGGGGCGGATCGTCGCCGCCTCGATCTCCTCGATGCCGCGCAGCACGTGGATCTTGCGGAACCCCTCGCGGGCCAGCTGACCGAGTGACTTGCGCAGGTCGCGGTGCATGCGGGTGAGGACCTGGCGGCCGAACGTACGGTCGTCGCGTGCCTGAGTGCGTTCCCAGGCCAGCGCTTCGGGTACGTCGAGCACGATGGCGACCGGCAGCACGTCGTGCTCCCGGGCGACCTTGACCAGCCCGGCGCGCGCGTGCGACTGCAGGTTGGTGGCGTCCACGACGGTGAGCCGGCCCGCGGCGAGCCGCTTACCGGCCACGTAGTGCAGCACGTCGAAGGCGTCACCGGACGCCGACTGGTCGTTCTCGTCGTCCGCGACCAGCGCACGGAAGTAGTCGGAGGACAGCACCTGGGTCGGCAGGAAGTGCCGCCGGGCGAAGGTGGACTTGCCGGATCCGGAGATGCCGACGAGCGCCACGAGGGAGAGCTCAGGGATATCGAGCGCGGTCATGCGGCCTCCTTCCGGGTGAAGATCGCCAGCTGGGTGGGGTTTCCGTACGTGTCGTCGGTGTCGCCGACGCCCCGCAGACTCACGTCGTAGCCGTGCGCTGCGGCGATGCGCGCGGACCATTCCGCGAACTCGGCGCGGGTCCATTCGAAGCGGTGATCGCTGTGCCGCATCCCGGTCAGGCCCTCGTAGAGCACGTTGTATTCCACGTTCGGCGTGGTCACGACGACCGTCGCGGGCCGGGCGTGGCCGAAGACCGACGCTTCCAAGGCGGGTAGCCGGGGCGGGTCGACATGCTCGATGACCTCCATCAGCACCGCGGCGTCGTAGCCCTTTAGCCGGTCGTCACGGTAGGTCAGCGCCGACTGCCACAGTTTGACCCGGTCACGCTGCCGTTCCGGAACCCGGTCGAGGTGCAGACGCTGGTGGGCGAGGTCCAGGGCCCGGGAAGACACGTCGGTACCGACGATCTCGGTGTAACGCTTGTCCTTGATCAGGGCGCCGAGCAGGGCACCACCGCCGCAGCCGAGGTCCAGCACCCGAGCGGCCCCCGACTCGGCGAGCGCAGCCACGACCGCCTCCCGGCGCTGCACCGCGAGTGACTGCTTCCGCGCCACCGGCAGCTCGGCTTCCTCGTCGGCGCCGGTGTCCTCGGCAACGTCGACGGTGTCTCCCTCGGTGCGGTCGAGCTGCTCCAGCGCGCTCGTGGCGTACGAGCGGCGGTGAGCCAGATAGCGGCGGGCGATCAGTTCCTTCTCCGGGTGCCCGGCCAACCAACCCTCGCCCGCCCGCAGCAGCTTCTCGATCTCGTCCGGGGCTACCCAGTAGTGCTTGGCGTCGTCGAGCACAGGCAGCAGCACGTACAGATGATTGAGCGCTGCGGCGACCGTGAGGTCACCGGAGAGACGAAGATCGACGTAGCGGCTGTCGCCGCCGAGCTCGAGCTCCAGTGGGATGGGTGCCGCCGTGACGCGCCAACCGAGCGGGCCGAACAGGCTGGTGACCAGCTCGGTCGTGCCCCGCAGCACGGGAACGTGGATCTCCAGCGGGAGCGGCGTCGCCGCCAGCTCCGGCCGGTCCTTCGACTCGCCACGCAGGGCGCTGCGGAACACCTTGGCAAGCGCGCTCGCCAGCAGGCTGGACGCCGCATACGGCCGGTCGTTGACGTACTGGCCCAGCGTGAACGACTCCGGCGCCGACTGCTGCCGGCGACCACCGCGTGCGGCGCTGAGCCGTTGGGGGTCCACGTCGAGCAGGAGTGCGGCGGTGCAGCGGTCGTCGGCCGAGTCCGGGAACAGGACGTGGGCCGTACCGGTCGGCACGTCGAAGGAGTGCACCCGGTCGGGGTGCTTGACCAGCAGGAAACCGAGGTCGGTCGCCGGCCGGTGCGTGGTCGTCAGGGTGAGCAGCACCGACTGATGATCGCAGCGCCGGACCCCACCCAGCGACCGATTTGCTGGTCAGCTCGGTCGGCGACCGAGCCGCAGCAGCGCGGCACCCAGCACTACGAGCAGCAGCCCCGGCAGCACCGTCGGACCACTGATCGCCAGGCCGCCGCCCGCGCCGCTGCTGGCGGCGCTGATCCGTAGCTTTCGCGTGGTGCCGAGCAGTTCGCCTTCGAAGCGCACCCGTGCGGACCCGCCGGTGAACCCCTTGGCCGCCGTCAGCCGGAACACGAACGTCCGGGCCCGGCCCGCGGCCAGGGGGGAGTCACCCGGGTAACACACCCACTCCCGGCCGCCGGTGCCGAAGCAGCGCTTGTCGGCCTTCGCCACGGTGACGCCCTTCGGCAGGGTCAGCCAGGCAATCGTCTGGGTATCCGGGAACAGCTGAGGGTAGAGCGTGCCCGGCCCGCGGTTGGTCACGCCGAACCGCATCGTCGCGGTCTTTCCCGGTGCGACGTGCGCTGCGGGCACGGAGGCGACCAGTGCGGGCCGCCGTGCTCCCTTCACGGTGAAGGTCACCGTCGCGTTGTCGTTGCCTTCGTTCACGTCGACCTGCGGGACTTCGGCGGAGTTCGCCAGCGGCACCAGAGTGAGCGGTGCGCCACGGCCCGGCTTGCCCTGAATGGAGGGGAATCTCGTCTTCAGGTCTTCGTAAGCGGCGAGCGTCAACCAGCTGAGCCCGACATAGGTCCGGCTTCCGGCTGCCGCGTCGCCGGGCGTGAGCAGGGAAAGCGGAGTTCGGAGAGCATAGGTGCGCCCAGGCTGGAGGACGGTGTCGAAGCCGCAGAAGACCTGGTAGGCGTAGAAGCAATTCCGCGCATCGGTGCCGATGAGCCGGGGGTCGGCCGGGGAGATCTGCAGGACCGTGCCCTTGACCGGTGCTTTGCCAACATTGCGCACCCGGGACGCGACCCGGACGGTCCGGCCGGGGGCGGCGGCCACCTTCGCGTTGCCCAGGGTGGACAGGTTGACGCTCTCGCCGATCCGGACCTGCGAGGTACTGGTGGTGACCGGACCGTCGTCGACCTGGGCGGTCACCTTGATCCGCCCCGCGTCGCCCTTCTGCGCCGCCGAGGTCGGATTCACCAAGAAGTCGCCCAACTGGATGATCCAGCCCGCAGTGGGCGTGATCCCGGTCCGGCGACAGTGCAGGACCGTCAGCCGAAGCTTGCAGGGGGACTCATCGGTCGCGGCGGCGACCACGTCGACCGAGTTGAACCCGGCGAACGTGAACTCGATCAGGTCGGAGACCTCGGTCAGGTCGATCGCATACGTGATGCGGTGCGGCCGGGCAGGCACCTCGCGCTGCGCGAGCACGCCGTGGAGGTTCGCCTCGAAACTGTTCTCCGGTGTGCCTGGCGCGATGGTGATCGGTTCGAGCACGGTGTTGAGCCGAAGTGCCGTCGCCGCCGAAGCGGGAGCGGCCGGAGCCACGACCACGGCGAGGACCACCGCCACGAACAGGGACGAAAGACGGCACGAGCGCATGATCGGAGACTAAAGCTCCGATTAGTGCTGGATGATGCAGTTTTAGCGGTAATCGTCCTCAAGCTCGACGATGCGGTCCAACTCGTTGCCGTTCCAGTCAGATCCGGCGGTCACCTCAGCGTCCTCGCTGTCGAACCGGCCGGGCGCCGCCTCGGTGGCCTGCTCCACCGCATCGGCCTCGGGCGTTTCCAGGCTCACACTGCTCGGGTACGTCATCGTCGCCTCCCCAGTTGCGTCGCACGCACCTTCATCGTGCCGGGTCCCCGGTCGTCACGGTGGGTAAACCGGTACGCGATTTCCTCCCCCCGCCCGGGCTGCGCGATACTGCCTGCTGGAGGGCCCACTCCCGTCTGCAGATCAAGGAGCGCAACCGATGCCCATCGCTTCCCCTGAGGTCTACGCCGAGATGCTCGACCGCGCCAAGGCCGGCGCATTCGCGTACCCCGCGATCAACGTCACGTCGTCGCAGACCCTCAACGCCGCCCTGCAGGGATTCGCCGAGGCGGGCAGCGACGGCATCATCCAGATCTCCACCGGCGGCGCCGAGTACGTCTCCGGCCCGACCGTGAAGAACATGGTCACGGGCGCGGTCGCGCTGGCCGAGTTCGCCACCGAGGTCGCCAAGCACTACCCGGTGAACATCGCGCTGCACACCGACCACTGCCCGAAGGACAAGCTCGACAAGTTCGTCCGCCCGCTGCTGGCGATCAGCAAGGAGCGCGTCGACAACGGCAAGGCACCGCTGTTCCAGTCGCACATGTGGGACGGCTCGGCCGTACCGCTCGACGAGAACCTGCAGATCGCTGAGGAGCTGCTGGCCCTGTCGGCGGCCGCGCACATCATCCTCGAGATCGAGGTTGGCGTCGTCGGCGGCGAGGAGGACGGCGTCTCCGCCGCGATCGACGACAAGCTGTACTCGACCGTCGAGGACGGCCTGGCTACCGCTGCCGCGCTCGGCCTGGGCGAGAAGGGCCGCTACATGACGGCCCTGACCTTCGGCAACGTGCACGGCGTCTACAAGCCGGGCAACGTCAAGCTGCGCCCGGAGATCCTGAAGGAGATCCAGCAGGCCGTCAGTGCCAAGAGCGGCAAGGAGAAGCCGTTCGACCTGGTCTTCCACGGCGGCTCGGGCTCACTGCTCTCCGAGATCCACGGCGCCCTGGACTACGGCGTGATCAAGATGAACATCGACACCGACACGCAGTACGCGTTCACCCGCCCGGTGGCCGACCACATGCTGCGCAACTACGAGGGCGTCCTCAAGGTGGACGGCGAGGTCGGCAACAAGAAGCAGTACGACCCCCGCGCCTGGGGCAAGCTCGCCGAAAACGGCCTGGCGAAGCGGGTCGTCGAGGCCTGTGAGCACCTGCGTTCGACGGGCACCACGCTCGCGAAGTAATCCCATCGATGGTGGCCGGTCCTACGAAGGTGGGGCCGGCCACTGTCGTGTTGGGACTCCCCGCGTACCCATGGGTACGATCGTCTCTGGCTCACAGAGGCGGTGATCTTGCTCGGCATCGAGGGTTACGCACCGGAGTGGCACTACGAAGCCGGTGCCCTCGCCGCCGTCCACCGTGCACGTTTTGCCCGGCTGATCGGCCGGAAACTCCTGCACGGCTGGCTCATGTGGGACCTGGCGGAACGCGGCTGGTTCGCCGACGGGCCGGTGGTCCTCGGCTTCGGCGGCGCCAACGTCGAGATCACCCACCGCAAGTTCGACGAGTGTGCGATCACCTGGAACCAGGTCGACATGACCGCCGACATCGACTGGTACGCCACCGGCATCCAGCTCGACTGGCGCGCTGACCCGCACGCCGCCCTGCGCAACGCCCGCGGGCGGGTGCTGCGCGAGGTCAACATCGTCGAGCGGACGACGGTGGCGCCGTGGCGACCCCGCATCCTGCACGCCGTCGAGTTCCTCTTCGACGGGGCGCGACTCGCGGTCTACAACGCGATGGACGAGAACGGGCTGACCGGCGTACCCGAAATGGATCTGCCCGTGACCAGCTGGCGCCGCGTCCACGTCGCCTGACCTCAGTCGCAGCCGCCCCCGCCGCCCCCGCTGCTGCCTCCGCTGTCACAGCTGCCGCCGCTGTCGCCCCACGAGCCGCCACCGTCGAACCAGGTGCCGCCGCTGTCCGACGACCGACGGGACTTGGCAGGGCGCCGGGCAGACACGAGAGCCAACGCCACCACCAGAACGATCACCACCACGAACGCGATCATCATCATGGCCGCAGTGTGACCTATCGGTGCCACACCGCAACAAACTAGGTGCCCAGGGCAGCCATCGCCTCGTCCAGCGAGTCCGTCACCACGAGCAGATGCGACTGGTCGCCGTGCGGAGATCGAGCCAGGAGCGGCCTGAGCAGGGCCTCCACCGGCAGCTCGGCCCAGTGCCCGACACCGAGAAAGACAAAAGCGCCAGACGGTCCATCCGTACGGTAGAAGGTCTTCGTGGCGGCCTGGAACACCTCCTGCACCGTGCCAGCCCAGCCCGGCGCGAAAACGATGCCGCCGCGGGACAGCCGCAGGATGGAGTCCTCCCGAACCGCGTTCGAGAAGTACTTGCCGATCTGGCCCGCGAAGAGGTTCGCCGGCTCGTGGCCGTACAGCCAGGTCGGGAGCGACAGGCCGCCGTGGGTGAGGTGCCCGACCACGTCGTGGGCGACGGCGGCCGGCACCGGGTATTTTGCCCGGACCGCAAGCGCGGCCGCGGTGAACGGCTCATGATCGCGAAAGTCCGGGACGGGCGCGAGCTGGTCGATCGCGGTCGACAGCTCGGCCTCAGAGCGGGTCGCGAAATACGCGCCCAGGTTGGCCGCCTCCATCACGCCCGGCCCGCCACCCGTCACGACCAGGCGACCCGCCGCGGCCAGGCGGTGCGACAGCGTCGCCGCCATTCGGTACGCGTCCGAGCCACGCGGTTCGGCGTGCCCACCCATGATCCCGACCGCGCCGCGCTGACCGTGCGCCCCGAACCACGCGGCCAGCGCTTTGCCCAGGGCGTTGTCGATCCCGGCGTCGTGCAGTCGTTGGGCGATCGCCTCCCGCAAGTCCGGTGCCGCACCGCCGTGCTCAAGAAAATGCTGGTAGACGCGGGTGTCGTACATTCCGGCGAAGCCGTCCTGGGCGAACCCGAACGACAGGTCCTCCGGGGTGTACAGCAAAGCGGGATGCGTCGGGTACGGCCGCGCATCGAACGGCGGGATCAGGTGCGCACCCCGCCGGATGAGATCCACTTCCACCTCCGCCGAAGCCACCTTGCAGCCGACGAACAGGGTGCCGTCGACGTCGACCTCCGTGAGGTCGGGCGGGTTCAGGTCAAGCCGCAGCCCCAGAACGATCAGCCCGGCCAACGACCGCTTAGCCAGATGGGTGTCGAACTCGGCCCGCGACTCGACCTCGAACTCGGTCGCATCGAACGGATGGGAGAGGTCACCGAACATCTGAGTAGGGTAGCCAGCGTGCGAAAAGCCTCAGGATCGTTGTTCGGGCTGGCCTACGGGGACGCGCTCGGTAAACCGACCGAATTTCAGGAGTACGCGACAATCGTGGCGCGGTACGGCCCCGCCGGACCGACCGAACTCGACGGCGATCCGGCGCTCGTCACCGACGACACGCAGATGATGCTCGCGGTGGGGGAATCGCTGCTGTCCCTCAGCCCCTTCACCGCGGCCACCTACGAGCCTCCGCTCCGGAAGGCGTTTCTCGCCTGGGCGAGCAGCCCCGACAACAATCGGGCGCCCGGCATGACCTGCCTGCGGGCCTGCGCCGACCTGACAGACGGGCGGCCCTGGCAGCGGGCATCCCAGCTCAACTCCAAGGGGTGCGGAGCGAACATGCGGGTCACGCCGCTGGGCTTGGCGCCGGGGCTGACCGAGGACGAGCGGGCCGGCGGGGCGCAACTGCAGGCCGGGCTGACACACGGCCACGCGACCGGGCTGGCGGCGAGTGAGCTGACCGCTTTCGCCGTACGGTGGCTGGCCGACGGTCTGACCCCCCGGGAGCTGGTGGCCGCCCTCCGCGACCGATGCGCCATCCAGCGCGGAATCTATCGCGAAGACTGGCTCGGCGACCTCTGGCAGCGACCAGGGGTGGACAGCCCGGAGCAGTTCATCACGCGCGGCTGGGACGAGACGGACGCAGCACTGGCCCGAGTGACCGACGCCCTGCGCCGCGGCGCCACCCACGGCGACCCCTGCCTCGCGACCGGCGCCGGCTGGATCGCCGAAGAAGCCCTCGCCACAGCGCTGTACTGCTACCTGATCTCGCCCGACGAACCGGTCCGGGTGCTCGGCCGGGGCGCGGCCTCGTCCGGCGACTCGGACTCGATCGCCTGCCTCGCCGGAGCCTTCGCCGGCGCGGCGCTCGGCCTGGCAGCCTGGCCGCCGGAGTGGCAGGAACGCATCGAATACGCCACCCGGCTGCGGGCGCTCGGCGACGCCTGGGACTGAGCGCAGGGCGGGTCCGGTTGAATAGGGACATGCAGAATCTCCTTCCCGAGCCCCCGGCCACGAAGCTGCCCGCCGACGAGGCAGCTGACGCGGCGCTGGCCGAGGCGGCAAAGTCCGGAACCGACGAGGCATACCAGGAGGTGGCGGCGCGGTTCCCGACCTTCAGCGGGGGCTGGGCGGCGCTGGCCCAGAACGCGCTGGCCGCGCAGCAACCGGTGACGGCATACGCGTACGCCCGTACCGGCTACCACCGCGGACTGGACGCCCTGCGCCGCAGCGGCTGGAAGGGACACGGCCCGGTGCCGTGGGAGCACGCGCCCAACCAGGGCTTCCTGCGCTGCCTGCACAGCCTGTCGCTGGCGGCAGCGGCGATCGGCGAAGCGGACGAGGCAGCCCGCTGCGCGCAGTTCCTTCGCGACAGCGACCCGGCGGCCGCCGACGCGCTTTCCTGAGCCTGCTGACCGTTGCTGCTTGGGCCGCTTTGGCGGTGCTGCCCGGCCGGGGCTGGCGCTTTGGTGGTGCTGCCCGGCCGGGGCTGGCGCTCTGGCGCTGGTGCCGGCCGGGGTTGGCGTTCATGGGCTTGCTGCCGAGGCCGAGGCCGGCCTGGGCAGCAAATGCTCGTTGCTGCTGGCGTTCGCAGCCCGGCTTTCTTGGGGCAGCTCCCCTCCGGTGACCGCGTTCCTAGAGGCCTTCGGCGACAGCTGCCGCGATCTTGAGCCAGGAGTCGCGGGTGCCGCTGGAGAGCTGGCCGTAACGCAGCGGCTCACCCGAGTCGATCAGCTTCTCGTAGGGCGCCAGCAGCACTGCCCGGGTGCGGGCCGCGAAGTGGCGTTGGATCGCCGGCAGGTCGATGTCCTTGCGAGTGGGTGGCATGGTCACGACGCTGACCGCTTGCCGGACCAACCGCTGCCGCCCGCTCTGCTCCAGGTGGTCCAGCATGCGTGCGGCCGTCTCGGCGGAGTCGTTACGCGCCGACATCGTGATCACCAGCTGGTCGGTGGCGTCCATGGCCGCCTGCCAGTTCTGCGCCCGGACATTGTTGCCGGTATCCACGAAGATCAGCTTGTAGAACCGGCTGACGATTTCGCGGATCTCCGCGAACGCACTGGCCGTGAGCATCTCACCGGCGGTGGCCGACTCGTCGGACGCCAGCACGTCGAACATGCCCTCGCCCTGCGCCCGCACATACTGCGACAGGTCGCCGACGCGCCCGTGTGAGCCACGGAAGAGGTGCAGGTCACGCATCATGTCGCGCACCGTACGGGCGTGGAAGTCCTGTTGGGCACGCATGCCGAGAGTGCCCTGGGTCTCGTTGTTGTCCCAAGCCAGAACGTAACCGCCACGCTTCTGCCCGAACGTCATGGCCAGCAGTAGCACGGCGACCGTCTTCCCGGCGCCGCCCTTCGGGTTGACGACGGTGACCTGGCGCAGGCCGCCGAAGTTACGCCGGACCATTTCGACGTCCTGCTTGTACTCCTGCTCGCGTTTGCCGGGTGCCAGACGGACCAGGCCCATCGTCCCCCGCTGCAGCATCGCCCGCGCACCCATGGTCGCCACCGGCTCGGCCGGCTTCGCCAGCCGGCGCCGCGCGAACTCCTCCGCTGTCGGAGTGCCGTCAGACACCCAAGGCAGCTGCTGGTACGGGTCGACCGGCGGCGGATTCTGCCCGGATACCGGCGGCTGCGGCGGCACGACGGCTGGTGGGAACGGCCCCGGCACGTGCTGCTGCCCCTTGTCCCGCCACGACACAGGCGGTCCGGGCTGCGGTGCGGCGGGAGCTCCGGGCTGCTGCGGTGCCATGGGGGTCGTGGGCGGTGTCGCGGGGAATCCGGGCTGTGGTGGCATCGGCCGAGCTTGATGTGCGCCGGGTCCTGCGTCCGTAGGAAATCCACTGTGCGGCGCGGGTCCGCCTGTCGGTCCGGGTGGGCCGGTTCGCGGTTCAGCTGGGCTGGCCTGCGCTGTGGGCGGGCCGGTGTGGGATGTGAGCGGGCCGGTTGGGCTGGCCTGCGCTGTGGGCGGGCCGGTGTGGGATGTGAGCGGGCCGGTTGGGCTGGCCTGCGCTGCGGTCGGGCCGGTGTGGGATGTGAGCGGGCCGGTTGGGCTGGCCTGCGCTGTGGGCGGTCCGGTCGGCGGCGTTGCTGGTCCGGAAAGGGTGTCCCAGGCGTTGACGTCGGAGGGCGTCGAGGATGCGGGTCCGGCCTGAGCTGGGCCAGCGGAAGGCTTTGCGGCCTCTGGTGTGTGTGGTGGAGTCGGGAGGCTGCCCGGCTCGTCGTGGTGTGGAGCAGTCTCGGCACCGGAAGGTGCCGGTGAGTTGGCGCCCGCCGGCACGGGGCCGGGGCGGTACACGGCTCCGATGCTGCGCGGCTCGCTGCCGTTCTCGTCGGGTCGCTGCGGCGTAGCCGTGGGATAGAAGATGAGCTCTTCGGACACGGAGTCGGTGGCCTCGGGGCTGCTGGTCGCCGTCGTCGGTACGGATGGTCCGACACCGGAGGTCGGAACCGGCGCAAAGCTGGCGCGGCCCTCGGCGGGAAGGACAGCAGGGCGTTGCGGTGGTTGCGCCCACGGGGATTCGGCCGCATGACCGGACCCGGTGTCGCTGGTCTTCGCCGCGCCGGTGGCCGAGCCTGGCTTGTCTGCAAGCGGCGCGGTTGCGGCTGTAGGCAGCACAGTGTTGTTGTCGGGCAGCGCAGCGTCAATGAACGGTGCAGTCTCACCGGACGGTGCAGCGTTGGTGGTGAACGGCGGCGCAGCACCCTTGAACGGCGCAGCGTTACTGAACGGCGCGGCGTCGTCGTTGAATGGCGGCGCGGTGACGGGAGCGGGCGGCACAGCCGCCGAACCGGTCGCGGAAGCATCGGCAGAGGTGCGATCCGCAGGGCGGTATAAGCCGTGATCGCCGGTTTGCGGCGTACGAGGCGGGACTGGCGGCGGAAGGTGCAAGGTCGGCGACGCCTCGTGTGGCACTGGCCGACCGCCGTGAATCGGGGCGGCCAGGTCTTCTGGCGGCCAGAAGGGCTCGACGTCCCGGTCGGGCGGCGAGCCGTTCGTACCCGGGACGTAGACGCGTTCGGCGTTCTCGTCCTCCACGGATGTGACCTCCAGCGTTGCGGCTTCGTACCTGCGTGCTATCCCAGACTCGCACAGAGATTCATACCGCGTACACCGCCCAAGCGCCCGGTTCGGTCCACCAGGAGCGTTTGCGAGACATGGTTCCCGCCACACCGTCGTCGAGGAACTGGAGTTCGCCGTCGCGGGGGAGTACGGCGACTGCTCGCCCGTGGGCTCGGCGTACTTCGATGCGTACCGTCGGCTTCTTGAATCGCTGCTTGGTCACGACCGGGACGGCGACCGCGACCTCGACCCGACCGTCGGTGGGGTTGCCGGCGGCGAGAAGTTGCAAGCCGTCGAACTCGGCATAGCCACGACTGTTACCGATTGCGCAGGCGAGAACACCCTCGGTGCCGTCGGTGAGCACTGCATCGTCGACCTCGACCCGACCGCGCCACGGCACCGCCCGCCCGGCGTCGTCGACGCCGCCGACCAGTGCACCGTCGATGGTGACCGAGCCGCCGTCGTTGCGGAGCAGGTCGAGGCGGCGCACTCGGCCGCCCAGCACCGCAGCCGCCACCTTGGCCGGCTCCCGGGGTAGGCCCAGCTGGGCGGCCAGGTCGGTCTGGTCGTGCGGGTTCAGCGGCAGGATCGCCACGGGCGGAAGATCCGGCACCGTACGGTTCTCGGCCAGGTCACCGGGCCGTTTGCTGGGTGGCGGCGCATACCGTCGAACCAACCGGCGGATCACCGCTCGGAGTTGACCGTCCGCTGCCGTGGCGACGACTAGCCGGAGCTTGGTGTCCGGATCAGGCCAGGCGAGCCCGTCTTCCCGTGGCGCGGCGTCGAACCGGGCGAGCACCGCGTCGATGTCCGCATCCGAGGACGCGACGACGGTCTCGACCCTTGCCCCGGCCTCGACCAGCGCATCCGCGCATTTCAGCACCGGCACGCGGGGGGTCTCACACGCCTGAGGCCCGCCCGTGCCGCAAGCCAACGCGTGGTCGCCCGAACTGGCGGCGTGGTCGCCCGCGCTGGCGGCGTCGTCGCTCGCACTGGCGGCGTGGTCGCCCGCGCTGGCGGCCGCGTCGTTGGTCGTTCCGCAGCCGCCGCAGGCTGCACCGCATGCTCCGGCCGCTGAGCCGCCGCCCTCGGCGAGGCTGAGCAGGATGACGTCGTACACAGGTCAGGCCTCGCTCAGCACCGAGTGCCGCTCGATGACCTCTTCGCGGCCGGGGCCGACGCCGACGACGGAGATGCGGGCGCCGATCCGGCTCTCGACGTACTCCACGAAGCGCTGGGCGTTTTCCGGCAGGTCGTCGAATCGGCGTGCGCCGCTGATGTCCTTCTTCCAGCCGGGCAGGGTTTCGTAGATCGGCACCGCGTGGTGGAAGTCGGACTGGCTCACCGGCATCTCGTCGTGCCGCACGCCATTGACGTCGTACGCGACGCAGACCTGAATCTCGTCGAGTCCGTCGTAATTGTCCAATTTGGTCAATACGAAGTCGGTGACGCCGTTGATGCGCTGCGCGTAGCGACCCATCACCAGGTCGAGCCAGCCGATCCGACGGGGGCGGCCGGTGGTGGTGCCGTACTCGTGGCCGACCTCGCGCAGGTGGTCACCGGTCGCGTCGTGCAACTCGGTGGGGAAGGGGCCTTCGCCGACCCGACTGGTGAACGCCTTGAGCACCGCGACGACGCGATCGACCCGGGTGGGCGGGATGCCGGAGCCGGTGCAGGCGCCGCCGGCGGTGGCGTTGGAGCTGGTCACGAATGGGTAGGTGCCGTGGTCGACGTCGAGCAGCGTCGCCTGGCCGGCCTCGCAGAGCACGACCTTGCCGGCGTCTAGCGCCTCGGACAGCTCCAGCGCGGTGTCGGCCACCATCGGCCGCAGGCGCTCGGTGTATGACAGCAGCTCGGCGATGACCTCTTCCGGCTTGATGGCGCTCCGGTTGTAGATCTTCGACAGCACCTGGTTCTTGAACGACAGGGCCGCCTCGACCTTCTGCCGGAGGATCGACTCGTCGAACAGGTCCTGGATGCGCACGCCGAGCCGGTTCATCTTGTCGGCGTAGGTCGGGCCGATGCCGCGGCCGGTGGTGCCGATCCGTCGGGCGCCGAGGAACCGCTCGTTGACCTTGTCGAGCGAGCGGTTGTATGACGCGATGACGTGGGCGTTGGCGCTGATCCGCAGCTTGGAGGTGTCGATGCCGCGCGCCTCGAGGCCGTCGATCTCCTGGAACAGCACGGCGAGGTCGACGACGACGCCGTTGCCGATCACCGGAGTGACGTGCGGGGTGAGGATGCCGCTCGGGAGAAGGTGCAGGGCGTACTTCTCGCCCTTGATCACCACGGTGTGGCCGGCGTTGTTGCCGCCGTTGAACTTGACCACGTAGTCGAGCCGGTCGCCCAGCAGATCCGTCGCCTTGCCCTTGCCCTCGTCGCCCCATTGGGCGCCGACCAACACGATCACCGGCACTTGACTGACGCCTTCCGTTGACACACGTCGTACGCGGAGAGGCCCGGGTACTGCCGAAGTTTACGTGACCCTGGCCCGGACCGGCGTCCGGTTGTCCACAGGTCGGACGGGTTATCCACAGGCTGGGGCAGTTATCCACAGGGGGTGAGTCCGCTGTTGCTGCGCGTGCATTGTGGAGCTGTGGACGACCGCAGGCGTGATCGTCGGCAGCCCGTAGGATCTGCGGCGTGCGTGTACTTCTGATCGGATCCGGCGGACGTGAGCATGCCCTCGCCGTCGGCCTCGCTGCGGACCCTTCGGTGGACGACATCATCGCGGCCCCGGGCAATCCCGGCATCGCTGCGGTGGCGAAACTCCGGGAGGTGGTGGTCACCGACGCTGCGGCAGTTGCAGAGTTGGCCGTCGAGGTCGCTGCTGACCTGGTGGTGATCGGCCCCGAAGCGCCACTGGTGGCGGGTGCGGCCGATGCCGTGCGTGCCAAGGGAATCGCGTGTTTCGGCCCGAGCGCGGCTGCGGCCCAGCTGGAGGGCTCCAAGGCCTTCGCCAAGGAGGTCATGGTCGCCGCCGGCGTGCCGACCGGCCGATCCGCCACGTGCACGACCGAGGGCGAGGTCGGCGCCGCGCTCGCCGAGTTCGGCCCGCCCTATGTGGTGAAGAACGATGGCCTCGCCGCCGGTAAGGGTGTGGTGGTCACCGATTCCCTCGCCGTGGCCCGGCAGCACGCCGAGGAGTGTGGCCGGGTCGTCATCGAGGAGTTCCTGGACGGTCCCGAGGTGTCGCTCTTCGTGGTCACCGACGGGACGACGGCCGTGCCCCTCATGCCCGCCCAGGACTTCAAGCGGGTCGGCGACGGCGACAGCGGGCCGAACACCGGCGGTATGGGCGCTTATGCCCCGCTGCCCTGGGCGCCGGCCGACCTCGTCGAGCGGGTGCTGGCGGAGACCGTGCAGCCGACGCTGGCCGAGATGCGCCGGCGGGGCACGCCGTTCGCGGGTCTGCTCTATGTCGGCCTGGCGCTGACGACCAACGGCCCTAAGGTCATCGAGTTCAACGCGCGCTTCGGTGACCCCGAGACCCAGGTCGTTCTCGCCTTGCTGGCGTCGCCGCTGGGCGGGTTGCTGCACGCCGCGGCCACCGGCACGCTGGCCGACCTCCCGCCGCTGCAGTGGCGCGAGGGTGCCGCGGTGACGGTCGTGGTGGCGGGCCACAACTATCCGGGCACGCCACGCACCGGAGACGTGATCGAGGGCGGTGAGCAACCCGGCGTGATCCACGCCGGCACGGCCCGGCGCGCGGACGGCGCCCTCGTGTCGGCAGGCGGACGGATCCTCAGCGCGACAGCCACCGGCGCCGACCTCGCGGACGCGCGCACCGCTGCCTACAAGCTGATCGACGGCATCACACTGCCGGGCGCCCACCACCGCACCGACATCGCCCTCGCGGCCGTGGAAGGCCGCATCACAACATGAGCCAGGCCGACGCCGGCCCGATCGAGGAGATCAGGGCCGGCGTCGGAGGAAATGTGGTGCGGGTCAGCCCTTCGGGATGTCGAAGAGCTTGGCTACCTGGGCCGCGAGGCCGAGGTCACCCTTCGCCTTGATCTTGCCGGTCATGAACATCATCATCGGGTTGCCGTCGCCCGACACGACCTTGAGGAAGGTCACCGGGTCCATCGTCATGGCGAGCTTGGGCTCCCGGACGGCCTGGTTGGTGACGGTGCAGGCACCGTTCTCGATCACCGTCTCGTAGGTGTCGGTCGCGCCGCCGGGGCCGCCAGTGATGTTCCAGTGGATGACGGCCTGGGTCGATCCCGCCCGGTCCGCCCGGAACAGCGTGGGCATCCGGTTGAACACCTCGTCGAGCACCTTGCCGCGGTTGTCCGAGCCCATGACCTCGGTGATCTTCGAATCCGGGGTGGACTTCACCAGAGCGGCGAACTCCTTCGGACCGATCGAGGCGAGCGTCTCGGGGTTGAATTCAGTCATCGGTGGACCTTTCGGGATGAGCGCTAGACCTACTCACGAGTAACCTTAGCGATAACCCGCGTCGAAGTGCAGTGTCTCAACCACCAAATAAGCATTGGACAGTGAGCCCCGTCTCTCTTAGACTGCCCAACATGTCTTTGAGGGATGAGCAAGCCACGCTGCGCGCGATGGCGCATCCGGTGCGTCTGCGCATCCTGTCGCTGCTCACCGGGGCTGCGCTCACCGCTGCCGACATCTCCCGCGAGCTCGGGCTCACCCACGCCAACGCCAGCTATCACCTGCGCACGCTGCTGGCCGGCGGCCTCATCGTGCCGGACGGCGAGGAGCGAATCCGCGGCGGCATTGCCAAGCGTTACCGGTACGACGCTGCCCGTGATCGAGAACGTGATCGAGAGTCCGGCCGAGCCGTCAACGCGGACGTCCAACGGCCCTTGTTCGCCACGGTCGCCAACGAGCTGATTCGGCGTACCGCGGAGGCTGACTGGTCCGTCGGCGGCACCATGACCGACGCCGAGCTCTGGGTGGATCCCGAGGTCTTCCGGGATGTGCGCGATCGCATTGCTCGGGCCAGCCGCGACCTGCACGATGCGGCTCGCGCACCCCGAACCCCGGGAGCTGTCCGTACGAGCACCACGATCGCGATGTTCAAGATGGTGGATCCGTGAGCGCCCTTGCGCCCCTGCGGCACTCCGGGTTTCGGTGGTTGCTAGCGGGCCGGACCGTCGCCGCGTTCGGTAACGCCGTCGCGCCGATCGCGCTCGCCTTCGCGGTGCTGGATCTGACCGGCTCGGCCGGGGACCTGGGCCTCGTCGTGGGTGCCCGGATGATCGCGCACGTCCTCGTCCTGTTGATCGCCGGTGCGCTCGCTGATCGACTGCCAAAAACCCTGCTCATGGCGGGCTCCAGCGCCGCTGCGGCGGTCACCCAGGGTGCGGTCGCAGCCCTCGTTCTGACGGGTACGGCCACAGTCCCCCTGCTGATCGCCCTCGCCGCGGTCAATGGTGCAGTCGCGGCGCTGGCTCTGCCGGCCTCGTCGGCGATCCTGCCCCAGCTCGTCCCGGCCGAGCACCGGCAGCAAGCTAACGGCCTCAACCGCCTGGTCTTCAACAGCGCCTACATCGTCGGCGCACCGGTCGGCGGGATCCTCGTGGCGGCAGTCGGCCCCGGCTGGGACATCGCAGTCGACGCTGTCACTTTCCTCCTGGCCGCTGCCTTCTTTGCCGCCCTCGGCCGGTCGGCTCGACGGGCCGACCCGGCGGGACCGGCCGCCAAGCGTGGCCTGGCCGTGGTGGCGCCGGTGCCTGATGCTGTTGCCGGCGCCGTTCTCCGTACCGAAAAAAGGAGCATGATCACCGATCTGCGCGAGGGATGGACCGAATTCCGGTCGCGGACCTGGCTCTGGGTTGTGGTGGCAGGCTTCTGCCTGATCAATGCCGCGCTCAGCGGCGGTTTCAATGTGCTCGGACCGCTGGTCGCCGATGCGACCGTGGGCCGTCAGGCCTGGGGTTTCGTGCTTGCCGCGCAGACCGGTGGAATGGTGCTCGGCGCGGTGGTGGCAATGCGCTTACGGGTGCGGCGGCTGCTGTTTGTCGGAGTCCTGTGTACTGCTTGTGAAGCATTTCCGGTGCTGACCCTCGGGATTGCGCCGCACCTGGGCTTGCTGCTCGGCGCCGCATTTCTCGCGGGGTTCATGATCGAGCAGTTCGCCGTCGCATGGGAGACGACGATGCAGGAACATGTGCCCGCGGATCGGCTGGCGCGCGTGTATTCCTACGACATGGTCGGGTCTTTCGTGGCGATTCCGCTCGGGCAGGTCGCCGCCGGGCCGATTGCAGCGGCGGTCGGGGTCACCCCGACGTTGGTCGGTGCGGCCGTGCTCATCGTGTTTGCCGTGGTGGCGATGGCTAGCAGTCGCGCCGTCCGCACCCTGCGGCACGGTTATCCACAGGCCGATCGGAGCGACCCGCGGCCCGTGGAAGAATTGGCCGCGTGAGCATCCCTAACGTCCTCGCCAGCCGTTACGCCTCCGCCGACCTCGCCGGCCTCTGGTCGCCCGAGGAGAAGATTCGGATGGAGCGCCGGCTGTGGCTCGCCGTCCTGCGCGCCCAGCGGGATCTCGGGGTCGCGGTGCCCGACGGGGTCGTTGCGGCATATGAGCGGGTCGTTGACGACGTCGACCTCGGCAGCATCGCCGAGCGGGAACGAGTCACCCGGCACGACGTGAAGGCTCGCATCGAGGAGTTCAGCGCGCTCGCCGGGCATGAGCACATCCACAAGGGAATGACCTCCCGAGACCTCACCGAGAACGTCGAGCAACTGCAGATCCTCGCGTCGCTCAAGCTCGTTCGGGGTCGGATCGTCACCGCGCTTGCGCGCCTCACCGAGCGGGCGGTCGAGCACAGCGACCTGGTCATGACCGGGCGGTCGCACAACGTTGCCGCGCAGGCCACGACGCTGGGCAAGCGCTTCGCCAGCGCCGCGGAGGAGCTGCTCATCGCCTACGAGCGGCTGGATGAGCTGATCAGCCGATATCCGCTGCGCGGTATCAAGGGCCCGGTCGGGACCGCCGCTGACCAACTCGACCTGCTCGACGGCGACGAGGAGAAGCTTGCCGAGCTGGAACGCAAGGTCGCCCATCACCTTGGCTTCGAACGGGTGCTGACCAGCGTCGGTCAGGTCTATCCGCGGTCGCTCGACTTCGACGTGGTGTCTGCGCTGGCCCAGGTGGTTGCCGCGCCATCGTCGCTAGCCACCACGATCCGGCTGATGGTGGGCCAGGAACTGGTCACCGAAGGCTTCAAGCCGGGCCAGGTGGGCTCCTCCGCGATGCCGCACAAGATGAACACCCGCTCCTCGGAGCGGGTCAACGGCCTCGCCGTCATCGTCCGCGGCTACCTGTCGATGGTCGGCGAACTCGCCGGCGACCAATGGAACGAAGGCGACGTTTCTTGCTCGGTCGTGCGTCGCGTTGCGCTGCCGGACGCTTTCTTCGCCACCGACGGCCTCTTCCAGACCTTCCTGACGGTGCTCGACGAGTTCGGCGCCTACCCCGCGGTGATCGCCCGCGAACTGGACCGCTTCCTGCCCTTCCTGGCGACGACGAAGATTCTGGTCGCCGCGGTCCGCAAGGGCGTGGGTCGCGAGGTCGCCCACGAGGTCATCAAGGAACACGCGGTCGGTATGGCCCTGGCCATGCGCGAAAAGGGTGCCGCCGAAAACGACCTCTTCGACCGCCTCGCGGCGGATGAGCGCCTCGGCCTGTCCCGCGCGGAAATCGACACGTTGGTCGCCGACCGAGCCGCTTTCGTCGGGGCGGCGCCGGCGCAGGTCCGGGAAGTAGCAGACCGAGTTGCCCGGATCGTCGCCGCCCACCCGGAAGCGGCGACCTACACGCCCGGCCCGATTCTGTAACCACGTCGGGCCGAGCAGGGTGAGCGGAGCCGTCCGAGCTTCGCCCACCCTGCTCTACGACAGCTGGGCTTCGACCTGGAACGTCACACGCCGGCGATGGAGCGGATCCATGGGCGGTTGTAGGCGACGCTGCCGTAGTACTGGCGGCTGACGCCGTCGGCCGTCGACGCCACGCCTACCTGGGCGCCGTTGTAGAACTGCGGACCGCCAGAGTCGCCGCGCCAGGCCGCACCGCTGATGCCAGTGCTGCCGATGGCGCGCCCGCCGTAGGCGTCGGTCTGGTTGGTGGTGGTGACGCGGACGGTGGCCGTCTTCAAGGTGACGGAGCCGTCGCAGCCTTCGTAGCAGGTGCGGCCCCAGCCGTAGACCGAGTTCGTCGAGCCCACCGGCGGGTAGGAGCTCGACAGCTTCGCGTAGCTGGTGGTGATGGGGCTGCTCAGGCGCATGATGGCGAGGTCGTAACGGGTCGACGTCGCGGTGACCGAGCGGGTGACTCCACCGGAGGTCCGGTTGGTGCTGCCGACGCGGACGGACATCTCGCCCTCGATGCAGTGCTTGGCGGTGAGGACGTACTCCGCCGCGATGATCGTGCCGGAGCACATGAATTCGCCGTCGCTGAAGACTGCGGCGGCCCACGGCGCCGAGGAGACGGTGCTGCCACCGATGATGTGCTGGGGGCCGTCGTCAGCCGCGTTCGCGACGGCGGGGACGGCGAGAGCGCCGGTCAGGGCGGCGGCCAGCGAGACGACAGCGATGCGAGTGCGCACGCCTTGCTCCTTCGGTTCCGTCGATGCACGAATGGCATCGAGCTTGATCGAATGAACGTAGGGTGGCTGTGGTTTTGCATCTACATTTCAATTGAGACCTATCACGATGTGATGGTCCGGTTGCGACTTAATGTCATCGGATAATTGCATTCCGTATTCGTACCGTGTGCGAGATCACTCTAGGGATGCCCAGCTCAGCCACGTGTACGTCCGCCTGCCGACACCGGCCGATGGGTCGATCGGCGGCCGTACAAGGTAGGCTTTGGCCGCTCGCCCCTTAGAGGGCCACCCAACTGCGCGCCTAAACAGTCAGGAGTGCCCGTGGCTCGCGTCGTCGTCGACGTCATGCTCAAGCCGGAGATCCTCGATCCGCAGGGCCAGGCGGTCGCCAACGCGCTGCCGCGGCTCGGGGTCAGCGCTGTTTCTTCCGTACGGATCGGCCGCCGTATCGAGATCGAGTTCGACGGTGAACCCGACCTGGAGACCGCCCGCGAGATCGCCGACAAGTTGCTCGCCAACCCGGTCATCGAGGACTTCTCGATCCGGGTCGAGGAGTCGGCCGACGACGCCGCGCAGATGAGCGCGTGACCATGCGGATCGGAGTCGTCACCTTCCCGGGTTCGCTCGATGATGGCGATGCCGCCCGCGCGGTGCGCATCGCCGGGGGTGAAGCCGTGCGTCTCTGGCACGGTGACCCCGACCTGCACGGTGTGGACGCCGTGGTCCTGCCCGGCGGCTTCTCCTACGGCGATGCCCTGCGCTGCGGCGCGATCGCCCGGTTCGCCCCGGTGATGGAGACCATCATCGACGCCGCTCGGGGCGGCCTGCCCGTGCTGGGCATCTGCAACGGTTTCCAGATCCTCTGCGAGGCCCACCTGCTGCCCGGCGCGCTGACCCGCAACCAGCACCTGCACTTCCGCAACCGCGATCAGTACCTGCGGATCGGCGGCGCGCAGACTGCCTGGACCAACAGCTTCTCCGACGGCCAGGAGATCCTCATCCCGGTCAAGAACGGCGAAGGCTGCTACGTCGCCGACGAGCGCACCCTCGACGAACTCGAGGCCGAAGGACGGGTCGTCGCCCGCTATATCCGCGGCAACCCGAACGGCTCGCAGCGTGACATCGCTGCCATCACCAACGCGGCCGGCAACGTCGTCGGCATCATGCCGCACCCGGAACACGCGGTGGAGGCGCTGACCGGCCCGTCGCTCGACGGCCTCGGTTTCTTCACCTCCGCCCTGCGGCACCTGGCCGGGACGGCCGCGGGCGGGCAGCTCACAGGGGGAGCCCAGCGATGACCACCCAGCCCGACATCGCGACCAGCGGCGCCCCGACGCCGACTCCGGTGCCGAACCAGGCGCCGGCCCGCAGCGGATTCGCCGCCACCGACGTGCTGGCCGACGAGTTCGGCGCGGTGGACACCGTCCAGCTGGCGTTCGACACGCCCGAGGACCTGCAGCCGCACACCGAGCTGGGTCTCAAGGACGACGAGTACGACCGCATCCGGCAGATCCTGGGGCGCCGCCCCACGGCCTCCGAGCTGGCGATGTACTCGATCATGTGGAGCGAGCACTGCTCGTACAAGTCGAGCAAGGTGCACCTGCGCCAGTTCGGCGAGAAGGCGCCCAAGAACACCCGGATGCTCGCCGGCATCGGTGAGAACGCGGGTGTCGTGCAGATCTCCGACGAGCTCGCCGTCACCTTCAAGGTCGAGTCGCACAATCACCCCAGCTACGTCGAGCCGTACCAGGGCGCGGCGACCGGCATCGGCGGCATCGTGCGCGACATCCTCGCCATGGGCGCCCGCCCGGTCGCGGTGATGGACCCGCTGCGCTTCGGTGCCGCGGACCATCCCGACACGGCCCGCGTGCTGCCCGGCGTGGTGGCCGGCATCGGCGGCTACGGCAACTGCCTCGGCCTGCCCAACATCGGCGGCGAGATCGTCTTCGACCCGTGCTACCAGGGCAACCCGCTGGTGAACGCGCTGTCCATCGGCGTACTGCCGGTCGAACGGTTGCAGACCGCCAAGGCAGCCGGCGTTGGCAACGTCGTCGTGCTGCTCGGCGCGCGGACCGGCCGGGATGGCATCGGCGGCGTCTCTGTGCTCGCCTCCGCCACCTTCGACGAGGGTGCCGAGCAGCGCCGCCCGTCGGTGCAGGTCGGCGACCCCTTCATGGAGAAGCTGCTCATCGAGAGCTGCCTCGAGCTGTACGACGCCGGCCTGGTCGTCGGCATCCAGGATCTCGGCGGCGCCGGCCTGACCTGCGCGCTCACCGAGACCGCCGCCGCGGCCGGCACCGGTATGCGGGTGTGGCTGGAGCGCGTGCCGCTGCGCGAAGCGTCCATGTCGCCCACCGAGATCCTCGCCAGCGAGTCGCAGGAGCGCATGCTCCTCATCGTTTCGCCGGAGAAGCTCGACCAGGTGCTCGCCGTCGCCGAGAAGTGGGGCGTCTGGGCCACCGCCATCGGCGAGGTGACCCCGAGCGAGGCCCCCGGCCAGCCCGGCCGGCTGGTGATCACCTGGAACGACCACGTGGTCGTCGACGTGCCGCCCGGCTCGCTCGCCGACGACGGCCCGGTCTATGCGCGCCCGATAAGGGAACCGGCCGACCTCATCCTGCTGCAGGCCGACCGCGCCGAGACGCTGCCGCGTCCGACCACATCGGACGAACTGCGCGAGACCGTGCTGCGCATGATCGCATCGCCGAACCTGTGCGACAAGACGTGGGTCACCGAGCAGTACGACCGGTACGTCCTCGGCAACACCGTGCTCGCCCAGCCGGAAGACGCGGGCGTGCTGCGGATCGACGAGCGCACCGGCCTCGGCGTCGCGCTGTCCGTCGACGGTAACGGGCGGTACACCCGCCTCGACCCGTACGAGGGGGCGCGGCTGGGACTGGCTGAGGCGTACCGCAACGTCGTGGTGACCGGTGCCGAGCCCATCGCGGTCACCGACTGCCTCAACTTCGGTTCGCCCGAGGACCCGTCGGTGATGTGGCAGTTCGCCGAGGCCGTACGCGGGCTCGCCGACGGCTGCCAGCAGCTGGGCATCCCGGTGACCGGCGGAAACGTCAGCTTCTACAACCAGACCGGTGCCGCCGCGATCCACCCGACCCCGGTGGTGGGTGTGCTGGGCATCCTGCAGGACGTGGCGCGCCGGGTGCCGATGGGCTTCCCGCCGCCCCCGTCCGCGGACGGCGACCTGCTGTTCCTGCTCGGCACCACCGAGTGCGAGCTGTCCGGTTCCGAGTGGGCGTGGGTCACCCACGGCCACCTGGGCGGCCGGCCGCCGAAGGTCGACCTGGCCCACGAGCAGCGCATTGGCCGGCTCATGGCCCAGGCCGCGGAGCGCGAGCACGTGGTGGCGGCACACGACCTTTCGGACGGTGGCCTCGCGCAGGTCCTGGTCGAGTCCTGCCTGCGCCGCAACGTCGGCGCCCGGATCACGCTGCCGGAGCACGACGCGGCGACCACGCCGTTCGTGTGGCTCTTCAGCGAGTCGGCCGGCCGGGTTCTCGTCGCAGTGCCACGCGGGCACGACATGGCGTTCGTGGCGCTGGCCGCGGAGCACGGCGTGCCGTGCACCCCGATCGGCGTGACGACCCGGGAGTCCTCGCTGGAGATCCAGCACCAGTTCACGCTTCCGCTGGACGAGTTGCGGGAGGCGCACACCGCCACCATGCGCAACCTGTTCGGCAGCCCGGCTGAGCTGGGACCCCGCCCGGCGATGGTGTCGCCGGTGGTCGCGACGGCTTCGGTTGCCGGCGCAACGGCTCCGTTTGCCGGTGCGGCTGCGGAGATCGCGACTGATCTCACCTCGGCGACGGTCGACCTCGCGTCGGACACCACGTCTGCGGAAGACGCGCCGCTGGCTGCGGGGATTGACGCGCTGGCGGCGGGGGCTGACCCGGCCGACGGGCTGGCGGCGAGCACGGGCCTGGCCGACGGGCTGGCGGCGAGCACTGGCCCGGCGGCGGGTGCTGGCCCGGCCGATGAGCTGACCGACAGCGAAGCCGCGCCGGTCGAGGGCACGGTTGAGCCGACCGAGGGTGCCGGCCCCGCCGACTCCCTGATCGAGGACGAGGGTCCGGCTGCCGAAGTTGCGGGTCTGCCCACAGCGGTGGACGCGTCGAGTGCCGATAACTCAGATGACGTCGCCGACGTCGCTGAACCGGAGGCTAAGGCCTGACCCGAGCACCACACTCACAGAACGCCACGGCTATTTCTTCGCCGTGGCGTTCTGCTTTGCCAGCCTGGCCGACGAGCGCATGACGCCTAGCCGGGGAGGGCTGGTTCCCAGCACCGCGCGGCCCGGATCAGCCGCGAATCAGCCCCAGCAGGGCGGCATGTGTCTCCTCGTCAGCTGCTACGACCAGTCCACCCCGTCCGGTGTGCACCGGCTGACCGTCGATCCCGGTGAGCACGCAACCGGCCGCCTCGCAGAGAGCGATGCCCGCCGCGAAGTGCACGCTGTCCTGGAGGTGGCCGTCGGTCACGTACGCGGCGCGTCGTCCGGCAGCAACCCAGGCCACCGCCAGCGTGGTGGAGACCACGCGCGGCCGGAACCGGGCTACGAAGCCTTCGTCGGCGAGCCTGCGGGCCGCCGAGAACACCTCCTTGTTGGGAAAGGGCGGGTCGAGATTGAGATCGACCAGGCCAGAGGCGGCGGACGGTGCAAGTCGTTGATCCTGCTCGGCGTGGCGGACGTATGCGGCGGTGCCATCGGTCCAAAACACCTCGCCGGTGAACGGATCTGCGGAGGCAGCGGCGGTGCAGCGCGAGTTGGTGATCAGAGCGACGTTCACCGAGGCCAGCATGGTGCGTACGGCGAAGTTCAACGTTCCACACAGTGGATCGACGAGCCAGCGACGGTGGGAGTGAGCGTTACCGGTCTGCCCGCTTTCCTCGCCGACGACGGGATCGTCCGGCCGGGCAGCGCGCAGGACGGCGAGGACGGCCTGCTCGGCGTCAAGGTCGGCGCTGGTGGCGAAGTCGCCCGCGGACTTCTCGTACCGGGTCAGCTCGGTGCCGTAATGGGAGCGAACGACACGGGCGCCGGCTTGTGCCGCGGCGATGGCAAGATCTGCATCGGTGATCATGGCTGTCCACAGTAAAGGCCAGCCCTGTCGTGGTGACAGGACCGGCCTTTAGCGGATAGCTGTGCGGTTAGCCGTCGTTCCAGTCGCCCTGCCGCCGCTGCCCGGGGTGCGAGCCCTCGGGGGCTTGCGGCCGCGGAGCGCCACGCCGACCCTGGTCGCCGTCGTAGCCGGTGCCCCCGTAGGGACCGCCGCTGTAGGAGCCGCCTCGCTGGTCGTAGCCGCCCTGGTCGTAGCCGCCCTGATCGGCGTAGCCCTGGCCGGCGCCGTAGGTGCCACCCTGAGCCGGGTTGCCACCGTACGTGCCGCCACCCTGTGCGGGGCCGCCGTAGGTGCCCGCCGGCGCAGCTCCGCCGTAGGTGCCGCCGGCCTGTGGCGCGCCGCTGTAGGCATTGCCGCCCTGCTGACCGCCGTCGTTGTAGCCGCCGTACGAGCCGCCGCCGTAGGTGCCGCCGCCCGGCTGGTCGTAGCCACCTTGGTCGTAGCCGCCCTGATCGGCGTAGCCACTCTGCCCGGCGTTGCCGTAGGTGCCGGCCTGCTGCGGGGCGCCATAGGTGCCGCCGCCCTGCTGGGGAGCTCCGTAGTTACCGCCAGCCTGGGGGCCGTACGCGTTGCCGCTGTCGATCCCCGCGCCCGGGCCGTCCCAACCGCCGTAGCCGCCCTGGTCGGCGGACTGCTGGCCGTAGCTGCCGCCCTGGTAGCCGCCGGCCTGGTACGCCCCGCCCGCCTGCTGGTCCTGGCTGGCGTACTCGCCGGCGCCGTATCCGCCGTCGTAGCCCTGCTCGGGGCCGTACGCGTCCGGCGTCGGCCGGTACATGCCGGTCGGCTCGTCGAAGCGCTGCTGGTCGCGACCTTGGTCGTAGCCGGTCTGGTCGTAGCCGGCCTGATTGTTGTCGTACGCGGTGCGGTCGTCGTATCCGCCGCTGTAGCCGTGTGCGTCGCGGTCGTCGTAGCCGCCGCTCTGTGCGGGGACGGGTGCACCGCCGAACTGAGTGGCCGTTCCGTAGGCGGCACCCGCGGCACCGGCCGCGCCGGCTGCCGGGGTGGCACCCCAGCCGCCGGGTGCGTTGTAGGCGCCGTTCTGCGGCAGCGGGGCGCCGTACGGGTCGGGGAACTCGTCGACCGGTTCGGCAGCGGCGGGACCGCGATGGATCATGGTCGGAGCATCCGACATGGACGGTGCGCCGGAGCGCGGCGCGATGATCGTGGCGTCGCCGCCGCGGACACCGACCGCCGGTGCCATCCGGGTCTGGTCGGCGCCGCTGTATCGGCTCGGGGCCGGTGCGAGCGGGCTCTTTGCCAGGCCGCTGTCCGAGTCGTCCGATTCATCCGGGTTGGACTTGCGGCGCATCAGCATGAGGACGATGGCGCCGATGCCGCCGGCGACAAGGAGCCCGCCCATGATGATGAACAGCATCGAGCCGGAGCTGTCGTCTTCGCTGGCTGCCTTCTTTTGATCACTCGTCGCGGCGGGGGTTTCGGCACCCGCATCGGCCAGCGTCGCATCGTCCGCCGTTTCGGCACTGGCGGCCGGGGTCGCGCTTGCCTGCGCTGACGGCGTGGCCGACGTCGGCGTGGCCTTGGACTTGATCGTCAGCGGAACGTTGACGGACCGGCCGGCGCCACCCTCGGCGTTCACCGCCACCGTGTCGTAGCCCTGCATCGCCGCGCCGACGGTGAGCTGCCCCGTCGAGATCGGTGCGCTGTCGGAGGACGTGAAGGAGTAGCCGCCGTCGCTGTTGCTGGCGGTGCTGTACGTGTGGCCCTGGCTGTCCCGCAGCCCGACCTGCGCGCCGGCGACCGACTTGCCGTCCTGGTCCTTCACCTTGCCGCTGACCTGACGCACCGTCTGCGGCTTGTCCGGGCCGCGCACGATGACCGACCGGTCTGCGCTGCCGCTGGCGCCGTCGATCGTCGCGACGATCCGAACGGTGATGTTCTTCGTCTGTCCCGCGTCGACAGATCCGGCGGTGAGCGTGGCCGTGAACGTCTTGTTGGAGCCGGCCGGGATCGTGTCACTGAGGTTGCACTGGCCGGAGCAGGCCATCCCGCCGGCTTCGATCACCACCGAGACGCCTGCGTCGGCGCCGGGGACGTCGACGTTCTTGTTCGCGACGGTGTATGTCAGGGTGGTCTTGCCCCCGGAGGGAATGTCTCCGGACGACAGGCTGGTGATGGAAACCGAGGGTTCCACCGCCGCCAGTGCCGCCGAGGGGGCGGCGACGAGAACGCCACCGAGCATGGCCAGGAATGCACCGGCCTGGAGAGCCCGTAGGTGCGTTGTCACGTCCACCGCCTTCCGGTCGCGCGGTCCTTGGGCAGCATGAGGATTGCCCACTGGATTCCGCGACGAGTACACACCGTCGGCCACTATGCCCTGTCGGGGGACATTCGCGCGACCCAGGGCCGCGGGGTTGTGGTCGAATGCCGGGTCGTATTGTCCCGACGTGTCTCCTGCGCACAATAAATCCGAGTCGGTCGGCGCGGCGTTGGACGCGCTGGACGGTGGCGGCGAACCCGATCGTTCTGTGCTCCGTGACGCTGTGCGAGCGCTCCTGTCCGACCTCGCGCGCACCGCGCCGGGCCGATCGGTGGAGGTCCGTATTCCACCTTTCGGTGCGATTCAGTGTGTGGCCGGTCCGCGGCACACCCGCGGCACACCGCCCAATGTGGTCGAGACCGATCCGCTGACCTGGCTACTCGTCGCGACGGGCCGGCTGGGCTGGGCAGATGCCGTGGAGTCCGGACGGGTACGGGCCAGCGGAACACGCACCGACCTGGCGCCGTACCTGCCTGTGCACCCGGGCTGATCGCTGGTCACCTCGCGTACACTGGGCGCTCGGTACAGCCCCGCATAGTCCGAGCAGATCAGCATGAGGGAGCAAGCGCGTGCCCCGAGGCGACGGCCTGTTGACCGACGATCTCGACCCCCAGGACCGCGGACCCCAGGATGCCTGTGGCGTCTTCGGCGTCTGGGCTCCCGAAGAAGAGGTCGCAAAACTCACCTATTTCGGCCTTTTCGCCCTGCAGCATCGCGGGCAGGAGGCTGCCGGCATCGCCGTCAGTGACGGGTCCGGTGTCGTCGTCTACAAGGATCTCGGCCTGGTCTCCCAGGTCTTCGACGAGCCGACCCTGGCCAGCCTGCGCGGACACCTCGCGATCGGGCACACCCGCTACTCCACCACCGGCGGCTCCAACTGGGAGAACGCCCAGCCGACGATCCGAGCCACCACGGCCGGCACGACGATCGCTCTGGCGCACAACGGCAATCTGGTCAACACCGCCGAGCTGGCCCGGGAGGTCGCGGAGCGCGGTCTCGAGGCCGACTCCGCCACCTCCGACACCGCTTTCGTCACGACCCTGCTGGCCGCTCGCCCCGACCTGTCGGTCGAAGCCGCGGCCATGGAGGTGCTCCCGCGGTTGAAGGGCGCGTTCAGCTTCGTCTTCATGGACGAAAGCACCCTGTACGCCGCCCGCGACGCGCAAGGCGTCCGTCCGCTCGTGCTCGGCCGGATGGAACGGGGCTGGGCGGTCGCTAGCGAGACCGCGGCTCTCGACATCGTCGGTGCGAGCTTCGTCCGCGAGGTGGAGCCCGGCGAGATCCTGGCGATCGACGAGCACGGCCTGCGGTCGACCCGGTTCGCGACGCCGGAGCCCAAGGGCTGCCTTTTCGAGTACGTCTACCTTGCCCGTCCGGACACCACGATCGCCGGCCGCAACATCTATGCCGCGCGGGTTGAGGTCGGGCGCCGGCTGGCCAAGGAGCATCCGGTCGAGGCCGACCTGGTCATCGGCGTACCGGAGTCGGGGATCCCGGCCGCGATCGGATATGCGGAGGAGTCCGGCATTCCGTACAGCGCGGGCTTCATGAAGAACGCGTACGTCGGCCGTACCTTCATCCAGCCGTCGCAGACGATCCGCCAGCTGGGCATCCGGCTGAAGCTGAACCCGCTGCGCGAGGTGGTCCGCGGCAAGCGGATCGTCGTCGTCGACGACTCGATCGTCCGCGGCAACACCCAGCGCGCCCAGATCCGGATGCTGCGCGAGGCCGGCGCGCTCGAGGTGCACGTCCGCATCTCCTCGCCGCCGGTGAAGTGGCCGTGTTTCTACGGCATCGACTTCGCCACCCGCGCCGAGCTGATCGCGAACGGCCTGGAGATCGACGGCATCCGCCGCTCGATCGGCGCCGACAGCCTCGGCTACGTTTCGCTGGACGGTCTGGTCCAGTCGACCGAGCAGCCGAAGACACGACTCTGCATGGCCTGTTTCGATGGGCAGTATCCGATCGAGCTGCCGGCCGGGCACTTGATCGGCAAGCACCTGCTCGAGAGCGTCGGCAAGCGAGCGGCCATGCCCGACGCCTCGCCCGAGGCGGCCACCGCTGCGGTGGCCGGGCTCGAGCAGGACTACGAGGACGAGCAGTACGTCGAGGGCGAGCGCGACCAGGCGACGCCACTCGTCGGCAGCCCGGGCGGCGTCGACGCCCTGCACCGCCCGTAAGCTCCGGCCGACCGGAACCAGCTCCGGCCGACCGGAACCAGCGCACCACCGCGAACGTCGTAACCAGCGGCACAGCCGAGCACCACCACCAAAGGGGAGAACCGTGACGCACGTGTCCGAGCGCAACAGTGCCGGATCGAACGGCAACGAGGGCGCCGACCGTCAGCCGTGGTCGGCGGGAGCCGCCCGCAGCGGCCGTAAGCGCACGGTCACCTACGCGGACGCCGGCGTTTCGATCCACGCCGGCGAGCGCGCGGTCGAACTGTTGAAGTCGAAGGTGAAGAAGACCAGCCGCCCCGAGGTCATGGGCGACCTGGGCGGCTTCGCCGGGCTGTTCAAGCTGAACACCCAGAAGTACAAGAGCCCGATCCTCGCCTCGTCGACCGACGGCGTCGGCACCAAGCTGGTGATCGCGCAGCAGCTCGACATCCACGACACGATCGGCATCGACCTGGTCGCCATGGTGGTGGACGACCTGGTGGCCTGCGGCGCCGAGCCGCTGTTCCTGCTCGACTACATCGCGTGCGGCGAGGTCGTGCCGGACAAGGTCGCCGAGATCGGCGCGGGTATCGCGGACGGCTGCCGCTACGCGGGCTGCGCGCTGCTCGGTGGCGAGACGGCTGAGCACCCGGGCGTGCTGCGCCCGGACGAGTACGACGTCTCCGCGACCGGTGTCGGCGTGGTCGAGGAGAGCGAGATCCTGGGCGCGCACCGGGTGGAGATCGGCGACGCGGTCATCGCGATGCGCTCCTCTGGCCTGCACTCCAACGGTTACTCGCTGGTGCGGCACGTGCTGCTCGGCGCGGGCCGGATGCGCCTCGACACCGTGGTGGACGACTTCGGCAAGCAGCGCACCCTCGGTGAGGAGCTGCTGACCCCGACGAAGATCTACGCCAAGGACTGCCTCGGCCTGATCGAGGAGACCGACGTCCGGGCGTTCTCGCACGTCACCGGCGGCGGCATCCCGGGCAACCTGGTGCGGATCCTGCCGGAGACCGTCGACGCGGTGGTGGACCGTTCTTCCTGGCGCCCGCAGTCGATCTTCGACCTGATCCAGGCGAAGGGCCGGATCGAGGACACCGAGATGGAAGCCACCTTCAACATGGGTGTCGGCATGTTCGCGATCGTCTCCGCCGACGACGCGGACCGTGCGATGGCCTACCTGACCGGGCGTGGCGTCGAGGCCTGGCAGGTCGGCGAGGTCATCGAGGGCAGCGGCCAGGTCCAGATGATGGGTCAGTACACCCGCGGCTGAGTCGTGTGACAACGGCGCCCGCCCCACGCAAGCCGGGGGCGCGGCGCCGTTTTCGTTTCCGGTTACACCTTGTCTACGGATACATCACAGACGGGAGTTTTCCCGCGCGAGGTGTGCAATGATCCACGGGTGTCGATGGATTGAACCCGTGGGATCTTTTCTTCGTGAAGGGGAGAGGCAGGGCACACACGGGTGGACGTCGACGCCTAGCCTGGCCTGAGTCGACGACGACGGGGGACGGAGGTGTCCGTGGGAGCGCCCTGGAACGGGATGCGCGGGATCGCCTCGGTGCCCACGTACGTCGTCATGCAACCCACCACCCTCTGCAACCTCGACTGCTCCTACTGTTACCTGCCGTTGCGGCGAGTGGACCAGAAGATGCCCGTCGAAGTAGCCGGCGCCGTGGCTGCGGGTGTCGCCGACTGGGCCCGTACCGGAAGATTCTCGGTCGTGTGGCACGGCGGTGAGCCGCTGACGGCGGGCCGGGAGCACCTGGCCGCGCTGATGCGGCCGTTCCCGGTCGAGGTCGAACATCACGTGCAGACCAACGCCACCCTGATCGACGACGCCTGGTGCGAGTTCTTCGTCGAGCACCAAATGCGGGTCAGCGTGAGCGTCGACGGACCCGAAGAGCGTAACGGTGACCGGGTCACTCGGGGTAACAAGCCCGCCTACGACCGGATCGTGCGGGGCATCGCTGCGCTGAAGCGGCACGGCATCCCGTTCTCCGCGCTCTGCGTGGTCGGCCGACCCGAGCCCGGCCTGGCAACCGAGCTCTACGACTACTTCCTCGGCCTCGGCTGCGACGTCCTCGGCGTCAACGTCGAGGAGTTGGAAGGCGTCAACCTTCGCGCCAACAAGCACCCTGAGCAGGACGTGACCGCCTTCTGGGCGGAGCTGGTCGGCGCCTGGCGCCGTGATCCCCGCATCCACCTGCGCGAGGTCGAATGGTCCCTGCGCTACGCGGCGGCCGTCCTCGACGGCAGGTCCGACGACGTCCTGCCCCGGCAGCTCGACCCGATCCCGACCATCGCCCACGACGGCAGCGTCGTGCTGTTGTCGCCCGAGTTGGCCGGCTTCACCGACCCCCGGTATGGCGACTTCAGCAGCGGAAACGTGCTGACGACCCCGTTGCCGGAGATCATCGCGGGAGCGACCGGGACACCCTGGATCCGCGAGTTCCTCGACGGAGTGGAGGCCTGCCGCACGCAATGCCCCTACTTCGGCTTCTGCGGCGGTGCGCACGCGGCCAACCGCTACTTCGAACAGGGCCGGTTCGATGTGACGACGACCGACCACTGCCGGAACAGCAAGATTCGCCTACTGGAGGGAGTGCTGGACCATGCCCGAGACCACGAGCCCACGGCCGTCTGACCGCACGGAACCGGATCCCGTGACGGCGCGGGTGCGGGAGTCCGGGCCCGGTTTGCGCGCCCTGCTCGACGAAGCGCAAGCGGCCCGCCACGAGCGCGCCGAGGCTGACGGGTCGGCGGTGTGCGCCTGGAACCACTTCGAGAACATCCCGACCTTCTACAACTGGAACAACCGGCCGAGATAGCTTCGCTTTTTATAGGTACGGGCACAGCAGAGTTCCGTGGCGCACAGCGCCGGCTGGCTGCCGTCCCGACCACGACCCGCGGCCGCCGGCCGGGTCGGGGGGACATGCGCTTCCCCGGGCACGGCGATGATGCGTGGGTGAGTGCACCGACCGGGCGTCGGGCGGCATCCGGGCCTAGACCGATTTCGGCCATGGCGGCTGTCGCCGTTCCGGTCGACCTGGGCAGCCTTGTCCGATGTCGCTCGAGCTCTGATGCGGCTCCGATGGGCAGCATTCAGAGCTGCGCGGTGGGGCGTGTTGCGCGGGGTCGCTTGGCCTGTTCGAGGCTGCGCGGGTGGGCGTGTTGAGCGCGGGACGATGGGTTCGTTGGGCGCAGCGTTGGCGGGCCTTGAGCGCAGTACAGACCCACCCTTGGCACGCGGATTGAGTGGGCGTGTCGGCCGCCAGCTTGGTGGGCAGCTTTCAGCCCAGCCTGGTCTGCGGAGAGCGTTCGCGCAGCGTGCGGCGACCCCATGTGGGGAGCGTTCAGCGCGGCGTGCGGCGACTCCCGTGAGGAGCGTTTGCGCAGCGTGCGGTAACTCCGTGGGTGGCCCCGGGTGGCAGCTGGCCGGTCCGAGCCTGGCGTCCGGGGGACGGCGGGCATGGCGGAGGGCGGCGTGGCGCTGGGGTTCAGTCGGTGCGGCGGCGGTGCCGCGGTGACTGCGGAGGGGAGAACGCTATGCACAGGCCATGATGCCCGCGCGGTCAGACCGCGTGGGCATCATGAACTGTCGGACGACCACGACATGCCAGAGCACGCGGAAGCCGCGTGCTCACTGCAATACGGGTCAACGCCTTGGCGGCGGCCAACTGTCGTGCTCGTCGTCCGCATCGTCATCATCTTCGTCATCGACAAGCTCATTGTCGTCGACTTCGAAGTGATGGTCGGACTTACCAGCACCCCCCAGTTCGCGCTGCAAGGCGGTGAGGTCGGTGTTCGGGGAGTGGTACTTCAACTCCCGGGCCACCTTTGTCTGCTTGGCCTTAGCACGGCCGCGCCCCATGGCTCGACCCCCTCGCACAGAATTCGGGGCAGCCCGAAGGCGGGCCCCGATGACGTCAGGCATCTCTCGTGGGTCTTACGGTACATGGACGATGCCGCCTTCGGCACCTCGGGTTACGTGTACCACCGCCGCGCGTCGTGACCGGGGTGGGACGCGACGCGCGACGGCGTACAAAAGGCTCAGCCGAGGTAGATGCTGCGGAGCCGTCCGACTTCGGCCATCCGGCGCTCGGCGAGGCGGTCCGCGGCCACGGCCGGCGGCACGCCCTCGTCGGAGGCGAGGCGCAGGATCTGGCCGGTGGTGTCGAAGATCTTGGTAGCCCGGAGCTTGGCGCGCTCGAAGTTGAAGCCCTCGATCTCGTCGGCCACCTGGATGACGCCGCCGGCGTTGACTACGTAGTCCGGGGTGTAGAGGATGCCGCGCTCCTCGAGCATCTTGTCGATGCCGGGGTGGGCGAGCTGGTTGTTCGCGCCACCGGTGACGATCTTGGCGCGCAGCACCGGGACCGTGTCGTCGTCCAGGGCGCCGCCGAGGGCGCACGGGGCGTACACGTCGATGTCGCTGGTGATCAGCGTCTTGGTGTCCGGGACGATGTCGATCTGCGGGTACGTCGCCCGGGCCCACTCGAGCGCGGCCGGGCTGACGTCGGTCGCCACGACGGTGGCGCCGTCCTCGATCAGGTGACCCGCGAGGTACTTGCCGACCTTGCCGAGGCCGGCGATACCGACCCGGCGGCCGGCCAGGGTGGGCCGGCCCCAGGTGTGCTCGGCGGCCGCGCGCATGCCCTGGAAGACACCCCAGGCGGTCAGGACGGACGAGTCGCCGGCGCCGCCGTGTTCGACGCTGCGGCCGGTCACGTAGCTGGTCTCGCGGGCGATGACGTCCATGTCCGGCACGTAGGTGCCGACGTCACAGGCGGTGTAGTAGCGGCCCCGCAGGGTCTCGACGAAGCGGCCGTACGCGCGCAGCAGCGCCTCGGACTTGTCCAGCTCCGGGTTGCCCCAGATGACCGCCTTGCCGCCGCCGAGGTCGAGGCCGGCCAGGGCGTTCTTGTACGCCATGCCGCGCGAGAGGTTCAGCACGTCGGTGACGGCCGCCTCCTCACTCTCGTACGGGTAGAACCGGGTGCCGCCCAGCGCGGGCCCGAGGGCCGTGGAGTAGATACCGATGATCGCCTTCAGGCCGGTGTGCCGGTCCTGACAGAAGACGACCTGCTCGTGCCCGGCGGCCTCGATGCCGTCGCTGCTTACGAACACGCCCATGACTGCTCTCTCCTGAGTGTGTGTTTTGTCGAGCGCCCTCGTGGGACGCCCTGCCTGGTCCGGCGGGGTGTTGCCGGACATCGCGAGCCTAGCCGTGCATGTTGCCACCCAAATGGCTGCGTGAGGGGAGTCAATCGGGGGCAGTTTCGTGAAAGGATCGCGCCGTGCCGTCACTGTTCGCGTCGTACCTGCGCGTTTATGAACCGCTGACCGCCTTCGACCGAGACCGCCAACTCTTCTGGCGGCGGTACGCGCGGGAGGGGCGGGCGCTGGGCCCGGTCGAGGGACCGGTCCGGCAGCGCACTGCCGTGCTGGAGGCGCTGGGTGCGGGCTGGACCCGACTGCCCGACCTGCCGGACGAGGCGTACGTGTTGGAGTGGGGCGATTCGCTGCTTGTTTGTCCTTGGAATCTACGGCTCCGGGTGGCTGAGGCGGCGCTGAATGCCCGGGACGGGGTGCCGAGCGTCCTGGCCGACGCTTTCGTGCCACCGGTGCTGGCCGGCCAGGCCAAGGCTGTGGTGGAGGATTGGCGCAGCGGGGCGAAGGTGCTGGAGCACGGCGTGCCCCGGGTGCACGAGCAGGTCGCGACGTGGGGTGTGCCGTTGCGTTGGTTTGTCTTTGTGGACCTGGACGAGCGGGAGATCAACCTGTCCGGCGGCCGGCGCTCGCTGGTTTACCGCACGGAGATCTCGAAGGCCCGGCGGCGGGCGCACCGGGGTGTGTCGGTGCTGCGGAAGTCGTTGGGGGACGCGCCGATCACGGAGGCGGTCGAGGAAGGCACGCGGTGGTTGGAGGAGTTTCACCCGCGGTCGATCGTCGAGCTCGACTATGGCGGCTTGACCGGGCTGCTGCAGGACGACGCGTTGCGCGAGGACGATTCACCCGGACTGGTGGCGGCCGGACTTTCGGCACTGTCCCGGGGGGATGCGGAAGCCGCGACGGAGGCGTACGAGAAGTTGGTCGCCCGGTGGCGTGCGGTGCAGTTGCTCGAGCGCTGCAACTAGGCCGCCGGGGGTAGCGCCGTGACCAGCCGAAACGGGACGAAGGGTCACGGAAGGGCGCGCCAGAGAGCGCTCTCAAGGCGAATACTCTTCGTAATCACCGATCCGCGAAGCGTGATTTTCGGTCCAAACAAGACACTTTCTGGCGTAGAAAACTTGCATAAATCGGGCATGCTTCAACCGTCTATCTAGGGACGTTCGGCCGTTCGGCCCATGTCGGACATCGGGGACTAGCCGGACCATGAGAGACGCACCGGCCGGCGGGACCCCGGCCGATGTCTATAGGTACCTGTGGAGGAGTGACCCATGGCATCGCGTACGCATGATCCTGAGCCGCTACTGACCCCGGCCGAGGTGGCGTCGATGTTCCGAGTCGACCCGAAGACCGTCACCCGGTGGGCAAAGGCGGGCAAGCTCAGTGCAATTCGCACTTTGGGCGGGCACCGTCGCTACCGGGAGTCGGAAGTTCGGGCCTTGCTGCAAGGACAGATTCCGACGCAGCGTCAGGGCGACTGAACAAGGTCGACGACGAAGGATCGATAGAAGGGGCGAGCGCCGGGGAAGGCGAATCGCCCCTTCTCCGTTTTCCGGAGGGGGTAAGACTCCGGAAGCACGGAAAATCTCAGGACACCAGGATGGTCGTCGTGCCGTGCACACCACGGCGCAGCCGGCTTCCCAGCATCGTCAGGTGGCCGAGAAGGCCGTACTTGCGGGTCAGGGCCTTGCCGATGCGGATCCGGTCGGCCTCGTCGCCGATCCGCGCGGTCGCCTCGACCGCCTCGCCCGACGGGTTGCCCCGCAGGTCGCAAGCCGTGACCGTGACCCGGCCACTATTGCGGATGCGCTTCAGCTTGCCGGTGCCCTTGGGCGTCCAGAAGGCGATCCCGGCGCCGTCGGGGACCACCCAGAGCGGCGTCCCCACCGCTCGGCCGTCCCGGCGGAACGTCGTCAGCAGGGCGTACTTCTCGGTACCGAGTTGCTCCAACGTGGGCATGCGTCAAGAGTAGTGACAATGGATCAGCCACCGCTCGGGGACGTGTTCGGCGAGATGATCCGGGACGCGTACGCCGTACGCACCGGAGTCGGGCCACGGCCCCTGGCCGGCGGGCGAGTGCCCCGGCCCGTCATCGAGATCATCGAGCGGGACGACGGGCTGATCAACGGCGCCCCTGCCGATCACTATCTCGCCGAGCCCGAGCACTGGCAGCCACACGACGTGCGTGCGCTGCGGCTGTGCCGGGGTGCCGTGCTCGACATCGGCTGCGGAGCTGGGCGTACGGCGATCGAGCTGCAACGCCGTGGCATGGCTGTGACCGGGTTGGACACCTCGCCCGGGGCCATCGAGATCGCGCGCAAACTCGGGCTGCGTGACACCGTCGTCGCCGCCGTCGACGAGTACGCGCGGGCGGAGACCCGGTACGACACGTTCCTCTTGCTGGGCAACAACCTCGGTCTGCTGGAGGGCCCCGAGCGCGCCCCGACCTTTCTGGCGGCGCTGGCGGCACTGGCCCAGCCGGGTGCGCGGATCGTCGCGCAGGGCACCGACCCGTACGGCACGACCGATCCGGTGCATGTGGCCTATCACCAGCGCAACCGGGAGCGGGGCCGGATCGGCGGCCAGCTGCGGCTTCGGCTGCGCTACCGGCTGCACGCGACGGACTGGTTCGACTATCTGAACTGCTCGGTCGAGGAGCTGGCGGAGCTGCTGCGGGGAACTGGCTGGACGCTGAAATCCGTCGACACCCAGGATCGGCCTTACTACCTTGCGGTCATGGAGTTGACCTCATGACCACCGCAGCGCTAACGGTGTGTGGTTGACCTCGGTCGTGCCCGCTGGATTCCTGTGCGCGCAAATCTGAGTAAACGGACAAAATGCTCTCTATCTGAGGTCTTTGTGCGCTGGCGGTTAGCGTATGGGGATGGGAGGCGTTACGCGCAGTCAGCGGACGAACCTCCTCGGTGCCGTCGCGCTCGTTGCCGCCCTGAGCGGACTTGCCTTCGGACTGCCCGCCCTCAACCACGCTCTACCCGCCGACCGTGCGGTGCCGACCGACCGGCCGTACGCGATCGGGGGCGGGGTCACTGTTGTTCCACCGCCCGGCGCGCGGATCGATGTCACCGAGACCCGGCCGGCAAATGACTCCGGGACCGTGCTTTTTCGGCTCGGCCCGGTGCGCTACCTGGTCAGCGTCCAGCCCTACCACGGCACGCTGCCGACCGCGGTCGCGCGACTGCGGCAACGCATCACCGGCACCTCCGGCTATCAGGTAACCGGCACCGAGCTGACCGTGGCGACCGCGAGCGGCCTGACCGGCCTCCAGGGCGGTTACAGCGGCCCAGGCCGCGGCGGGCGCTACGCCGTCTTCGTCACAGCCGGGCGCGCCATCGAGGTCACGGTCAGCGGCGACGACCTGGACCTGGGCCGAACCCTGCCGGTCATCGACGCCAGCACCGGCACCCTCACGTTCGTGCCGGAGCGGTCCCGATGACCGCGGAGCTGCCGGAGCGGCCGATGACCGCGGAGCTGCCGGAGCAGACCCGATGACCGCGGAGCTGTCGGAGCGGCCGATGACCGCGGAGCTGTCGGAGCGGCCGATGACCGCGGAGCTGTCGGAGCGGGCGATGACCGCGGAGCTGTCGGAGCGGCCGATGACCGCGGAGCTGTCGGAGCGGCCGATGACCGCGGAGCTGTCGGAGCGGCCGATGACCGCGGAGTTGTCGGAGCAGACCCGATGACCGCGGAGCCTCGGTTGCGCAGCGCCCGGTCCGCGCCCGTGCAGCCCGGCGCCGAGCCGGACCGGGGCGTCCTGCGCCAACCCGCATTCTGGATCGTCCTGGCGGTGCTGCTCGCCGGAGCCGCTCGGATGTCCGTGATTGCGGTGCGGTTCGCCCAGGCGTACCCGATTGCCTTGGTCACCGCGACCGCCCTCTTCGCCCTGCTGGCGGTGCCGTTCTGGTTTGTGGTTTCTGAGCTGGACTTTCTCGAGCGGGAGCCGCCCGCCCTGCTGGCGCTCGCGTTTGCCTGGGGTGCGCTGGTGGCGACAGCCGTCTCGATCCCGGGCAGTGCCGCCCTGGACGACCTGATCGCCAAGCTGGGTTCGACGCATCTCGCCGCGGGCTGGGGTGCCGCGCTGGCCGGGCCGACGGTCGAGGAGATCGCCAAGGCGCTCGGCGTGGTCGCCATCGTGCTCGTCGCCCGCAGCCAGGTGAACAGCGTGCTGGACGGCGTCGTCTATGGCGCGATGGTCGGGCTGGGATTCCAGATCGTCGAGGACATCGTGTACGCGATGAGCGCGGTGGCCCTGGCCGGTCGGGGCGACCACGTCGAACCGGTCATCACCACGTTCCTGCTGCGCGGCTTTCTGTCCGGCGTCTGGAGTCACACCCTGTTCAGCGCGTTGGCCGGGGCGGGGATCGGCTACCTCGTCGTGCGCGCCGACCGCACCGCCCGGTTCCGGATCGGCGTGGCAACCCTAGGAGTTCTCGGTGCGTGGGCGTCACACATGTTGTGGAATTCGCCGCTGCTGCGCGATGGGCTGGGTAACGGCGCCGTGGCGCTGCTCGCCGTACTCGTGCTCAAGGGCTTGCCGCCGTTGCTGTTGATCTGGCTTCTGGTGCGGGCGGCGCATGACCGGGAGGCGGACTATTACACCGCGCAGCTCGCGACGCTCGACGATCCGGAGCTGGTGACACCCACCGAGCTTGACGCGCTGCGGTCCGGATCGCGGCGGGCGAGCGCGCGGTGGCATGCCCGAGTGCAGGCAGGGCTGCGGGCGCGGGCGGCGGTCCGGCGGCTGCAGCGGGCGCAGGCCCGGCTGGCCGTCGAGATCAGCCGGGGTACGCCCGATCTCAGCCGCTGGTGTCGCGAGGTGCGCCGGCACCGCCGCACGTTGACCCGGCTGGGCCACCCCGAAGCTGTCGTCCCGGCCGGCAGGGGGCCGTGGCGGCGAACCGCCTCGGCAGCCTTCTCCACCGCCCTCGCCCTGGCCGTCCTCTGGGCCGCCGTCAGCGCTCTGGGCGGCGGCTGAGGGTCAGGATGCGGGAGGGAGCCCGCCGTCGCCGTCGACGATGAGGTCCGGGGTGCCGTCCTGATCCAGGTCGACCATGGTGATGTCGACCTTGCCGTCGTTGTTGGTGTCGAACTGGAAGAGGTCGGCCTTGCCGTCACCGTCGGTGTCGGCGACCCACACGTCCGGCTTGCCGTCGCCGTTGGTGTCGGAAGCGAGCAGGTCAACGCGGTCGTCCCCGCGGGTTTCCACGATCTCGGGCTCGCTCATGCTGTCTCCTCGCTCGGGGGTCCGTCGGTGTTCGTACCAACGTAGGACCTGTCTTCTACCCTTACGAGCCGAGAACGGAACTCGCCGGTAGCCTTGCCGAACGTGACTTCAACGTTGAACGGCCTGCACGGCGCCCTGGCCGAGCGCATGGGCATCCAGATCACCGAGGCGACCCCGGAACGCGTCGTCGCCAGGATGCCCGTCGAAGGCAACACCCAGCCGTACGGGCTGCTGCACGGTGGAGCATCCTGCGTTCTGGCGGAGACGCTCGGCTCGGTCGGCGCGGTGCTGCACGGCGCGACCGTCGACCGCCCGTTCGCGGTGGGCGTCGACATCAACGCCACCCACCACAAGGCGGTCCGGTCCGGAACGGTCACCGGCGTCGCGACTCCCGTGCACCGCGGCCGAACTGCAGTCACCTATGAGATCGTCATCACCGACGAGGACGGGGACCGCGCGTGCACTGCCAGGCTTACCTGCCTTTTACGCGGCGCATGAGAGCACCTGTTGACGAATCCGCGTACCTTTCTAGACGTGACGGACGTACCACAGCACGCATTCGACGACGCGGCGCAGGTGCTCACTTGCGCGCTCTCCGGCGACAGTGACGCTGTGGTCTGCACCTTCGACGCGGTCGTGGACCGGGCGGGTGTCGTCGGCGCGTACGACGTGGCGTGGTGTCTCGCCGCGACGATGGTGGGACGCAACGTGCCCACCGGCGGGCTCTGGACCCTGGAGTTCCCCGGAATCGACGACGCACGTTACGACAAGCGGTGGGTGGCGCGGTTCGTCAGCGCGTACGTGAACGGTGATATTCCGACCGGCGAGGCGCTCTTCGGTGCAGCCATCGCCGACGGCCAGCTCCCGGACTGCCTACTGGCTCTCGCGGGTTCAACGGTGGCAACCCTGCGCCACCGGGCAGCCTGAACTGCGGATGGCCGAGGCTCCGCTGCTCGCTCGCGTTCGCAAGCTGCTTGCCAAGGCTGAGGATCCCGCCTGCACGCCGCCCGAGGCCGAGGCGTTCACCGCCAAAGCCGCCGAGCTGATCGCGAAGTACGGCATCGACCAGGCTTTACTGGCCGGCGCGGACCCGGCCCTCGACCCGGTCGGCGATCGGGTGCTCTCGGTGGAGCCGCCGTACTCCCGGGACAAGGCCGCCCTGCTCGGCGCGGTCGCGCTCGCCCTGCGCTGTAAAGCCGTCCATCTGGAGCGGCGTGGCACCGCGCGGGTGCACCTGTTCGGGCACAGCGCCGACCTCGAGCGGGTGGAGCTGCTGTTCACGTCGCTGCTGATCCAGGCGGCGCACGGGCTCGCCGCGGCGGTGGTGCCCCGGCACGACCATCCGGCCGCATTCCGCCGGTCCTGGCTGGTGGGCTTCACCGAGGCGATTCGGGCCCGGCTCACGGTCACGGAGCAAGCGGCGGCTGCTGCGGCACCGGGCGCGGGGCTGGTCCTGGTGGACCGGGCTGAGGTGGTCGAGCGGCGCCGTGACGAGACGTACCCGAAGCTGGCCCGGCTCGGCCCGCGCCGGCTGACCGGCACCGGCCGCGGTCAGGGATATGCCGCCGGCCGGACTGCCGATCTGGGTGGCGCTAGGAGCCTGCACCGTTCTTGAGGTAGAGCGCCTTGGCGTACTGCGTCGCCGCTGCCGCGTTGTACATCGACGCCTGAGACATGTACCAGCCGTTGTCCGTGAGGGCTTTCTTGGCCCGGGTCGTGCCGGACCAGCGGATGTCGGCGTCCACTTCGGACAGGCCGCGAGCCTTGAAATTGCGCCGCATCTGTTGCTTGCCGAGACGAAAATTCTCCGCGGCCAGTTCGGCCTCGCGCATGCACCCCATCGCCTTCTCGCTCAACGCCTCGGCGAGGGTCCACGCGGCTTGTTCTTCCGCACTGCTGAATTTCGGCACGTGCTTCCTCCCGGGAACTCGGTTCCCGGTTAGCACTACGGAACACGTGCCGAATCCGCTAGCTGTCTGCAAATTCCGGCAAAGAGGACTCAGACGTTGAGCAGGTTGCCCGGACCGGTCCAGCGCTGGACCGTACGCGTGCGGGTCTCGACCTTGCCGTTCACGCGTACGCGATAGGTCTGGTTCGTCGCCCGCAGCGTCAGCCAGACGCCGTCGCGCAGCTTCCAGGTGCGGCATTCGGTGCGGTGGTGCTTCTCGCCGTCGATCATCACCTTGTTGGCCAGGCAGCGGACCGTCTCCCGGGCCAGGTAAGGGTTCGGGCCGGTGTCGCCCGAGGCGCCGAGGACCGGAGCCATCGCCTGGTACCAGTTCCAGGCCATCTTCGAGTAGCCGAAGTCGTTCGGGTGGCGCAGGTCGTGCAGGTCGATGCCGCGCACCGAGGACTGGTCGACCACGGTGATCCGGTCGTCCTGCTTCTCGGCCACGAGCTTCGGGATCAGCCGGTTGTAGACGCGGTCCTGCGCGGCTTCGGTCGGCATCCGCGACGTGGCGATCTGCGCGACGAAGATGTACGCCGTCGGTGCCTTCGCCCGAATCTGGTCGAGCATGGCGGACAGCTTGCGGGCGGTCGCGGTCGGGCCGTGGCCCTGGGTGATGTTGTTCGTGCCGGCGTGCACCAGCACCACATCCGGCCGGTACGTGTCCAGCCAGCCGTCCAGCTCCGCCGACAGCTCGTCGATGGTCCAGCCGCCGTGACCCTCGTGGTTGACGTCCGAGCCGGTGCCGTTGCGCTGCGAGCCCACGTAGTTGATCTGGATGCCGCCCTTGAGCAGCCGCTCGGCCAGCGCCATCCGGTAGGAGGAGCGGGTCGGCGAGCCGGTGCCGCGGGTGATCGAGTCGCCGAGCGGCAGCACCCGCAGCCCCTCGAAGCCCTGAGTGCCGGTTTCGCTCGCCGTCGCGACGGGTGCGGGCGGGTTGACGATCGCCACCGCCGAGGCCACCTGCGGCGCGCCGACGCCCACCGCGAGGCCCGCGGCGAGCACACCGGTCATGGCCTTGACGCCCAGCCGGCCGGCGCCGGACAACTTCTGCCCAAGGACCCCCACGGTGTACCCCTCCCGATCAGTTGCGGCTCGTTGCCAGCACTGATCGGTCGTGACGCCACCCACACGATTGTCGGTCGGTAGCCGTGGGTTGTGATCACGGTGCGAGTGCGGCCGCCCGGGACGTCAGGTAGCGCTGCTCAGGCACGCTCAAGGTCAGCCGGGCGGCCGCCAGGTAGGCGGCATGCGCGGCGGCCAGGTCGCCCGCCTTCTCCAGCAGATGCGCGCGGACGGCCAACACCCGGTGCTGCGGCTCGAGCTGTGCCAGCTCGGCGAGCGCCGCGGCGGGCCCGCGGACCTCGGCCAGCGCGACGATCCGGTTCAGCGTCACCATCGGGCCAGGCGCCAGCGCAGCGAGCATCTCGTAAAGCCGAAGGATCTGCGGCCAGTCCGTCTCCGCCGCGCTCGCCGCCTCGTCGTGCACGGCCGCAATGGCGGCTTGCAGCTGATAGGGGCCGATCGGCGCCCGCGCCAGCGTCGCGGTGATCAAAGCGACGCCTTCGGCGATCGCGGCGTGATCCCACACCGCCCGATCCTGCTCGGCGAGCGGAACCAGCGCCCCATCCGCCCGGGCCCGCGCCGGGCGACGCGCGTCGGTCAACAACATCAACGCCAGCAGACCGGCATTCTCACCGTCAGCGGGCAGTCGCGCATGCAACTGCCGAGTCAACCGTACGGCCTCAGCGGTCAGTTCCACCCGGTGCAGCCGCGCGCCTGAGCTGGCGGTATACCCCTCGTTGAAGATCAAATACAGCACCTCGCGTACGGCGACCAGCCGCACCGCCAACTCACCCGCCGGCGGCAGCGTGAACGTGGCCCCGGCCTCCCGGATCCGCTGCTTCGCCCGACTGATCCGCTGGCCGACCGTGGCCTCCGGCACCAACAGCGCCCGGGCGATCTCCGCCGTCGTCAAACCACCCACCGCCCGCAACGTCAACGCCACCTGCGAGGCGGTGGTCAAGGCGGGATGGCAGCACAGCAGCAACAGGGTCAGCGAGTCGTCGACCGCAGAGACCGGAGCGGCCGGCGGCTCGTGTCCAACGGCATCCTCCCGTCGCCGCCGGGCATCCTCGCTGCGCAGCATCTCGATCCGGCGCCGCGACGCGACCCGGATCAGCCAGTTTCGCGGCTGTGCGGGCACCCCGTCACCCGGCCACTGCTGGGCGGCGGCGAGCAGAGCCTCCTGGACGGCGTCCTCGCAGGCGGCAAAGTCGCCGTACCGGCGGACGAGCGCCCCCAGGACCTGCGGCGCATGCTCCCGCAGCAGGTCCTCCAGCGCCGGCTTCAGAATTCCCAGCCGCTCATGTCGAGCACCGGCCGCACCTCCACCTGCGTGTACGCCGCGTCCGGCACCTTCGCCGCCCAGGCCACCGCCTCTTCCCGATCGGCGCAGTCGATCAGATAGAAGCCCGCCAAGTGCTCCTTCACCTCCGCGTACGGGCCGTCGGCGGAGATGGTTTTCCCGTCGCGGACCGACACCCAGGTGGACAACTCGGGATCGGCCAGCCCCTCCGAGGCGACATACACGCCCGCCTCGCGCATCTCCTCGGTGAGTTTGCGGTGCCCCACGCCGAAGTCGGTGCGCTGCTGGTCGGAGAGGGTCTCCCAGACCGCCAGGGACCGCTCGTTCGACTGGATCAGGATCAGATATTTCATGACGCCCTCCTTCTTCTCGTCCGGGACGTCGAAGCTGAAGCGGCAGCTTCTACCTACCGCTGACAGCCAATCACGAGGAGAAGACCATGGAAGAGATCCGTACGCTCGTCCACGCCCGCGCCGCCGCCGTCGCCGCGAAAGACCCGGCCGCGATGCTCCAGCACAACGCGCCGCAGACCGTCGAATACACGCTGGCACCGCCGCTGCGGCAGCAGGGGAGCACGATCGAATCGGTGCAGGCCTGGCTCGACACGTTCGAGGGACCGATGAGCCTCGAGGTCACCGACCTGGAAATCACCGCAGGGGGCGACGTGGCCTACTGCACCAGTCTCAACTGCCTGAGCGCCACCCCGGTCGGCGGCTCGGAAAGCTTCAGCCTCTGGTTCCGGTCCACCCTGGGCCTCAGTAAGCGCGACGGACGCTGGCAGGTGACGCACGAGCACGAGTCGGTGCCGTTCGAGATGGACGGCTCGTTCCAAGCCTCGGTCAACCTCAAGCCCTGACCCGCTTCAGTCGCAGAGCTCGAGCACCCCGGATACCTCAAGCACCCGGTGCACGAGGCCATGGGCGTTGACGATCGACACCCGTACCCCCGCGTCACGCCCGGCAACGATCCCGTCGATCAGCGCGCCCATGGCCTCACTGTCGAGAAAGGTCACCCGGTCGAAATTCACCACGACCCCCGAGCCGTCGGCGGCTTCCACCGCCCGCACCAGCACCGACCGCAGCTCGTCCCGCGCGTTGATGTCGAAATCACCGGACAGACCGACGTTGCCGGCGTCCTGGCTGATCTGAAAAGAATCGCTAGCCATCACTGGTGATCTTAAGCGGGTGCCGGGAACTCCGCCCATACGTGTTTGGTGTCGTTCTCGACATACCAGCCCATGTCCAGCGAGAACTGCTTCGCCAACTGCAACCCCAGCCCACCCGCCCCGAGCGGGCGACCCACGCTGTACTCCGGCGGCGCCTCCGGCGAATGATCAGCTACATCCAGCACAAACCGATCCCCGGCCCGCCCCAACCGAACAATCGTCGGCGGCAACCCGTGCCGCAACGCATTGGTAGCCAGCTCCGTAGCCACCAGAACCACCTTCTCCGGCACCTCATCCAGCGCGGCGCCCTCGGCCAACACTTGGCCGGTCAACGCCTTGTGCAGCGAAGCCCGCAGGACTTTCAACTGGGTGGGACTGTCCAACACCCACCGCTGCAACTCGGTCATCCGGGGCGGGCTCTGCGCACTGATAAAGGCCATGCGCGCCTCAATGCCCGCCCAGCCCGCCGATCATGTACGCAGATCCCCCATCCCGGTGAGCCGTCGGCAAGCCCGAGCTGCGCCCTTCGCGCCGTCGCGGCTCATCCGCGGACAGCCGATCGAGCGGAGACCGGCCGACAGCCTTACCTGACTGGTCAGCCAGTGCAGGTGAGACCGGCGTGGAACCGCATCAGTCGCTCAACGCCACATCCCACGCCGCCCAAGCGCGTGAGGCCGCCCGCCCTGGGTGGCGGGGGAGCGTGCATCGAGCGTGCAATGCCAGAGGGTGATCAAGGGCAAACGTGCTACCAGAGGTCAACCGTGCGCCGAGATCAGGAAGGGGAGAAAGCAAAACGCCCACCGTGCGTTTCCGCAGGTGGGCGGTGCTCAAAGCCCGGCGAGAGGCTTGGTGGCCAGGGGCGGGGTCGAACCGCCGACCTTCCGATTTTCAGTTAAGCGCTGATCATCCCGGTTCGTCCCCGCCTGTGCCACAGCGGTGTTTTGCCTGCCATTCCCTGGATCGGCGATGCGGCTCGATCCCGGCCTGTCCCGGAAGATCTCGACGGGTTCCCTAGCAGAAACCTAGCGCTAGGAGCCCGATTCGACCCCGGCCGCTCGGCAGATCTGCCGTACGCGCTCGCGGGTGTAGCCGGTGATGCTGACGATCTCGCCCTGCCGCCTGCCGCCGCGGGCAGCAGCGACGATCGCGGCGGCGAGGCGCGGCCGTACGGCGTCGAGCACCTCCTTGGCCTCGCGGTACTCGCGGGCGACCTCTTCGAGCTGATCCACGTCGGCAGTCTCCCACAACCCAATTTGCCAAACAACTAGGCCAACACGCTTGACGCGCAAGCGGCGACCATGCCAACCTGTTTGGCATAACGCAAGGCGGGCTCGGCAGGAGGGCTGCAACCCCCTGAACCCCGAGCCCTTGATCGCCCTGGGAGGCGACCCATGAGCATCGTATGCACCCCGTCCACCCCCGCCCCGCGGGCCGCCGCGACGGCGGTGACCCGATGACGCGCTCTGCTCTCGAGCACCCCGACTGGTGTGACCTGGCAGCGTGCACCGCCGGCCAGCACGGCATGCACCGCTCGGCTGCCACCGTGGCAGCCGCCGGACTCGCTGCCACCGTCGCCGTCTACCTCGTGCTGTTCGCCCGCTTCGACGAGTCGCAGTCGCTGCTCGTGCTGGCAACCCGTGCTGGCAGCCAGGTCAAGGAGTTCGTGCTCGGCCGATGCGCTGCCACGACCGCAGCCCTGGCCAGCCTCCTGCCACGACCAGAAGCCGCTGTTGGCAGACGGGCACCTGCCCGTGCCACGGCCGTTGCTGGCAGTGCCACGAACGTTCGTGGCGCTGCCACGGATCCTGGCATCCGTGCCACCAACCTTGCTGGCAGCGCCAGCGACCTTGCCAGCCAGCTTGCCAGCTTCGTGGCAACGCCCCGCGTCGTCGACTGCCCACCGTGGTGCGCCACGCACTGGCTGAACGCCGACAACCGCCTAGAGCATGTCGCGGTCGAGCAACTCGTCGCCACCACCCTCGGACGGTGGGGCCGGCACGGGCCGAACGAAGTCTCCGTTGGCCTGGACCAGGTCCACGGCGAGGCGCCGCTGGTGCACCTCGACTCCAACCGTCAGCCGTTCACCCCGCCGGAGGCGCTCGCCCTGGCCGACGTCCTGCAGGACGTGGCCCTGGCCGCCCTGGCGTCCGAACCGACCGGCAACCTGCCTGCCATGAATCTCGACAGCACCTCGACCAGCACGACGGAGACCAGCCGATGACCGTCCACTTCCTCATGCCCAGCTTCACCGCCCTGGACCTGCGCAAGCTGCTCCCGGACTCCGTGAACGCCTTCATCGAGGACTCCCGCGCCCAGGGCCACTCGGAGAAGACGATCTACGTGCGCGTCGAGCTCCTGACCCGGGTCAACTCGATCGTCATCAGCGAGGGCCTCTCCGGCCTCGAGGACATGACCCGGCAGGACATCGCGCGCTGGCTGGCCGGCCTGAAACTGTCGTCCACCAGCAAGGCCACCTACTTCTCGCACCTGCGCGCCTACTTCAACTTCCTCGTTGTGACCGGCCGGCTGCCGGCCAGCCCGATGGAAGGCATGAAGCGGCCGAAGGAGAACCAGACGGTGCCGCGGCCCCTCCCCGCCGCCGACGTAGCCCGCCTCCTCGCCATCGAGGAAGAGCCGTACCGGACCGCGGTCCGGCTCGCCCTGTACGCCGGACTGCGGGCCATGGAGATCGCCAAGCTCACCCGCGAAAACATCACCGAGGACTCCATCTCGGTCGTGGCCGGCAAGGGCGGCAAGAACGCGCACCTGCCCACCCACCCGATCATCTGTGAAATGGTCCGCGACCGCGGGCCGGGTCCGGTGTGCCCGGACCCGGTGACGGGCGGGCACATGAACGCCGACCAGATGTCGTGCCGATACGCCTACTACGTCACGCGGCTCGGTATGCCGAAATGCGGCCTGCACCGTCTCCGGCACACGTACGCGACCAAGCTGCTGCGCGGCGGGGCGAACATCCGCGTCGTCCAAGAGCTGATGCGGCACTCCTCCCTCGCGACGACCGCCCGGTACACCGCGGTGGACGACGACGAGAAGCGCGCCGCGCTCGCCGTCCTCTGACCGCTGCCCATCAACTCCTGGGCAACCGTGAGCGCCTGGCCCACCGTTGCCCAGGACAGATGGTCGGACGCACTGCGCCCGGACTTCGGACGCACCGCGTCTGTCGATAGACGCACCGGGTGCGTCCCGCTCCGGACGCACTGCGACCCGAGCGCCCACGACGCACCTAGCCAGAATTGCCAGCCGCGGCGGCACACGCCCCCGAGCAGCACAAACACAGGTGTGCCAGCGAGTACATAGCGGCTTGCCCAGCACCTGCCGCACCTCTTCTGACCTTCCCGCAATGATCGAAAGGCGTCACCGATGCGTAGCCCCGAGAAGCCCCGGCGGAAGAGCATTGAAGCCACCTGCCCGCCCGGGTGCATCGAGCACTACACCGGCGTCGACGGCTCCACCAACCACGCCACCGCACCGCGATACGTGACCGGGGCCTCCGCCACCCACGCGGACCACGCCGTCACCGTCAGCACGTGGATGGAGCAGCGCCACGACCAAACCACTGGCGTCGTCCAGACCGTCGGCATCGTCGAGAAGGTGCGCGAGGACGTCGAGCTGCACGCCTGCCAGATACGCGAGCTCGCCCAGCACCTCCTCGCGGTCGCCGACCAGGTCGACGCCGCCGGCACGGCAGGCTGGGCAATCACCGGCGTGACGACGGTGGTTGTGTCAGCGGTCAGCGAGTTCGTCGGAGCCACGCCCCTCGAAGTGCGCGCCAGCACGATCGACGGCCGGTCGGTGCACCTGCACACCGGCACGTCCGGCGAAGACCTGATGCTGCAGCCGGCGGACGCCCGCGAGTTGGGTGTCGCTCTCATCAGAGCTGCAGGATAGAGCTACGAGCTGACGCGCAGCTCCTCGCCGAGACCCTCTACGTACATTGGCGCTGACCTGCCAAAACTCGAACCTGCTCGGCAGTTCGGTCCAGACCAACCGATCGAGTTTTTCCCGGCGCCTGGAAAAGCTGGGCGACCCGCAAGAACGCGGATTCGGGGCCACCCCCAACCGGGCCAGCAGCTCGGGGCCTCCACACCATCGACCGCCGTACGACCACCTTGTCCCCGTCCCCGGGGACAACGCTGGTCAGAGCCGCCATCAAGGTTTCTGCCCGCGCACTCAAGGACTCCCGAACTAGGCAGGTGCCTGCTGCCCTCGGCAGTGACGAGGGCAGCAGGTGTGATGGTGACGCCGGCCCGCTACCACGCTTTCGGCCGGCGCGGCAGTCAGGTTCGAACCGCAGCAGCGCCGAGCGCGTGGCGACATCGCGTCTGCGCCGACGAACCAGGGCTCGCCGTCGCGCACCACAGCGCGGACATCGGTGTCCGCGTACATGCGTCTTGACCTGCGGCGGAAGGGTGCCTTCCGCGGCATACGGAAGGGTGCCTTCCATCGGCGCCGGTTGGCCTTCCGCCACACCTCGACATGCAGGCGCGGGAGTACACGCTCCGTGACCTGACGGGTCTGACGGGGGTCAGCCCCCGTCAGACCCGCCCCCTAAACGCGCGCACGCGCATGCGACCCCGTCAGCCCCGACTGTCGGGGGTCTGACGGCCTTCTGACCCCTCCGCTGACGGGTCTGACGGGTGCACGAACAGTGATCAACGAGAGAGGCTGACCGATGTTGTCGAGGCGCGAACGGCGGCAGATGTCCGCCGACATGGAACTCGGACGCCGCCACCCCTACCTCTACGGAGCGAGCGGGCTGATCGCAACCGTGACGATCGCCGCCGCCGCGGCGCTGCTCCACAACGGATCCCCGGCTGCCAGCCGCCACCACGGTCGTAGTAAGCCGTCCGGGCGGCACCTCCTAACGATCATCCGAGATGCCGCCGCGCCTGCTTCGCGCCGCCGCGCGTGCAGTCCATGGTGGGCGCGCGGCCGGTCTCGGGCTGGGGCCGGCCGCGACCACCAGCCCACCCAGCCCGGATCTTCGAGGTCGCCATGACGCACTACCAGGCCTATCCCCAGCAGGCCCCCGATCCCCGCTACCAGGTGCCCGCCGTGCCCAGCGCCCCACCGATGTCGCCGCTGCCGTATGGCCAGCCTTATGCCGCGAGCGTCCTCGACGTCGAGGTCGCCAACCACGTTCGTTCCGGATGGGCGGTCGAGTCGCGTTCGGAGACGATGGCGGTGATGGTGTCCGGCTCGCGACCCAACCACGTGCTGCACCTGCTTCTGACGCTGCTCACTTGCGGGTTCTGGGTGTTCATCTGGCTGCTGGTGGCGGCGACGAGCCGGATGTCCAGAGTGGCGCTGGTGGTCAACCCCGACGGCACCGTGGCCCGGACAAAGCACTGAGCGCGCAGAAACGCCCCCTCACCAACTCGGTGCGGCCGCGAGCGTCTTCCGCATTGGCAGGCCACGATGTCCAATCGGCGTTCTCGCAGGTCAGCTAGGTTTTTACCGGCGCCGGTAAAAACTCGATCGGACGTCCAGGGCTGAACTACCGCCTCACCCGGTACACCGCCTACCTGATCACCATGAACGGCTACGTACACGAGCCGGAAATCGCCGGAGCCCAGGCCTACTTCGCGGGAGACCCGCGAGGCCGAGGCCATGCTCGCCGACCTCGGAACGGCCGAGCAGAAGGGCCCGGATCCTGCAGACGCTGCGCGGCCTGGTCGACGATTCGCGGCTACGCCGCACCGAACGGCACACGTACCGCATCCTCACACCCGAGACGGTGTGACGCAGCGTGCCCGCCACATGCGTTCGTCCGGGGCCCGTGCACACGGTTCCGGACGGGCGCGTGTTGGTCCTGGCAGAACCCCGTGTGTACGGCCGGTGCACACGATTTCCGAGGCCCGTGCACACGATTCGTGCGCACGGCACGACGTCAACGGAGTGTGATCATGGGAGCAGTAGTCGCGTTCGACCGCGCGGGAGGTCACCGGCAAGCCTCAATATGACAGCCAGGCGGCAGCAATCACCTGGGTTGCAGCCCAGACGCCCACGGCTGCGAAACAGGGAGCCCCGAGAAGGTCGGATGCAACCTCTATGTGTCGTGTCCCTGACAGTCTGGTCGGTGCTCTGACAATGTGCTTTCATGTGCCAGATATGACAGGCTCATGAGCGGAAACGAAGCTGGCGGGGAAGGGGGCGACGGTGAACGACCTACGATTCACCGAGGGCCTGCTTAACCTGGCGCAAGCCGGCAGATATCTGCGGGTTCCCCAGCAGACGTTTCACAACTGGGCGCGGGGATACCGCCGCGGGGAGCCGCTGCTGCACGTAGTCGACCGAGAGTCGACCCGGCTGCCGGTCTCCTTCATTGCCCTGGCCGAAGGGCACGTGCTCGAGGCGTTACGTGATGCCGGCATGCGGATGCAGAAGATTAGGCCCGCTCTGGTGCGGCTGCAGGCGGAGTTCGGGCGGGAATACGTTCTAACCTCGCGCGAGCTGGCCACCGACGGCATCGACGTACTGTGGGACTTCGCGCGGAGCAAAGAGGGCGAAGGCCTCATTGCGGGCGATACCGGCCAGCATGTCCTTAGAGACATCGTTCAGGACTACATGACCTATATTTCCTGGGACGACAATGACATACCTCGCCAGCTCGAGCTGCGCCATTGGCTGCCGTCCAAGGTTGTGGTGGACGTCCGTCGTTCGTTCGGGCAGCCGATCTTCGCTGGCTCGGGCACTCGCGTGGCAGACGTCGCCGGCATGATGAAGGCAGGTGAAGACGCTGGCACGGTCGCAGAAGAGTTCGGGCTCGACATCGCCGACGTCCGTACCGCCGCCCGCATCCTCCTGGGCCGCGCCGCCTGAGTTCTACATCGACGAGAATATGGCCGGACGATCAGTCCGGAACTTCCTCGCCGACCTCGGCTACACAGTCCACACCGCCAGTTCGGTCTTCGGCCGGGAACGTCTCCTGGAGACGCTGCATGACGAGGACTGGCTTGCACTAGCCGGCCTTCGGGGATGGGTAGTGTTCTGCCGCGATCAGCACATCATGGACCGGCCCGCAGAACTGCAGGCGTACCTTGACGCCAAGGTTCACATGTTCATGTTGCCTGGGAGTGCCCTACGCGACCACATCCTGGAGTTGCTCGGAAGTAACCTCGCCGAAATCTGCTCGCTCGCGAGCGCTCGGCGCCCCGGTGTGTACTGGCTCATGCCGCAGAAGGTTGTCAGCTACGAACGGCGCCGGGCTGAGCTCAACCGAAAGCGCCGTAAGCCAACCACATAGGGCCAGGTCCACCGCCCCACTGCCGGGACCCTGCATAAGTCTCGGCAGCGGGCAGCCCGGAATTGTCGTCAGCGCACCATCAGTTCGGCGCGCTCGCCATGTACCAACGCCACATCGGACAGAGCTGACTCCGGCTCGTACAGCTCCTTCGGCCGGGCCACGTCCATCGCCAGGCGATCCGCGAAACGCTCCGTCGCCGAACGCGAGCCGGACACAGCAGCGAGCTTCTCCAACTCCCCGCCCGCGTTCGGGTTCTGCGCCCCGTACTCCGCGACCAGCAAACCCCACCCGTCCGAGGCGAGCGGCTCCCGCGACCGCTCCCACGCCCGCCCCGCCGCCGCCCGGAGCAGCATGTCGTCGCCGGCCGCGGCGGCCCGCACCATCAACTCGCCCAGCTCCTCAGGCCGTTTCGCCTTCGCAACCCGGTCCGCGGCGTCGCGGAACGACACCACGTCCGCAGCCGACGCGTTCGCCGGCAGGCCGAACAGGCTCCGCTCCAGCTCCTGACGGCCTACGTGCTCGGACCGGCCGAGTTGCTTCTTCAGCTCGGCCACAACCGGCTGGACCTGGCCGTAGGCCGCCTCGAGGGCGCGACGCTTACCCAACGGCGACAGCGTCTGGTCGCCGCGGATCTGCGCCACCTGGGCACGGTAGGCGGTGGCGTGCTGGACGATCTCGTCCCGAACTCCCGCATCACGGGTCATCGTTCTCTCCTCACCTTGAGGCGCGACTGGAACGCGCCGAACAGTTCGTGGTCGACGGCATCGGAGCGCAGACACCCCGGCACCTCATACAGCTCCGGGTGGCGATCCCAAGCCGCCAGCTCAGCGGCGGTCAGCGCTTCCCGCTGGCGCAAGAACTCAGGACGGACTGCCTGCCACCACATCTGCGCGACAAAGCCCCGCCCCGGCCCGGTCCCGGTGAACCCGTCGTAGCTCCACGACGGGCGGGCGCACGTCGACCACGCCGCCACCGCGGCATCCTGACTCGACAGCGATGCGGGGCCGCCCAACACTGACCAGGTCGCCGAGGTCCGCTCGAACAGACCGACCACGCCGGTCGCCGGATCCGGCCGGGCCGGGCTCTTACGTCGCGCCACGGCCGGCACCTAGAGGGACCATCCGCGATCGGGCGTAATCCTGCGTCAGCCGGAAGAACTCCTTCTCACGGCCGCCGTGCTTGGCCAGCCACGCCTTCGCCGCTGCAGCCCACCGATCCCGCTGCCGGATCTCGAAGTACATCCAGGGCGGATGACCGAAGTCCTGCGGCGCCACGTCATCCGTGCTGGACCAGTCCGCCGCCTCGAAGGACAACACCCACTCCGGCACCACCGCACCTGCAGCGGTGGTGGCCGGCGGGGGCTTACGCCGTGCCACTGAGCACCTTCAACGCGGCCTCCTTGACCGCCTGCCGGTCACGATGGCGTTGAGTCGCGGCGCGCTGCGCCCGCCGCTGCGCTGGCGTCGAGCCCGCATCCTCATCCCCAGCCGGCAGGTTCAGCCGCTCCAGCAACCGGGCCAGCAGCTCGCGGTGGCGGCGAGCCTCAGCAAGCAGCGGATGCGCAACGATCTGCCCCTGCGAACCGGTCACCGTCAACGGTGCATCCTTCAAGGCGGTGCGGATGTCTTCCAACTCGTCCAGGGTCCGGCAGGCCTCAGAAAGAGCTCCGATCTCGTCCGGACCGAGGTCGAAGTCGGCCTGCACCGCAGCCCAGAGACGCTTCCCGGCCTCCCGCAGATCACGAGGCCGTGGCTGTTTCCGCTGGTCACTCACCGTGAACTCCCCTCCCGGGAGGGCAAAAATGAAGGGTCGGGCATTACAGAAATTCCTTTCGCCCTCCCTCGCGGTTCCCACTAGATATAGACAAGGGGCTATGTCCCCACCCCTTCATGCATCGATGTAGCGCAGGGTGATCAGAGGTCGTGTGCGTCGGGCAGGTCGGGGAAGGCTTCGCGGCAGGCGCGCGAGTAGTTGCCGACGTGCAGCTCCGGTTCCCACTCCATGCCCCGTGCCCCGGCCGCGAGGCGCTGCGCGCGCTGCTGGTGCAGCAGCACCGCGGTGGTGTGCGCGACGACGCGGGCCGCGCCGGCCCGCCGGTGGGTGCGCATCGGACCGCTGGCGGTGGGCGTGGCGAAGCCCCACATGGAGACGTCCCGAATGCCCGCCGCCGAGAGTTCCTCGGTCTCACCGTTCTGCTCGGCGAGGGCCGCTAGGTCCGTGGCTTCAGTGTGCAGCTGGGCGAACGCGGCGTCGTGCTGCTCGGCCAGCTCCCAGAGCTTGGTCAGGGCGGTGAGGGCTTGGTCGAACGCCTCGGTGACTGCGTTGCTGTCCTGACCGGCGAAGGCTGCCGCGCGTTCGGCGAGCTCGCGGTAGGCAGCCACCCGTCCGACGTGGGCCGATGCTTCAGCGTTGCGGGCGGCCGCCTCGGCCTGCAGCCCGGCGAGTTCGTCGGCGCCGTGCGCTGCGGTGAGCTGTTCGGCGGTGATGCTGGTGTCGCCCTCGAGGACGCGTTCGGCGAGCGCGCTGGCGTGCGTGCGGCTGGCCGGCTGGGCGGTGTGGACCGGTGGCATGGTGTCTCCTCAACGAGGCTGGGCGGGTTGGTTGCGCTGCTGCCGGAGCCGGTCGACGCCGGGCTGCAGGGCGTCGTTGAGCGCCTGGGCGAGCGGGTTCAGGCGCTTGCCCTGCTGGTCGGCCTGATGCGCGGCAACAGCGGCGGCGAGGTCGAGCGGCTTCGGGTCGGGGTCGGTCATCGCGTTTGACTCCCCGGCTCAGGCGGCGATGGTGGCTGCGGGGTTCAGCAGGGTCTCGAGGTCGACCGGCTGGCGTGCCGTCCACCCGGGACTGCGGACCTTGCTGAGGTTGTGGGCGTACACGGCCTTGTTGTGCTCGTCGACGAGCCGTGGCAGTTCGGTTGCCTCGTCCGGCACCGGCGGGACGACGAAGCCTTGCCGTTCGAACAGGTACTCGGTGCTGCCGGTGTAGCCGTCCTGGAGCATGCGCAGCTGCTTGCGTTCCTCGAGGTGGGCGCCGGTCTGGGGCGCGTACTGCTGCGTCCAGGACTCGAGGGTCTTGTGGTCGCTGGTGTCCAGGGCGGCGGTGAACACGGCCCGGCGGGTGAGGTCGTCGCCGAAGCGTTCCGCCTCGGCGAGCATCTTCTGCCGGGCCGCGGGGCTAGCGGTCCGTGCCAGGGCCAGGGCGGCGGTGAACCCGGCCTGCAGCACAGCCCGGTCCGCAGCGGTCGCTCCGATCGGAACACCTGGGCCGAGGGGCAGCTGCTCGTCGAGCCATTCCAGGCGGGCCTGCCGCCGGCCGCGCAGATCCTGACGGGCGGCCGAGATCGCGGCGGTGGCGGCCCGGTGCGCACGGGTGACTGCGGCGGCCGCGCCGATGCGGGAGGTGGTGCTGTCGTTGCGGGCGGCGATGACCGCCTGGTCGTAGCGCTGGCGGGCCTGCTCGGCGGCAGCCCAGGACGGGTCGTCGCGGATGTGGCCGAGCGGCTGCGGAGTCGCCGGCTGCGGCGCGACCTTGTCGAGCAGGTAGGCGAGGGCTGCGGCCTCACTGTCAACGGTCATCGGTGATCCCTTCGTATCTTCGCGAGCAGCTCGGCGTCTTCACGGGCCCAGCAGTTGGGGGCAAGTGAGCGAACGCCGTGGGTGCCGGCGAGGCGTCGGGCGTGACGTTCGCTGACGCCGAGCCGGATTGCGAGGTCCCCGGTGCTGAGCACCGCGTTCTTCACCGATCTTGAGGCGATGTCCGCTGATGTCCGTGAGCTGTGTCCGCTGGCGGTCGCGTCGGCGAACGCGGCCAATCGCAGGGCATCAAGGGCGTTCGCGACGTCGGGATGCGGCTGGCGTCCAGCAAGTAGTTCCAGGACCAGCCGCCAGAGCCGTGCGGCCGCAGGGCCAGGGATGAACACCCCGCCGGCAGGTAGGTACGCCGCCGGCGGGGTGTTCGAACCGTCGACACTGATCACCGGCGCCCGCCTCTCCCGCGGCGTCCGCGCGCCGCGCGGCGGCGACGAGGGGTGTCGGCATTGCCGACGCCCTTGGCTTGCGGTGGCAGGCAGTCGCGGCAGACGCCGTACTGGTAGACCAGCGGCCCGAACTGCACCATGGCCGGGCAGATCGGGTCGCCGGCGGCGACACCGGTGCAGCGGTGACCGCAGCGGTCGCAGGTGGCGTCCGCGTCGGTGTCGGAAGGGATGGCGAACAGGTAGCCGCAACACGCGCCACACGAGACGACGCCGGGCCGCCAGGCCGCGGCGAACACCGGGATGGGTGCGCGGGGCGAGGGGCTATGGCGGCAGGTGTCGGCGCGGCCGGCGAAGTAGGTGGCGACGGCGTCCATGACGGATAGGCGCAGCCAGCCGGGAATGTCCTTCGGCGCCGACAGGATGAGGCCGCCGGACCCGGGGCTCTCGGCCATCTTGGTCAGGACATTGAAAGCCTGGCCGGTGGCGATGTCCGCCTCGTCGATCACCGCGGCAGGCGCCAAGGCCCTTGCCTGCTGGACGATCCGGTCGTAGTGGGGATGCAGCATGATCTGCTCGAGATCCAGCGCGCTGAGGGTCATGCCCGGTCTCCTTGCATCAAGCCGAGGTAGGCGCGGTGCCGGTCCGCCGTGTCGGCGTCGGTGTCACAGCCGGGGTGAGTGGTGAATCCGCCGGCCTGCGCGGCGGTGCCGACAGGGTTGTGGCAGACGGAGCAGAGGGCGGCGATGACCTCGGCCTTATGGGCGAGCAGCTGCTGCACGAGGTCTGTCGCGGACCGAGGGCCACGGATCACGAGTCGGTCGTCGCGTACTCGGATGGTCAGACCAGCATCCGCGGCCGCTTCGATCAGCCGAAGTGCGGTCATGCGGACCATTCCCCGTGGTCGACCGGGAGAGAAGGTGCGTTACGTCCTTCGCAACCTTCGGAAGCTTCGAAAGTGCTGGTCAGAGGGGGTGAAGCTTCTTTCCCGGCAAGCTTCGGGCCGTCAGCGGCGACGGAGTTGCCGGAGGCTTTCGAAGGTTCCCCCGCGAGAACCTTCGAGGCGCTGACCTGCGGTTTCGAAGCTTCCGAAGGTTCCGAAGGCTGGGGGGCACCTTCTCTCCGGATTCCCGCTGGGCGGGGACCGAGGCCGTACACGGCGCGACGAGTTACGGGGTCTTTGCGGTCCGGCTCGACGACGTAACCCAGCTGCCGGAGCGCGGGCGCAGCCCGGCGGATCCGCCCGCCGACGGCCTGTCCGGTCTTAGGCCAGTCGCGCGGCTTGGGATCGGGTACCGGCATGGTCTTCAGCAGCGTGCCGGCATCGCCGGTCCACGGCTCAGCGAGTTCGTCCATGAACTTGGCGAGGTGCTCTGCGAACTGGTCGGAGTTGACCACCGTCTCGGCGAGCGACTCGAAAGCACCCAGGTAGGTCTTGAGGGTGGTCCAGCCCTGCACCTCGTCGACCGCCGCCAGGACGCGGGCGAAGTCGGCCATGCGTGGCAGTTCGTCGAGCTTCACGTCGGGAAGGACCTTGAGGACTTCGACGAGCAAGTCGAGGAGCGCGCCGAACGCCAGAGGGTACGCGGCCGCGGCTGCCTCCATGACTTCCTCGTCGCCGCGGCGCTTAGCTCCCGGGATGACTTGCAACTCCACCGGCAGGAACCGGTCGGCGAGGTCGCCCTTGAGGCTTCCGATGCTGATGCCGTTGATGGCAAGCACGCGGCGGAAGCGGAGCACGGCAACGTCGTCGTCGGAGTAGAGCGCGCGGTCGACGTGGCCGTCGCCGGTTACGGCCTTGCAGAGCAGGTCGGACAGCCAGGGTTGGACGTCTGAGACATTGTCCAGGGCCACGGTCCAGGAGGCGTTGGCGGTGACAGCCCACTGCCGGATGTCCCGCGGCGGGGAGCGCAGTGGCGCGGTGGACGGGTCGACGAGCTGCATCAGCAGCTTGGTGGCGGTCGACTTGGCGGTGCCCTGCTCGCCGAACAGCGCCAGGATGGTGTGCGGCATGTTCGGGATGAGCGCGCCGACGAGCCAGCCGACGAGCGTGCGCCGGCGGTCCTCATCGGCGTTGATGAGCCGCAGCAGCGGATCCAGCGACCCGCCCCGGACCGGGTCCGGCATCGGCGCGGTTAGGTTGGTGCGGCGGAACAGCACCGGCGCCCGTTCGGTGATGATCCAACCGTGCTGGTCGACGAGCACGCAACGGCCCTTGGCGTCGCCTAGGTCGATGGCGACGCCTTCGCGGTAGGGAGCCACGCGCAGATGCACGTCCTCGGGGTCGGCGTCGGTGGCGTATCCCTCGAGGACGGTCAGCGCGTCAGCCAGGCTGCCCTGCGACGGCGCTGTGCCTCCGCGTTCCTCGGCGTAGATCCGGGCGAGGAACTTGCGGAGCCCGTTGGCGCCTCGCAGCGGCCGGGCGACGCCGGAGCCGTCGCGGGCCTGGGCGTATGGCCGGCCGTCGTCGCCGTTGACGAAGCGGAACCGGTCCCGCGCAAGTTTGACCAGCTCGGTGGCCTGGGACGGCTTGCGCTTGGGCTCGGACCCTCCGGCCTCCGTCTGGTCCGGCTCGTCCGGACCAAGCTCCCACTGGGCGTGCTCGGCGGCCTGAGTCTCGGGATCGAATGGGTTCAACGCGTGGCTCCATGATGGCTGCGGGCATAGCGCCGGCAGAAGGCGATGTCCTCGGAGCTGAGCCATGCGGCCTGCTCGGCGAGGTTGGGGAACTGGGGCTTCGACCGGTGAGGTTCGGCCGGGTGCAGCGAGGATGGCTGGGCGTCCAGGGCTTGACCGGCTCGGCGCCGGGCCATCCCGGTCTCCCAATCGACGGGGCCACCGGTGTACTCGTAGCCTTCGGGCCGGTCGAGTCGCCGGTGGTTGGCTCGGGCGGCCTCGGTCATCTCGGCGACGCGGGACGCGATGCGGGCAGCTCGGGTGCGTCGAGGCTCGGCGTGTTCCTCCCAGCAGGCGACCGTCTCGGCCACATCCTCGGAGTAGCCGTGCAGCCGGCCAGTCTCGTAAGCCAGATGGACGAGGTACGCGACCTGCGCGTCCGACCACGACTGACCGCGACGGTGGCGCAGCGCTTCGGCTGCGCCCAGCGTGATGCCCGGCTCAAGGGCGGTCACGGTTCCAGCAGGCCGCCGTGACACCGAACCAGCTTGTTTCGAAGTACATTGGGGCTGGCCTGCGGAAACTCGGTCGGCACGCAGGCGTCCTTCTCCCTGGACCGGCACCGAGGCAGGGCTCATGCCGCCGACCTTCCGCGCTTGCAGCGCCTTCCGAGTGTCGGGCGGAGAAGGGGTCATGGCAGCCGCAGGCCAAGGGCGGCAAGCGCAGCGATGCCTCACGTCGTCGACGCAGAGCGGCAACGGGATCCCAGGAACGCGGCAGATAATCGATCGAATCCATGCGTGCCTGGTCACCGGCCGTCTGCTGGGACGCTGCCTGAGCAGGGGTTACGCTGTCGGTGGTCCGGTCGACCAGCTTGTGTGCCGTCTCGTTCGCTGCCAGGCGGGCGGGGCGGCTTTGCTGTTCCGTCATACGCCGGCCTCGTCGGCCATGCCGAGAGCTGCCAGAAGGCTTGCACGAGTGACCCGAAGCGAACGACCTAGCTTCAAGACCGGGACCGGAAGCGCGTCCCTCCTGGCAAGCTCGTAGGAGGCATTCCGCCCGAGGCCGAAACACCGACCGGCAGTCGGCACGTCGACGGTCACTGGTAGAGCAAGGACCTGCTCGGCCTTCATACCGTCACCCCAGGTGCGTGCACTCCGAGGATCCGAAGGACCTCGGGCGTGGCGATCCGGTACCGGTTCCCGTGCCTCATCACCGGAACCGGAAACTCGCCCTTGCGGGCCAACTCGTGCGCCAGGGTGCGGCCGATGCCGAGCGCCCGTCCGGCGGTCTCAAGGTTGACCGTGGTGGGGAGAGAAAGCAGATCGTCGATGGACATCGCTGATTGTGTCTTCACGACATAGCTCCATGGCTAGTTGTGTCCTATGGACACGACCATGCCGCGTCGTGTTGTGTGATGTCAAGTAGGCTGCCTATGGTGTCGCCATGACACAGGATGATTGGTCGGCGCGGCTTACAAGCGCCTTCGCTCGCAACATCAGGCGTCGGCGGAACGGCCGGGGGCTGAGTGCCCAGCAGCTTGCGGATGCATGTGCGGGCATCGGCCACGCGATCCCGCGATCCGTGCTGGCCAATCTTGAGAGCGGTCGACGGGAGGTGGTGAACCTGGCCGAGGTGCTCGTCTTGGCGGAGGTCCTTGAGGTCTCCCCAGTCGAGCTGATGATTCCGCTGGGTGACGTCGCCGATTTCGAAGTTCTACCCGGGCGGACCGTGCCGGCTACCGCCGCCATGCAGTGGATTCGAGGCGAAGCTCCACTACCGGGGAGCACATGGGACGGAGGATCGGACGGGTCGAGCGTGGTCGCGAGCTACCTGGTTCACCAGCAGACAATCGACCGTTGGCACTGGAACCGCGCGTATGCCGAACTCATTCGCAAGGGCGAGCGCGAAGGCACTGAGACGGATGCTCAACGCCACGACCAAGAGGCAGAACGAGCCCGATCTGAGCTGGTCGGATTGCGCCGTCTGATGAAGCTTCGTGAGCTCTCTCTGCCGGAGCCCCCTCCCTTGATGGCTCTGCCTGGCGCGTAGAGAACATGGAACGAGGAGACCAGAATGAATCGACCCTTCATCTACCGAGGCAGGCCCGTAGCCGGCGTCTTTCAGCGCTGCACTAAAGACTGCCCAGCCGAGATCTGCATGCGGCACCGCTGGGCGTACACGATCGAGCTGCCCGCCGGGGCGGACGGCATTCGCCGGCAGCGCACCAAGTCCGGCTTCACCACCGGCAAGGACGCCATGGAAGCCCGCGCCGACCTAGCCAAGTCGCACCGCGACGGCACCCTCGCCCAGGACGACCGCAAGACCCTCAGCCAGTGGCTCGACGAGTGGCTCGAGGGCAAGACCACCCGCAAGGAGATCGGCCGCTCCACCCGCCGCGGCTACTCCGACAACATCGAGAAGTACATCAAGCCCAAGCTTGGCGCCAAGAAGCTCCGGGACCTGCGCGGCCTTGACCTCACCCGCTTCTACGAGACGATCATGGCCGACCGGGAGAAGGAGCGAGCGACGGCGCTCGCGCGTAACGAGGAGATCGCGGCCGAGGAGAAGCGCATCAACGACGCGCGCCAGCTGGCCGGCAAGCGCCGGCCGAAGCGCCTCGCCAGGGTTGCCGTGCCGCGCACCCTCGCAGCGGCCTCCGTCGCCCGCATCCACGCCTGCCTGTCCGGAGCGCTTGGCGACGCCGTGCCCGACCTCGTGCCGCGCAACGTCGCCAAGGACGCCAAGCTGCCCCAGGCGAAGAAGCGCAAGGTGAAGCCGCCGAAGCCCGAGCAGCTGGGTGGGTTCCTGGACGCGGCTCATCAGGAGCGGCTGTACCCGCTGCTGGTGCTGGCCGGCTACTCCGGCCTGCGTCGGGGGGAGCTCGTCGGGTTGAAGTGGGACGACCTCGACATGGCCACCGGCCGGATCGTGGTTGCGCGGCAGATCTCCTCGGTGGGCTACCAGCTCGAGGAAAAAGACGCGAAGAGCGAGGCCGGCCAGGACCGGGTCGTGTTTATCGACCAGGTGGTCCGCGAGATCCTCACCGGGTGGGCGGCGACCCAGCTGACCGAGAAGGCAATGTGGGGAGAGGCGCATCAAGACGGTGGGTGGATGTTCACCCGTGAGGACGGGCAGCCGCTGCACCCGGACCGGGTGACGAAGGTGTCGTCGCGGCTGCTGCGCCGTCACGGCCTGGACGCCACGCTGCACGGCCTGCGGCACTTCTGGGCGTCAGCGCTGATCTCCTCCGGCGCGGACATCTCGGCTGTCTCGAAGGCGATGGGCCATGCCTCGATCTCGGTCACGTCCGACATCTACGGGAGCCTGTTCGACAAGGCATCCGCGGAGATGGCCACCCGGGCGGCCGCGCTGATCCCTCGGCGAAGCACCGAAAAGGTCGCTCCCTAGCAAGTCCCTTGCAAACGGGCCTGAGCGGATCTTGAAAGCGGCTCTCCGGAGCCCGAACAGCAGAACGCCCACCGTGCGTTTCCGCAGGTGGGCGGTGCTCAAAGCCCGGCGAGAGGCTTGGTGGCCAGGGGCGGGGTCGAACCGCCGACCTTCCGATTTTCAGTCGGACGCTCGTACCAACTGAGCTACCTGGCCGTGCCGCGCGATGAATCCGTGCGGCTGGGCACTTGCGGTCCTGACGGGACTTGAACCCGCGACCTCCGCCTTGACAGGGCGGCGAGCACTCCAACTGCTCCACAGGACCTTGCTGTGTACTGCTTATTCTTACCACTTGCGCTTGCCCTGACCTAAGTCAGGTCCGTACCCCCAACGGGATTCGAACCCGTGCTACCGCCTTGAAAGGGCGGCGTCCTAGGCCACTAGACGATGAGGGCAACTCCGCCATCATTGCACATTCACAATTGCTGCGGTGTGTGCCTCAACCGGCCCCGCTTGAGGCTTGGAAAGCATACGTGATCCGCACCCTGACATCCAAACCGGTATCCCCCTCGCCGCGCCGAGGGTTCTGACCAGGGAAAACGCGGCGATCGCCGACCTTGCGATGCGGGGGTGTGCCGCGCGCCACTCTGCCGAATCCGCGACGGCTCGGGACCTGGTGCCGTCTGACCGTCTGGGAGGGATGCGGTCTGCTCAGGCCCCGGGCCGTTGCGGACGACAATCTCATCCTTGCGAATCGCGGGCGAGCGGCCGCTGAGTACCGCCGCGGTCGAGGCGGCCGCTGAATGCCGCCGCGGGTCGAGGTGGCCCCAGATACTGGCAGGTGTGGTCGAGGCGGCCTTAGGTGCTGGCCGCCGCGGCGGCGTCAGAGTGCGGCTCGCTTGCCCCGCGTGGTGCCTCTGACTTCGGCCGGCGGGACTGTCGCAGCGATGAGCTGGACTGCCTCGGCAAGGCTGCTGATGAACACCACGCCCGCCGGCAGCCGCTCGGCGGGCCATCCCGGTCCGGCAGCCGCCGCTAGCAGGGGCCCGTGGCCCGCGGACAGTAGTCGAGTCCACTGGGCCGGGTCACCCGTCTCAGGCAGTTGCGACCACAGCACCACCACCTCCGGGCCGGTTCGCGCGACCGCGTCCGCTAGGGCCTGTGTGGGCACCCGGGCGCCTAGCAGGCGGCTCGGAACTCCGGCCTCGGCCAAAGCTGCGGCGAGGGCTTCCAGCGGCAGGGTGTGTTGTTCCTCGTCTGCTGCGGCGAGCATGACGCGGGGGTTGTGGCTGCTGTGCGGCCGGGCGATCGTGCCGAGGACCTCGGTGATGCTGCGGGACACCAGGTGCTCGACTTCGATGAAACGTCGAGTGGCTTCGTAGCGGTCGCCGATCCCGATCAGCACCGGCATGATCACTTCATGCCACGCGTCGACGACGCCTCGGTTGGTAACGGCCATCTCGAGGATGTCGCGCAGGGCGGGTCCGTCGAGGCGCATGGCGGCCCGGGCTAGGCCGCGGGCTGCCGGGCCGGCTCTTCCGGTCCGGATGGAGTGTCCGCCGCCGTCTCGGGTCGTGACCGTGACCGGCCCGGCGATCTCAGGCCACACCACATCAATCGGCGTTCCGCGAAGTCGACCGCCGACCGGCTCGGGCTGACCACCAGCCGACTCCGACGAGGGGAAAGAAGCGGACTCCAGCCCAGGAACAGCAGCGGAATCCAGCCCAGGAACAGCGGCGGCATCCGGCCCAGAAGCCGGGGCGGACTCCGGCGCGGGCAGCGGCATGCGCTGTGCCCACGCTGCGGCTTGAGCGGGCGGTACGCCCTGGGCGGTGAGCCGGCGCATGATCTGCAGGCGGTCGAGGTCCTGAGCGGTGTACCGGCGGTGGTGGCCGGGCAGGTGCTGGCTCGGCCCCAGCCCGTACCGCTGGTGCCAGGTGCGCAGGGTGGTAACGGCGACGCCCAGCCGGCGCGCCGCCGCTCCGGCCGTCAGCGCCTCATCGGCCACCTGACCGCTCCGCCTCATGGTCGGACTGGTGGTGACGCAGCCGCTCGGTGACTCCGGGCAGCCAGGGCGCGTACGTTCGGGGCTCCTGCTCCAGAGCTGACCGCAGCTCGTCGAGGGTCACCCAGCGCACTGCGGCGACCTCTTCGGGGTCGAGCAGCAGCGGGGTGTCGGCGTCCAGGCGGCCGAGGAGGACGTGGTCGTATTCGTATTCGACCCGGCCGGTGGCGGGGTCCTCCGCGTAGTACGAATACACCCCCACCTCGGTCAGGTCGACGCCGTCAGCCCCGATTTCTTCGACGAGTCGGCGCTTGGCGGCGACGTCGAGCGGCTCGCCGGGGAGCGGATGACCGCAGCAGGTGTTGGCCCAGCGCAGCGGAAAGCGGGTTTTGGCGATCGCCCGTTGTTGCAGCAGCACCCGACCTGAGGCGTCCTGGAGGAACACCGAGAAGGCGCGGTGCAGCAGTCCCGGAGCGCGGTGGGCCTCGTCGACGGTGACTTCGCCGGTGGCCGTGCCGTCCTGGTCGACGAGTTCGACCAGGTGGATTTCGCGGGATCGGGTCATGCCGGCCTCCCTGTCAACTGCCCGGACTGCTGCGCGGCGCCGGTGATGCGGGAGGCTGCCAGTTTTCCGGAGATGAGGACCATGGGCACGCCCACTCCAGGTTGAGTCCCCGAGCCGGTGAACACCACGTTGGGTAATGCCGGGTGGAGGTTGCCGGGGCGGAATGGGCCGGTCTGTGCGAACGTGTGCGCGGCCGCGAACGGGGTGCCGGCGGCCATGCCCTGCTCCGCCCAGTCGACCGGCGTGATGATCCGCTCGACCTGGACGCCGTCGCGGAATCCGACGTATCCGCGCTGTTCCAGGACGCGCAGCAGTTCGTCGGCGTATCGCCGGCCGAGGCCGTCTCGCCAGGCGAGGGGCGCCACGTCGAGGTTGGGCGCCGGGGCGAGCACGTAGTAGGTCTGTTTGCCGGCTGGCGCTGCGCTCGGGTCGGTGTGCGTCGGGTTGGTGACGAGCAGTGACGGGTCGCTCATCAGAAGGCCCCGCCGGATCACCTCGTCGAACGTGCCTTTCCAGGCCGTCCCGAAGTGGATGTTGTGATGCGCGATCTTGGAGTAGGCCCGGTCCGAACCGAGGTGCAAAACCACGCAGGACGGTGAGTAGCGCAGCTTCCGGGGCCGCGCTGCAGGCGGCAACAGGTCGCGATAGGCCACGGGCAGGTCGGGGTTGAGCACAACGACGTCGGCGGCGATGCGCTCGCCGTTCTCAGTGATCACCCCGGTCGCCCGCCCGCCGGACGTCTCGACCGAGGCGACAGTTGTCCCGTAGCGGAACTCGACGCCGTGCTTTTCCGCCGCGCCGGCCAGCGCCTTCGGCACGGCATGCATGCCGCCGCGCGGGAAATAGACCCCGGCCACCGAGTCGAGATACGCGATCACCGCATAGATCGCGAGAGCGTCATGCGGCGCGAGCCCGGCATACATGGCCTGAAAAGAGAAGATCCGTTGGGTACGCGGGTCGCGAAAGAACTGATTGATCTTCGGCTGCAGCCGGCGGAACCCGCCCATCCCCAGCAGTTTGACGAGACTGAGGTTGAGCAGGTCCAGCGGGGTGTCGAGATTGCGGTCGATGAAGTTGTCGCGTTCGAGCTGCCACAGCCTGCGGGCATAGTCCACGAAGCGCAGGTAGCCGTCAGCCTCCCGTGGCCCGCACACCCGCGAGATTTCCGCCGCCATCTCGACAGTGTCGGTGCGAACGTCCAACGTGGACCCGTCCGGATAGTACGCCCGGTAAGCCGGACTGAGCGGGGTGAGCTCGAGCCAGTCGGACAGCTTCTCCCCGACGGCGGCGAGGGGTTCGGCGATGAGCTCCGGCATGGTCAGCACGGTGGGACCGGTGTCGAACTCGTACCCGTCGACGGAGAGTCGGCCGGCCCGCCCACCCGGCACCGCCTCGCGCTCGATGACTGTCACCTGGCGTCCTGCGGCGGCGAGGTGCAGCGCGCACGACAAGCCGCCGAGCCCGGCGCCGACGACGATCACCCGGTCGGTCGGTCCTGTCACTCGTCGCACGTCACCAGCTCCATCGGGTCGGGGGGAGTGAGCGGGAAGATCTCATCATGCTGGCCGGTGGGTGGCGGTGATCGCCAGGTCGGTCAGCGCGAGTCGGGCGGCGTCGTGGATGGGGGCGGCGCGGATGGCCGAGACGGCCTGATCGACCCGGTGCCGGATCATGGCCTCGATCCGGGCGACCGCGCCGGTCTCCGCGATGATCTCCGCCTGCCGGGCGATCTGCTCCGGCGTGGGGGAATCAGCGGCGGGGGACCCGCCGGAGCTGTCGGCGGGGATGACGGCTCCGGCGGGAGTGTGCGTGAGCTCGGCGAGCTGGGCCGGCGTCGCGAGCTGTCGGGCAAGCATGAGCAAGGCGGTCGGCTTGCCGGTGCGCAGGTCGTCGCCGGCCGGTTTGCCGGTCACTACGGGGTCGCCATAGACGCCGAGCAGGTCGTCGCAGAGCTGGAACGCCTCACCGATCGCCTGGCCGTACACCTGGTAGGCGTCGTTGATCTCCTGGGCCCGGGATCGGATCGGACCGGCCAGTGCGAGGCCGAATTGCAGCGGGCGTTGGACTGTGTAGCTGGCGGTTTTGTGGCGGGCGACGACCATCGCCCGGTCGACCGACCACTCGCCGGGCTGCGTTTCGCCGAGCACGTCGAGGTATTGCCCCGCGACGGTTTCCACTCGCATGCGGTCGTAGCAGGCGCGCACGGAGAAGAGCGTCGCCGTGGTGAGCGCGGCCTGAGCTAGCAGCTGATCGGCCCAGACCAGGCAGAGATCGCCGACGAGGATCGCCGCTGTCGTGCCGAACTGGTCGGCGTCGCCGAGTCCATCGCCGGCCCGATGTTGCGTGGCGAAGCGGCGATGGGCTGTCGGTCGCCCGCGCCGAGTGGCCGAGCCGTCCATCACGTCGTCGTGCACCAGCGCGAAGGTGTGCATGAGCTCGAGGGCTGCCAGTGCCGGAAGCACCGGATCGACGGGCTCGCGAGCGCCGATCATGCCGCGCCAGCCCCAATAGGCGAAGGTGGGGCGGAGTCGTTTGCCGCCGGCCAGCACCAGGTCGCGGCTGGTCCGGGCAAACCGGCCGAGCGCCGGGTCGACCGCGTCCAGGGTGGCGATCTGGCTGCTCAGGAACTCGGCCAGCGTGCCCTCCACGGCGTTGGTCAGCCCGTCCGAGGGAATCGGCTGACAGGGAATCGCGCAGCGGCTGCTTCCCTCGAGGATGTCGTTGGCCACGAGGGGGAGATTACCGTAGGCTGCGTGTTGCGTCGATTCGTGCGTCGATTCTCTTCGAGGAGGTCCGGTGGACACCGATCTGGCAGCGGCCTACGAACGCTGCCGTGAGCTGCATCGGCGCCATGGCCGCACCTACTACCTGGCCACTCGGCTGTTACCCGCGTGGAAGCGTCGCCATGTCCACGCGCTCTACGGATTTACCCGGTATGCCGACGAGATCGTCGATCGCACCGAGGATCTGCCGCCGGCCGAACGCGCGGCCCGGCTGCGGGAGTGGACGGACGACTTCGTTGCCGGCCTCCGCGGCGGGCCCGTCGACGACCCCTTGCTTCCGGCGGTGCTGCACACCATCGCCGTCTTCGGCCTCAGCATCGATGACTTCGACGCGTTCCTGCGCAGCATGGCGATGGACCTGACGGTCACCTCTTACGCCACCTACGACGATCTTCTCGCGTACATGGAGGGCTCGGCCGCGGTCATCGGCACCATGATGTTGCCGATCCTCGGCGCGACCGATCCGGCCGCCGCGCGTGAGCCGGCCCGGCAGCTCGGCCTAGCCTTCCAATTGACCAACTTCATCCGGGACGTCGGCGAAGACCTGGATCGTGGCCGCACCTACTTACCGGATGCGCACCTGGCCGAGTTCGGCATCACCCGGGCCGACCTCCTGGCCGCCCGGGCCGCGGGCCGCGCCACCCCGGCTATCAAGGCACTGATCAAGGCGGAGGTGGACCGCGCCGACGAGCACTACGCCGCGGCGGCCCCCGGAATTCCGCTGTTGCTGCCGGGGTCGCAGGCGTGCATGCGCACTGCCTATCAGCTCTATGCCGGCATTCTCGACGAAGTGGTCGCCGCGGACTACGACGTGTTTGCCCGCCGGGCCACAGTGGCCGGCCGGGAGCGTGCGCGCGTGGCGATGCGGTCCCTGCTGACCCGGCCGGGCAGCCCGGTGCCGGCTCTGGTGCGTGCCTGATATGCGTACGCTCATCGTGCTCTTCACCCGCGACCTGCGGGTGCACGACAACCCGGCACTCGCAGCCGCCTGCGCCAATGCGGAACGTGTAGTGCCGCTCTTCGTTCTTGACCCGACGTTGGGTGAGCTCTCGCCTAACCGGTCCCGTTTCCTGCACCAGAGCCTCGCCGACCTCCGGGAAAGCCTGCGCAAACGCGGTGCCGACCTGGTCATTCGCACGGGCGAGCCGGTGGCCGAGACCATGAAGCTCGCCGGCGAGGTGCAGGCGGACGGCATTGCTCTCACCCAGGACGTCAGCGGGTACGCCCGCCGCCGGGAGCGTCGCCTGGCACAGGAATGCGACCGGCATCGCCTTTCGCTGCGGCTCTTTCCGGGGACGACGGTCGTTCCACCCGGGGAGGTGCGACCGTCCGGCGGAGGCGGTCACTACAAGGTCTTCTCGCCCTACTACCGCGCTTGGGAATCGGCGAAGTGGCGGGACGAGGCGACGACACCACGCAAAATCACCATCCCGGACGGGCTGAGTACCGGTCGGTTGCCTGCGCTGCCGCGAGGAGAGTCCCCGGACGCGCTGGACGGCGGCGAGAGCGAGGGCCAGCGACGGCTGAAGACCTGGCTGCGGCACATCGGTCCCTATGACGAGCTGCACGACGACATGGCGGCGGACAGCACTTCGCGGCTGAGCGCGTACCTTCGATTTGGTTGTCTTTCGCCCTTGGCGGTGGCGAACGCGGCGCGCGGTCACGACGGTGCCGGACCTGCCGCCTTCGTCCGCCAGCTCGGCTGGCGCGACTTCTACTACCAGGTCACGCAGGCGTTTCCGAAGATCTCGACCAAGGCTTACCGCAAGTCCGGCGACAGTGAGTGGCGCACCGATCAGGACGCGTTGCAGCACTGGCAGGACGGGAGCACCGGCGTGCCGATCGTTGACGCCGGCATGCGGCAGCTGCAGGCCGAGGGCTTCATGCACAACCGTGCCCGGCTGATCACCGCGGCGTTCCTGACCAAGCACCTCGGGCTCGACTGGCGCGAAGGCGTCCAGTGGTTCTTCCGCTGGCTGAACGATGGCGACGTCGCCAACAACTCGGGCAACTGGCAGTGGGTGGCGGGCACCGGCAACGACACCAAGCCCTACCGGCGATTCAATCCCATCCGACAGGCCGAGCGCTTCGACCCCGACGGAGTGTACGTTCGTCGCTACGTACCGGAGCTGTCCTCGGTCTCGGGAAAGGCCGTACATCAACCCTGGCGCCTGCCGGATACGGTGCGGGCAGGCCTGGACTATCCCGGACCGCTGGAGTCGCATCGCGACGAAGCGGTCTGGCTACGGCCGTGAGTTTCCGTTCGGCGTGCCGAGCGGAAAGCGGGCCCTGCCGGCCTGTTGCGTTCGTCCGTTGAAGGCCGGCAGGACCCGCGACAACCTGCCCGCGGCCTCCGGGCCGGAAACCTGGCCCTCAGGGGCGCAACGCCCGCCACGTGCCGTAGCGGTGCACCGCGATCCCGGCGAAGGCTGCCGAGGACCGCATGGCCGCGTCGACCTTGGTCAATTCCTGGTGCATACGAGTCGCGCTTTCCTCGGCGAAGGTGCAGTGCCCGCAGTCCGGCAGAGCCTCCGTCTCGGCACCGAGGCGCACGCGCTTCCCGGCGGCCTTGCCCCGCGCGAGCCAGTCCTGGCTGACCGCGGTCATGGAGTTCGGGCCGGTCGCAAAGTCGCGATAGCTCATGACCGTCACCGCGTTGACTCGCCGCAGCACCTCGTCGGCGAAGTTGGCACGGCCGTACTTGTACTCGCCGTACCAGAACGGCACGTCCGCCTCGAGCGGCAGCGTGCTGCCGGTGCGGAGCTTGTCCAGCAGCTTGAGGAACGCGGTCTGGGTGCCGGTCAGGTTCGTCGTCCAGCCCGGTGTCACGTAGGGCTCGACATCGAGGTGAATTCCGGAGAAGACGCCCGTGGTGACGACGGCCCGCTGCCAGGCGAGTGCGGCGGCGGGGTCGGTCAGCCAGGCGGGATCGCCGCCGAGCGCCCGGAGCTTGATCTTCAGGGGAACGGCTCGCGCCTTCATTTCCTGGAGCCGTTCGAGGTCGCCGTTGGTCAACACGTCCGGCATGACGTGGACGAAGATCTCCGAGACCTTGCGCTGTTTCGCCCACTCCACGACCTCGGCAGCCGGTTGATCACCCCAGAGCCACATGGCCCGGGTGCCGGCCGGTGCGGGAGTGAGCCCGGCGCCGCCCGCGGACGAAGCCGCGGGCAGCGCCAAGGCGGCGGCCATGAGGATGGCAGACACCAGCCCGGTCTGCCATCGCCCCCTCACAACCGCCCCCTACTCGGTAATTCCTCTTCCGCGAGGGTTCAGAATCGGACGTCACCGGGGCTAGTTGAGCGAATCCACCGAGCCGATCGCCGCGTCCGGCTATCCACAGGTCTGCAGACACGACGCGCACCGCATGCGGAATTGGTGGAAAGCTGGCGGCATGGGTGATGCAGAGCAGGTCGACGTGGTCGTGATCGGTCTCGGCGTCGGCGGCGAAGAAGCCGCCGGCCGGCTCGCCGAGGCCGGGCTGACGGTGGTCGGGATCGAACACACGCTGGTGGGCGGTGAGTGTCCCTACTGGGGATGCATCCCGACGAAGATGATGATCCGCGGCAGCAACGCGCTAGCCGAGGCGCGGCGGGTCGCCGGCCTGGCCGGCACCGCGCAGGTCCAGCCTGACTGGGCGCCGATCGCGCGCCGCATCCGGCAGGAAGCGACCGACTCCTGGGACGACAAGGTCGCCGTCGACCGGTTCACCGGCAAAGGTGGGCGATTCGTTCGCGGCCGGGCGACGCTCACCGGTCCCGGCCGGGTCCAGGTCGGCGAGCAGACGTTCCTCGCCAGCCGGGCGCTGGTTATCGCCACCGGCACGGCGGCCGTGGTCCCGCCGATCGACGGCCTGGCCGGCACCCCGTTCTGGACAAATCGGGAGGCAGTCGAGACGGAAACGCTCCCCGCCTCCCTTGTCGTCCTGGGCGGCGGTGCAATCGGCCTCGAGCTGTCGCAGGCACTGGCCCGCTTCGGCGTGGCCGTGACGATCATTGAAGGCAGCGACCGCGTCCTCGCCATGGAAGAGCCGGAAAGCTCCGAAACGGTGGCCGCCGCCCTCGCTGAAGACAACATCAAGATCCACCCTGGCGTACGCGCCCAGCACGTCGAACACTCCGGCGACCTCTTCACTGTCACGCTGTCCGACGGCTCCACGGTCACCGGGGAACGGCTGCTCGTCGCCACCGGCCGGGCCGCTCGCCTCGACGGCCTCGGCCTGGACTCCGTGGGCATCGACCCCTCCGCCCGCTTCCTGACCACCGACGAGTGGATGCGCGCCGGCGACCAGATCTGGGCCGTCGGTGACGTCACCGGCAACGGCGCCTTCACTCACCTCGCGATGTATGAGGCCGACGTCGCCGTGCGCGACATCCTCGGCCAGGGCGGTCCGCCGGCTGACTTCCACGCGAGACCGCGGGTGACCTTCACCGACCCGGAGATCGGCGCGGTCGGCCTGACCGAGAAACAGGCCCGCGAGGCCGGCGTCGACGTGGGAACCGGCTACGCGAGCCTGCCGGCGTCCTCCCGCGGTTTCATTCACGGCCCGGGCAACGCCGGCTTCATCAAGGTGATTGCTGACCGCTCCCGCGGCGTCCTCGTCGGTGCCACCAGCGCGGGTCCGAGCGGCGGTGAGGTGTTGGGTGCCCTGTCGGTCGCGGTCAAGGCGGCAGTGCCGATCACCGAGTTGCAAGCGACCATCTGGGCCTATCCCACGTTCCACCGGGCGATCGGGGACGCGCTGCGCCAGCTTTAGGAGCCGGTTGGCGGCGTGGGGTGCAAAGCGACGACGGCCGTGACGGTCGAACCCGCTCGGCTGGTCGAGATGTGCAGGTCGGCCAGCCGGCGGATGATCCACAGGCCGCGGCCGCCCGGCCGGGACGGCAGCGGCATGCGTAACCCGGCGCCGGCCGGGTCGGCAATGCCCGGCCCACGATCGACGACCTGGCAATACACGGCGCCGCCGGTAACCCACAAGCGGAGCCGCCCCGACCCGCCGCCGTGCCGCACCGCATTGCTGGCGAGCTCATGGGCGAGCAGCACCACGATGTCGACGGTGTCTCGGTCCGCGAGGTGCGCGGCCACAGCGGCACGCACGCCGTACAGGCTGCTCTCGGTGAACGGCTGGTCGAGGAGGTGCCCCGCCGGGTCGGGTTCCGGGCTGTCGTGGACCGGTGCTGCGCCGGTCGGGTCACCGTTCACGGTCGCGCACCAGCATCCGCAGGCCGGGGACGTCTGCGGCGCCGGCGACCGTCAGGGTCCGCTCGACCGGTTCGGCGCACACCACCACCATGCGGCGGCCGCTGGGCAGATTCGCCGCCGTCCGCAGGATCACCGTGGCGGCGCCCGCGTCGAGGAACCGGAGCTGGTTCAGGTTCACATGAACGTCCTGATCCAGTCGTACCGCCTCGGCCAGCGCGTCGCTGAGCACACCCGCCCGGGTGTAGTCGAGCTCGCCGGCCACCCGTACCCCCGGCGGCACGTGCTGGCGGCAGATTCGCAGCACGGGGTCCTCGTGGTAGACCGTGGCCGCGACGGTACGGCGATGCACCCGCGCGGCGTAGCCCAGCGTCACCGGGTCGAAGCTCTCCCGGTCGTACTCGCAGATCGCCGTGAGTCGCCCATCGGCGAACAGCTTGCCCACTTCCGACTCGAAAACCAGCAGCTGCTCCGCGTTCGCCTGCGGGCGAGCCGCCCAACACATGTCCGCCGTGATCCGCAGACCGTGGTAGCCGTCAGCACGGGCCCGCTGCAGTTCCCGAGCTAGCAACTCGACCATCGCGGCAGCGGTGGGCGCCTCGACAGCGCCGTCGTCCCAGAGCCGGTCGCTGGGTTGCACGCTCACGTCCGAGCCGGCGGCAAGGCCCCGTTGCACCAGGTCGGCGCGGAGATCGTCGGCGCTCACCGCATCGGTGAAGCACATGACCCGATCGCCGCGGTCCCGCCCAGCCGAGACAAAGGCGGCCAGGATGTCGAGCCGTTCGTCCTGGTCGGTATAGGTCAGGCACGCATGATCACCCGGGCGGAGCCGATCCACCGGCGTCGTAACCATGGGTCCCTCCAATCTCGGGAGTCCCTTACGTACCCGAATGCCGCGGCCGTCATGCGGCATGAACCTGCTCGGTCGGGGTACACCGAGCGACATGTTGCGGCAGCTGGTTTCTCGGCTCGAGAAGTTCACCGCGCTGGACTCGGTGAGCGACCGTCTCCAGGAGAAGGTGCAAGCCGTGGCGCGGCCTGAGCGCCTTCGGGACGTCCTGCATGGCACCTGGCTCGGTCATCCGCTGCATCCCGTCCTCGTCCAGCTCCCCGTAGGCGCCTTCCTCAGTGCCGGGGTGCTCGACGCGTTGCCCGGCCAGCGGAAGGCCGCCACGACCCTGATCTGTGTCGGCGTGGCTTCCGCAGCGCCAGCCGCCGCGGCAGGCTGGGTCGACTGGTCCTCCCTCTCGCGTGACCAACGCCGGGTGGGCCTGGTCCACGCCGCGGCCAACGCCGTCGCGCTCAGCCTCTACGTCGGATCCCTCGCCGCGCGTTTCACCGGCCGGCAGGGTTGGGGACGGCTCCTCGCGTACGCGGGACTGTCCGTCGCCGGCAGCGGCGCCTACCTGGGCGGTCATCTGTCTTTCGAACAGGGTGCCGGCATGAACGTGGCCTCGCCGGACAAGCTGCGCTTGCCCGCGGACTGGGCCGAGGTCGGTGACATCGCCGAGCTTCCCGAAAACCGTCCGACGGTACGCACGATCGACGGCGTCCGGGTCCTCCTGTACCGCGTCGGCAATGACGTAACCGCGATGGTGGAGCAGTGTGGACACCAGGGTGGGCCCTTGGGGGAGGGCGAGGTCGTCGGTTCAGGAGCCGAGGCGTGCGTGGTCTGTCCATGGCACGGGAGCACGTTCCGCCTAACTGATGGCGTCGCGCAGCACGGCCCGGCAGCAGGGGATCAGCCCACTCTGCGCACCCGCGTCCGAGACGGTGTGCTGTCCGTCGCCACGCCCTGAACCACCGTCGTTCATCCGGCCTGAAGCGGGGCCACGTCGGTGCGCTGCCCTGTTTTCCCTGGTCAGCGCGGTGTGCGCTGGAACACGGGGGGCCGATTTGGCGCCCTGGGAACGACCGGGTAATGTTTTGGGAGCCGGCAGGGAAACGGGCGAGGCAAGCAGAGCGAACTGGGAAGCCAGGGAGATCAGCTACCGGCCGTCCTGCCAAATCCTTCGAACTTCGGGATCGTAGCGGTGCTGCCTTGTGTAGCTCGCCCCGGGCCCGGAACGAAGGGTGCGCTAGGAACGAACGGCACGAACCGGGAGATACCGGTTGACAGGGCCAGGAAGACCTAGTAAAGTTGAACGAGTGCCCCGGGGGCAAGCCGCCAGCTAAGGCGGCGGGTTTACCGGTGTGTGGTTGTTCTTTGAGAACTCAACAGGGTGCTTGATAAGCCAGTGCCAATTAGTTATACCCCGGCCATGCTTTTCGGAGTGTGGTTGTG